>JBOGWX010000117.1:0-29304 GCA_050694055.1 Actinomycetota bacterium
AGTGGCGGATCGGCGGCGGGCCCTGGCGGGCGCTCGGGATGTTCTCGCTGGGCGACACGGTCGACTACCCGGTGCGCCAGATCCAGTCCCGGCTGACCCGCACCAGCAACTAGATCGCATCGCGCGCCGGGAATTGGTTCGTAGGCGACCAATTGCCGGCTTTGGTTTCGGGGGGTCCTGTGTCGAGAATCCCCCGCCGGTCTTCTTCCAAAAAAAGTCCTGTGGAACCCACGAAATCGGCCGAAACCTGTCACATCGCCTCAATAGGTTGTGAGTCATGGACCAGGCCCCCGACGAGGCGCTGCACGACCAGCAGACCGACGCCCTCGAGCAGCTCTCGGCGCTGCGGGCGACGGTCGACGCCCAGATCCTTAAGATCATCCGGGCGGCCGACGAGTCCAGGGTCTGGATGGTCGACGGCTCGCCCTCGCTGGTCGAGTGGGTCGCGTGGCGCTGCCGGCTGGCGCGCTCCGAAGCCCGCAGACAGGTCGCGGTCGCCTCGGCGCTCGGGGCCCTGCCGGCGATCGCGGCGGCACTCGACGAGGGTGCGCTGAGCCTCACCCAAGTGTGCATCCTGGTCGACTTCGTCGCGCCGGACGGCGACGCCGAGTGGGCCGAGCGGGCCCGAGGCATGCACGTCGAGCAGCTCAGGGCGTGGCGCCGCTCGCTCCGGCGGGTCACGGCCGAGGAGGCCGACGAGGACCACGACCGGCGCAAACTGCTGTGGTGGTGGGACCCCCAGAGCCGCTTTCTCAAGATCTCTGGACGGCTCCCGGCGGAGCAGGGCGCGGTGGTCGACAAGGCGCTCAGCCGCCTCGCCGAGGCCATGCCCAAGTCGCCCGAGGGAACCTACGAGACCCTCGAGCGGCGGGGCGCGGATGCCCTGGTCGAGCTGGCGGGCACCTTGGTGGCCGAGGACCAGGACCCCGATAGGGCGACCATCGTGGTCCACGTCGAGGCCTCGGCGCTCGTGGGCGACGGCGGCGGAGCCATGATCGAGGGCGGCTGCGAGCTCGCCCCCGAGACCGTGCGGCGGCTCGCCTGCGACTGTTCGCTGCAGGTGGTGGTCAACGACGACGGGGGCCGGTCGCTGGGAGTGGGCAGGAAGACGAGGACGCCGCCGCCCTGGCTCAGGCGGCTGGTGGTGAAGCGAGACGGGTGCTGTCGCTTCCCGGGCTGCGAGCGAAGACGGTTCGTTCATACCCATCACGTTCGACATTGGACGCCCCACGAGGGGCCCACTCAGCTCGACAACCTGATCCTGTTATGCAGACACCACCATCGCCTGGTGCACGAGGGGGGCTGGGGCATCCGCGGCGCTCCCGACGGTGAAATCGTGTTCGTCCGGCCCGACGGGCGCGACTACGTCCCCGAGCGGCCTCGTCTGCGAGACGACATCAGAGAGCGCATCCTCGGACCCCGAGAGCCGGCCGCTCCTGGCGCGGTGCCGAGTGCTATGGATCTTTGTCTCGAGGCCGCCAGAGAGGCGCCCGCCGTGGGGGCAAGATCCATGCTTTCACGGCCGATGGGAGGTGAGTGAGAACCGAGTGAGAACCTGGAGCTCAGAGCTGAACACTAAGGGGTAGCCTTCGGCCCACTAACTGAAAGGAAGGGTTTAAGGGATGGGGTTACCCTTGGGGGGACTGGGGCAGATCGCCGAGATCGTGCACCCGAACACGCTTGTTCGTCTGTTGAAGGCGGGCGCGCTCGGGCCGAAGAGTCCACTGGGGGTCACAGCCGCACTCCCCTGGCTGATTGGTCGCGGACCGTCACTGGGAATCCTGAGCCAGATGAATGCCGTCACGGTCGGCGGCAAGCCGGCCCTCCACGACCGCCGCGGCAGCATCTCGTGGCGCGCACTCGACAAACGCGTCAACCGTGTCGCTCACGCTTTGAGATCAGTCGGCGTCGGTCCCGGAGACCACGTCGCCCTCCTCCTGAGAAACGGGCGCGAGATGGTCGAGGTCATCCTGGCGGCACAACGAGTGGGCGTGGTCGCGTGTCCCCTCAACACCTGGGCCAAGCCAAATGAGCTCACGGCGACGATCCGTAACTCGCACCCGCTGGTCCTTTTCTACGACACCGCACATGCCGACGCCGTCACCCAGTGTGCTCCGGAAGCCATTCCCTTGATCGCGGTCGGAGACGCGAAGGATGCTCTGGCCGGCTCAGCCCGATACGAGGAACTGATCGCCGAACACGGAGAGCATCCGCCCGGCCCCTTCGTTCGTCACAAGGGCACGCCCAAGGTCATCATCCAGACCTCCGGGACGACGGGAACCCCGAAAGCGGCCTCGCGCAACGCATCGGCTTCGGGTTTGGGGGTGCTTTCCGACCTCCTGAGTGTCGTGCCGTATCACAGGGATGACGTCGTCTACTGCCCTGCGCCGCTATTCCACTCCTTTGGGCTCGCCACCTTCACTCTGGCCACCGCTCTCGGTGCAACACTCGTATTACCGGAGAAGTTCGAGCCCGAGCGCTCGCTTCAACTCATCGATGATTACAGCTGCACCGCTGCAGCATTCGTTCCGGTCATGCTGCGTCGCATCCTGTCGCTGCCCGACGAGGTGAAGTCGAGCTACGACTTGTCGAGCTTGCAGGTGGTCATGGCGAGCGGCTCGGTTCTCAGCAGCGACGTGCGGCGCGGGGCGACGGAGTTGTTCGGATCCGTTCTCTACGATCTTTACGGCTCGACCGAAGCAGGCTGGGTTGCCATCGCCAGGCCCGAAGACATGCTCAAGGCCAGACATACCGTTGGGCGACCGGTGCCCGGAATCGAGGTGCGCGTCGTCAGCCCCGACGATCACGTGCTGCCGCCCGGTGAGACGGGCGAGATCTACATTCGCAGCAAGGTCATGTTCGAGGGCTACATCTCGGGCGAGTCCACCAAGAGCACCGACGACGGATGGATGTCGATCGGTGACCTCGGTCACATCGACGACGATGGGTTCTTGTACATCGAAGGTCGCGCCGATGACATGGTCGTGGTCGGAGGCGAGAACATCTATCCGGTCGAGGTCGAGCAGGTGATCGAGGATCTCAACGGGGTCAATGAAGTGGCCGTCGTAGGTGTGCCGGACGAGGAGTACGGGCAGATTCTCGCCGCCTTCGTCGCCGGGAAGGTGACCGAGGACGAGGTCACAGAGACCTGCAAGAAAGAGCTGGCCTCCTACAAGGTTCCGAAGCGCATCGAGATCATGGACGAGCTGCCGCGCAACGCAACCGGCAAGATCCTCAAGAGAGAGCTGATCGAGTCGGTGCGGACCGACTGATCACAGGACAGGACCTCCCTAACAATCAAATTCGGTGCAGGTAAGGTGTGCGCCAATGGCGCACTTCTCCTATGACGGTTTCTCGATCGCCTACGAGCAACGGGGCCGCAAGGAGGGCGCTCGCGCCAGGCCGATCTTGTTGATGCACGGACTCTTGTTCTCGCGCACTCATCACTACTACCTGGCCGACGTACTGGCGGAGCGCGGCAACCGAGTCATCCTGATGGACTTCCTCGGCCACGGCCAGAGCGATAAACCGGACCACTCACGCCACTACACGATGGAGCTCTTCGCCCGTCAGGCGGTCGCCCTTCTGGATCACCTCGATCTCCCTGAGGCGGTGGTTGCGGGCACATCGCTAGGCGCCAACGTCGCGCTCGAGGTCGTCAACCATGCTCCCGGGCGGACGCGCGCCATCTTCGTCGAGATGCCGGTGCTCGAGCGCGCGACGATTGCGGCCGCGACCATCTTCGTTCCACTGACGGTGGCCTACGCAGAGGCTGCCCCGGTCGTGAGATGGTTCGCACGGGGTGTTCGACGGCTGCCGGCGAACCTGGGCGTCTATCCGGATGCCTTTCGTGAGCTACTGAGCCGCGATCCGCGGCCATCCGCTGCGATCCTCCACGGTCTCCTGACCGGACGCATTGCGCCTCATCCCAGTGACCGCGAGAAGATGGATGTGCCGGCGCTCGTCATCGGTCATCGCCGGGACCTCTTGCATCCCTTGTCAGACGCCGAGGCCCTCACGCGCGAGCTCCCCAACTCCCGCTTGGTAGAGGCGCGCACTTTCTTCGAGCTGCGCTTTCCTCCGAATCAATTGTCCGATGCCGTCGCCGAATTCCTAGACGAGGTGTGGTCGACTTGACTTTCACAACCAAGGTGTTCCCTTCAGAGCGCTACGCAGCCGAGGCCGCAGCCCAGGTCGCATCCCTGATCACCGCCGGCGGATCGTTGGTTCTCACCGGAGGAGGTGCGGCGGCGGCGATCTACCCCGAGATTGATGCCGACCTCTCGGGACTGGACATCTTCTTCTCCGACGAGCGTTGCGTCCCGCCGGATGACGCTGCCAGCAACTTCGCAATGGCCAACCGCTTGTTGCTCGAGCGCGGCGGGGCGGTCAACGTGCATCGAATGC
The DNA here is from genome assembly GCA_050694055.1 of Actinomycetota bacterium. GTDB lineage: Bacteria > Actinomycetota > CADDZG01 > CADDZG01 > WHSQ01 > WHSV01. The sequence continues at coordinate 4,408 of JBOGWX010000117.1, forward strand.
GTGGCGAGGACCCACCGCGCGATGCGGCTCGGAGCTATCACGACGAACTGGTTCCGGTGGTGGAGCGCGGCTTCGACCTCATGCTCCTCGGTATGGGCGAGGACAACCACATCGCCGCGCTGTTTCCCAACTCGCCGGCGCTCATGGATTCGAGCTCCCTCTGCCTGCCGGTCGACCGGCCGGATGGGTTGAAGGGCCTCACTATCACTCCACCGGCCATCGCCAAGGCACGCTCGGTGCTCCTGGTCGTGACGGGCGAGGCCAAGGCCGACGCCGTGGCACGAGCCGTCGACGGGGACGACGATCATCTGCGTTACCCGGTGCAACTGCTAGCCGGCCACCCCGATGCCACCTTCCTGTTAGACGAGGCCGCCGCGAGCCGGCTCTGAGGAACTCCGGCCGGCCGCTTAGCCCGTCTTGTTCCCAAGCTGCGTGCCCGGCTCTCGTTCGGTCCCAAGAGCCGGGTCGCTCAGGATGCCGACTTCGCGATGAGTGAGCGCTCGAGCGGATCGGTGATCTCGGCCAGCGCCTTCGGACGCGCAAAGAGGTAGCCCTGACCGAAATCGCAACCCATCCCCGCGAGGATCGCGTTCTGTCGTGGCGTCTCGATTCCCTCGGCGATGATCCTCATGTTCATGGTGACACCCAGGTTGAGGATGGCTCGCGTCAAGGTCGGGTCGCCTTCGCCCTCACCCAGGCTGCAGATGAAAGTGCGATCGATTTTCAGGATGTCGATCGGAAAGCGGTCCAGATAGCTCAGGGACGAGAACCCAGTGCCGAAGTCATCGATCGCCAGTCTCACTCCGAGCTTCGACAAGGCGTCGAGCACCACGGCACCGGTGTCGTCCATGAGCGAGCTCTCTGTGATCTCGAGGATCAAACGCGAGGGCTCTATGTCGCTGTCCACGAGCATGTCCTCGACGCTTGCAATCAGCCTCGGGTCCTCGACCTGTGCAGGAGAGAGGTTGACGGAGACGCTGAGGTCGGCGTTGTCGAAAGCTTCGGCCAGCAACGGCAACTGAGCGCACGCTTGCTTCATCACCCACTGACCGATCGGCAGGATCAGACCGGTTTCCTCCGCCAGCGAAATGAACTCCGCCGGCACCAGCAAACCACGCTGCGGGTGCCGCCACCTGAGAAGTGCCTCGACACCGATCACGAGCTCGTCCTCGAGCCGGATCATGGGCTGGTAGTAGACCTCGAATTCCCCCCGTTCGAGCGCATGGGACAGTCCTCTCTTCATCTCGAGCCGCTTGGATGCCGAGCGGTGCATCTCGGGCTCGAACAAGGCGTACCCGTCCTTCCCGTTTCGCTTTGCTGCATACATGGCCGCATCTGCGTTTCGCATGAGCGCCTCGACGGTATCGCCCGGCTGGGCGACGGCGAAGCCCAAGCTTGCGTGGAGAGGCAGCAGATGTCCCTGAACACGTATCGGTTTGCGGAGGGTCGTGAGAATCCGTTGCGCAACCCCATGGACGTCGTCGTGGGAGTCGAGATCCTCGAGGAGAATCGCGAATTCGTCGCCCCCGAGCCGGGCGGCCGTATCGGCGGGGCGCAGACAACTTCTCAGAGCATCGGCTGCGGCGACGAGTGCGGCGTCACCGGCTGCATGGCCCAGGCTGTCGTTCAAGGTCTTGAAGTCGTCGATGTCGATGAAAGCGACCGCAAGATGAGCGTTCGAGGAGCGACGCTCCAGCGCATGTTCGGCTCGTTCGACGAACAGGAGTCGATTCGCCAGGTGAGTGAGATCGTCGTGGAAAGCCTGATGCCGCAGCTGCTCCTTCAATTCCGTGACCTCACTCAGCGAATCCTCGAGCCGGCAGTTGCTCAGGGACACGCTGATGTGGCCGGCGAGAGTCTGCAAGGTCTTCAGGTCTAGACCCGAGAAATAAGAAGCGTCACCCAGACGGTTGGCCACGATCACTGCACCGGTCAACCGCCCGTCGATTCGAAGAGGCGCCAACAACCCATTACGTATGTGACGGTCGGGCACGAGTGATCGCAACAGCTCGCCGTGTTCTAAGGAACTGACGAAGATGGGTTCAGTCAATGCCTCGAGCTCGGCAAGGATGTTCGAGGACCACGGCTGGTCGTGGGCCTCGCCCTGTCTGGTAGTGCCATCGCGGTGATCGAGGGAGGAGACGAACGACTCGGACGGCATCAAGACCACCACCTCGGCGAACTCTGCTTCAAGCATCTCTCGTACGCAGCGTGTAGCCGTCTTCAACGTCATCTCGAAGCCCGGTGAGGCATGGAGCTGTCGCGTCGCCTCGTAGAGCGCCACCATTCGCACTCGCTCTAGGCGCTGACCCGAGTAGGCGCGAAAGGCCAGAAAGAGCGTCAAGGTAGGCACGGCGGCCATCCAACCGGCGCGAGGCGCGGTCCACAAGATGACGGCGGCGATAAGGGCCAAGGAGGTGCCCATCACGGTCGCAATCGCTCCCATAGCGAGGGTCGTGAGCATCTCCCGAAGGCTGAGACGTGCACCGGAGAGACGAATCGCGAAGTTGATCAAGCTATCCGCCGCTGCAAGGACGCATATCGTTGCCGCGAGCGCCGCCAACCAAGAGATCGGCTGCAACGGTCCCTCGAGATCGTGAATCAGGTAGAAGACCGTGGTGGCCAGGCACGCTTGCAGAGCAAAGCTCGCGATGTTGAACGCGGCTTTTACGGCACGCTGCCGGCGAAAGAGTACGAGCGCGAGTGAAGCGCCGGCGACGTAGGCCGCAACCACCGTGACCGGATCCGCAAAGAACAATCCCAGGACGAGGGGAACCTCACTGAGAGAGAACGAATGTGCCTCGCCGGCGAAGAACACGTGGACGACCGCAACCTCCGATACGGCAAACAAGGCCAGCAGCGCCCACCACGGGATACGAATTTCCGAGGATGTGGGGTCCAACCCGGTTACCGGCCATGCGAAAAGCGTCAGCGCAAGGACGCCAATGGCTGCGACGAGCAGCCACAAGCGCGCCATATTGTTCGCACTATGCGCCACTCATGACCATCCTTTATCGACTCCTGTGTGTAACTGCGGGGTGTAACCGCGGGGCGCTCGCCTGTGATCAGGGCGAGCCAGATTCGCCGTCCCAGTCGCTCGCGGACCACACCTCTCCGGACCAGGACTTGCCGGCCCACAAGGCATCGCTCCACGACTTGCCCGACCACGACTTGCCGCTCCACGACTTGCCGGACCAGGATTTGCCGGACCAGGATTTGCCGGACCACGACTTGCCGGACCACGACTTGCCGCTCCACGACTTGCCGCTCCACGACTTGCCGTTCCAGGTTCCGCCCGTCCACGCGGAACCGCTCCAGGACTTTGCAGCCCACGACTCCGCATCCCAGGGGTTGCCGAAGATGTCAATCTCGCCTTCGAGCTCGCTGCCGTCCTCGATGAGCCTCGCCGAGCCGCGGGCCGCGTCCAGTGAGCCGAGCCCGGTGGCGAGCTCGTGGTCTTGAACCGCTTGGGGAGTCGGGCGATCCCGCAACTTCTTCATGTCGAGCACTCCGGCTCCCTGACACGCCGGCGAGGCATCGGGTAGCTCGTTGGCGGTCGAGACCATGAGCTCCTTGACCTGATCCGGCGTGATGTCCGGGCGTTGCTCGATCAACAACGCGGCGGCGCCGGACACCACGGCCGCCGCCTGGGAGGTGCCACTACCCCTGAAGAACCGATGGGTGACGCGCGCTCCGGGATGCAACTCATCTACCGTCGAGGAGGGATTCCGAAGGCTGACCACCGACCTGCCGGGCGCTACCAGATCGGGCCGGCGCAACTCGTCCCCACAGCTCGAGAACGCCGGGACCGTGTCGTCGGACAACGAGGTTGTTCCGTTGCTGTCCGATGCTCCCACCGCCAAGACGTAGGGGTCGTACGCCGGATTGTTCAGCTTGGCGGAGCCGTATCCTCCATTTCCTGCCGCCACGACGACCACGATGCCCTTGCGCCACGCGACCTCGGCCGCGTAAGCGAGGGGGTCCAGCCTGTAGTCCTGGGTACCGTCGGTCCCGAAGGACAGATTCAAGACTCTGATGTTGAGACCACGCTCGTTGCGATGCTGGACCACCCAGTCGATCGCGGCGATCACCTGGCTGACGTCGGTGGCGCCGTTCGAGTCGGCGACCTTGACATTGACGATGCGCGCGTCGGGGGCCATACCTACGAAGTCATCAGAGTGGCCCTTCTGGATGAGAGACGGCGCGTCCTCATCGCGCCCCGCGATGATGCCGGCCATGTGGGTGCCGTGGCCGTAGGTGTCGAGATGGCGCAAGAAGGGGATCGGCGACTCGAACGACACATCGACGCCGTTTACGACCTTACCGGGAGTCACTAGCCCGTCAACCGGAACCACTCCGGAGTCGATCATTGCAACGCCCACGCCCTTGCCGGTCAAGCCCTCGTCCCAGAACTCCCCCGCGCCCGTGATCTCCTGCGCGATCGAGTACATGGACGAGGCATCGTCCTTGGGGTCGTAGGAGCCGTAGTCGCCGTCTCCCTCGTCGTCGTCGTCACGGCGGTCGCGGTCTCGGCGGTCGTCGTCATCGTCGTCATCGTCGTCGTCACGGCGGTCGCGGTCTCGGCGGTCGTCGTCATCGTCGTCGTCGTCGTCATCGTCGTCGTCGTGACGGCGGTCGCGGTCTCGGCGGTCGTCGTCATCGTCGTCGTCGTCATCGTCATCGTCGTCGTCATCATCGTCGTCGTCGTCGTCGTGACGGCGGTCGCGGTCTCGGCGGTCGTCGTCACCGTCGTCGTCACCGTCGTCGTCGTCGTCGTGGTCGAGCAGCTCGATTCGTGCATTGGGCGTGATCGAAGCGACCGCCGGCGTCAGCGCCAAGCGGTCCACCTGGTCACGAGGCATCTCCACCTCGAACGAGTGAATGATCCCCAGACGCCTCACAACCCGACCGTCGAGGTATTGGATCGACTCCCGCACCTCGGGACCGGCGCCCTCGAGATATCTGACGATCACCGACACGGAGGGTGCCTCGGCGCGGGCCTCTGCCGGAGGCAGAGTCATCAGCGACATCAGCATGGCGGAGACGAGAGCCAGGATGCCCACGAGGACCCGCTTGGGACCCGAGTCACCCCAACTGACGGCGAGTGCGAGCCCGCCTTCAGACTTTCCAGCGTGAGCCGGCGATTCCGAACGAGTGAATGAAATTATGCGCATGGGTTTTTATCGAGACCCGATCGGGGATCCTGGATGGTTCAAACGAGCCATTTTTTTCCACACGTAAGGACTAGCCCGCTCTCCGGCGGCACCGGTGGAGGCGGCACGCTCCGGCCCTGAGGTGTCGTCTCACGCGCCCCTCAGGGTCCAGGAGTCTCTTTTTTACGGGCGAGAAACGGCCGTGAAACACGCCCGAAACAGAGCGGCCTCAGCCTGTCGTCAGTTCCGCAGCCGGTCATGCAGCGTGGCACGACTAGATGAATCGTCTCGGTCGTAAGACCACCGACCAGAAGGGAGCTGGCGTATGGATACGGGCGACACCGCTTTCGTCCTGATGTCCTCGGCACTCGTCATGTTCATGACCCCGGGGCTGGCCTTGTTCTACGGGGGGATGGTGCGAGCCAAGAACGTGCTCGGCACGGTCATGCAGAGCATGTTCGCTCTCGGACTCATCTCAGTGCTGTGGGTACTCGCGGGCTACACGCTGGCGTTCGGTCCCGACAAGGGGGGACTGATCGGAGGGCTGGACTTCCTCGGCTTCGCGGGAGTCGGACAGGAGCCCAACGCCGAGCTCGCTGGGACGATTCCGCACATCGTCTTTGCGCTGTTTCAGATGATGTTCGCCATCATCACGCCGGCACTGATCACGGGTGCGTTCGCCGAGCGCATGAAGTTCACGGGCTACGTTGCGTTCAGCACGTTGTGGCTTCTGTTCGTCTACGCTCCCGTCGCCCACTGGGTGTGGGCTCCGGGAGGTTGGATCAGAGAGATGGGAGCACTCGACTTCGCCGGGGGCACGGTCGTGCACATCAATGCAGGCATTGCAGCACTGGCGGCGGCCGTCATCGTCGGCAAGCGACGCGGCTTCGGTAAGGAGGCCATGGTCCCGCACAACCTGACCATGACCATGCTCGGAACGGGCGTGCTGTGGTTCGGCTGGTTCGGATTCAATGCCGGGAGTGCACTCGGTGCCAACGGGCTGGCCGCCTCCGCCTTTCTTGCAACCAACCTGGGCGCAGCCGCAGGAGCGTGCGGGTGGGCGCTACTCGAGATGCGACGCGACCAGCGACCCACCACCCTGGGCGTGGCGTCGGGTGCCGTAGCCGGCCTGGTCGCCATTACTCCTGCGGCCGGATTCGTCGGCCCCCTTTCGGCAATGGCCATCGGTCTGGTAGCCGGCGTCATCTGTTCGTGGGCCGTGAGTCTCAAGTTCCGGTTCGGTTACGACGACTCGCTCGACGTCGTAGGGGTTCACCTCATCGGCGGAATGATCGGTGCCCTCCTGACCGGAGTCTTCGCCGACACCGCGATCAACCCCGCCGGGGCCGACGGCTTGGCGTTCGGGGGAGGCACTGCCCTTCTCGGCAGGCAGCTTCTCGCCGTGGTGGCGACGCTCGTCTTCTCGCTCATCGTGAGCCTGCTGCTCCTGAAGCTGGTGCAGGCAACCGTCGGATTGAGAGTGACAGAGGAAGAGGAGATCAACGGCCTCGACCTGGCCCAACATGCGGAGGTCGGTTACTCGCTCGTGGAGGGGGGCGGCTCCATCACCGTGCCGGAGCCGGCGGGAGCCACGCCGTCGCCCTCGGCGGCACGCGTCCCACAAGGGGGTGAGGCCTGATGAAGGTAGTCGTCGCGGTCGTCAAGCCCTTCAAGCTGGATGAGGTGAAGGAGGCGCTCGCCGACGTCGGCGTGAGCGGCATGACGGTGACGGAGGTGCGTGGACACGGCCGCCAGAAGGGTCACACGGAGGTGTACCGTGGCGCCGAGTACACGGTCGACTTCGTCCCGAAGACGCGCGTCGAAGTCGTGGTCGACGACGATCACGTCGAACAGGTCGTCAAAGCCATCATCGAGGCGGCGCGCACCGGCTCGATCGGTGACGGCAAGGTCTGGGTTACTCCCGCCGATCAGGTCACAAGGATTCGAACTGGCGACAAAGGCTCAGACGCTCTCTGAGCTGCGGGTCGCCCGCCCGGCCCCCCTAACGCACGGCGGGATCGTCGCAGAGCAGCGCGCGGCCGGCATGGACCGCGCGCTGCTGGCGCTGGCGGAGGAAACGATCTCGGTCGATCGCCGCATCGCTCTGGTCGCGGTGGGAGGCTACGGACGCGGTCATCTCTCGCCCCACTCAGACATCGACCTGTTGATCCTGGCGGCCAACGGCGAGGAGGACGTCGACGTCTCGAGACTGCGGGCCTTCAGCTACTCGTTATGGGATGCGGGCTGGCAGGTTGGGCATGCGTTGCGCTCCCCTACTCAGGCGGTCGAGTTCGCCAAGAGGGATCTGTTTACCGCCACCTCACTCCTGACGACGCGCTTCATCGCAGGCGATCCCACCACCAACGAGGACTTCGAGACGCGCCGCGACCGCTGGCTGAGACGGCACAGGGCAGCTCTCCTACGGCGCGTCCTGGAAGATATCCGGCGTCGTCACCGAGAGTCCGAGCGAGCCGGATGGGCGCTGGCGCCCGATCTCAAACAAGACACGGGGGGCCTGCGCGACGTTCACGCGCTCGACTGGATGCTAAGAATCGAAGGTCGTTCCGAGCCAGACGGACGGCTCGCGCATGAGCGCGGGGTCCTGCTGGCGGCCCGTGAGGGCCTCCACGCCGCGTTGCGCCGGAAATCCGACAAGCTCCACATCGAGCTGCAGGCCGAGGTAGCCCGCCGGCTTGGGTTCGACCCGGGGGACGGCGTCGATGCCATGATGACCGAGGTTCACGCGGCCGCCCGAGTCGTCGAGTACGTCGTCACTCGCGCGATGGAGGACCTCTCGCAGCGAACGCTCGGGGGGCCGCGCCGGTCCGGTCACAGCAGAGTCATCACGCCGGGCATACGGCTCGAGGACAACACCCTGAGGTTCACCGCTGCCGACGCCGGCACCGCCCGGTCGCTCGAGCTCCTCGCGGCCCACGCTCGGACCGGCACCCGCATCGCCGGGCCTGCTCTCGATGCCATGGCGTCCGCTTTTGCCCAGGCTCGACCCGCCCGGTGGACACCTGCGCAGAAGGATGCCTTCTTCGACGTGCTCCGCGGTCGCAATGCCCCCGCCGCCCTCGAGTTACTCGAGCATCTCGGCGGATGGAGGGTGCTCATGCCCGAGTGGTCACACATCCGTGGGCGTCCGCAACACGATCCGTACCACCGTTTCACGGTCGACGGTCACTCCATCACCGCAGTCGGCGAGCTGACCCGCTGCCTCAGCGAACCGGTGCCGGCCAACCATGCACTGGCGATCGGCGATCTGGAGACTCTGTACCTGGCCACCCTGCTGCACGACATCGGTAAGGGTTCGGGTCGCAACCACAGCATCGAAGGTGCCGGGATCGCGGCGGATGTGGCGCGGAGAATGGGACTGACCGGAGCACAGATCGCCGAGGTCGCCGGGCTGGTCCGCCACCACCTGTTACTGCCCGACACGGCCACGAGACGGGATCTCGACGACGGCTCAGTCATCAGGGCCGTGGTCGAGCTGGCCGGTGATGACCGGCGGCTCCGGCAGCTCTACCTGCTCGCGGTCGCCGACGGGCGGGCCACCGGCCCGCACGCATGGAACGAGTGGAAGGCTTCGCTGGTGGCCGACCTCGTGACCCGAGCCCTCGTTGCGCTCGAAACGGGAGACGTGCCGCGCGACGGACGGGTGGAGGACGCGGTCCGCAGGCTCGAAGCCTACGAACCGGCCCTGGCGGCATGCTCCGAACGAGTTCTGGCGACCCTTCCCCCCTCCTACCTTTCGTCGACGCCGGTGCCCTGCATGGCCGACGAGGTCAGATTGCTTACGGCCGGAGTGGGGCCCGGGCAAGTCCACGCTCGTTACGACCACCGTGCCGAGCCGGGGCATAACAACCTGACGGTCTGCGTCGCCGACCGTCCCGGTACCCTGGCGCGCGTCGCCGGGGTGCTCGCCCTGAATCGGATCGACGTGCTCGGAGCGCGCGCCTACAGCACCAGCGACGGCCTGGCTCTGACCCGGGTCTCGGTATCGGCGCCGGACGAAGCGGTCGGGAAACAGTGCCTCGCCGACCTCGAGGCTGCGTTCTCCGGCCGGCTTGCCGTGGATGCCCGCATGCACACGAAGGTTGGCGACTACGCGGTGGGCGCTCCGGTGCTCCCCGACATCCGCCTGCCCGACGATGTGTCCGAAACCTCGACGGTCGTGGAGGTCCGTGGACCCGACGCGCTCGGTCTGCTCTACGCCATCGCCTCGGGACTTGCAGACCTCGATCTGGACATCCACGTCGCCAAGGTCGACACCCTCGGTGACCGGGTCGTAGACGTCTTTTACGTCCGCACCCCATGGGGCTCTAAGCTGTCCGGAGGCCAGATCGAGGAGGTTCCCAGAGCCATACTCCACCGCGTCAGGGGTCTCTTCGGGTCGCCGGCCGGGATGGAATAGCCCCCCAAGAGCTGGGTATCGGAGGTCAGATGTCACAAGAAGGTGTGAGCGCGCGCCTGGTTTCGGGTCGCTACTCCCTGCAAGAGACCCTGGGCAAGGGAGGCATGGGCACGGTATGGGCGGCCGAGGACACCCTGTTGAAGCGCCAGGTAGCAGTCAAGGAAGTAAAGCTTCCCGCAGCGATTCCGCTCGCCGAGAGGGAAGCGGTCAAAGCGCGCGCCACGCGTGAGGCTCGAGCGGCCGCCCAGCTCAGCCACCCCAACGTGGTCACCATCTTCGACGTCGTCGAGGACGAAGGTACCTACATCGTCATGGAGCTCGTCGAGGCCCCCACCCTGTCCGAGACGGTGCGGCGCGACGGACCGCTCGAGCCAGGCGACGCGGCTCGTATCGGTATCGACGTGCTCGATGCGCTCGAGGCCGCTCACAGCAAGGGCATCGTTCACCGTGACGTGAAGCCCGGAAACGTCATGTGTCCGCCGAATGGGCGCGGCAAGCTCGCGGACTTCGGCATCGCCTCTCTCAAGGGTGACCCGAAGATCACCACCACCGGGATGATCATGGGCTCACCTTCGTTCATGGCACCGGAGCAAGCGAGTGGTGAGAAGGCCGGACCGGCGACGGATCTCTGGTCGCTGGGGGCAACGCTCTACTTCGCAACCGAGGGGGTGCCTCCTTTTGACAAGGGGCAGCCGATACCCACTCTCACCGCCGTGGTCCACGACGAGGCACCGACGCCACAGGGAGCAGGCGTGCTGGGGCCGGTCATCGCCGCACTGATGAGCAAGGATCCCGGCGAGCGGCCCGACCCGACCACCTTGCGGACCATGTTGGTGGACGTTACGGAGGGTCGCCGGGCCGACGTCTCGACGCAGGTCTATGACGCTCCCGCTCCCCCTCCAGCTCGGCCCGAAACTCGCCCGGCCCCCGAAGCCCTGTCGCCCACCACGCGCGCGGTCACTCCCGATCGCAGAGGACGAGGGGCGCTGGTCGCGCTGGGGCTGATCGCGCTGGCGGTGGTGGGGGGATTGCTCTTCTTCGGTCTGGGCGGAGCCGATGAGCCCGAGGGCGAAGCTCCGCGCGCCGAGCAAGACCGGGGGCAGGGCGGCGGCGACCCAGACGAGGATTCCGGGCGGCCGGACATCGGCGAGACCACCACCTTCAGGGCGGGCGATACCGGATACGGCGTCGAGGTCCCTGCGACCTGGGAAGAGCGCCCTCAAGCCGAGACCCGGATCGACCTCGTGGATCCCGAGACGGGCAACTATCTGCGCGTCGAGTGGACCGATCAGCCGGGCGACGACGCCCTCGAAGCTTGGGAGGCCCAGGAGGATTCCTACGCGCCCTCCCACGAGAACTACCAGCAGCTTCAGATGGAGGAGGTCGACTTTCAGGACTCGCCCACGGCGGCACTGTGGGAATACACCTGGACCGAGGGAGATGCCGAGCTGCACGCCTACAACCTCGGCTTCGTGACCGGCGAGGAGGACTACGGCTTCGCCCTCAACTACGTGGCAGACGAAGACACCTGGGAGGAATCCCAACCCCTGTGGGACAACTTCATGGAAACCTTCGGCCCCCTAGAGTAGGCGCGGCCCCTCAATTCGTATCCCTCTCGAAGGACTCCGAAACCACCCGGCGAACTCTGGGGATTAGAAGAGAGCGTTCGGGGGATTAGAGAAGAACGTTCTGGGATTACCTGGGGGATCGCCAATGAAGCGAGCTTTTCTTGTCATCGTTGCGGGGCTGGCGGCACTTGCCCTCCCCGCCACCGCCTTCGGCCACGGCAAGCTGGATCACGCGCCGCCGAGCTTCACTCAGCCGGAACCGCTGTCGACGGAGTTCAACTCGGGCGGCGAGGGAGCGGAGTGGGACCTCGTGGGAACCTTCGCAACAGGAAGTCCTCACACCGACCTCGACTTCTTCACCCAGGACGGGGAGACCTTCGCTTCCGTCGGAACCCTCGGCGCCGGCCTCAACGCCGGGGGGCAAGCCATCCTTCAGCTGACCGAGAACGGCGAGGTCACGCCCGACAGCCTGAAGTTCCGCTCGGCGCATCCCTCGGCCACCTGCATCTCTGATCCCTCGGCCGCGTTGGGGCTTCAGCACGATGTCGAGGCCTCACCCAAGGGCACCGCGCTGCTGAACGCGCAGAACCGATATGCCGACCGCACCGACACGCAATTGATCATCGATGCCACCGACGCGGCGGGACGCTGTCACGACCAGGGCGTGGGCGGAATCGCCGATGCCCCTCCCGGAGGACTCGAGATCGTCGACGTCACGGACGTCGACGACCCCGTAGAGATCGGGCTCGTCAGTCACATCGGTGAAGCCCACACGGTCAACGTCGATCCCAAGCGTCCGCACATCGTGTACGCGGTCACGTCCGACTCGGTGGGTGTGGATTCCAACGGCAAGCGAGCGAATGAGAACCCGAGCAGCAGCCAGCGCTTCAACCTCGACGGTTTCGAGGTCGTGGACATTTCGTCGTGCATGGACTTCCCCGCGGGCACCTCGGTCGAGACCAAGCGTGCCGAGTGTCGCCCCGAGGTCTACCGCTACCGCTACCCGAGCGCCAACATCGCTCTGGGCCACACGCTGAAGAGCAGCATCTACGGATGCCACGAGCTCGAGGTCTACGCCAACGACCGGCTCACCTGCGGCAGTGGGGCGGCCGCCATCCTGTTCAACGTGCGCAACGCCTTTGACGACAACGGGACCTCGAGGAACTACGGCGACGACACTCTGCGAGGGACACCGCTTCCCTGCAGCGTCCGAGAGAGCTCGACCGCGGCACCGGGATTCTCAACCGGCGCCAAGGTCACGGACTGCGTGGTCGGGGCCAACGGCGCGGACTTGACAGTTCCGGGGTGGCTCGATCTGGGCGCACCCTCGCTCCAGGGCGTCAAGCACCTCGGCTCCGCCCACCATCAGGGACGCGGTGCCGGAGGTGCGACTTCGTCCGCCTACAAGTCCGACGAGGACATCGACTTCAATCACGAGGCCGAGCTCACCAAATCCGGCAAGTACATCATCTCGACCGACGAGCGGGGCGGCGGCGTAGTCCCGCCGGGAGCCAGCTGCAGCCCTGAGGTCGACAACAAGGAGGGCAACGGCGGCCTTCACGTCTACCGGGTCGGCAGGCTCGACAAGACGCCCCCAAGCTCGGCGGAGGAGGCCTTCGACGCTTACGCTCGCACGCCCGAGGGCGAGAAGGCCATCCATCGGGCACCCATCCGCACCCAACCTCAGGGGAGCTTCTGCACCGCCCACGTCTTCCAGCAGATCCCGGGCCAGAACCGAATCTTCATGGGCTGGTACACACAGGGAACCCAGGTCATCGACTTCATCGAGCACAAAGACGGAACGTTCGAGTTCGAGGAAGCCGGCTTCTTCATCCCCGAGAACGCAAACACCTGGACCTCTCACATCTTCAAGGTCGAGAACAACGGGGATGGAACGTTCACCTACTACGGTGCTACCGGGGACTTCTTCTTCGGTACCGCAGGTCGCAACGCAATCGACGTTTACAAGGTGACGCTTCCCGCTCCCCCGGGGACCAAGCTCCCGAAAAGCATGCAGGCCTCGGCCGCGGCCTCCACAGGAGACTCCGGGCCGCTCCAGAGCTCGATCGTGCGACCGCCTGCCGGCTACATCTTCGAGCCGCTCGCGGCGAGGGCCGAGGCCGGCCTCCTGCTCCCCGGAGCCAAGCTCGCGGGTTTCATCGTTCTCATGACCGGACTGAGCGCCGGGGTGATGCAGATGAGGCGGCGTCGTGTTTCGACCTGATTACGACGACCCGGCCGACCCCGGGAACGAGGGTCGGCCGGAGTCACGTTAGGAGCACGCGTCCTCAAGTTTCTGGTTTTGGCTGCCGATTCGGTTAAGGCCAGGACCCGATTCGAGGATGTGAACTCCAGTGCGCAAGTCGCTTTCACTCTCGCTTGCGAGCATCGTGCTCGCGGCTTTGATTCCGGCCACTACTGCAACCAGCGCCACCTGCTGGTCCTATTCGAAGAAAGACCTTGGGTTCAAGAAGAAGATCAATGCGTCGCGCAAGAAGGCCGATGTTGGTCGATTGCGGCTGGACCCTGAGCTCTCAAAGGTGGCCATGAAGCAGACCAAGACGATGATCGACAAGAACCTTCTGCATCACACTCCCAATCTCGGCAAGAGGGTTACCAGGTGGAAGGTCCTCGGCGAGAACGTGGGCTACGGCGGTACGGTCAAGTCCTTGCACTCGGCCTTCATGAAGTCTCCGTCCCACAAGGCGAACATTCTCAACGGCAAGTTCAAATACGTCGGGGTGGGGAGCAAGAAGGCACACGGGCATCTGTGGGTCACCGTCGTCTTCCAAGCATCGAAGAACCCGGGCACCACTCTGTCGATGCCGAAATGCTGAAGCCTTCACCGTAACTTCCGCATAGTTCTGAATCCTTGATTCTCGAGATCCAGCAGGAATTCTGCGTTCGAAGAAGGTCCGGCCCGCGGCTACTCGAGGCTCCCCATCGTCACACCCTGGATGAACTGACGCTGGAACATCAAGAAGATGACCACTATGGGAGCTACCACCAGAGCCGACGCGCCCATCAGCAGGTTGAACTGCACGTCGTGGACGGACCGGAAGAACTGGAGCCCGATCGCGAGCGTGTAGCGGCTCTCGTCCTGCAGGTAGATCAGCGGCCCGAGGAAATCGTTCCACGCGTACACAGCGGCGAAAATCGCCACGACCCCCAGCGCGGGCTTGCAAAGCGGAAGGATCACGTAGCGCAGGATCTGCCATTCGTTGGCCCCATCCACACGCGCCGCGTCTGACAGCTCCATCGGGAGCTGTTTGAGGTACTGGCGCAGCATGAATATGTAGAGAGGGTGTCCGAAGAACATGGGCACGATCAGCGGAAGGAAGGTATTCACCCAGCCAAGCTGGGCGAAGATGATGAACAGCGGAACCATGGTCACCGGAAACGGGATGAAAATCGTGGCGACGACGAAGTAGAAGACGGCGTCACGCCCCGGCCACTCGATGCGAGAGAAGCCGTAGGCGATGATCAAGTTGGAGAGCATCGCGCCGACCACCGAAAAGACGGTGATGGACACCGTGTTGAAGAGGTACCGGCCAAACGGGAAGAAGTTCACAGCGTCGACGAAATTGTGCCACTGTGGACTCAGCGGCAGCAGCGTTGGCGGGAAGGTCGTGAGTTCGGTCGTCCCCTTCAGGGCAGTCACGACCATCCAGTAGAGCGGTGTCAGGAACGCGAGCGACATCGCGACGAGCAATATCCGAGGGATGATCTTCTCGCGCAGTACTCGTGGAACCCGGCGGCGGCGCTCGAGGCCCCTCTTCCGGGTGAGGATCGCAGGTACGTCCATACCCTAGGCCTCCAACTCGTAGTGCACCCAACGCCGGGACGTTCGGAAGACGGCCAGGGCGAGCAAGACGCTGATCAGGAGCAACACCCATCCCAGCGCCGACGCATAGCCCATGTCTCCGTATCTGAATGCGTTCCGATAGAGATACAGGACGTAGAAGAGCGTCGAGTTGTCCGGACCTCCCTGGGTCATGACGTATGCAGGCGTGAACACCTGCAGGCCGAGGCTGATCCCGATGATGATGTCGTAAAGGATGATCGGAGTGATGAGCGGGAGAGTGACGCTTCGGAGTCTTCGCCATCCGCTGGCACCGTCGATCATGGCGGCGTCGTAGAGCGACGTGGGGATGGCTCGCATCGATGTCAGGAACACCAGCGCGTACTGCCCGGCCCCCAATTGCGCGAGCATCACGATCGAGAGCTTGGCCCAGACCGGATCGCCCAGCCAGTCGATCGACTCGAGCCCCAAGATGTTGAGTACGTGGTTAACCAGCCCGAACCGCGGGTTCAAGATCCAGACGAAGATGAACGCCAGCGCGAATATCGGGAGAACCGACGGGAGATAGAGGGCCGCCCGGTAGATCCCCACCTCGCGCAGCGGCTGGTTCATGGCAAGGGCCAGCACGATCGCAACGACCACCCCGATGGGCACGGCCATGGCCGTGTAGTAGACGGTGTTGCCGAGGGATGTCCAGAACAGCTCATCGCCGATCATGCGCGAGTAGTTGTCCAGTCCGATCCACTCAGCCTCCCCGAAACCCGAGTAGTCGGTGAAGCTGTAGTAGAGCGAGGACAGAATTGGATAAACCAGAAACGCGAGGAAGCCGATCAACCACGGTCCAATGAAGAGCAGGCCCAGCCGGAGATTTCGCCTTTCGATGGCCCCGAGGCTGTGGCGGCGACCGAACCGACGACCGCGCTGGGACGTTATTCGATTAGGCACCTTCATCGCCCCGCAGGTGTCGAGCCGGGTCGGTCAATGGTCCCCCCTTGATCGTCGCCCTGGGTCGTGGCGTGCGTACGGCTCCCGCCGCCGTATCGCTACTCGAGCGGGCAGAACTCGTCGAGCTGCGATTGCACCCGTGACGCCACGGTCTCCAGCGCCTCGGCGGGCTGTTGCCGGTTGAGGAGCACAGCCTCGTTGGCCGCGGTCAACTCATCCCAGTACAAAGCCCCGATCGGAAGCGAGGGGCGACTCTGGGCGACCTCGGTGAGCTCTCCGAATAGTTCGAGATTCCCCTCGTAGAGTGACTCATCGTTCAGGAGATCGGTCAGGGTCGGGAGTGCGCCGTTCCTCTCGTAGTACTGACGCTGCCCCTCTTCACCCGCCCACCACTGCATGAAGTCCCACGCACCTTCGACGTTCTGCGCGCCCTCCGGGATCACGACCGACCACCCACCCGCCCACGTGGACGGTTGATCCTGCCTGTCTGGCGGCGTGGGAATGTAGGTGACCCCATAATCGAGGTTGGGCGCGTACTGGTCGATCGTCTTGAGGAACCAGTTGCCGGTTATGTTCAGCGCGAGGTTCTCGGTGATGAAGGGATGCTGTGCCGGTGGGATCGCCTCACACGTCAGCGGTCCGGTGCAAGGCGCGTTCGTCGTCATGAAGGCCTGCACCTTCTTCGGATCGAACTCGTCGGCGTAGTCGTAGAGCCACTGGAAAGCCTCTTGGATGGCGGGATCGGTAGGGGTCACCTCGCATTGATCGTCGTCGTAGAACGAGCCTCCGAAGTCGTACCCCCACGTGTAGTGCCACCCCTGGTCGAACCACGGGATGAAACCCATCTTGGTGTAAGCGCCGGAGTCGTCCGTCTCGTTGACCTGATCGGAGATCTCGGTGATCCGGTCTAGGGTGAGCGGACCGTTCGCCGGATCGAACTCGCTCAGGTCTACCCCGGCATCCTCGAGCATCGTCTTGTTGTAGTAGAGAGCGCGGGTGTCGGTGTCCGTCGGCAACGCGTAGGGCTCACCGTCGAACTGGGCCTCTGCCCAGGCGAAGTCGATGTAGCTATCCGCGAACTCCTCGACCCCACCCTCCTCGTCCATGAACCCCGTCAGTGGTTGAAGGAGGCCCGCCTCGGCCCGCTGCGCCACGGTGAAACGGTCGAGAAGGTAGACGTCCGGGCCGGTCCCTCCCCGCACCGCGGTCATGAGTTGAGCGACCTCGGTCTCCTCCCCGGCCACGCGCTGCAGCCTCACGTGGGATTCCGGGTCGGTGGCGTTGAAGTCGGCCACCATCTCCTGGAAGTAGCCGATATCGGGCTCGCCGTGGCTCGACCAGAAAACGACCTCGTCCCCAGCGCGCTCATCGCCCTCGTCGTCGCCGATACCCAGCGCGGCGCAGGAACTGAGGAGCACCGAAACGACGCAGCACCACAAGGCCGCCGTCACGGCACGATGCCGCCTCCTGGAGCCACCCGCGTCCCGAGGACCACGTGACTTCGCTCGAACCGACCAGAACCTCATGGCTTACCCCCTGCCCCCGCAGTCTGCCGAGAAGATCAGTGGTTCATAAATCAAATAGATTGATACACATGGCCCGTGCGGGTGTCAACCGGAACCTCGAAAAAGGGATCAATCGGGCCCTTCATCCGGCTGCGACCGCTGGTGGCCGGAGCGGGTCAGGAGCCAGGACCGGACCCGGAACGGCGTGAACGACCGCTCCGCCGGCCCAACTGCCTGCTCCAGTACGTTGAGTTCGGCCTCGAGTTTCCAACCGGGGGGCAGATCGAGGCCGACCTCTCCGCGCGCTCCGTGCGGTTCGTAGCATCGAAGGACGAGTCCGCCGCCGTCTTCGAGAACCTTGAGGGCGCCGAGGCCAAGCGCCGTCCCCCACAGGCGAAGCGGTCGCCAGCTCGACTCCTGTGCCACTGCGATCCTGCGACACACCAAGGGACGGTTGAGATCCTCGGCCGCGGCCAGGACGCCCCCCTCTTGCCAGGTTCCTTCGTGTGGATAGAGCGCGTACGTGAAGGAATGCCGTCCCTCGTCGGCCAGCGGGTCTGGGTAGATCGGCGATCGCAGCAGGCTGATGCCCAACTCGTTGCCCATCACGTGGTGTCCGTACTTACCGTCGTTGAGAAGCGCGACCCCGTAGCCCGCCTCAGAGAGATCAGCGAATCGGTGGCCGACGACCTCGAATTGGGCCGCATGCCATGAGGTATTGCGATGGGTCGAGCGTTCCACGACTCCAAACGCGGACTCGAAGACGGCGACGTTGGACCGGATCGCCAGAGGGAAACGAGCCTTGAGCAACCAACGCCGGTCGGCCCAGTCGAGGGACGTCCTGAACTCGATCCGCGGCGAGTTCGCCCACAGGCGCACGTCCTGAACGATCGTGCTGCTGCGAAAGCTTCGCCTTATGCGAATGGCAGCGCGATGGGGGCCGGACTCGACAACGTCGATTGAGTCGAGCGACGCGATCTCCTCGCCCGAGCTCATGTACGACGCGTCGATATCCCAAGCGTCCCACTCGCGCGGCTTGTCCACGAACGCCCATAGCTGGTTGCCGCGCCCTGCGAGGACCTCACGTGTCGCCCGCTTGTCGAAAACCCGGTCGATCGTCCCGGCGGAGTCCAGCTCCACCCGCACGAACCCGTTCTCGAGGTGGGAGGTCGAGACGCTTAGCTCCGACGGCGGGGATGCATGAAGAACGGTCCTTACTTCCAGGCCTTCGATCGCCTCATCTGAGGTGATGACGCTTCCCTGTTCGACCTCCTGCGCACCGGGGAGGCTCCCTTGTAGCTCGAGCATCAGCGGGCGCGAGGACAGGTCGGGATTGAAGACGATCAATCCTTCGCGATCGCCGGGAGCGGCTACGAGGGGGCCGAGTTGCTCCAACCCGCGGTCGATCATCCTTCCGGCCCGCGCGACCACACCCCCCAGTTCCTCCTCGGCCGTCAAGTTCACTTCGCGGATGCTCGAGCCCGGCAAGATGTCGTGGAACTGGTTCCGCAACAGGACTCTCCACTCGTCCTCGAGCGAGCGCGGCGCCTGTCCTCCCGCGAGCGCGCCGACGGCACTCAGAACCTCGGCCGCGACGAGATCACGTTCCGCGCGCCTATTGAGATACTTGACTCGGCCCTGCGTGGTCAGAGTGCCGCGATGCAGCTCGAGATACATCTCCCCAACCCACACGGGAATGTTCTCCTTTGCAACCCGCTCATGCAGACGCTCGAAGAACTCGTCGACGAGCGCGAATCGGAGCTCGGGTACAGCAGGGAAACCCTCGAGGATGCGCGCTCGCTCGATCATTTCCTCCGTCGGGCCACCGCCTCCATCGCCGAAGCCGACGCTCAAGAGGGACTCGCCATGGTGGTGCTTGCCGCGGAAGTTCTGCCAGGTGCGGACCACCTCCTCGGGGGAGACATCGCCGTTGTACCCGCCGAGCGGATTGTCGAAGCTGTGCGCCAGCACTCTGCTCCCGTCCGACCCCTCCCACCAGAAGAGGTCGTACGGGAAGCGATTGGTCTCCGACCAGTTCAACTTGTGGGTGAAGAAATTCTCGATGCCGGCATCGACGAGTAGCTGCGGCAGCACGGGTGAGAAGCCGAAACAATCCGGAAGCCAGCAGACTCGGTGCTCTGCATCGAACTTCTGCTTGAAGTACCTCTGGCCGTACAGAAGTTGTCTGACGAGCGACTCACCGCAGGGCATGTTCGTGTCCGGCTCCACCCACATGCCGCCGATGGGCTCCCATTGCCCCGTATCGACCTTCTTCTTGATACGCGCGAAGAGGTCCGGCTCCTCCTCTTCGATGAACGCGTAAACCTGGGCGGACGACTGGTTGAACTTGAACTCGGGATAACGCTCCATCAGGTTCGTCACCGTTTCGTAGGTGCGAACGGCCTTTCGTCTCGTCTCCTCCATCGGCCACAGCCACGCCAGGTCGAGATGTGCATGGCCCGTCAGCGAGAGCTCGCCGTGCTGCGGATAGCGCCTCTTCAAAGACTCGAGCTCCTGAGCCAGCTGTTCACTTGCGGACGCGACCGAGGCCCGTTCCTCGTCGGTTAGGTCCGGCGGGTGAGGGTCGAGGTCCTCGGGCAACTCCCAGACGGTGCGCAGGCGAGAGCTGGGGGCGGATCGGGAGACGTAGGCGCCGGTCGAGCTGGGCCATCGAATCCGATTCAATGCCGCCTCGGCGCACGAGATCAGGGGCTCGATCACCGGGTCCGAGCCGAGCGTGCGCGCGGCCTCGGCAATCAGGGTCAGCCGGCGCGCAAAACCGTTCACCACATCGTCGATCCACACCAGACGAGAGAGCTTCACGCGCGCGTCTCGGCTCGGTTGCCCGAAGGGAAGCCGCGCGACGGCGCGCACCTGGACCTCGAAGGTCCGCTCGTCGAGTGGGAAGACTTGATGGTTGGGGTCGAGACCGAACCTGGATTCTCTTCCCCCACCGTAACGGAGGCAGAGCAGTCCCTCGCCTCCAACATCGAGTTCCAACCTGCTCTCGTCGAGGGGCCATAGCTCGGGGATGGTGACGCGCGGCAAACCCAGCTCGCGGACGCCGCCGCGCTCCGGCCACGGCGCGCCACGAGGGAGCGGCCGGCCCTCGAACGTCCAACCGTCGAGATGGACGAACGAGCGGTCCCGCCAGAGGGTGATCTCCTCGGTGCGCTCCCGAATCAGATCGAGGCGTTGTTCGTTCGTGATGTGCATCGAAATCCCCTCGCCGGTCCTGGTGAGGCCGCCCTATTCGGCCTTCCCGTCATCAAGCGCCCTGCGCGGCCCGTCGCACGAGCACCTTCGCGCCGCTGATCACGCTCGCCCTTCCCAGCTCTGCCTGCCGCACGGGCACGTCCCTGAATGGGTCCATTACCTTCTCCGAGGCGATCGCCTGGGTGACCAGGTCGACGAAGAGGTCGGACTGAGCCACCCCACCGCCGATCAGGACCAGAGTTGGATCGAAGACGTACATGAGGTTCACGATTCCCTGCCCGAGGTACGCCGCCGCTTCGGAGAGGATCCGCAGAGCGCGAGGCTCCCCACTCGCCGCCGCCGCAGCGACCGAGCGCGCGCTTACCCCGCTCCCGTCCCCGAGGCCGGCCGCGCGCGCGCGACCGGCGATGGCCGAACCCGAGGCCCAAGCCTCCAGACATCCCACCCGGCCGCAGGCGCACACTGCGGAGGCACTGGCGTTGATCGTTGTGTGACCCACCTCCAGTCCGAACCCCCTGCCACCGCGGAAGATCGTTTCGCCGGTCACGAATCCCGCCCCCACCCCGGTCGAGACCGTGAGGTAGAGGACCGAGGGGAATCCCCGGCCGGCCCCCGCAACCGACTCGCCGAGGGCACCGAGGTTCCCGTCGTTCTCGAGCGCCACGGTGCATCCGAAAGTCTCGCTCAAGCCGCGTCCCAGGGGTAGATGCCACCAGCTGCGTGCCAGGTTCGGGGGGTCTACCACGAGGCCCGCGCTCGGGTCCAAGGGACCGGGGCATCCCACGGCAATCGCGGCCAAAGTCTGGTCGCAACTGAGTTTCTCGATCGCACTCGCGAGGACCAGGATGGGGTCTCCGGACCGTGGCGTAGGGAACTCAGCGGCTCCTTGCGTACGACCGGAGCCCGCGTCGAACAGCTCGATGAGCGTCTTGGTACCGCCGACGTCAATCGCCGCCAGTAGTGACACTTCGAGTCCCGTCGTGAACACCCCAGCGCGGCGCGTAGGTGGCGTCGAGAAGCAATGAAGCCGCCCCCACGGCGCCCGCATCGTCGCCGGCAGTGGAGAGTTCGATCCGAACCGTGCGCCTCTCGGGCCCGATGACCCGTTCCCGAACCACTTCCTCAACCGCTTTGCGATACATCTCGCCGACGTGTCGAAAGCCGTTCCCGCCGAGCACCACGAGCTCGATGTCGAGGAGATTCACAAGCCCGACCACTCCGCAACCCAATAGGAAGCCAGATATCTCGATCTCCCGCCGGGCGAGCTCGTCGCCCTCTTGAGCGGCGCGGCAGACCATCTCGAAATCGAGTCTGGCGGGATCGGTCCCGATCTCGCCCCCCAGCATGCTGGGTCCACCCTCGGTCAGCCGATCGGCCACCGCTTTGACGACGGCGCGCGGCGAGCAGTACGCCTCGACACAGCCACGGCTGCCACAGAAGCACCTCGGGCCGTCGGGATTGAGTATCAGATGGCCGAACTCACCGGCATTGGTAGTCGTGCCCCTGTAGATATGGTCCTCGAGGAAGATTCCTGCTCCCACTCCGACGCCCATGTACACGAACGCGAAGTTGTGCACGCCCCTCGCTCCGCCCGCCCATCGTTCTCCGATAGCGGCAGCGGTTGCGTCGTTGTCGACGATCACCGGATACCCGGTCTTCTCCCTCAGCTCGTCGGCCAGCGTCACCTCATGCCAGCCCGGCAGGTTCGGCGGGTTGAACACGATGCCTCGAAGGTGATCGAGGGGGCCCGGCGACGCGACCCCCAAGCCGAGGATCGTCCCCGGGTCAACGTCTGCTTTCTCGATCAGCTCCGTCACCGACCCGGAGATCTGGTTGATGATCGTGATCGGCCCCCGTTCCGCCCGAGTCGGGTGCCGGGTCCTTTCGATGACGCGACCGGAGAGGTCGATCACCACGAACGAGGTCTCCTCGCCGTCGACCTGGACCCCGATGGCGTGCCGCGCGTGGGGGTTGATCCGCAGCCGCACCCGGCGCCGGCCCGAACCCGACGAGCTGTGACCGTCCTCCCCAACCAGACCGAGGTCCAGCAGTCGCCTGACGATATTGGACACGGTCTGCGCCGTTAGCCCCGTTCGGTCGGCGATCTCGACCCTGCTCACCCCCTCGCCCACCCGGATGGCCTCCATCACGACGCCTTCGTTGTAGTGCTTTATCCGGGGCAGGTTCGTGCCACTCCGCATCGCAGTCTGCGCCCCTCCCTTCTACCCAGAGCACCCACCGGTCGTGGCGCCTTCTCGGCGTAGTTTAGGAATGCAATTTGATTAATTCAATCCCTTCGAACCAGCCTTCGAACCTTGGAGCGTGCGACGTATGCCGCGAGCCCTCGAAGAGTTCTCGGTCGTTGCGTAACGAACAGGGTTGCGCCCCGATGGGCGGGGCTCGAAATTCGGACCAGAGCTAGTTACGTTAGTCGACGATCAGGTAACTCGGTCCGCTGTAACCCGTCTCGTGGACCCGGTCCTTAGCCATCTTTCCCGTGACCTTGTAGCGGGTCCCGCTCGTGCGGTTGGGTAGCAGGAATGAAAGGAAGTAGCGGCCGGCGGAGTCCAGCGTCGCGTAGACCTCAGAGACCTTCTTGTAGCCGCTCGTCTTGGTCCTGCGCTTGAACAAGCGGAGCCTCACGGACTTGGTCGGGTGAGGGGGCCCCACCTCGCCTCCCACCGCCACCCTTTTCTCTTTGGGCCCGTAGTGGTACACGCCCTCGAGATCTGGAGCGCGGTCGTTCGGAGCCAGCGTCACCGCATGCTTCACGCGGACGAGCGCGGGCCGGCTGTCGGAGCCCCAATAACCGGGGTGCGTCGCAAAGGTCGCGGCGAGCTTCGTCTTCTTTCCAGGGGTCAGTGACCTCGCCCACTCGCCGTCTTGGCCCGTCTGTACGGTGGAGTGCTGCTTCCAGCGCCCCACTCCCTTCTTTCGGAAGAGCGTCACCGTGCGATCGGGCAGCGGCTGCCCTTCGGCGTCAACGAGATTTCCAAACGCCGTCACCGCATCCCCGTAGCGAATCTTCTCTGCCGTGGTGTCGAGGCTGAGCTCGGTCGCCGTGCGGCCGCTTCCCACCTTGGTCTTCGTCTTGCGCCGAAGTTTGGGAAGTTGATCGTAGAGCTTGTTGCCGGGGCATGCGGTGAATCCCGCGTCGCGATGACCGGCGATCACCTTCATCCAGCGGCCGTTGAAGGTGTGCGAGCCGGTCGGATTGAGTCCGTGCCGGTCCGCTTCCCACGCCAGAAGCTCTTTCAGCGAACCCTTCATCTGGCTGGGAGGGCCGATCCCGGTGAAGTTGCCCATGAGACTGATCCCTACGCTGCCCGAATTGAAGCCCGCAACGTGAGCGCCCGCGACCGCATAGTTGCGGTAGTCCTCGGAATCGTGAATCTCCCAGGGAGCGTAGTTGCGCGCCCACCGGCCCTCGAAGATCGTTCCGCTCCAGTCGATGACGAAGTTGTAGCCGATGTCACACCAACCGCGGCTCTTCGTGTGGTAGGCGTAGATTGCTCGCATCGTGGCCGCACCGTCGTAGTCGAAGTTCGAACCCGCAGTGTGGTGAACGAACAGTTGCCGCAGTGGATGAAACGTGCGCTTGCAACCGCCCTTCGTCCGCTTGAGTGACTCGTTTGCGCCCCACTCGGCGCGCGTGACGATGTCCGGAGCGGTCGAGTCGGATGCGGTGGAGGCTTGCAGCGAGACCTCACGCGCGGGCCCATCGAGGGTGTTGAAGGACTCCATGGTCACCGGCCCCATCCACGCATCCTCTTTAGCGCCGAGACGCTTGCGGTACTCGACGTTCACCGGACGATCGACTTCGATGAGCCCGCTGAAGCGAGTGCTGCCCGTCTCCATGTCGTGGCTCACCGGCGCTATGCGCCACCTCGAGCTGGGCCCCGTCTCGTCGATGGTGCGATAGAGAACCCGCACGCCGTGGCTGCCCTCCCAGGTGAACCCGACGTGAGTCGGCCTGAAGGACAGCGCCACACTCCCGCGCGCCCCGTCGAAGGTGACGCTTCGCATGAGGGTCTCCGGCACCCGGATGGTCCTCGCCGGAGCGACCATGGCGTTCGCCAGTGACCCCGCCACCAGGGCCACGACTACGACGATGCGCAGGCGCGCAGCGCGCTGCGACGGTGATGTCCGAGACATTGGAGCTTCCCTCCCGCGCGAGAAGTGCCACACCATAGGCGCGGGTTTGCCTACTGAAAAGAGGTCTTCGGACAGCGTCCAGTTGAATGTTGCTGGCAACGGGGGGAAATCCCAGGTCAGCGCCGCTTTTCCTGCT
>JBOGWX010000118.1:0-21040 GCA_050694055.1 Actinomycetota bacterium
CGGCCGTCCTGCTTGCGGCCGGCAAGAAGGGGAAGCGCTTCGCGCTGCCTCACGCGCGGATCCTGATCCACCAGCCGCACGGCGGTGCCCAGGGACAGGCCGTGGACATCGAGATCCAGGCGAAGGAGATCCTGCGTTACCGTCGTCTGCTGGACCAGATTCTGGCGGACTCATCGGGCCAGGACCTCGAAAAAGTCGCGCGAGACACCGATCGGGACTTCATCATGACGGCGGAAGAGGCCAAGGCCTACGGTATAATCGACGAGGTCATCGTCAGCCGCACCATTCAGGCAGCGGTTGAAAAGGTGACGGCCGCCGCGGCGGCCGGCTAGCGCTACAAGCGAAGGGGAGTCGGGTGGCCAAATTCGGTGACGGCGGGGACCTGCTGAAGTGTTCCTTCTGCGGCAAATCTCAAAAACAGGTCAAGAAGCTCATCGCGGGGCCGGGCGTCTACATCTGCGACGAATGCATCGATCTCTGCAACGAGATCATCGAAGAGGAACTCGCCGAGACACCCGAGCTCAAGCTGGAGGACCTTCCCAAGCCCAGGGAGATCTACGACTTCCTGAACGACTACATCGTCGGCCAGGAACAAGCGAAGAAGGTCCTTTCCGTCGCGGTCTACAACCACTACAAGCGGATCCAGGTGGGTGCTCAAGCAGACGGCGAGGTCGAGCTGGCGAAGTCCAACATCCTGCTGCTCGGTCCTACCGGTTGCGGCAAGACTCTGCTCGCTCAGACGCTCGCCCGCATGCTCAACGTTCCCTTCGCCATTGCGGACGCGACCGCTCTGACCGAGGCCGGCTACGTCGGCGAGGACGTCGAGAACATCCTGCTGAAGCTGATCCAGGCGGCCGACTACGACGTCAAGCGCGCCGAGACGGGGATCATCTATATCGACGAGGTCGACAAGATCGCTCGGAAGTCAGAGAATCCGTCGATCACGCGCGACGTCTCCGGCGAGGGAGTCCAGCAAGCGCTGCTGAAGATCCTCGAAGGTACGACCGCCAGCGTTCCTCCGCAGGGAGGTCGCAAGCACCCCCATCAAGAGTTCATTCAGATCGACACCACCAACGTCTTGTTCATCTGCGGCGGTGCCTTTGCAGGCCTCGAGAAGCTCATCGAGAGCCGCGTCGGAAGCAAGGGTGTGGGCTTCGGTGCCGACGTGCGCAAGATGGAGGACAAGGACCTTGGCACGATCCTTCAGCACGTTCTGCCGGAGGATCTGCTGAAGTTCGGGCTCATCCCCGAGTTCGTCGGCCGCCTACCCGTCATCACTCATGTCCACAACCTCGACGAGAAGGCGCTGGTCAAGATCCTGACCGAGCCCAAGAACGCGCTCATCAAGCAATACCAGCGCTTCTTCGAGTTCGACGGGGTCGAGCTCGAGTTCGCCAGCGATGCGTTGGTGGCCGTCTCCGAGCAGTCCATGCTGCGGGGAACGGGAGCGCGTGGGCTGCGCGCAATTCTCGAAGAGGTCCTCCTCAACGTCATGTACGACCTGCCGAGCCGCCAGGATGTTGGGAAATGTGTCATCACCCGGGATGTCGTGCTCGAAAAGGTCAACCCGACGCTGGTACCTCGCTCGAAGGCCCGCCGCGAACAGGCGGCGCGTGAGCGCTCCGCGTAGCCGAGCGGCAGTGGGTGCGGATCCGGACACCGGTCGCCCGCCACACGGAACCAAGGAGCGCTTCCACTCAAGCTCAAGTTTTGGTCCCATCTGGCCGCTTACGTCTTGATCGAGTTCGCGCCGCGCGAGAAGAGGTGCCATGAAAGTTAGAGTTGTCATACTGGCCGCTTTGGGGGTGCTCGGCGTTGCCGCGGTAGCGGTCGCAGGCGCGCTCGGCTATCAGATGTTCTTCGGGGCGTCCACTGACGAGGCAGTGACCCTCGTTCCTCGTGATGCCGTCGCCTACGGCAACATCTTCCTCGACCCCTCGATGGACCAGAAGCGAGCCATCGGCGACCTGCTCGAGAAGTTCCCCGAGGCGCCCAACACCGACGAGGCGCGCAACAAGCTCGTCGATTTCCTCGACGAGGGACTTGCCGAGATCGACATGAACTTCGAGGATGACGTCGATCCCTGGTTGGGCGACCAGGTGGCCGGTTTCGCGTTGATGCCCGAGAACCTCGCGGCGATGGAGAGCGCGGCCCCCCTCGCCGGAGGAGACGCTCCGGCTGCTGCCTTCCTCATCGCGTCCGACGACGATGCTGCCGCTCTTGATTTCGTCGAGGAGGCGTCGGCCAACAGCGACGACGAGCTGATCGACAAGAGCTACGAGGGCGTCGACTACGTGTTGAACGAAGCGGAGAACTCGGCCGCCGGGGTCGTCGACGGCTTCCTCGTGATCGGGACGGAGATCGGCCTGGAGGCGGTCGTGGACGTCTCCTCGGGTGAGGCCAACCTGTCCGAGAGCGGGACCTTCACAGAGACGACCGACGAGCTTACCGAGGACCGGCTCGCGACCCTCTATTTCGACGGGCGAGCCTTCGCCGACGCGCTCGAGGAGAGCGGCGGCTTTCCGGGTGCCGCGAACTTCGGTGTGTATAGCGGCTTCGGTGGAGCCGGCTTCAACGCCTTCGCCCCCTCGGCCGCTACGCTGTTCGTCGAAAGCGACAAAGTCGTCTTCGAGTCCACGACGCTGGCGGAGGATGCCGGGGAGCGACAGCTCGTCGAGAATCTGAGCAACGGCCTCCTGCCGGACTTGCCCGGCGAATCGTGGGGCGCGTTCGGTATCGGGGACCTCGGCGAGAACCTCGAGGAGTTGTACGACACGATGCTCGAGGCCCTCGCAGAGCAGGGCATGGGTGGGAGTGCGGATGAGCTCGATGCTCAGTTCGAGGCCCAAACCGGGCTCGATCTGCGCGCGGACCTCCTCTCGTGGATGGGCGACGCCGGACTCTTCGTGTCCGGCACCGACCCCAACTCCGTGGCCGGCGGGCTCGTGGTCGAGTCGACCGATCCCGCAACCTCGAGTCAGACCATTGCTCGGTTGGAGGCGCTCATGCAGCAGCAAGGTGCGCCGACCGAGCCATTTAGTGCGGGCGGCGCCGAGGGCTTCAAGGTTGCCATTCCTGGAGCTCCGCAATCGGCGGTGGTACTCGCCGGTGACCGGGTGGTCGTAGCCTTCGGCGAACAGGCCGCGGTGAGAGCGTTGGAGAGCTCGGATCCTCTGTCCGAATCGGAGGCTTTCCGGTCGGCCGGAAGCGGGCTGGGCGACGGCTTCGTAGCGACGGGATACTTTGATGTAGACGCAATACAGAGCCTTGCCGAAGCTGCGGGAGCGGCGCAGTTCCCCACCTACGAGCAGGACGTCAAGCCGTGGCTGGAACCGTTTTCGTACGTGACCTTTGGCTCTCGTGCCGACGGAGATCGCCTGGTGCAACGGTTGGTGGTCGGTATCGACTGACGGTGAAAGGGTGAAAACCAAGAGAACATGAGCGAGATCGAGCTACGGTGGAGCGCCTTTTGGGAGGAGCAGGGTACCTATCGCTACGATCCCTCGCGGGGGCGTGACGAAACCTTCGTCGTCGACACGCCTCCTCCGACCGTAAGCGGTGCTCTCCACATCGGTCACGTCTTCTCCTACACCCATACCGATCTGATGGCGCGCTACAAGCGCATGCGCGGGTTCAACGTCTTCTACCCCATGGGGTGGGACGACAACGGCCTGCCCACCGAGCGCCGGGTTCAGAACGTGTTCAACGTCCGCTGTGATCCCACGTTGCCCTACGATTCCGACCTGGAGCTCAGCTTCGGACGCACCGGCGACACGCTTGCCGTGTCACGCCGCAACTTCATCGAGCTGTGCGACGAGGTCGTCAAAGAGGACGAGGCCAAATTCAAGGAGCTGTGGCAAAGGCTGGGGCTATCCATCGATTGGAACCACACCTACGCCACCATCGACGAGCACTGCCGCTTCGTCAGCCAGTATTCCTTCATGCGCGTCTTGGAAAAGGGCGAGGCCGAGCTGCGCGAGGCACCGACCATGTGGGACATCGATTTTCAGAGTGCGGTCGCCCAGGCCGAGGTCGAGGATCGAGAGCGCGACGGCGAGTTTCAACGCATCCGCTTCCACGTCGAGGGCGGCGGCGACTTCATGGTCGCGACTACGCGGCCCGAGCTTCTGCCTGCCTGCATCGCGGTCGCCGCCCATCCCGAGGACGAGCGCTACCGGAACCTCATCGGTTCGACCGCGATAACGCCGCTGTTCGGTGCCCCCGTTCCGATCGTCGCCGACGAGAACGCCGATCCCACCAAGGGCACGGGAATCCTGATGATCTGCACCTTCGGCGACGCGGCCGACGTCGAGAAATGGCGTGAGCTCCGTGTGCCGGCGCGCGAGGTAATCGGACGCGACGGCCGAATCAAGAGTGCGCCGTGGGGCGAGGACCACTGGCAATCGATCGACCCCGACTCGGCGCGCACCGCCCACGACAAACTCGCGGGCCTCTTCGTCAACCAGGCGAGGCACGCGATCGTCGATCTGTTGAACGATGCCGGTGCCGTCGCCGGCGAGCCGGAGAAGACTCGTCGCATGGTCAAGTTCTTCGAGAAGGGGGATAGGCCGCTCGAGTTCGTCGTCTCGCGGCAGTGGTTCATCAATGTCCTGGACAAGAAGGACAAGCTCATCGAGCAGGGGCGCCGGATCACGTGGCGTCCGGACATGTTCCGCAAGCGCTACGAGGACTGGGTCGACGGCCTCAACCAAGACTGGTCGGTGGCCCGCCAGCGCTACTTCGGCGTTCCGATCCCCGTGTGGTACGGCGTCGACCCGGACGGACGAGTCGACTACTCCAAGCTGATCCTTCCACGCAAGAAAGACCTGCCGGTCGATCCGTCGGCCGAGACTCCGCATGGCTTCTCAGAAGACCAGCGCGGCGAGCCGGGCGGCTTCGTCGGCGATCCTGATGTCTTCGATACCTGGGCGACCTCGTCGCTGACGCCGCTGATCACCTCGGGGTGGCCAGACGACGAGGAACGTCACCGCGAGCTCTATCCCACCGACGTTCGTCCGCAGGGCCACGACATCATCAGAACGTGGGCCTTTACGACGATCACCCGGGCCTATCTCGAGGATGCGTCGATCCCCTGGCACAACGTGGCCATCTCGGGATGGATCCTGGACCCCGACAGAAAGAAGATGTCGAAGTCCAAGGGCAACACGATCGTCCCGACCGAACCCCTGGATGAGTTCGGGCCGGATGCCGTGCGCTACTGGGCGGCGTCGGCTCGACTCGGCGTCGACACCGCGATCGATTCCAAGGTCTTCAGGGAAGGCAAGCGCCTCGTCACCAAGATGCGCAATGCGGCACGACTCGTCCAGAGTTTCGAGGGCGAAGGGTCCCCGCCGTCGCAGCCGCTCGATCGCGCTCTGATCGCCCGGCTCCGCACACTCGTCCAGGAGGTCACCGCGAGCTGGGAGGGGTGGGACCACGCCGGCGCGCTCGCGGCGACGGAATCGTGGTTCTGGGGTGACTTCTGCGACAACTATCTCGAGCTGTCCAAGACCCGTGCGTATGCCGGAGACGCCTCGGCCCTAGGGACCCTTCGGACCGGCCTCGACGTGGCCATCCGCCTGTTCGCACCCGTGCTTCCCTACATCACCGAGGAACTCCACAACACCGGTCGCGCCGAGCCCTCATCGGTGCACCGATCCAACTGGCCCGTGCCGTCGGAGCTGCCCGAGTCCGAAGACGACGGATGTTTCGACGCGGGAGTCGCGGTCCTCACTCAGATTCGCAAGGCGAAGTCGGAGGTCAAGGTCTCCCTGCGGGTTCCGGTCGAGCATGCTGAAGTGCGCGGGTCTCAGACGCAACTCGATCTGTTCGAGCGGGTCAAAGATGACGTTGCCTCGACCGTGAACGTCCGCCATTTCGAGCTGGTGGTCACCGACGATGTCGAGGGCCTGTCGGTTGCGGTAGAGCTCGGCGACGCCGAGCCCAGGGATTAGCAGTGTCCTTCGAAGACGCACAGGCTTTCCTCGACGCGCTCGGCATCGACGTCATGAAGAGGATGCGTCCCAACACCCAGCGCATCGAGGCCTTATGCGAGGCACTCGATCATCCCGAGCGCGCGGTGCCGGCCGTGCACGTCACGGGCACCAACGGGAAGACGTCGACCGCTGCGATCGTGTCCTCGTTGCTGGCGGCCACCGGCTTGAGTGTTGGCACCTACACCTCTCCGCATTTACAAACCGTGCGCGAACGAATCGCACTGAACGGACGAGCGGTCGACGAGATTGCTTTCGGCGATGTCTTCGACCACATTCGGCCTTTCATCGAGTTGGTCGAGAAACAGCTAGACGAGCGCTTGACTTACTTCGAAGTGCTGACCGCCATGTTCTTCTTGTGGGCCGCCGAGGTTCCCGTAGACGCGATGGTGGTGGAAGTCGGTTTGGGGGGCCGGTGGGACGCGACCAACGTCGTCACTGCGCCCGTGTCGGTAATAACGAACGTCGGTGTGGATCACACCGGCCTCCTGGGGATGGAGCGCGAGACCATCGCGCAAGAGAAGGCCGGCATCATCAAGCCCGGGGCACACGTCGTCACGGCCGAGCGCACGCCGTCGGTCGCTCAGATCATTGCCGGCGAAGCCGCAAGCACCGGAGCAACGGTGGTGAGCTTGGACAAGGACTTCTCGGTAATCGAGAACCGCATTGCCGTGGGCGGACGCTACCTCACGGTCCGGACCTCGACGCGCGACTACGAGGGATTGTTCCTCCCCCTGCACGGCAGCCATCAGGGAGTCAACGCCGCCGTCGCTCTTGAAGCCGCCTCGAGGTTTCTCCACAAGCCGCTCGATCATGAGGTCGTAGCGCAGGGCTTTGAAGAGACCAGTGTCCCCGGCCGGCTCGAGACGATTCGCTTGCAGGGCGAGGAGGCAGTTCCGGTCATCGTCGACGTCGCGCACAACCCCGACGGCATGTCGGCCCTGGTTTCTGGTTTGCTCGAGGCGTTCGCCTTCGAGAGCGCGGTCATCGTCGTCGGAATCCTGGGCGACAAGGACTACCGGGGAATGCTCACCGAGCTGACGCGGCTACCGTGCTCGCTCATCGCAACGAATCCGAGCAACGTGCGCTCCGTAGACGTCGACGAGCTGTCGGCGACGGCGGCCGAGCTCGGCCTCGAGTGTGTGGCCGAACCCGATGTGGCGGCGGCGATCGAGCTGGCACTCGATGAGGCGCGCGCAGCCGAGCTGGTGTGCGTTACCGGCTCGCACTACGTGGTCGGCGAGGCGCGCGCGCGCCTGGTGAGGACCAACTAACTGCCCTCGCCCGAGGTGCTGTTGCATGCTCAGTCGTCTTCATCTTCTTCATCTTCCTCATCTTCCTCATCTTCCTCTTGTTCGTCGTCCTCGTCCTCATCTTGTTCGTCGTCTTCGTCGTCGTCCCGGTCGCGGTCTCGCTCTTCCTCCCCGCGCTCCCGCCCCTCCTCGGCCCGGTCCTCCCCGCGCTCCCGCCCCTCCTCGGCCCGCCCCTCGTCGGCCCCCTGGCCCCGTTGGCCCGGCTCGTGGTCTGGCTTGCCGCCGCCGTTCTTGGATGACGCGCTGCCGGGCGCATCCGGCCGGCCGCGAGGACTTTCCCGGTCGCTCTCTGTGACCTCGTCCTTGTCTTCACCCTGTGTGGTCTCGTCCTCGTCCTCGCTCTGTGTGGTCTCGTCCTCGGTTGTCCCTCCGGCGTTTGCGGCGGCCGGGTCGTCGCCTTGGCCGTGGGGGGCGCCGGGGAGATCGATGCCCAAGTGGCTTCCGAGGCGTGCCACGACCTCCTGAAGCGGGTGGGGGAGTACACCTGCGGAGGCAAGACCACCAAGAGAAACCGTCGCGGCCACGACTACGGCCGCCGCTCGTGCGAGACCTCCCAGGCGTTCGTGGCGTCGTGATTGTGGCGCTGTCTCGATCTCAACTCCCGCCGGCTGAGGTTTCTTCAAGGCCGGCTGCGGGCCTGGGGCGAGCTCGACCGCGAGGCCGGTGATCGCGGCGAGGTGGCGGCGTCTCACGTCTGCCGGAACGGGACGCAGGGGGTAGCCCTGCTCCAGCGCGGCCCCGACGCCGGCCGTATCGGACCCCTCCTGCTCGGCGGTGCGAGCGGTTTCGGTGGGCGGTTCGGCTCCTGGAAGTTTTCTCATTCTGAAGGAATCAACGTCGCGAGGGCTCATTTGGTAACGGCCTCCGTGCGGATCTTCCGCCTCAGCGACGCGATTCCGCGCGCTTGCAACGCCTTTACCGCGTCGGGGCTCTTGCCGACTGCCTGTGCTATCTCCCCAATTCTCAGCCCACCCAAGAAGCGCAGAGCGAGCACGTCCCGTTGGTCCACGGACAGACCGTCGAGAGCGTTGCGAATCTCGGCCGTCGACAGCGCAAGCTGACAGTCTTCCTCGACATCGCCTGCGGGCGCCAGTGTCTGGAGCACGTCCGTTTCGACCAGCTCCAGCGGCCTTCGCTGCCTGCGGCGCCGCTCGTCGATCATGCGCCGGTGGGCGATGGTCACTATCCACGCCCGAAAGTCCTCGCGCTCACCGGTGAAGGAGGCGAGATTTCTGACCACGCGCAGGAACACCTCGCCGAGGACGTCCTCGGCGTCGGGGCAGTTGCGAGCCCGCAGATAGCGGATGACCAGCGGTGCAAATTCATCGTAGAGGCTGGTCCACGCTGAGTCCGAGGCTGCGCGCGCCGACTCCAATAGTTGTTGCCAGCCATCGATGGCCGTGTCGTCGTCCTCAGCGCGCTGCCTCATGAATTGGAGCAGATTCGTTCCCCGGTGTTGCTCGGCAAGCACTCGAGCGCCTGCGTTTAAGGGGTGGTATCGACCGGTCGCAGGTCCGGCTTGATCTTTTCTTTGGTTGCAATCAGCCCGTCCCCTTTTGCATCCCGCTGCCGATAACACCGGTATAGGCATCACTGGACGGTGGCCGGGTGTCGGTCAGGAAGGGAGGGCTTAAGTGAAAGCCTTCATCAAGCTGGACAAGATGAGCAAGACCAAGGGCTTCCGCGTGCTTCTCGGAACGTCGGCGCTGGGGCTGGGTGCCACCGGGACCGCGTTGGCCACTGCCGGCGACTCCGCCGAGCCCGCCTCCCTCGAGACCGAGGAGCGAGTGTCCGCGGATACGGGGCTCGACCTGGAAGGCGGAGGCGTGTCGGTCGCATCCGACGACGAGATCCTCAGCGATCTCCTCGACGACGAGGCGCACAGCGCGGACTCACCCGATTCACCCGCAAGCGCGGACTCACCCGATTCACCCGAGAGCCCGGAGTCGCCGGCCAGCCCGGTCTCGCCCGCGTCGCCGGCGAGTACCGACAGCCCGGACAGCCCGGAGTCGCCTGCGTCGCCGGCGAGTCCCGACAGCCCCGCGTCTCCGGTGAGCCCGGCGTCGCCTGCAAGCCCCGACTCGCCCGACAGCCCGGGCAGCCCCGACTCACCCGCGAGTCCGGAGTCGCCGGACTCGCCCTAACCGGGCTGCACGGCGACCGCCCATGACCTCCGCGACCGAGACGTCCACGATTCTGCCTGATCCCGTGCTGGAGCGGGCCGGTGGCCTCTTCGAGCGGGCGGGCAGGGACGCGGTGGCCGGGTTTATCGAGAGCAGGGGCTGGCGCGTCGGACTCGTCAAACCCGTGCAGGCCCTCTATCGACCGACTCAGTCGTGCCTCGTCCGCTACAACGTGCGCGCTCACGACGCGCAGGATCATCTCCGCGTGGTGAGCGTGTGCGCCGAAACCAGCGCCGAGCCGAAGTCGACGCACGCAGTAGACGATGCTTGGGATCGAAACTATGACTTTCCGGGCCCCATCGAGCTTCGTGATGATCTTCTGATCTGGCGATTTCCCTACGACCCTGGGCTGCGAGGATTGCAGATCGCCGCGTGCGGCAAGGAGATGCGAAGAGCCCTCGCGCGGGAGGGACATACGCCTCTAGGGGTGTCATCCCAACCGATCTCCTATCGGCCTCGTCGCCGTGCGCTCTTTCGGTACACCGCGCTTTATGGGTCGCGCGCTCCGGTAAGGCGGGCCACCTTCTACGCCAAGGTGATGCGCACGACCCGGGCCCGTGACGTCATGGCTCTGGCCGACCGGCTGACGTCGCGACGCGGTTTACTACGAAGGCCACGACCCATACCGTCGCTGGCACTCCCGCGCTTGTCGGCGGGACGAAACATCGTGCTGTTCGATCCCGTTGGCGGAACTGCTTTGCAGGATCTTCTTCTCCACCACCGGTCCTTGCCACGTCCCGAACGAATCGTCGATCTTATGGACGATATCTCGAGGCTGACGCCCCGAGACTTCAGTGTCCGGAGTCATCGCCATCGCCGTTCGGTCGCCGAGACCTCCAGCACGGCCGGCGAGCTTCTCTATCGCATCGTCCCCCATTGCTCGCCTCAGATCGAGTTCGTGTTGAACGGAATCGCAAGAGCATCGCAGCAGGACTCAGTCCCTCGAGGAGTGGTGCACGGAGACCTTTACGCAGCTCAGGTGTTCGTAGAGGATGACTTCTCGTTGAGCCTGATCGATCTCGATGACTTCGGAATCGGTGATCCTGCGCTGGACGCCGCCAACTTCTGCGCTCACCTGCTGGCACTCGCTTTGAGCAAGCCGGATGCCAAGAGCCGTTTGCTCGCCTACCGGACTCTCGCAAGAGAGACATTCATGACCCGCCTGGAGCTTTCTCCGCATGATCTCGACTGGCGCGAGTCATTCGTGATGCTGCAACTCGCTACGGGCCCGTTTCGAACACTGAGGCCGGACTGGCCCCGGAGGGTGGCGCAGTTCCTCGAGGTGGCCCACCGCCTCGCAACCTCCCGCGCCGACTGACAGTCGTCGGGCACGGCATAGCCGAACCGAACGACCGCGGGCCTCGAAGAGCGGTAATTGTTCGTGCACATACGCTGGGCTGCTACCGTCTCAGCGACAGAAATTCAGGAGGTAGGCGTGTCCGAATCCCAACAAACGTTCGTGATGGTGAAACCCGACGGTGTGCACCGCGGTCTCGTCGGTGAGGTGATCGGTCGAATCGAGGCCAAGGGCTACGTAATTCGCGAGCTGAAGCTCTTTGTCATCGATACGGAGCTCGCCGAGGAGCACTACGGGGAGCACCGGGAGAAACCGTTCTTCGGCGAACTGGTGAGCTTCATCACTTCGGGACCCGTGGTGGCCATGGTCGTCGAGGGCACCGACGCGGTCGTCGGGATGCGCCAGATCATGGGGGCGACCAATCCGCTGGAGGCGGCCACAGGCTCGATCAGAGGCGACTTCGCCACGCTTATCGGCGAGAACATCGTTCACGGCTCCGACTCGCTCGAGTCCGCAGATCGCGAAATCAAGCTGTTTTTCGGCTAGTCTGCGGAACGGGCATCAGTGACCGGGTGGGTGTGCAGGTCACGACCGAGAACACAGACTTCAGGAGTAGAGATGGATAACTTGTTCCAGGTGATCGGCCGCGACATGGCGGTCGACTTGGGCACGGCCAACACCCTTGTATACGTGCGCGGCCGGGGCATCGTATTGAACGAGCCTTCGGTGGTCGCCATCAACACCAAGACGGGGGCCATCCTTGCGGTCGGATCCGAGGCCAAGCAGATGATCGGCCGGACGCCGGCGCACATCGTGGCCATCCGTCCCCTCAAGGACGGCGTCATCGCCGACTTCGACGTCACGGAGAAGATGCTGCGTTACTTCATTCAGAAGGTTCACCGGCGCAGCTTCCTTGCCAAGCCTCGCTGCGTGGTTTGCGTTCCTTCCGGTATCACCGGTGTCGAGCAGCGCGCGGTCGAAGAAGCAACCATCTCGGCGGGCGCGCGCAGCGCGTTCATCATCGAAGAGCCCATGGCGGCCGCGATCGGCGCGGGCCTTCCCGTGCATGAGCCGACGGGAAACATGATCGTCGACATCGGTGGTGGAACCACCGAGGTCGCCGTTGTCTCTCTTGGTGGAATCGTGACCAGCCAGTCGATTCGCATCGGCGGGGACGAACTGGACGAGGCGATCATCAACTACGTCAAGAAGGAGTACTCGCTGATGTTGGGCGAGCGCACCTCCGAAGAGATCAAGATGGCCATCGCCTCGGCGTTTCCGATGCCCGAGGAAACGAACGCCGAGATCCGCGGCCGGGATCTGGTAACGGGTTTGCCCAAGACGATCGTCATCTCCGCCGAGGAGATCCGGCGCGCGATCGAGGAGCCGGTGAACCAGATCGTCGACGCGGTGAAGAACACGCTCGACAAGTGTCCGCCCGAGCTGGCCGCAGACATCATGGACAAAGGGATCGTGCTGGCCGGGGGCGGTTCCCTGCTCAAGGGCCTGGACGAACGACTCAAGCACGAGACGGGCATGCCCATCCACATCGCCGAGGACCCGCTGTTCGCGGTCGCAGTGGGGTCTGGGAAGTGCCTCGAGGAGTTCGAATCGCTCAAGCGGGTGCTGATCTCCTCGACCCGCCACTGACCGGCGAAGCGGCGGCCGCGGCCCCCGCAGCACGAAGGAGGTCGCGAAAAAGACTCGTGAGAGGGATGTTTTCCCTGCTGAGAGGGGTCCTGGGCCCGCAAAGCGGCGGGGCGGGCTACCATGTCAGCACGCAGGGCGGTCCCGAATCGTGGGTTCGTGAAAGCTCGCCCGGACCGCTCCCAAAGGTTTTTGCGCTATCGCAAAGAGGTCTTGACAACCCATGTACCGGAAGCCCGGCCGGGGCCGGTTCTTGCTGCTCTTGTTTCTGGCCCTGTCCATCATCGTCATTACGATTGACTACCGCGCCGGTTCCGGGGGCATCTTGAGGACGGCGAAGGAGTGGTCCGTTGCCGTGGTTGCCCCGGTCCAGCGTGGTTTCACAACCGTCGTCCGCCCCGTGGGCAACTTCTTCGCGTCCATCGGCGAGCTCGGCGACCTCCGTGACGAGAATCGGCGACTCAAGGACGAGAACGAGCAACTCGCATCCGAGAACACTCAGGCCGACGAGGTCCTCGAGGAGAACGAGCGCATGGCCGACCTGCTCGAGCTCCAAGAGGCCTGGCCCGCCATGGACAGCGTGCCGGCGCGCGTCTATGCGAAGGATGCCGGCAACTACGGAGAGGGCGTCTACATCGACAAGGGCAGAGCCGACGGCATCCGAGCCAACCTGCCGGTCCTGTCGCCCGAGGGTCTGGTCGGCAAGACGCTGAGCGTCACCCAGAACGAAACCCTCGTTGTCCTTCTAGTGGATCCCAACTTCGGCGCCAACGTGCGCGTGAAGGACGGACGCGACACGGGCGTCGTGCGCGGACGCGGGAGCGCCAAACCGCTGTCGATGATCCTGATCGGGAAGAACTCGGACGTCGAGGTGGGCGATGAGGCCACGACGTCTGGGCTCGACGAGATCTATCCGCCTGCCATTCCCATCGGCGAAGTAGTGCGCGCCGAGGTTCAGGGTGGTCAGGCCTCTAAGTCCATTGACATCGAACCCTTCGTGGATACGACGAAGCTCGACTACGTGATGGTTCTCATGCCGGACGGCAAGAAGGTCGGAGGGCAACCGGTGGCGGGTGAGGACTGAGTGGCGGTGAGCGCCAGGAATTCCCGAGGTCTCGGCGGATGGTCCGAGCTGGGCGTAGGACGGGCGGCAGCGTTCGCAGGCATGCTGCTTCTGGCCGTCGCGGTTCAGTCAACACTGCTCGCCCAGGCGACCGTCCTGGGGGTCATCCCTCAGCTTGCTCTGGTCCTCGTCGTCAGTCTCGCGTTCTTGGACGGGGAGCGAGTCGGGACCGTAGTCGGGTTCTTCGGAGGTCTGCTGATCGACACGCTGCTACCCGGGGCGATCATGGGCCTGACCGCACTGATCTTCACCCTGATTGGCTACGCTGTGGGGCTCCTCCGCTACATGGCTCCACCCGACTCGGTCTGGACCCCGGTGCTGACGGTTGCCGGTGCCTCCGCCGTGGCCGAGCTGGGCTACGCAGCCCTTGCCATCATCATGGGTCAGCGCTGGGTCAGCTTTGACGAGACGATCAAGATCGCAGGACTCGTCGTGCTGTACAACACGCTGCTCACACCCTTCGTGTTCCCGTTGGTGAGGCGTGTGGCCGACAAGTTCCGGCCCGAGAAGGTGTACCGACTGTGAGCAAGAGACCAAAGAAGATAGGCACGCGCCCGGTCACGGGTCGAAGGAAGGCGCGCTCGAGCGCACCTTCCAGTGCAACCGCCGCGTCGAGCAAGTCGTTCGGACTCGACCGGATCAGGCTGCGTCTGCTGGTGTTCGGGGTCATGCTGATAGCCATTTTCGTGGCGCTGTTCACGAGACTCTGGTTTCTGCAAGTGCTGGCCGGCGACGAGTATCAGGCCCTCGCGCGAGAGAACCGCGTCCGGCGCGTCGACTCCGAACCGCCGCGCGGTCGTATCTTCGATCGCAACGGTGTCCTGCTGGTAGACAATCGTCCCACGTCCAGCATCACGATCGACCGTCAACTGGTCGACGAGGAGGACATTCCAAGAGTTCTCAAGCGACTGTCGAGGCTGCTCGACGTCAAGGTCAAGGATCTCGAGGAGCGACTCAACGACGGAACCGTCTCGCCCTACAAACCCGTGCCGGTCGCCAACGACGTGACGGAAGCTCAGGCGACCAAGATCCTTACGTTCAAGGAACGGTTCCCGGGGGTCGATCTCGAGGAGCTGCAGATTCGCAAGTACCCCCAACGCGAGCTGCTCGCGCAGGTGCTCGGCTACCTGGGCGAGATCGATCCCGAAGAGTTGAAGTACGACCAGTTCAAGAAGGACTACAAGGCCGGCGACATCATCGGCAAGACCGGTATCGAGCGAACCTACGACGCGTTCCTACGGGGAGAACCGCGCATAGAGAATGTCGTCGTCAACGCGGACAACCAGGTGGTCGGAAACCGCGTCAAGCAGGTCGAGCAGGCCGGCAACGACCTCTATCTGTCGATAGACATTCGGATTCAAGAGCTCGTCGAAAAGGCGCTGCGGGACGGCATCGAAGCGGCACGGGGAGGCGGGTACGCAGCCCCCGACGGGGGAGCGGTGATCATGGAACCCGGCACC
This sequence comes from Actinomycetota bacterium, assembly GCA_050694055.1. Taxonomy (GTDB): domain Bacteria; phylum Actinomycetota; class CADDZG01; order CADDZG01; family WHSQ01; genus WHSV01. The sequence goes on from JBOGWX010000118.1 coordinate 15,017, forward strand.
GGCGAGGTCCTGGCGATGGCCAGCTTCCCGACCTTCGATCCCTCGATTCTCGCCGACGGCATCACGCAGAAGGAGTTCGACAAACTGGGCGCGAATACGGAGACGTCGCAGGATGATGCGATGACCAACCGGCCGATTCGCTCGATTCAGGCACCGGGCTCGACTTTCAAGCCCGTCACCGCGGGGGCCGCAATGTCGTTGGGCGTGATCGGTCCCTACGACTACCTCTCGTGCCCGGGAGCCGTCGTGTATCCGCCCGGCGGCGGACCGGGGAGTCAGTCGTTCTCGAACTGGACGTCTGCCGACTCGGGTGCCGTGGGAGTGACGAAGTCCCTGGAGATCTCTTGCAACACCTTCTACTACGAGCTCGGGTGGCGAATGGAATCGCGCTGGGGTAGAGGACTGGCCACCGGCGACGATTCCGAGAGATTCCAGAAGTACCAACGGACTGCGGGTCTTGGGGACGCGACCGGAATCGACCTGGCGGGCGAGTCCGACGGCGTCGTGCCCGACTGGGCGTGGTGCAAAGAATACGAGGAGTTCGGTTTCTGCTCCGATGGCGCTGGAGGGCAGATCTGGTACCCCGGTTACACGGTGAACATGTCCATCGGGCAAGGCGAAGTTAAGGTCACGCCGCTGCAGATGGCAACGACCTACTCCGCGCTGCTCAATGGAGGCACCGTATGGGAACCTCGCATCGGTTACGAGGTGCGCAAGCCTCCGGTTCAGGACCAGGACGAGCTCGAAGCCTCGCAGAGCGTCGAGCCGGATTCGACCACCGAGGACTCGACCTTCGATCCGGCGGTCGAGGAATCGTCGGACGGCAAGAACGCCGGGGTCAAGACCACACAGATCGACCCGGAAGACTCCAAGATGATCAAGGACATCAAGGCCAAGCGGGCGTCGAAGCTGCCGCTGGACGAAACCCAGTTGAGCGTGATTCGAGAAGGCCTCGAGGCAGTGGTGATGGGCACCCAGGGCACGGCCGTCGGGGCGTTCGCGGGCTTCCCACTGGAGCAGTTCCCCATCGGGGGTAAGACCGGTACGGCGCAGCGTGGTGAAACCGGCGAGAACGACTCGTGGTTCCTCTCTTACGGACCGACCGACGACCCCGGCTACGTCCTGGCGGTGTACGTCGAGCAGGCGGGCCACGGTGGGACGACCTCGGCCCCCATAGCGCGACAGATCTGGGAGGGCATTGCAAGACTCGAGGGCGTCGAGGGCGTGGACACGAGCACGGACGTGTCTCTGGCTTCGGATGGGTCCGGCTGATGGCAACCATCTTCGGAGAAGCGGTCGATCGGATCGGCGGACAGCCGATCTCCGCGCGCATGGCGCGCAAGGCACCGATCCGTCATCTCGACCCGACGCTGCTGCTGATGACCTTGGCTCTATCGGCTTACGGAGCCCTGATGATCTTCACCTCGACCGCATCCAAGCAAGAGGCGGCCGGTGCGGATCCCGCGCTGTTCATGAAAAGGCAGATCGTTTACATCGTCGCGGGTGTCGTGGCTCTGCTGTTGGTCTCGTTCTTCGATTACCGGCACGTGCGCGCGCTCGCTCCGGTGCTCTATGGCGCGACCTTCCTAGCGCTGGCCCTGGTGCTGACTCCTCTGGGTGACGAACAGAACAACGCGCAGAGCTGGTTCAACTTCGGGCTCTTTCAGATTCAGCCGTCTGAGTTCGCCAAGCTGGCTCTCATCGTGTCCATGGCGGCCTGGATGGCGGAACGCAAAGGAGACATGCGTTGGCTCGACGTCGCCGCGTGCCTCGGTATGGCGAGTGTATTGAGCGTACTCATCTTCGTCGAGCCCGACCTCGGCGGAACGATGGTGATCGTTGCGGTCTTTTTCCTGATGCTGCTGGTCGGCGGGGCAAAGCTGCGTCACTTTATTGCGCTCGCGCTGCTGGGGACGGTTGCGATGGTGGGTGCGCTGCAGATGGACGTCATCCAGCCGTACCAAATCGAGCGCATCACCGCGTTTCTCGATCCGAACCCGGACGTGCGATCCGAGGGCTACAACGTAACTCAGGCGAAGATCGCGATCGCATCCGGCAGGTTCAGCGGCACGGGTGTCGGGTCGGAGAACACGCAGACGGATCTTGACTTCGTACCGGAGCAGCACACCGACTTCATCTTCACGGCGGTGGGTGAGCAACTCGGCTTCGTCGGAGGCGCTGTACTTCTGAGTCTGTTCGCAATTCTGATCTGGCGCTCGATGCGTATCGCGGCGATGTCGCGCGATGCGTTCGGGACCTTCGCAGCGGCCGGGATCGCAGCGATGTGGGCGTTTCAGTTATTCGTCAATGTCGGAATGACGATGGGCATCATGCCGATTACCGGCCTGCCTTTGCCCTTCGTGTCCTTTGGAGGATCGGGTCTAGTGATGAACTTCATGGCCGTCGGTTTGCTGTTGAACATACACATGAGGCGGTTCCTCTAGTGGCCGAGCGAGCACGCCGTCAACGTGAAGCGGCTCCCGGGCTCAGTTCCTTCGATCCGAAGAGCAAGAGCGCCAAGGACAAGCCCGCGGCTCAGTCGAACGACGGCAAGCGCAAGGACTCCGGTGCCTCTCAGGGGCGGCGTTCGCGCGGCCGGCGGAAATCGTCGCGTCGACGCTCAGGCCGCGCGGCGCCCAACGTCGAACGGTTCATGCTCGTGCACGATGACCCCGAGGGCATTCAGATTGCCGTCCTCGAGGAGAGCAATGGCGGGCGCCAACCCCAGCCGGACGGAGCCAAACCGGCGGGCCGGCCATCTCACCAAATCGTCGAGCATTACGTTGCGCGCGACGAGGACCGCTCGATCGTGGGGAACGTCTACCTCGGGCGAGTACAGAACGTGCTGCCCGGCATGGAGGCCTCCTTTGTCGATATTAACGAGTCGCGCAACGGGGTCCTCTACGCCGGCGAGGTTGGGATCGCGGGCGACGAGGGCGACGAGGTGCCCCGTATCGAAACGGTGCTCAAGTCGGGCCAGCCGATCATGGTGCAGGTCACCAAGGACCCCATGCGTGCCAAAGGGGCTCGTCTCACGGCGATGGTCTCCCTGGCCGGCCGTCATCTCGTACTGGTCCCGAATGCCAAGTCCATCGGCGTCTCGCGCCGACTGCCCGATTCCGAGCGAGCCCGGCTGCGCGACATCGCGCACAAGCTTCGTCCCGACGACCACGGCTTGATCATCCGTACCGCCGCGGAGGGCGCCAATCACGGAGACCTCGAGCGAGACCTCGAGCGCGTGCTCGAGATGTGGGACGAGATCAGCGAGAAGGCGAAGAAGGCAAAGGCACCGGCGCTTCTCTACCAGGAGCCCGAGCTGGAGCTACGGGTCATTCGCGATCTCTTCAATCGCGAAGTGACACGCTGTGTCGTCGAGGGCGCCGACCTGGAGAGCAAGCTGCGCAACTACATTCGCGTCACGACGCCCAGCCTCGATCACCGTCTCGAGCTATATGAGGGCGAGCTTCCGATCTTCGAAGAGTACCGGGTGGTCGAGCAGATCCGGAAGTCGCTCGACCGCAAGGTCTGGCTTCCGTCGGGGGGACACATCGTCATCGACCGTACCGAGGCCATGACCGTCATCGACGTCAACACCGGCAAGTTCGTCGGGAAGTCGAATCTCGAGGAGACCGTCTTCAAGACGAACAAGGAATCCGCCATCGAGGTCTCCCGGCAGCTTCGCCTGCGGGACATCGGAGGCATCATCGTCATCGACTTCATCGACATGGAGGAGCTCTCGAATCGCGACGAGGTCATTCGGGTCTTTCGCAAGGAGCTCGACCGCGACCGTTCCCGCACTCAGGTATTCGACATCTCTCCCTTGGGACTGGTCCAGATGACCCGCAAGAGCGTGTCCACCGGAATCGTCGACGCGTTCAGCGACCCATGTCCGACCTGCGAGGGCAGGGGCATCCTGATCCACGACGTCGACTGAGGCCGGCGGAAGACAGGTCCTCCTCGCGAAAATAGCCAATCATGCGGTCCATGCGGTCCATGCGGTCCATGCGGTCCATGCGATCCATGAGTGCACCGCATGTACCGGTGATTTTGACGGTTCTCGGAAGGACACCTATGTATGCCGGTAGCCCTCCCAGAGTCTGAGGGGCGGGCAGCGGAACCATCGAGGAGGGGGCCCACCAGGCGCGTGAAGGAATTCCCGCCGGCGCGGAGAACTACCTAGCCAATTGCTGGTTTAACGCGGTGCTACGAGCGGTAGTGAAGTCTCGCTACCTCCGTAGCGACAGGGAGTGAGTCTGACCCAGAATCTTGTGCGATTCGGACAGCCGGTGTCGACATCCGCGCGCGCTGCCGACCGCCCTATCTGGGCCTTCAACTAGGGGGAAATATGCAGCGTCGCGTAATTGCTCTCGTGGGAGCTTGCCTTCTGTTCGCCGCCACCTTCGTAGCGGCCACGTCGCCGGAGTCCAGCGCGACTCCAACCGCCACCGACGACACCCAGTACGAGCTCATGGGTCGCGTGTTCCCCGATCCCCACGGTTGCGTCAAGGGTGCTCCGGCCAAGAGCCCCTGGGCCAAGGGCGAGGTTTGCGCCGCCCAGTTCATCCAGTGGGACGAGGCGATAGGCGGCCTCGAGTTCCTCGAGCAGCGATTCCCCCGCTACCTCCAGGTCATCAACCTCAAGACTCAGTACGGCGATCATCCCGAGCTGTCGGACGAGGAACTACAGTCGGCGGGTCTGCCACGTGAGGACCTGACGCGCGACAAGCGCGACCTCTATGCAATCAAGGTGACCGATCGCAACTCGCCGGTTCCCGAGGCTGAGCGCAAGCACTTTGCCTACTCGCTCTCGATTCACGGCATCGAGCGAGCCGGCATCGAGGGCGGTATCCGGGCCGTCGAGGACCTCGTCACCTGGGCCGCGTGCGAGGAGGATGCCGAAGCGGCCCCCGCGTGCGCGAGCGAGGGCCCGTTCCCCAAGCGCATCCTGGAGCCTTCGGACTCGGGACCGACCGCCGGAGAGACCCTGACCAACGGCGTCGTGTACTTCGTGCTGTCGAACCCCGACGGATGGCACCGCGGCGAGGTCACGAAGGGCGGGACGTTCTTCCAGCGCTACAACGGCAACGGGATGGACGTAAACCGCGACTGGCCGACGATCGGCTACACCGAGGGCCAGTACACGCCGGGCTCCGAGCCCGAGACGCGCGGCTACGCGAGCTACCTGAAGTTCGTCAAGGAGAGGACCGCGTCGGGCAAGTTCGATGCGGCCATCGACCTGCATGGCATGCTGACGGCGCCGTCCTTCTCGTTCACACTCCTGGGGGCCGGGCAGCGGGACTACCGTAAGAACGCTCTCAGCGTCGACACCTCGATCAAGACGTTCCGCGATTCTGAGGAGCGACTGGCGTGGAGCCCCCTCATCGCCCCGGCGGACTCGTGCCCCGGCGATACCGAGGTTCCCGGGCTCGGCGGCAACTTACCCATGTGCTCGGACCAGTGGGGCACGGTATGGGACACGATCAACTACCAGGTGACCGGGTCCTTCGGAGATTGGATGGACTCGCCGCTGGGCCTCGACAGCATCGGCATCGACAACGAGATGGCGCTGTCGCACCTGGCTCCCAACACGCACTTCGACCCCGACATCGAGCAGCTCCACGTGGACGGCAACAAGGGCCTCATCTACTCGCAGATCGCTTCGCTGCTCGAGGACACCGAGGTGCAGTTCGAGCCGGGAGGCAAGGTGGCCTACGTCTACGACCCGGACCGTGTCACCAACCCGGGAGGCGATCCCGCGGAGGGCTCGCCCAACGACCTGCCGACCCAGGACGACATCAGCGAGACGCAGGCGACCGGCATCCAGGAGTTCAGCTTCGACGTCAAGGGACCGGCGGACGGCGTCTTCAACGGCGGCATGACCATCGAGGCGAACTTCGGCAACCTCGGGAGCGTCTCTCCCAACTCCGCGGCCGAGCTGGTGCTCGAGTACTGCGGACCCCCCGACCATGCGGGCGACGAGGAGGGCTGCAGGGAGGTCGCGCATTACTTCAACCAGAGTTTCCT
>JBOGWX010000119.1:0-1861 GCA_050694055.1 Actinomycetota bacterium
ACGCGGGGGTGGCCAGGTCGTGACACCGGAGCACGACCGCCTGCGACGAGGGATTGAACGAGTCAAGGAGCAGTTGGCTGGCGCCTCTGTAGTTCTGGTACGAAATGAAGGATCGGCCACGGCGCGCGCGGAGGCGCAAGACTTCCTGGCGACTTTCCCGACAATGGGCGTCTCCGCGATCGAAATCTCGTTTCGAGATGTATTGGAGCTGCTCACGCACGACGTCCTCGACTACTTGACAAAGGCGTCGTTCGTTGTGAAGGTCGTGCATGGACCGCAGAACCGGTCAGGGATGCTCCAGGCGATTCTCGCCACACTCCGTATTCCGGTCACCGGTCACCCAACAGGTGTGGACGTACTAAGTCAACGCAAGAGCGTCGTAAAGGAATTGATGTCCCGCCTCGGCGTGCCAACGGCTCCCTACGTGCTTGCCAGAGAGGGTCAGGGGGTCCCATCAGTCGCGGGGATCGCGGAGTACGACTCGACCAGGATGTTCGTTGTCAAGCCAGACGATGGCAACGCAAGCGAGGGCCTCTTCGTTGCCGCGGGAGTCGATGAGCTTCGGCGCGCTCTTCGCGTCGCCAGGGGAACCGTCATCGCCGAGCCCTATTTGGAGGGACGGGTCTTCACGGTCGGGGTTATCACTATCGATCGGCTTCCCATACCGCTTCACCCCATCGAATACGTCCTTTCGGCAGGACAGCTCGTCATGGATGTCACATGGAAGAGAGCGCCTCGCCGCAGGTTCGCCGGGGACCTCGACCGTGCCACGCTCGATGAGATGACCGAGCTCGCGGTCCGGCTCCATGTCGCGATCGGCGCGACCGCTCTTTCGAGATCGGACTTCATCGTGACGCGCCGGGGCATTATCGCGCTCGAGATCAATACGAACATCGGTCTTTCATCCCACCACGACATCGCGGCGGCTTTCAAAGAGAACGGGCTCAGCTATCAGGATCTGGTCGCCGCGGTTTGCGACAGCGCTTTCAACGGATCTGTCGTGCCTCGCCCCGCGTAAGCGTGGCTGATCGTCGGTCGAAAAGTGCCTACAGGCTGACACGGCCACTCCCAAAGCCATCGAGGTAGCGGGAGTGGTCGGGTCACGGGTCTTGCGCCCCACCGGACCATTTGGGGCCGTTCTGCGACGCATGACGCGTCGCGGTGGTGCCGCGGTGTCGTGCTTACTCTTCGGCGTGAGCCTCGTCGAGCTCCTTCCATCTAACGGCAAAGTGCAGCGGCGAGCGGAGCACCGCCATTTTCGAATCCAGTGAACCATGACAACCTCAGCGCGCGCACTGAGCGTGAGATAGAGTTCCGAGCGATAATGCTTAGTCGGCCGTAGCAATACGAGGAAGCGGTGGTCGCAGCTTGGTATCTTGGGCAACGTCTTCTATAAATCGAGGTTCGCTCCAGAAACATGGGCTGCCTCGGGGAGCGGACGAAGGGGAGGATTAATTGGATAGTCTGACTCACGTCTATTTTGCTGAAAAGTTGCTGAAGATCGTTGGTGGTGATCGTTCAGCGAGCGTAGCTTCGCTGTTTCCGCAGATCGACCGGGAACCTGCGTACTTCCATCGAATGTACGGGCATCCATTCTTTAATATCGCCCGGCTCTCTGAGGTAGGAACGGAGGTCTATCGGAAGGGCGAGATCCCGCCCGAGCATGCAGGGGTTTACGAGTGGGAGCGGTTCCTGGCTGACCGTCCGAGGATGTTGACCTTCGCCCAGCAATTCGAGTCGGAAACCGGAACATCAATTTCGCCGCTAGGAGCAGACAAGCTTGATGTGATTCTCGGGTATGTATCACACACCTACCAGGACATCTTTAACAATCCAATGCAAGCGTTCCTGCCAAATAGCG
>JBOGWX010000120.1:0-54099 GCA_050694055.1 Actinomycetota bacterium
CGTTACGCCACTCAGCGAGAGTCCGCGCACCACGGCGTTAGTCTTTGCGCCGCAGGGCCCCTAGCTCATCAGGTAGAGCACCGGACTTTTAATCCGGCGGGCAGGGTTCGAGTCCCTGGGGGCCCACCACCACTGCACTCCAAGTCTCTGCCCGCTATGAATTCCAGAGCGTGCAGATGGGAGCAGCGACGATTCGCTGCTCGAGTGGGAATGTCCGAGGCCCTGTGTGCAGGACCACCCCTGCCCTAAAGCGGTCGCCGAGCTTGTCTCGTAGCCACACGAGGTGTCGTGCGGCGTCTAGGCGCGGTGCTGCGGCAGCCTTGACTTCAATTCCGATCACCTGGCGCGCGGCCAACTCCCCGATAAGGTCGACCTCATGGCGGCCCTGCTCTTGCCTGATGTGATAGATGCGAGGACGGCTCTCGGTGACAGCGAGTTCGGCGCGAAGTTGGGCGGCCACGAAGGTGTCAAGAAGACGCCCCAGAAGCTCTCCATCACGCAGCACGGCATCGGCATTCACCCGGAGGATTCCCGAGAGTAGCCCTGGATCGACGAGAAATCGTTTAGGCGAACGAACTAGTCGCTTCAATCGGTTCGACGCCCAGGCCGGCACCTTCTCGACGACCATGAGATTCGTCAGGAGTTGCTCATAGGCGATCGCCGTCTTGCGGTTGATTCCTGCGGCATCATACAGGGTCTTGTCCTCAACAATGCCAGCAGAGTTGAGCGCGTAAGCCTCGAAGAACCGGCTCAATCTCGTCGGATCACGCGTTCCATCGAACTGCATTGCGTCTCGAGTGAGGAGCTGCTCGACGTAGCTATCAATCCATCGCTGCCTGGCCGAGTTAGACAGCGACAGGGCCTCCGGGAACCCACTCCGAAGGGCAAGCTCAACGTAGTCACGAAGATCTGGGGGATCGGGCGGCACTGGCAATTCTTCCACGTGGGCCAGCCGATCAAGCAGTGGTCGCGTGATGGTACGCCCCAGTTGCTCTGCCACCGTCATGCCATACATCGCTACGCGCACGAGCCGGCCGGTCCCGGGCCAGGTTTCAGCCTGGAGGTCAGCCCGGATCGAGCCGGTCAATAGGTAGCGACCCGCGTGCGGATTACTGTCAACCGCCCTCTTGACGGCACCGAGCACCTCCGGTGCCGCCTGCCACTCGTCGAGGAGCACCGGTTCGTCGAGGCCACGCAAAGCTGCGTCCGCATCTGCTCCAAAGGCCGCAGCCTCGGACGGCCGATCCAGTCGTACGGTGGTTGCGGCGTGCCTCGATGCCGTAGTCGTCTTGCCGGTTGCTCTGGGACCAACAATTAGGAGAGCCGGCAGCTCCCTTAGAAGGTCCTCTATCAACGAGTCCAGGGCTCGGCGCTTGTACTCGGTCAAGTGGCCACGTTACCACTTTTACGCGTCAAGTACTACCGTTTTCCCGCAAGCCCAGCTCCCACTTTCCCGCAACCATAGCTGCCGTCCCGACGCCGCCCCCGCGCCAAATAATCGTCGAATGGGCTAGCGCGGCCCCCTCGTCGCTTGCGCCTCAATCACTGAACTCGTCGTCGCCTTCGTGGAAACCAAGCTCAGAACTTTGCGGTTTTCGCTCGTCGACTAACTGCGAATACGCCACTTAGCACAGCGCTCAGAGCGTGAGACCTTTTGATCCGGCGGGCAGGGTTCGTGACCGCATCTCGCCCTGGCGGTTTACGCACGACGACTACATCCAGACGCTCGATCGGCTCGACTTCGTTTTCGAAACTCGAAAGCATCCCAGCAGATACGGAGTGGGACCCATCTCTGCGACAGGCGATGATCGACCGGGGTTTGGCCGTGTTCGAGGAGCAAGTTCTGGGTGATCTGATCCGCGATCTCCCATCCGCGGCAACGTAACTGGGCCGTCAATCGTCCGAGGATCGGACCGGCTGAGCCCATCCTTTGAGAGTCCCCGCAATCGCCTCCACATCGATCTGCCCCTCAGCCGCATCGAGAGCCAGGGCAACCAGTTCTTCTTGATTCACTTCGATCGCATAACCGTTGAGGTTGTAGAAGACGATCATCGCCAAGACGGCGGCTCGCTTGTTCCCGTCGATGAAAGGATGATTGCGGATCAAGGAGTGGAACATCGCGGCGGCCTTGGTGTGGACGTCCGGATAGGCGTCAGAACCGAAAACGGTCTGTTGCGGTCGCAGCACGGCCGCTTCGAGGAGCCCAAAGTCGGCAAGCAGATGGGGACCGATCTCAGCCTCATTGATCATGATCACCTCACCGGCGGTGAGATAGCGCATTCCTAGAGATCTGCCAACCGATCGAGTGCACCGCGATACTGCTTGCGAGCTCGTTGGAGGAAGGCCTCGACCTCATCCCGCCTGCCCTGTGTCGCCAGGAAGTCGGCAATGGCTCGAACAACAGCTTCGTTGATCGACGTATCAGTGGCGTATGTGTACGTCCGCAGAGCCTCGTACACGTCTCTCGGAACTCGGACATTGACCTGTTGGAGTCCCTGTTTCGGTTGCGAAGACTTCCGCTCGACTTGTGCCACCTTGATCGTTCCCCTTCGGATTCTAGTGAGCTAGCTTGATAGCATACTTCGTCCCTAGCTCGGAGGCAAATCCCGGGCCAAGGTTGGAAGCGTTCCAGCCACCGCAGTTGAGAAATCCGGAGTGTGAGGCCAAGAGGCACCTACGTTCAGCCTGACCTGCTAGGGAAAGGAGAACGCACGTGCCCGAGGTCAGTGTAAGTGTCGAGCTGCGGGTCGAGGTGGATCAAGAGGCCGACCCCCTGGCGTTGGAGCAGGCGATCTGGTCCGAGGGACGACGGGCCGCGCGGGAGCTCTACGCCCGGGCGCTCAAGGTTCTGGACGAGACAGCCGTGGAGCAGAGCGGCGGCGCTCGCCAGCGGCTCGAGGTCCGCTGGGTGGCGACGCTGTTCGGGCGCCAGCGGATATGGCGCCACCGGGTGCGCAGCGCCAATGAGAGCTGGCATCCCTTAGACCGCGTCCTGGGGCTCACCCAAGCGGAGGCCTCGCCCGGGCTCAGGGAGGCGGTGTGCGATCTCTCGCTCCGGCTCCCGTTTCGCCAGACCGCGGAGGTATCAGCGCGCATCACCGGTGAGCACATGTCTGCGCAGAGCGCGTGGCGGATCCTTCAGGTCGAAGGCGCGCGCCTGCGCGAGGAGGAGGGCCAGCTAATCGAGTCCGTGTTCGACGCCGGCGAGGAGCCACCCGACATCGACCCGCCCGCGATCCGGCGCCACCAGCTCCAGTGTGACCGACTGACACTGCTCTTCATCGTCGATCGTCCAGGCGATGACCGGGTTGTAGCCCGACTCCCCGTCGTACAACTCGCCGCTGCCACTTCCTGGCAAAGACACGTCGATGTTCGTACCGTCTCCCAGCACGAGATCGGAGTCCTGCCGTAACGTCACGTAGTAGGGCGAATCCCCCTTCCAGTCAGGGCGGCTCCAATACAGCCACGCAGCTTCATCGGGTCCATGCGATCTGTCAGGCGGCGGGACGTGCTCGTCTCCCTCCAGCCAAGGGAGGTGCGTCGGCGCGACGGGAGCGAACTTACACTGGGACGTGCCCTCCATGGACTCGACTTCGGTACCCCGTCCCGGGTTCTCTAGCTCTTGGCCGCGAGAGGTGGGTTCGCCGCCTCATGCCGTGGCAGCGAGAACAAGCAGGATCGAGGCGATCATTCTCCGCAACATCGCTACTCCTGTAGACGGGAGGGGCGCGGGTAAGTTCTCGGCATCAGCTGGTCAGAGCGGTGCTCAAGGCTGCTTAACGAGGCACACCGACAACAGCGTTTCTTCCTCTATGTCTCGCCACTCGTGGAGTGTTCCCGGCATGAAGACGTACAACTCTGGTCCTGAGTAAGAGATGGTGTGCTCCTCCGGCAGAACGAGCGTGCCGCGTCCCTTGATGATCTGGCAATAGGCAACATCGGGACTTGTATGCATGACGAAGTGCCCCCCAGAGCGAATCCGCACGAGTTGCAGTTCGGCGTTGGGCACTTGCTCGAGTTCAACGAGATCCACTGCCCCCAAAGGGCGGCCTTCGTACTCAGCGAACGCTTTCCAGTCGGGGATCTCGCGTCGGCGGAGGGAAACCCCTGACCCCTCAAGCTCGAAGATCGTCGTTCTCATTTGAGCCTCCCGGTCGTGCTGTTAGCGTCGATGACATATGAGCGCCTTTGACGTGTTGTGCGAAGACAGAGTGGCCGCAGTTCTGCGAGCACCCGCGATCGAGGATCCCGTCGCACTCGCGAACGCGTTTGCGCACGGTGGCATCCGTTGTGTGGAATTCACTTTCACGATCCCTCGTGTACTCGACGTCATCAAAAGGGGTTCGACCAGTGACGCGGTTATTGGGGCGGGCACCGTTCTTACCCGGGAGCAGGCCGCCGCCGCGATCGACGCGGGGGCAAAATTCATCGTCTCGCCCGCCTGCCGGCCGGAACTCGTCGAAGTGTGCAGGAGCGCCGGCGTACCGGTCTTCCTTGGGGCTCTCACTCCGACCGAGGTAGCCGAGGCGCACGAGGCCGGTGCCACCGCAGTCAAGATATTTCCCGCCGGGGTTGGTGGCCCGAGCTACATCAAGGATCTCGCCGGGCCCTACCCTCAGGTGGCCCTCATCCCTTCGGGCGGCGTCAGCGAAGACAACGCCGGGGAGTACTTTGCGGTCGGCTGTCCCGCGGTTTATGCGGGCTCCCGGCTGGCCCCACCAAAGATCGTCGCCGCAGGTGACCATGACGAGATCGAGCGGCGCGCCCGTCGCTTCGTCCAAGCGCTTCCTTGATCGCTCATCTTCCGACGAGTTGCAAGGACTGACGCGCGCGCGGTCGCTCTCGCTCCGCGATTCGGTCAAAGCCAATGGATTCACTTCGCCCTCGTTTCGGTGAGCAGCCGAGCCGTCAGCTGAGCGGCCATGACTCCCGCGCGCACTACGGCCTCCGCGGTCGCCGCCCCCGCGTGAGGACTTGAAATGAAGTTATCTAGACCGACCAAAGCCGAATCTCCCGGAGGCTCCTCGGAGAAGGCATCGAACGCGGCCCCGGCGATGCGTTGCTCCGATAGCGCATCGGCCAGCGCCCGATCGTCAACGAGGTCCCCGCGCGCGGTGTTAACGAGAAACGCGCTGGGTCGCATGAAAGCCAGCTCCCGCCGACCGATGAGACCGGCGGTCTCCCTCGTCAGTGGAAGGTGCAGGGACACGACGTCACTGGAAGCGAGCAGCTCCTCCAATGAGACTGCCTCGATGTCGCCGGTGTCGGCGTAGGGGTCGTGTGCGACGACGGTAAACCCGCAGCCCGTCCCTATCTGAGCCAGCTCTTTTCCGATGGCGCCGTAGCCGATGATTCCGAGACGTTTGCCCGCGAGCTCGACGCCCTGCGTGCGTGTCCAACGTCCATCTCGAATGATTCTGTCGTGAAGGGCGATGCCGCGCGCCAGTGCGAACACGAGGCCCATGGCGAGCTCCGCCACCGAGCGCGCGTTGGCCGACCCCGTGGTGGCAAACGCAACGTCCCGTTCTTCCAGCGCAGCCTCGTCGATGTTGTCGAGTCCGCTGCCGTACTTCACCACCACTCGCAAGGGTCCGGCGTCGAGCACGTCGGCGGACACATTATCGATACCAACGATCAGAGCCGGACACCCCGACACGAGCGCCACCATCTCCTCCTCAGACAGCGGTCGCTCGACTCGAGGGAAGCGGGGCGTGAGCTGCAGCTCGGTCAGAGCCTTGTGATGGGGGCCCGGCGTCGTTCGAAAGGAACGCGGAGTGATGGCGACCTCGTTCACGACGATTCGCCCAGCAACTCGAACACCGGCCCGAGGTGGTCGCCCAGCTCACGGTAGGCGGCGAGATAGGTTTGATAACGATCGTGGTTCAACCCGTCCGGGACGACCGGCTCTGCGGTCGCCTGCCACGATTCCGCAACCGCCCCGATGTCGGTCACGTGACCTGTGGCGGCCGCGGCGATCAATGCGTCTCCGAGAACACCACATTCCTGGCGGAGCATCGGGATCCACTCGATACCGAGAACATCCGCCTTGATCTGATTCCACACTTTCGAGGCTGCTCCGCCTCCTAGTGCTCGGGCCTGCTCGACGGCGACACCTCCCGAGGCCTCGGCCGCAAGCCGCGCCCACTCCGCGTACTCATACGCGATCCCCTCGAGGATCGAGCGGAACATGTGACCGTGAGTATGGGCCGATGTCAGACCCACCCAGCTTCCGCGCGCGTGCGGCTGAGGGGGTAGGACGCGCCCGTGCGTATGCGGAAACCACAACAGGCCACCCGAGCCCACATCGACCTCGGCCGCAAGGTCGTCGAGTTTCTTGTATGCCGCGGCATCGCGGCGCAGCCCGCCCATGAGCTCGTCGCGGTACCAGCGTAAGGCGAGTCCGCCACCGTTTATGAACGCCAAAGCGATGAAGACGCCGTCAACCACCGAGTGCGATGCCATAAGCGTGTGGTGAGCCACGTCGGGCGCGAAACGATCGAGGCACATCGCAAAGACACTCGCCGTTCCCGCGGAATCAAACGCCTGGCCCGGATGCACAACTCCGGCGCCGAGAGCCGCAGCGGTCTGATCGCCGGCCCCCGCGGCCACCGGAGTGCCGGCCGGCAACCCGGTTGATTCGGCACCCCGACGTGTCACCTGGCCAACGACGTCGAGTGGATCCACGATCCTGGGAAGCACCGAAGCATCGACCCCGAAGGCATCGACCAGCTCCTCCGACCAGGCCGAAGAGGCGGTCTCGGCGAGGTTCGAGAAGTGAATGTAGGTGCGGTCGATGAACGCCTGAGAGCCTGACAGTCCGCAGAGGCGGCCGGCCACGTAAGCGCCGGGAACCACGAACTTGTGGATCGAGGCAAAGTCATCGGCGCGCTCCCGCTGCCACCACAGGACCTTGGGCCCGTGCGAGTAGGTGGGAGGACATCCCGACAGCTCGATCACTCGATCGGCGGCTTCACTCATTGCCTGGATGTAGGGCTCGCAGCGTGTGTCGAGCCACGAGTCGTAGTGGGTCGCCGGTTCGTGTCTATCGTCTATCCCGCCGATGCCCGCCATCTGACCCGAGAACGCCACACCTGCGACCTCCGATACTCCGCCCGAGGAGTCCAGCGCTCGCTTGATGGTGCGATGCGCAGACGCCTCGATGTCGGAGAAGTCTTGCTCGACCCAACCAGGGCGCGGATAGCGGAGTTCGACCTCCTCGAATGCGGAACCCACGATCGAACCATCCTCGTCGACCACTGCGGCCTTCGTACCGAGGGTGCCGAGGTCACAGCCGACGAACAACGGCATCGTCGTTCAGTCTCCGTAGCGTGGGTTTTGGACGATCCGCGGCCCGTCGTCACCCTTGGTGATCAGCACGGGGAATCCACGCTGCTCGATGGTCACGTAGTCGTGGCCGGCGTCACCGATATAGGCAGCGAAGAACACCAACGGCTCGTCGCCCACGTTCACGCTGCGGTGTGCCCAGCCTCCGGGTATGTAGTTGACGGTTCCGCGCCGCATCGGCTCGACCGCGTGGCGTCCGTCCTCTGTCGCCATGACGAGTCGCCCCTCTCCGGACAGTCCGACGTAGACCTCGGCGCGATCGCGTTCGACGTGAAAGTGGCCTTTCGTCATGTAGTACTCGCCATCGACGTCGCCGGCCTCCAGCACGGTCGTCGAACAGGCCACCTCGGAATTGGTCTCCGGTACCGGAATGCCGTAGACGCGGTAGACGACCTCGCTGCGGCCGGGCGAGGAGCGCTGAAAGTAGCCTTCGAGATCCGAAAGCGTGCGTTGTGCGGTCTCTCTTTCCGGATCGAGGCGTCCATCGAACAGATCCACCATTGTCGTGAATGGCGCGAGCGTGTCACTCACCCCAACCTCCTTCAAGTTCTCCTTCAAAGCTTGACCAGAGTCTTCAGTACGTTTGCGGAAGCGCGGTGTGCGAGTGCGTCGGGTAGCTCGTTCAGATCGATGATCGTGGTCGGAAGTTTCGCTAACGGGATTGCTCCTGTTGACACAGCCTCTATAGCGCCGGCGTAATCGCTCAGGGTCGAGCCCGTGCTGCCTACTAGACTCAGATGCCGGTAGTGGATGAGGTTGGCATCGACCTCGGCACCGTGCGGGCTGCCTGCGAAAGCGTGGACCACGCCCCCGGTGGCCACCCTCTCGAGGGCGGTCCGAAGAGGGATGGCACCGGGTGCGGTGACCATGGCGAAACCGGGAGGTCGGCCAAGGACGGGGGCCGGGTCCTCGCCCGCCTCGAGGACCCGGTCGGCGCCGAGATCGGCGGCCTGCTCGCGTCGCGCCCGTGAGCGCTGACTGATGACGACCTGTGCTCCCCTAGCCTGAAGGGCCCACATCGACAACACACCCATCGCTCCCGCACCTACGACCAGCGCTGAGTCGCCTGGCCCCGCACCCATGATCTCAACGGCGTGCAAACAACAGGCGAGAGGCTCGAGAAGTGGCACCAGGTCCACGTCAAGTTCCCCAACGGGGAGAGCATGCCCAGTGGGAACCGCGACGAGGTCGGCGAAGCCCCCGTCCCTGTCGATGCCGATCGATACGCGCGCGGGACAGCGGTTCTCGAACCCGTCCCGGCAGAAAGCACATCGTCCACAGCCGATATCAGGGTGGACGCCCACGAGTGTCCCGTCGGGGAGCCGGCCGGCCACCTCGTGCCCGGGGATGCGCGGCGGATCCGCTCCGCGCGCCGCAAGCTTCATGTCCGTTGCGCACATGGCGGCGCGTTCGACGCGCACGACGACCTCGCCGTCGATTGCGATGGGGTCGGGAGCCTCGACCACTTCGGCTGAACCCGGTGCGTCAACTCGCACGGCCCTCATTTGAGTTTCACCTCGTCGATCGAGACGCGCTGCCCCGTGGCAAGAGCAGTCTTGACGGCCAGGACCGCCTCGAGAGCACGTAGTCCGTCGTGGATGCCCGTACGAGGTACCGCATCTCCTTTGGCCACCGCCACGAAGTGGGCGTCCTCGGCTCTATACGCATCGGCGAACAGCTCCCGCCAGCTCGCCACGGGGTCCGTGATCACACCGTCGCGTCGAACGAGGACCGTCGAGCTCGCCACCGGAGAGCCGACCAACAACACGCCTTCGGTGCCGTAGACCTCGACGCGCGCATCGTAGCCATAGTCCGCAGGACAGGCGCCATCCACCTGGGCAAGTCCGCCCCGGTCGAGTTCGAACGAGGCTATAACGACGTCGACGAAACCGGGATGGCTTTCGGCGATGTCCGGCCGCTTGGCCGCGCGTCCGAAGGCGTGAACCGAGGCGAAGTCCTGGCCCGAAAGCCATCTGACGGTGTCGAGGTCGTGTGAGTTCACCTCGGCGATGAGCCCGCCCGACGCCTCCGGGTTCCACGCCCATTCGGGAGGCATCCCGGGCCCGCGACCGGTGGATCGAACCAGGACCGGTTCGCCGATCTCGCCGGACGATATCCGCTCCGCAGCCCGGACGAAACGAGGATCGAACCGGCGCATGAACGCCATCGAGAAAGAGCCCGCCGACTCCTCCACGGCGCGAGCAATCGCCCGCGCGTCCTCGGGCGTTGCCGTCAACGGTTTCTCGCAGAGCACATGCTTGTCGGCTTCGAGGGCGGCGGTGACGATAGATGCGTGGCTGAAGGTCGGCGTCGCCACCACGACGGCATCGACCCCTTCGTCGCCTACGGCATCCACGGGGTTCTCGAACGTCAGATCACACCCGAGCTCTGCGACGGCTCGCTCCCGCGCCTCCCGATCGGGATCGGCGATGCCCACCAGCGTCGCTCCGGGTGTCGCATGGGCGAGGTTCCTCCCGTGTACGAGACCGGCACGACCCGCGCCCGCCAGTAGCACGTTGACCCTGTCGCTCAAGTGCTCTCCTTCTGCGTCGTCCGGCGGCGCCATTGATCGAGCGCGACTACGACCACGATGATGAGGCCGTTGACCACCCGCTGCCAGAACTCCGCGACCCCTAGGATGCTGAGACCGTTGGACAGCACACCGATGATGAGCACCCCAATTATCGTCCCGATTACCGATCCCTCTCCTCCGAACAGGTTCGTCCCGCCGACGACAACCGCCGCGATGGACTGCAACTCCATCCCCTCGCCCATCAGAGCGTTGGCGCTTCCCTGCCGTCCGGTCAGCATGAAACCCGCGATCGCGGCGAGCAGTCCCGAGATGATGTAGATCCACAGCTTCGAGCGCTCGACCTTGATTCCCGAGACCCTTGCCGCCTCGCGGTTGCCGCCGATCGCGTAGGCGGATCGGCCCAGGCGCGTGCGCGTCAGGATGAACCATCCGATCGCCGCGCAAGAGAGGGCGACGATCGCGATCAGGGGTATTCGAAGCACCGAATCTGCTCCTAGCGTCGACACGGTCTCGGGAACTCGGCGCCCCTCGACGACCCGGTCGAAGTCGGGAACCGGAAGACCATCGGTAACGAGCAGCGCGATGCCCCGCACAGCGGTGAAGGTCCCAAGTGTGGCAATGAAATCGGGCACCTTCCACTTCGTGATGACAAAACCGTTGAACGCTCCCACGAGGAAACCCGCCAACAGGCCAAGGCCGAGCGCGGCCGGCTCGGGCCATCCCCAATGGGCGAACGAGACACCCATTACGCTGCCCGACAGCGCGGCGGTCGACGCCACGGACAGGTCAATGCCGGCAGACACGATCACCAGGGTCTGGCCGACGGCCAGTATGGCCGGCACGGAGTACTGACGCAGGACATTCAGCATGTTGTTGACCGTGAGGAAGTCGGGAGTAGCGATGAAGAACGCCAGCATCAGCATCGCAAGAATCGACAGCGCGCCGCCCACTCCGCCGGCGGCAGAAATGATGCGAGCGATGATCGAACTCAGTTTGTCGCTGAGGCGCGGCTCCTTGCCTTCGCTCGCAGCCTCACCCATGGGCGCCACCCCCCGCCGCCGCCATGATGGCTTCCTCGGGTGCTGAAGGGTCCATCTCGGTCACCACTCTTCCATTCGCCATCACGAGCAACCGCTCCGATAACGAGCGGGCCTCCTTGATTTCCGAGGTCAGATACAGCACGGCCACGCCCTCGGAGGCCAGCTTGCGAACGAGCCGAAAGACCTCTTCCTTCGCGCCGACATCGATTCCACGGGTAGGGTCGTCCAGCACCAGGATCCTCGCCCTCGAGCACAACCAGCGAGCCAGCAGAACCTTCTGCTGGTTGCCCCCCGACAGAGTATCGACGAGCGAGTCGACCGACGGCACGCGAATGCCGAGCTCCTTGGCGTAGCGCTTGGCAATGCGACGATCTCCGGCGAAATCAACCAGCGGGTTCCGGCCCGAGCTGAGAGTTGCCAGGGTCACGTTCTCCGCAACCGACATGCGCGGTACGAGGCCGATGGAGCGATCCTCTCCAACGTAGCCGAGCCCATGCTCGATTGCTTCCGCGGGTGATTTGATTCGACGCACCTTTCCGAAGAGTTCGAGCGTTCCGTGGGTTGCCGGCTCGAGCCCGAACAGCGCGCGCGCAAGCCTGGTGCGACCCGCCCCTACGAGCCCGAACACACCGAGGACCTCCCCCTCCCGCAGCTCCAAGTCGGCGTGCTTGAGGCGAGGCCTCCGGCCGAATCCCGTGGCGAGAAGCACTACGTTGGAACGGGTCCTCTCGTGGTTCGAGCGAGGCAAGGCGGACGGTTCCTTCACTTCACGGCCGACCATCATGCTCGCGAGGCTGGCCTCGTCGACCCCCGCAGACGAAACGGTGTCGATCAACTTGCCATCACGCAGAATAGTGACGCGATCCGCGATCCTCAGGATCTCCTTGAGGCGGTGCGAGACGTAGACGATCGCGACTCCCCGTTGCTTGAGCTCGTCGATGATGTCGAAGAGTCTTGTGGACTCCCGAGCCGATAACGCGGAGGTCGGTTCATCGAGCAGTAGAACGCTGACGTCACCGGATGCGAGAGCCTTGGCGATCTCCACCAGCTGACGTTCGGCCATTCCCAGGCCGGAAACCTCCCTGCGCACATCGATCTCGAAATCGATCATGTTCAGGTAACGTTTCGATTCTCTAAACAGCGCGCGCCAGTCGATGAGCCCAAGTCGCGTACGCGGCCACCGTCCCAGCAACACGTTCTCACCGATCGAGAGTGAGGGGACGAGGCTGAGTTCCTGATAGACGGCAGCGATACCCGACACCCGCGCAACCTCCGGCGAGCCCAGTTCCAGTTCCTCATCGCGGAGCAGGAGCCGGCCCGCGTCCGGCATCACTGCTCCTGCGATGACCTTCATCAGAGTGGACTTGCCCGCGCCGTTCTCGCCGAGGAGAGCGTGGACCTCGCCGGTGTCAACACTCAGGTCAACGCCGGCGAGGGCCGTGACGCCCGGGAACGCCTTACGGACTCCTGATAACTCCAGAAGCGACAAGGCCTTAGCCACACTCCGACGCGATCTGCTCCCAGTCGATCTCGGGCAGTTCGGGCTCAGGATAGAAGAGGTCGGCATTGCCCTCCCATACGGTGCGAGGGCGGATGTCCTGCGACTGTGGAACTTCGATGCCGCAGGCCAGCTTCACGGCGAACTCGGTACCGAACCATCCCCACTCTGGGAAGCCGTGATGAGTCTCGGCAATGAGCTGTCCCTCCCGAATCGCGTCTGTCGATTCGGGCGTGACGTCGTTGGTGAAGATCGACACTGCTTCGCCCTCTGGCGGCGTCGACCCTCCACTGGCATCGAGCACTCCTCGGCGCTCGGCGGTCAGCATCGCCCCCAGACCCATCTCGTTCGATGCGGCCCATATGAAGTCCAGCTCCTCAGGCGAGAAGCGCGACAAGAAGGTCTCGGTGGCTTCGATTCCCCGCTCGCGGTTCCAATCCGCCGCGATGGGCTGGCCCATGACCTCGACGCCCGGGTAATCCTCGATGACACCGTTGAAACCGTCGAGCCTCGCCTGCGAGAAGAAGGTTCCTGCGATGCCCTCGATGATGACGCCGTGAGCCTCGATGTCCCCGGAGTCGACGTCGGCGTAGGTCTCTTCCCACCACTCGAGATCGAGGTACTGATCCTCCTCCACCTCGACCTCATCACCGGCGCCGAGTACCCCTGGGCCCCCGAAGTAGTCCAACACCGAGTAAGCCGACACCGCAGCGGCCTCGGAGTTGTCGAAACCGATGTAGCTCGCGATCTCGATATCGGTTTGCTCCTCGAGAAGGTTCACCATGATCACGGGGATACCAGCTTCGTTGGCCTGCTGGATGGCGGGCTTGATCGCCTCGGTGTCGGCGGGAGAGATGGCTATCACGTCCACGCTCTGGCTGATGAAGTCCTCGACGATCGCCAACTGATCGGCAAACGAAGTATGCGTTTCCGGCGACCGGCTGACTACCTCGACATCGAAGCCGTTCTCGTTGGCCTCTTCGGCAGCTTGCTCGAAGAAATCAGTCGCGGTTTGGAAGACTCCCGTGATGTCCGGCGGAGTCCACCCTATCGTGATCGTTTCGGACGCCCGGCCTCCGTCGCCGTTGCCGTCGTCCCCGGCTCCTCCTCCGTCACGACCACATGCGGCGATTGTCAAGCTCAGCACGAGAACCGTGCCTATCAGTGATGCTCTACGAAGCATCGGTCACCTCCCCCTAGACGGCGGTGTATCCGCCATCAACGACGATTTCGGTTCCTGTCATGAATGTCGCTTGGTCGCTTACGACGAACGCGATGACGCGCGCGATCTCCTGCTCGGTCCCCAGACGCTTCAGGGGACGGCTCGATGCGAGCCACCGCTCATGCGCGGCGGGATCCTGTGCGGAGGCGATGGCGGCCTCCACCAGCGGAGTGCGCGTGGTTCCGGGACAGATCGTTACTGCGCGGATGCCGTCGTCGGAGTGATCCACCGCGATCGACTTGGTCAGCATGATGAGAGCCGCCTTGGAGAGGTTGTAGGCCATCTGTCCGGGCACGGCCACGATGCCGGCTTCACTCGATACGTTGGCGATCACTCCACCTCCACCCGAACGCATCACCGGCACCGCGGCGCGCGCCAGTAGTGCGGGTGCAATTACATTCACCTCGAGAAGTTGCCGGAACTCGTCGGGGTCAGTCGCCTCGACAGGCGCAAGGAAATGAACCCCCGCATTGTTCACGAGGACGTCGAGCCGTCCTGTGCGCTCGACGACATCGTCGACCAGCGAATCACACGCCCCCTCCAACGCCAGGTCGCGGGGGATGAAATCTCCCTTGCCATGCTCGGTTAGCTCGGTCGCAACCGACCGGCCGCGCGCGCCGTCACGTCCTGTAGCCAGCACATAAAAGCCGTCGTGCGCGAGCGCCAGAGCCGTGGCTCTGCCGATACCACTGGTGGCGCCGGTGACCAACGCAGTCTTCACGGTGGGCTCGAGATCCTCAACGTCACCGGCTCGAAACCGGCGCGCGTAGCCACGTCCTGATTGACCACCTGAACTTCGATCTTGGTGCGGTCGGCTCGGTGCCACGCTCGATAGCACTCGAAGGGTTCATCGGTTGCGTCGAGCGAGACCGATTGCACGAACAGGAGGGGCGCGCCGGGCTGTACCTCGAGCAGCTCGGCCAGCTCGTCCTGTGCGGTCGTTGCTTCGACGACGCGCTGCCCGCTGGCGACCGCCAGCCCGAGTTGGTCCTCGAGCGTCCGGTACAGCGACCCACCTCGAAGATCGGCCGCGAGGACGACGTCGCCGAGGTGCTCGGGCAGATGGGTTTCGACGTACATCACCAAACGGTCGTCAACCCACCGGAGTCGTTCGAGTGTCACGCCGCGGCTGCCCTCCGGAAGCCGGAGGGAGTCGCTGGCCCAGCTCGGCAACTCCGTCACCTCGGCCCTTCGGAGTAGCGAGGTCACGCTCCGCCCGCTGCGGCTCGCCTCGTCGAAGAACCCACTCGAGGACTGAAGAAGCCAAGACGACGTGCGCGGTTGAGCCACGAAGGTCCCCCGCCCCCTGTCCTTACGGATCAGTCCCTCGCTCTCGAGCTCGGACAGAGCCTGGCGAACCGTCGTGCGAGAGACGTCGAAATGCCGGCAGACGTCGGGCTCTGAGGGGATCCTGTCGCCGGGACTCCAACGTCCGCTTGCGATCTCCTCCGCCAGCAACTTCCGCAGTTGAAAGTAATAGGGGACCGGCGATGATCGATCGATCTTGGTGACCGGTAAATGGGTCAACCCGGAGCCCTCGCCTTCATGATCGAGCCTGACTCGCAGCGAACCTGGGTCACAACTTGACATCCTGTCCGTACAGGATGACCTTATGACGGTAAGCGAACGACGGTCAAGAGGCGAGCCACTCGCCAACTTGGGATCACGCCGGTCGGAAGTCCTCGGCCACGCGTCCCAGCCGCTCGAGGCGGGCGTCGTCGATACCGGTGTCGAAGACCTCGGAGATGACTTCGCTCCAACCGTGGAGAAAGTAGTCCCAGCCGTCGTGCAACTCGAGCCCCCACTCGTCGCGGCGCCGGGCCGCTTGCTCGAGAAAATCGAGGTCGCCTCGGTAGTTGAGCTCCCAGATGATGGCCCCGCGAGGGTAGGGCGCGTCGTCGCTGAGTGGCGAGCCGGGAGTGTCCTTGCCCATGCCGGTGGCGTTGACCACCAGCGCTCGGTCTTCGAGAGAGCCGAGCAACTCGTCGTGGTACTTGGTAGCGGTAGCAACGTGGGCTTCGACCAGTTCATCTCCGCCGGCCTCGCGGCAGATGGTTCTCAGCGCGTCGATCCGGTCCGGCTCCCGGTCGGTGACGACGAGACGTCGGGGTGGGCGGGAATGGCGCACGAGGTACACCGAGATTGCGGTGCCGGCCCCCCCTGCGCCGAGGCAGAGAGCCCCGGAAGGCGGAGGCCGTCCGGCGAGGATCCGTTCGAGCGAGCGCCCCGCCGTGATCGGGTCCTTGGCATGGCCGATCAACTTGCGACCGAGTTTCGAGATGCTCGAGACCTCACGGCACAGTCGAGCGTTGTCATCGAGATCGTCGAAGAGGTCGGCCGCGTAGCGATAGACGTCAACCTTGTGGGTCGTGACAAGGGCACCTCGGATACGGTCGTTGTCCCTGATCTCCTCGACCGCCGTCCGGTAGACCTCCGCCGGCGCCCCTATGGGCAGATCCCGCCCCTCGATGCCGGCATCCAGACCAAGTGCCGCGGCCCATCGAGGGAACAACTTCATGATGCTCGAGCCGCCGGTGGTCACGCCGATGAACAGCATGAGGTCGCCACTCGAACTTGTCATGATGTCCGGACACATACCTCATCGTGGCCGCGGGGGTCAAGCGCGGCTTATGCCCGCCTCAGGACCACGTCAGAAAACGGCGCGGATTGATTCGCAGCAGCCCATCGACGTCGGCCTCGGTTAGCCCCGCGTTTACGAGCAGCGCGGTGAAATCTTTGATGAGGTAGCGGTATCCGGGCCGTCCGCCCCAGGAG
Organism: Actinomycetota bacterium; assembly: GCA_050694055.1. Classification (GTDB taxonomy): domain Bacteria; phylum Actinomycetota; class CADDZG01; order CADDZG01; family WHSQ01; genus WHSV01. The sequence continues at coordinate 16,413 of JBOGWX010000120.1, forward strand.
CTGAGATAGCTCCGGCGGGCCAGATCTCCCGACAGAAGTATCTGACCGCCATGGCCTTCCTCGAACAAGCGAACGATGAACTGGGCGCGCAGGCTGTCGGGTTGGTACTGCTCTTTAGAGATGCAGTCGTAACCGAGCCACACGCCCGTGCGCGCAAGCGCTACGTGCTCGTCCCACACGAGGCGCCGATCGAGGTGACCGAGACAAACTCGGTCGGTCGCCACTCCCGCCTCCTCGAGAAGTCGCACCTGCTCCATGGCCGCACTTCCCGCGGTGGTGTGCGTGGTGATGGGAGCGCCGGTGTCTCGCTGCACGGCAGCCGCGGCTTTGAAGACCCTGGTCTCCGTTAGCGTGATCTCGTTCAGAGACGATCCGACCTTGATGACGCCGGCACGACTTCCCGCGGCAGTGCCCTGGGTGAGGTCACCGACGAACTCCTCCACCAGGTCCTGTTCCGAGAGTGAGTCGAGGTCGATCACGCCGCGCCAGTAGTCCTCGCTGACGTGGCCCGTTGCGGCTATCACCGCGACATCCGAGCGCTCCGACAAGGTTCTGAGTCCGTCGAGATCGCGGCCGAACTCGGGAGTGGTTACCTCGACCAAAGCTCGCCCTCCACTGTCCCGGAAGTCCTGCAGTTCCACACGGGCGCGCTCGACATCGTTAAGAACCAAGTCGTCGTCGGGGCCCACGAGATGTTTTGCCGGTTGGGTTAGCAAGTGCTCATGGCAATACGTGGGACCAAGCTCGAGTGGATCGATGTCCCCGGAAACGGTGCGAATCTGTGCTGTCATCGCAGGCAGCTTACGAAGAAACCCAGAGCGCGTGGCGCGACCTGGATGGACGCTGACCGTCGGCTCTGAGGGGGGGAAGGCCTAAGGGGCACCTGATCACTCCTGGGCTCAGCGGGCGTTCGTCGGGCCCAGCTCAGCTCCCATAGCCTGCGCAGCCTTCATCACCAACGTTGAGTAGTCATCGAGTGATTTGCGAGTGATGCGCTCGGCCGGGCCCGATACGCTCACGGCCGCTATTCCCTCGCCGCGGCGTCCCAGAACGGCCGCGCCGATACAGTGCACACCGCGCTCGTTCTCCGCCAGATCCAGTGCGAAACCCTGGCGGCGGATGCGCGATACCTCGCGTCGGAGCGCTTCGGGGTCAGAGATGGTGCGTGGCGTGCGAGGATCGAAGCTCTGCTGCGAAACGAGCCACTCAAGGTCGGTATCGGCGTAGGTCGCCAGCAGAGCCTTGCCAAGAGCGCTGCAGTAGAGCGGCACCCTGCTGCCGATGTGCGAGACCAGGCGCATCGCGTGACGAGACTCGACCTTCGCTACATAGACGGCCTCCGCGTTATCGAGAACCGCTAGGTGAGCGGTCTCTTTGGTGTGGTCGACGAGCTCCTGCAGGAAAGGCCGCGCGACCGAGGCGATGTCGAGATTGGCCACGATTTCCTCTCCCAGCTCGAGCAGTCGCAGTCCTAGTCTGTAGGGCTTGCCGGAACCCTCCTGGCGAACGTATCCGCGCGCACAGAAGGACTGCAGGATTCTGTGAACCGTGACGCGATTGACGCTGAGCCGGCGCGCCAATTCTTGCGCACTAAGTCCATGCGGCTCGGAGGCACCGACTGCCTCTAGGACGTCCAGGGCGCGCTGAAGCGTCGCGGAGCCCGCTGACCTGCTCTGCACAAACATCCCCCTGATCTTGACAACGAAGGTAAATAGGCCATACTGTTTCCGTATCAATACTTAATCAATATGTAAGTATAATGCAACAACCAGGGGCGCTTTGGTGATCATGCCGAGGCGGGTCACAAGGGGGTCGGCCACGGGACCGAGATTCAAGGGCAAGGTGGCGCTCATAACCGGGGGGTCGTCGGGCATCGGTCGTGCGACAGCCGAGCTCCTGCGTGCCGAGGGGGCCGAGTTAGTTATCGGCGATCTCAAGGACCCAGAAGGACTCGATCTCCAAGAAATCGTCTATCGCCACGCCGACGTGCGTGATGAAACCCAGGTCATGGCGCTCGTCGATGCTGGGATCGATCGCTTCGGCAAGATCGACATTCTCTTCAACAACGCCGGAACCGCCGGCCGCCTCCCCCGGCCCCCGCTCGTCGATCTTTCTGTCGAGGAATGGGATCAGACGCTCGACATCAACCTCAAGAGCATCTTTCGCACCTCCAAAGCCGTCTTGCCCCACATGCTGGGGGCCGGAAGCGGGGTCATCGTCAACAATGCCTCGATGCTTGGAATCGTCGGCATGCCGGAGTCGGCTGCGTACTGCGCGTCCAAGGGCGGTGCCGTTCTACTTACCAAATCGATGGCGCTTGAACTAATCGAGCACGGCATCCGCGTCAACTGCGTCTGCGGGAGCTTCATCGACACCCCAATGTTCCAGGAGTGGCTCAACCTCCAGCCCGATCCAGAGAATGCGTCGCGCGAGGCGGTCGAGCAACTACCAATCAAGAGGCTCGGCAGCGCCGAGGAGATGGCGAGGGCCGTGGCCTTTCTCGCTTCGGACGAGGCGTCCTATCTCGTGGGACACGCACTTTACGTCGACGGAGGCTATCTGGCGCAGTAGTTCACCCAAGGGGGAACAAATGACGAAGACCTGGTCGAAGCATCGAGCACTGCTGATCATTTCGATCGCGATCGCGCTGCTGCTGACGGCTTGCGACGGTAGGTCGGTCGGTGGAAACGGTGAAGAGGGTGGCGAGCTCAGTGGGGGGGAGACGGCCCTCGAGGACGTGACCTTGCGACTCGCGGTTGAAGTCGGGTCCTCGCTGGGAGACCCCATCAAACCCTACGTCAGTCAGTGGGAGGAGGAGACCGGCGCGACGGTCGAGTTCGTCGAGATTCCCTTCGCCGAGATCTTTCCGAAGCTGATGTCTTCGTTCCAGGCCGGTGCCAACGAGTACGACGTTGCGATCATCCTCCCGACATGGCTCGGCGACATGGCGGGACGCGGCTTCCTCGAACCACTCGACGAGCACATCGAGGGCAACGAGGCGATCGCATGGGATGATGTCCTGCCCCGTTGCCAGGACATCAACGAGTGGGAGGGCAGCACCTACATCATTCCGCTCGACTGTGACGTATTCACTGCCTACTACAACCGTGAGCTTGTCGACTCACCCAATCATCAGCGTTCCTTCGAGGATGAAAACGGCTACCCACTCGAGCCCCCTGACACCTGGGAGCAATACAGCGACGTCGCGCGGTACTTCAGCGAAGACGGCGAGGTTGCCGGCGTCATGGAGTCGATGGCCCGCAAGACGCAGACCTTCTGGACCGCGCTGGCGCGCATGGTGCCGTACGTGTCACAGGGCGAGGGATGGGAGCTGTTCTTCGACCCCGAGGACATGACCCCGCTGATCAACTCGCCGGGTCACGTGCGGGCACTCGAAGACATGGTCGACATCGTCGACTACGGACCCTCGGACGTCCTTGAGTTCGACGTCGGCGACATCCGGGCGCAGTTCCCGCAGGGCAATGCCGCGCTCGCTCTCGACTGGGCGTCGATCGGAATGATCCCGCCCGATCGCAGCAATCAGGAGCTGATCGGATTCCAGCAGATCCCCGGTTCCGAGGAGGTCTACGACCACGCCAGCAGCGAGTGGACCGAGTCCGAAGAGGGCAACCGCGTGCCGTTCATGGCGGCCAACGGGTGGGGTGCGGCGATTCCAACCGCGAGCGAGAACCAGGCCGCCGCATTCGATCTCATCAGCTTCCTGACGTCTGCAGAGATCAGCGTCCAGCTCGTCTCGATGCGCGACAACGAGGAGGCTGCGGTCGGCTACCAGCCTTTCCGCCAGTCGCACTTCGACGACATCGAAGCCTGGGAGGAGTCGGGCTGGGAGCGGGATGCGGCGCAGGCCTACCTCGACGAGACGCTCAACAGCCTGACGGCCGAGTTCGTCCAGCCCGATCTGAGGATCCCCGGTGCATTCGAGTACCTCGATGCGCTCGATGCCGGCGTGACCGCGGCGCTGGCAGGTCAGTCGTCTCCCCAGGAGGCCCTCGACGAGGTCGCCGAGCAGTGGGATCAGATTACCGAGCGACTCGATCGTGACCAACAGCTCGAGCTCTACCAGACGTCCCTGGGTTTGGAGGAATGAGAGCCGGCTCCGAGCCGATCGGCGTCGCGGGACAACAGCCGCGCGCCGCCAAGAGACCACAACGGCGGGGCGGGGGTCCTTTCGTGCGCAGGAGCTTTCTGCTGCCCTCAGTTCTGCTGTTGCTCGCGCTGTCGATCTTCCCCTTCATGTTCTCCCTGGCCCTGAGCGTCGGGTCCTGGGTCATCGGGCGGACAGAGCCGTATCAGTTTCTGGGCGCGACGAACTTCACGCGGCTGTTCACCGATGCTCGTTATCTCGACAGTCTCATCAACACCACGGTCTACGCCGTCGGCAGCGTGCTCCTGCAGTTCGGTCTCGGGCTCGCGCTGGCGTGGCTGCTGTTCTTGAAGCCTCCCGGCGACCGCATCTACCGGGTGCTGTTCCTGATGCCGATGATGCTGACGCCGGTCGCTGTTGCATACATGTGGCGGCTCATGTTCGAGCAGCGCATCGGTGTCATCAACCACGCCCTCGATCTGGTCAGCATCGAGCCGATCTCCTGGCTAAGCCAACGCGCGACTGCGATGACCGCGGTCGTGGCGGTCGAGACGTGGCAATGGACGCCGTTCATCTTCATCTTTCTGTACGCCGCGCTGGAAAACTTGCCGCAGGACGTGATCGACGCAGCGCGCGTGGACGGTGCAAACCGGTGGCAGACCCTGCGTCATGTAATCATGCCGATGATCGCTCCGATCACTATCGCCATCGTCCTACTGCGCGCCGTCGAGGCGCTGAAGGTGATGGACTCGGTCTACGTGATCACCGGAGGAGGCCCCGGCAACAGCACTGAGTCGGTCACGCTATACGCCTACCGGGCCGGGCTTCAGTTCTTCGATCTCGGCTACGCCGCGGCCATGGCCCTGACTTTGTTTGTCGGGGCGCTGCTGCTGACCCTGCCGGCGGTGCTTCTCATGAAGAAGGAAAGAGGGCTCGTCTAGATGGAGTACACGTCGAAGACCTTTCGTGTGGTGGTGTCGGCGATCCTCGTGGTGTGGTCGCTGATCGTGCTCTTCCCGCTCTACTGGGCGCTGATCATGTCGTTCAAGAACGCCGCGGCGATCTTCGAAGGCGCCACCTTCATCCCCTGGGTGGACTTCGAACCGACCCTCGAGCCGTGGAGCGGCGTGTTCTCCGGAGCCGCGCTGCGCTCGCTCACCAATTCGGCGGTGATCGGAGTCTCCTCGGCGGCGATCGCCACCACGCTGGGGGGCATGGCGGGTTACGGTCTATCTCGCTACCGCTATCGCTTTGGATTCATGGGCAACGACAACATCGCGTTCTGGATGGTGTCGCAGAAGATCTTGCCCCCGGTGGTCGTTGTTCTCCCCTTGTTCATTATGTTCAACTCGGTCGCGCTCATCGACTCGCGCTTTGGCATGACCTTGCTCTACGTCATGTTCAACGTGCCGATCGCGGCGTGGATCATGTACCAATACTTCAAACAGATTCCTCTGTCACTCGACGAGGCGGCCCGCATCGACGGAGCGACCGATCTGCAGGTCTTCCGTCATGTTGCGTTCCCCTTAGCGAAGCCGGGGTTAATCGCCACGTTCATCGTGGCGCTGGTGTTCTCGTGGAATGAGTTCCTGTTCGCGCTGATCTTTACCTTCAGCAACGCTCAGACGATGCCGATCCTGGTCGCCGGCCAGGCGACGCAGCACGGTCCTCAGTGGTGGGATATCGCGGTGATGTCCCTGATCACGGTGACGCCGTTGATCCTCATCACGGTGTTCATGGGCAGGAAGTTCGTCGGCGGCCTGCTGGCGGGATGGGAGGAGTAGCGTGATCATCGCCCACGACCTCGGCACCACCGGCAATAAGGCCGGGCTCTACGACGACGACCTCGCTCTCGTCGAGTCCACAACCGAGACTTACCCTGCGGACTTCGGGGCGAGGGGTAGGGCCGAGCAGGATCCCCATGCGTGGTGGGATGCTGTGGCGTGTTCGACGCGTGCGCTTCTCGAGGCTCATCCCGACGCGTCAATCGACTGCGTGTCGTTCTCGGGGCAGATGATGGGCGTCGTGCCCGTCGACTCGTCGGGCCGGTCGGTTCGCCCCGCCATTATCTGGGCCGACACCCGCTCCGGCGAGCAGTGCGGCCGTCTGCTCGATTCCATCCCGATGGAGCGCGGTTACAACATCACCGGGCACCGCCTCAACCCAACCTACTCGCTCAGCAAGCTCATGTGGCTGCGCGACACCGAGCCCGATGCGTTCGAGCGCACAGCATTGAGTCTTCAAGCCAAGGACTACGCCGTGTACCGCCTCACCGGCATCATGGCTACCGATCCGTCGGACGCCTCAAGCACCAATGCCTTCGACCAGCGTGCAGGGGTGTGGTCCGATGACTTGCTCGCTGCAGCCGCCTTGCCTCGCGAGCTGTGGCCCGAAGTTGTTCCCTCGACGACCATAGTCGGCAATGTCACCGACGATGCCGCCGACGCCACGGGCCTTGCGCAGGGAACGCCGGTCGTGCTTGGCGGAGGCGACGGTCCCTGTGCGGCAACCGGCGCCGGTGTGGTATCGGCAGAAGCGGGCGCATACGCCTATCTCGGCTCTTCGTCGTGGATTTCGCTCAGCGCCGACGAGCCGTTGCACGACGCCGAGATGCGGACCATGACCTTCAATCATGTGGTCCCAGGGCTCTTCGTCCCCACGGCCACAATGCAGGCGGGCGGAGCCTCGGTGGAATGGCTAGCCGACGTCTTGCTGCCCGGCCGCTCCGCCGACCGTTTCGAGCGCCTGACGTCCGAGGCCGCCGAGGTGCAAGCCGCGGACGATGGTTTGCTGTTTCTCCCGCACATCCTCGGAGAACGCTCGCCCTATTGGAATCCCAAGGCGCGCGGCGTGTTCTTCGGACTCGCCAAGCACCATGGCCCCGGCCATCTCATGCGCGCGGTCATGGAGGGCGTGGCGATGAACCTCTACACTGCGATCGTCGCCTTTCGCGAGATGGGGCGCTCAATCGACGCGGTGGATGTGATCGGGGGCGGTGGGCGCAGCGATGTGTGGATACAGATCCTCGCCGATGTCTGGGGGATCCCGGTGACGCGCCGCTCGCTCGTCGAGGAGGCCAACGGGCTCGGGGCCGCGCTCACCGGAGGGGTGGGGATCGGCTTGGTCGACTCGTTCGACGTCGCCCCCGAGCTCTCCGAGACCGATGTCACGGTCGAGCCCGACGACATACGTAACAAGAGCTACGGCCTGCGTTACGACCTATTCATCGACGCGTATCGCCGCCTCGAGCCGCTGTTCGACGAGTTGTAAGGATCAGCGTGGCCGGGCGCGTGCTAACGGTAGGCGAGACGATGGTGCTGCTGGACCCGCTCGACGACGAGCAGCCCCACGTCGGGCAGCGACTACAACTGCGTATCGGGGGGGCCGAGTCCAACCTCGCGGTCGGCCTAGCGCGCCTCGGCGCATCCGTCGTGTGGATCTCACGGCTAGGGGCGGATCCCTTCGGCGACATCATCGAGTCGACGCTCCGAAAAGAGAAAGTCGAGGTGGTCGCGCGGCGGGACGCCGTTGCCCACACCGGCCTGTTCTACAAGTGGCGCGAGAACGGACGCAGTCACAATCTCTATTACCGACAAGGGTCAGCGGCCGGTGGGCTCGTTCCCGCCGACGTTCCAGGCGAGTTTCTGGCGCGTTCCGACCTGGTGCACTTAACCGGGATCACGACTGCGATCAGTCTCAGCGCTCGCACGATGGTGATAGACGTGGCGCACCGCGCCCGAGCCGCCGGAGTGACAGTGCTCTTCGACCCCAACTACCGTCCAGCGCTATGGGACAGCGCGGCCGAGGCGTTCGACGCGCACCGCGATCTGCTCGGTGATGTCTCCTGGTATCTGTGCGGACTCGACGAGGCGTGCGTCCTGCTCGGGACCAAGGATCTCACCACCACGGTTGCAGCTATGGAGGTCGCCGGCATCGAGCGCGCGGTGATCAGGATCGGCGAGCGAGGAGCTGTACTGAAGGAGGGAGACGCGCTGTCGGAAATCCCGCTAGTGCGCGTCGAGGCTGTCGTTGACGAGGTCGGGGCCGGCGACGGCTTCACCGTGGGCTTCGCCTATGGGCTGCTCTTGAGTTGGCCGCCGGAAGTCTGCACCCTGGCGGGGAATCTGGTCGCGGCTCGGGCCTTGGCGGGAACCGGCGACTGGGAGACGTTTCCGACGTTGGATGAGTTCCGGGCCGACCTCGAGGTGGCACGGATGCCCGTCATTGAGCGGATGAACCTAAAGCGTTTTCATCGCTAGCCACGAGAATGCGCACCCGTTTGGCTGCCACGGTCCCAGCCTGCCGCATCCATCACTCCCCTTGAATAAGCGATTTCTAGGTGGCTGGTGCCGAATAGACCATCCCGGCAGCAATCCTGAGGCGGTCCCGGCCGGTGCCGCTTAGGACCCTCAAATCGCGGTGCGATCGCCTCCAAAGTCGCGCTAGGACGCGACGAAGCGACCCGGGGATCGAAGAGGTATGAGGATCGACGGGCGTCCCTCCGTCTGTGAAGCTCAGGCCGAGCGCGGCAAGCCGGGCGAGGTTGACGGCTGCTGCGAGCAACTTCCAGTCCTGATCGACGCGCGGCCTTCCTCTCACGCGTGCTCGCCGACCACCGTGACGGCGCCTCAGCATGTGCGCGAGCTTGCGTTCGACCTTGGGACGATGAGCACGGTAGTCCTGTTGCCACGCGGGATCCTTCTGGCGCTGGCGCGCGGCTGCGAGCAGAGTCTCGTAAGGACCGACCGTGACGACGCGACCGGTGGGTGAGTCGGTGCACGAGTCGCGCAGCGGACAGGACGCGCATGCGGCGCCGAACTTGGCGTAGGCACCTCCCGAGTGCGCCGGCCTAAGAGCGACGGTGACGTCATTGGGACAGGTCACGGTCTTGGCTTCAAGATCGATCTTGAAGCGGTCCTTGGTGAAGTGGCCTCCCGGCGCGCTCGGCGCTTGCACCTTGGTCATCGGAGATACGCCCATCTCGTCGAGTAGCGCGAGGCTCGCCCCCGAGCCGTAGGCCGAGTCGCCGTAGACGATCGGCTTGCCGTCGTCGTCATGATCACGTGACGGTTGCAGGTCCTGCTCCTGCTCGTCGGTGCGGCTCTCGTCTCGGTCTCCCAGCTCCTCGAGCAGCTCGGGCATGGAGCAGCCGTCGCTCTCATTGGCGGCGCCGACCGAAGCCGCGGTGATGATCTCGGAGTCGGGGTCGATCGCGATGTGGCCCTTGTAGCCGTCGAAGCCCTGAGACGAGGTCTTGTGCCCGTGACGGGCGTCTTCATCGACGCTCGAGATGACCCGGTCCTTGGCTACTCGGCGAGCGATGCGAAAGAGGTCGTCGGGGCCGTGGTCCGTATCCTGGCCGATGACGGTGGCGAGCAGCTCCGCCGCCTCACGGACCTCGGGGGAAAGGCTTCTGCCCTCGAGCGTCTCGAGCGCGTCGAGACCGTCGTTGACCAGTTCGTCCACCAGGGCTGTGCGCGCCTCGGGGTCGTCCCAGTCGCACACCGGCTTGCCGGCTGACGCGTAGTCGTCGTGGCGCTGGAGCTTGGCTCGGAGCTCGACCTCGAGATCTTCGTCTGACGCCTCGAGCAGGCCTCTGATGGCGCTTCTGATGAGGGTCACGGTGTCCTGGGTCGCGACCGCGTCGTAGAGCGGGGCGGAGTCGAGCACCCGGCGCACGCCGACGAGCCCCGCCTCGCGGGCGACATCGGTGGTGACGCCAAAGACCCGGTCGGGATCGTCTGACTCTCTTAGGCGGGCGCGCATGTCGACCAAGACCGTGTGCACGAAGCCGGGGTAGCTCTCGTCCACGCCGGCAGCGTACTTCCAGCGCAGGTCGAAGGTGAACCGGTCGACCGCCTCGCGGTCCGAGCAGCCTTCGAGGCGCTGGAGCACCATCACGGTGGCCACGATCGAAGGCGGGATCGAGCGGCGGCCGCGGGTCGTGAAGAGGTCCTCGAACATTTGATCGGGAAAGAGCTGGTCGCGCTCGCGGTGCAGCAGCGCGTAGATCGAGTCGGCCGGCACGGTCTCGTCGCAGAAGCGCTTGGCGTCGTCGAAGAGGTCGGTCTGCCGCTGTGCCAGGCCCAGGGTCATGGGAGTCCTCCGAGAGATCAGAATTACGTCCTTGTTATTCTCTCAAGCCCCGGCCCGGATCGCGAGCACTGATAGCGAGAAAAACACCGCCCACCTAGCCTTTGGCCCTGATCTCAGAGAAGTCGCAGGATCGATAGCACAGTGGACCCCTTGCGCAGCAGGAAGAAGGCTACTACCTGAATACCCATTCGAAACCGCGGAGGCTCACCATGGGACATACCCCATCTATGATGGTGATCGCGAGCCACACAAGCTTGCACAATCCAACATGACCCTTGTGTCGCGCTCAGCATCTCGGCGCGAACCGAGTATCCGATGTTGCACCTCTCCGATGAACTCGTCATGCCTAGTTGAGTTTCCTGCGTCCAAGACGTGTTTCAAGCGAGGTTCCTAGTTATTTCGAAGTGCAGAAATGATGTCGTCAAGAGCCCAGTCCGGGAGACTCAGGCACGGTGCTCAGTCGGCGCCTTGCGAGATTTCAACGACTCATGCTCGCGCGATGGTTTGCGAGCCGTCGCAGACCGGCGAACATGGCCGCGAACAGAGCCAGAGCGACTAGCAGGCGCATGAGCTGGGACCAGACATCGCCCACGTCGTCCGACGGAGCGCCCACGCTCGGCGGACCTATCACGCCCTTAATCTCCGGGTAGGCGCGCTGTGCCGACGAGGCCGCCTCATGCGGACTGGAAAAGGTCGTGTTCGCCGATAAGTCGACCGACAGGGAGGGATCCACGTAACGCCAGCTCCACCGGCCGTCGCCGGCGCGCTCGATCTCCAGGCGAGCCCCTTCTGAGGCGCTCATGGTTCGCTCGATCGAGCCGGTTCGGAGCGGCGGAGTGCCGACCACGGCATCCGTGACAGTCGTTCGGCTCGACTGGCCTTGAGAGCGTCCATCAACCTGTACACCAATAGGCCCACGGCCAGCGGCGCAGCGAAGAGCAGCGCCCTGAAGCCGACGGTCAACGCCTCGATCGGGATGCGGAACCACTTGGACAGCAGGTCGTTGCTTCCGGCGAGAAACAGGACCGTGTAGAACGCGATCGTTGCCGCTCCCAATGCCGTTCGCACCGGATGGTCGCGCGGCCGGTCGAGCACATGGTGGATCTCTCGATCGCCCGTGACTCGTTGCTCGATGAAGGGCCACAGGTAGAGCAGCCCGAACGTGATGCCCGGCAAGAGGACACCGGGAAAGAAAGGATTGGGGATCTCGTAACCGAAGACTTGGACCTCCCACGGAGGAAAAAGCCGGAGGGCGCCCTCGAGCCATCCCATATACCAGTCAGGTTGCGCCGGGCTCGTAACCTGCTGTGGTTCGTAAGGTCCGTAGAGCCAGACGGGATTGATCTGCACGAGGCCGCCGAGCGCGGCGCAGACGGCGGCGACCGCGAAGAACAGCCCCAGCGACTTCGCGGCGTACGTGGGCCACGCCTTGGACCCGACGACGTTGGTCTCACGCCGTCCGGGGCCGGGGAAATCAGTGTGCTTCTGACGCCACAGTATGGCGAGATGTGCACCAATCAGCCCTGCGATCAGAGTTGGGATGATCAGGATGTGCAACGAGAACAACCGTCCGATGATCTGATCGGCTTGGTACTCGCCGCCGAAGATCAAGAACACGAGCCATTCGCCAATGAGCGGAACGGATAGTCCGATCGAGTAGGCGATCCGCAAACCAGTGCCCGAGAGGAGATCGTCGGGGAGCGAGTATCCGGCAAAGCCGTTGAAGATCGCCAGAATCAGAAGCGTGACGCCGATCATCCAGTTGATCTCTCGCGGCCGGCGAAACGCTCCCGTAAAGAAGATCCGGCATAGGTGCAGGACGATTGCGGCCACAAAGATCAGCGCCGCCCAGTGATGGATCTGGCGCATGACGAGCCCGGCTCTGACGTCGAAGCTGAGGTCGAGCGTCGAACGATACGCCTCCGTCATCTCGACTCCCTGCAGCGGTTCGTAACTGCCCTCGTAGATGGTCTCGGCAATGCTCGCGTCGAAGAAGAAGGTCAAGAACACGCCGGTGATGACGAGGATCACGAACGAGTAGAGCGAGATCTCTCCCAGCATGAACGTCCAGTGGTCGGGAAAGACCTTGTTCAGTGACTCCTCCACGAACGCCGACGACCCCAGCCGGTCATCGATCCAGCGAGCCGTCCGCTTGATCATCGCGGTCGTCTCCAGAAGCCGGGCCCCACGGGTTCGGGGAAGTCGTCGGTGGCGACCAGGAAACCTTGGTCATCGATCCCGATCGGCAGTTGCGGCAGTGGTCTCGTTGCCGGCCCGGTGGTGGGGATAGCGCCTTCCAGCACGGAAAAGGCCGACTGATGACAGGGGCAGAACAACTCATGGGACTCGACCTGATAGAGACCCACGGGGCAGCCAGCGTGGGTGCAGATCTTGGACAACGCGAGGCACCCTTCGGGCGTCCACCCGCGCTCGGCGTTGGGCAGGGCCTCCGCGGGATCGAAACGCAGCAGCAGTGTCTGCGAATCCGCCTCGTCGAGTGCGCCCTGCGGATACACGGTGAGCACGCCATCGACCTCGAGGTCGTCGGGAGCGATGGGGGAGCCGTCGATGTCCACGAGCCGCACGCCGGGCCCCCAACTCGTGACGAACAACGATCGCCCCGGGCTCGTTCCGAGCGAACGAATCGGAAACAGCGCCACGACACCGAGTCCGGTGAGGGCCGCCCCCAGCAGCTTTGCGAGAAAGGTTCGGCGCTGCAACGGTACGACACCGCGCTCGAACGCATCTTCCGCCTGCGCCCGCTCCTCTCGCTGGTGAGGGCTCGCCTCGCGCTCCTCGACATAGGGCGAACTGGGCATGAGATCCTTGCCCCAAAGGATGAGTCCCAGGGCGATCCCACCCAGGGAGATCGCGAGCAGTGCGCCCTCGGTCTGCGGCTGGCCCCCCAGCGCATAGACCACGCACAGCCCTATCGACGACAGCAGGCTCGCCACGAATCCCGCGCCGATCACCCCGCGACGCGCCGGTCGCTCCCTACCCCGCCTCACGTTTCTCCCGCCCTCGTGCCGATCCATCGCACCGTAAGCAACAACAGTCCGATCGCCACCAGCCAGGCAACAGCCCCCTCCGCCACGGGACCGATTCGTCCGATCGAAGCGCCTCCGCGCAAATTGGGATCCTGAAGGTAGCCGACGTAGCGCACGATCGCGTCCCGCTCCTCTCTGTTGAAAGTGTCCTCGGAGAACACCGGCATGTTGCCCGGACCCGTCAGCATCGCCTCGGCGACTTCGACGTCCGTGACGTTATCGAGACCGGGAGCGACGAGACCCGAGCCGCCGGCACCGATGCGTTCGGCCTCCTCCGCCTGCTGGGAGCTAAGGGCTCCGCCGATCCCGGTCGTCGAATGACAGGCCGCGCAATGCTCCAAGTACAGCTCGGTACCAAGAGCCAGGTCCGCCGATTCGGGATCCGTGGCAGGGATGTCCGGACCCGGCTCGTCATCGAGGGACGTCACGTAGTCGACGATGGCCGCAATCTGATCCTCGTCGTACTTCGGCTCGCCGTGCTGCGCTGCTTCGTTCGGCACCGACAGCGGCATGCGCCCGGTCCGTAACATCAAGTCGGTCAACGCCGGCCCGTTCTCTCCCGTGACGACATCAGGACCATTCGCCGTGCCCTGGCCCTCTCCGCCATGGCACCATGCGCAGTCGCGCTGATAGAGCTGCTCTCCGACATCGGCCACCGTCGGATCTCGAGGTGGCGGCCGGAATGGCTCGCTCATCTCGCCTTCGAGATAGCTGCACGCGCTTACTAAGGCGACGACCGTTGCGGCCAGAATGAGTCGTTCCAGCATCAGAGGTTTTCCCCCGCGCTGAGACGCGCCGTTACCGAGCCATCTGGTTCCGCCGGAAGCGGGCCGTCTTCGAGCCACCGGTAGGCCAGCACGACTATCGCTATGAGGTAGACGATGCCCGACGGCACCCACATGATGACACCGGCGAGTTGCTGGTCGGTCAGTGGGTCGAGGCCCCATGCGGCAGCGGAGTGCCCCTCGTACAGAGAAGACGAAGCAAAGGTGAGTACGACCCCGAGCGCCCCACTTTGCAACGCGGTGAAGAACAGCAGACCCGCGGCCAGGGCTCGGTCGAGCCGGCGGCGGCGCGCAGAACCGATGACCAACGTCCACAGCAGCAAAGCGCTCCCGAGAAAACAAACATGCTCGAACGCGTGGACGACCTCGCTGGTCAGGGCTCGCTCATACGGCGCGGGCACGTGCCACATCCACAGAGTAGCCGCGTGCAGCGACCAGACCACGGGCGCCGCAAGCAGCAGCATGTTCGCCCTCTGCACCACCGTGGACGAGCGAACGCCGTGCATCCCGCGTCGGAGATGCTGCGGTAACCCAAGAGAAATTGGAACCAGGGGGGCGCCGTACACAAGCAACGGTGCCGCTAGCAGGACGAGCGTTAGGTGCTGCACCATGTGCGCGGAGAACAACGCATGAGACAGCGCGTCCAGCGGAGACACGACCGCTATCAGCAAGGAGACCAGTCCCGCATAGAAGGCAACGACGCGCCGGAGCGACACCCCCCGGCGCGTCCCTCGGTTCCACAGGGTGCTCACTCCCCTTGCGTAGAGCGTCGCCGGCAGCAGGATCCCGAGCAACACCACAGGATCGAGGTTCCATGCTGCCCAGAGCTCACCCGGCGACGCGCCGGCATGCGAGGAGATCACAGCGGCGGATCGCAGACCTGGAAGAACAGCGCGGGGAGAAGCCCCAAGCCAAGCATGAAAGCAAATATCCCGCTGCTGATTATGCCGACTCTAGCCATCCACAAGGCGCGACTCTTGCCGGTGTCCGCCTCGTAATCGGCCGCGCGTCGAATCCGTCTGAGGCAGTCGTAAGCCACGACACCGGCCCCCATGGTCAGGACGATCAGCGACAAGGTCAGCGACACGATTACCGTTTCGATGCCGGCTCCGGCGATCATCCGCTGGGTCGAACCGGACCTGCATGCGATCTCCTCGAGGTTGTAACCGATGAGGATCTGCAAGCTCCAAGCCCCGGGGCCGGTCAGCATCCCCACCCACAGTCGCGCCGAGCCTCCTCGTTCACTCTCTGTGATCGCGCTCTGACTCATGTCGATGCCTCAGAAGTTCGGCGACAGATAGATGGTGGACAGGACGAACAACCACACGACGTCGACGAAGTGCCAGTACATAACGAAGTTCTGCACGGTGACATGACGATGCTCGTCGAAGGCGCCACGCCACGCGCGCAACTGCACCCATGCGCTCATCCCCAGCCCGATTGCGACGTGCAACCCGTGGAAACCGGTGATCGTGTAGAACAACGAGCCGTAAGCGTTATCCGTCGGTGAGAACTCATGCAACTTCTCGGGGTACTCGACGCCGATCTGTAGCCCGAGAAACAAAGCACCCAGCAGAAAGCCAAGCAACAGGCCCCAGCGCAACGGGCCCTGGCGGCCCTTCTTGACGGCGCGCTCGGCGATGTGCGTCGGGACACTCGAGCTGAACAGGATGACGCTCATGATCAGCGGCAGCTCGAGAGAGGGAGTCGCGATGCCGTCGGGTGGCCATACGGGGTCCGAGCCGAAGCGGATGTAGAAATACGCGGCGATGAGCGACCCGAACAACATGGCTTCGGTTGCGATGAGCATGACCATGCCCCACCACCCCGGAGCGCTTGTTCCCGAGGCGTGACGCGCGATCTCGCGCTCGGCCGGTCGAGCGTCGGTCAGCCTCAGCTCCTCGCGAATCACGTCATGTCTCCTGCGACTCGCCGCGCGGCCAGAACCAGCCGACCATCGCCGCGACGGAGACCAGGCCGGCGAGGAACGCGAGCGGCCACACCTCGATCAGCACCATGAAGCAAAGTGCGGTGATCGCCAGCGTCAGGATCGCGGGCCAGACCGACTCGCCCGGCATCTCGAGCACGACCTGGGGCCGGGCATCGAGAAGCGACGAGCCCACCGTCTCGTGACCCTCCGCAAGTACCAATGCGCCCAGTTCCGGCCTCTGAGTCCCCTCATGCAGTTCCGGCTGATCCCACATCGGGTGGCGGCTCCGGACGTCGGGAATGGTCTCGAAGTTGTAGGCAGGCGGAGGACTGGGGATGGACCACTCAAGCGTGTCGGAGTTCCAGGGGTTGTTCCCCGCGAGCTCCCCGGCGCGCACACTGCGGTACCAGTTGAGCACCACGATTATGAGTCCGATCGCGAGCACGAAGCCGCCGATCGTCGCCGCGAGATTCCACGAGTCCCACCCGAGGCCCTCCTGGTACGTGTAGGTGCGGCGCGGTTGACCGAGCAGCCCGCTTATGTGCATGGGGAAGAACGTGAGGTTGAACCCGATGAAGGTCAGCCAGAAGCTCCACCGTCCGAGACGCTCGTCGAGCATCCGGCCGGTCATCTTCGGAAGCCAATAATAGAGTCCGGCGACGATCGGAAACAGCGCTCCGCCGATCAACACGTAGTGGAAATGCGCGACGACGAAGTACGAGTCGGTCGTCTGCTGATCGAAGGGTATCGCCGCAAACATCACACCGGAGAGGCCTCCGACCACGAAGATCACTATGAATCCCAATAGGTAGAGCATCGAGGTATTGAGCCTGGGCCTGCCCGTTACCAGCGTCGCCAGCCATGCGAACACCTGGATCGAGCTTGGGATAGTCACCATGAAGCTCGAGGCCGAGATGAACCCGAGCGCGATCTGAGGAATCCCGACCGCGAACATGTGATGCGCCCAAACACCGAAGCCGATGAGGGCGACCGCCATTTCGGCCAGCACGATGAGCGTGTAGCCAACGATCCGCCGGCGCGCCATCACCGGGAGGATGGTCGACACGATACCGAAGGCGGGTAACACGATGATGTAGACCCAGGGATGGCCGAAGATCCAGAACAGGTGTTGCCACAGCACCGGATCGCCGCCCGCCGCGGCATCGAAGAAGTGGAAGCCGAACGTGCGATCAAGCAGCAGCATGACGAGCCCGAGCGTTAACGGTGGCTGTGCAAACACGATCGCGAGACCCAGAGCCAGCTCGCCCCACACGAACACCGGCATCCTGTTGATCGACATCCCGGGAGCACGCAACTTGAGGATGGTGACGATGAAGTTGATCGCGCCGGCGGTCGTCGAGATGCCCAGGAGGAGCAACCCGATCAGATAGAAGTCGACGTTGACCCCAGGACTGAAACTCGAACTGGCGAGCGGTGGGTAGTTGAACCAGCCTGCGTTGGGAGCACTACCGATCAGGAAACTCGAGTACATGAAGAGACCAGCCGCCAAGAATACCCAGTAGCCCAACGCGTTGAGGCGAGGAAACGCCATGTCGCGCGCTCCGATCATGAGCGGCACAAAGTAGTTGCCGAAGCCGGAGAGCGTAGGGATTGCAAAGAGGAACATCATCGTCGTTCCATGCATCGTGAAGAGCTGGTTGAAAGCCTCCGGCCCGAGCACATTGAGGTTCGGCTGTGCGAGTTGAACTCGAATCAGCAACGACTCGATACCTCCAAGGGCAAAGAAAAGCAGTCCTGTATAAAGGTATCGAAGTCCTAGCTTCTTGTGATCGACCGTGCCGATGGCGGTCGCGAGGCCGGGTCTCTCTCCCCAGATGCGTTCCAGAGTCTCCGCGATCGTGGGTGAGCCGGTGGGCTCCGTTACACGGCGCGTGATGGTCATCAGTCGAGCTGACCCAGGTAATCCAACAGGGTCTCGATCTCATCCTCGCTCAACTCGACGGGGGGCATGGTGTTCCCGGGCTTGACACCCTGCGGATCGATGATGAAACGTCGCAGGTTGTCGCGCGTGTTGTCGAGGACGCCGGCCGCAATGGTGTCGCGGCCGGCCAAGTGTGTGAGGTCCGGGCCCAGATCGCCCGCCGCCTCCGTCCCTCTGATGGCGTGGCATCCCGCGCAGGCAGAGTTGACGAAGATCTCTTCACCCCGCGCTGCGTCTGCATTCTCCGGTTCGGAGGCATCCGCAGAATTGTCGGCCAGCCAGCGATCGAACTCGCCCGGTGGGTCGGCCTCGACCCAGAAGATCATGTTGGCATGCTGTAGACCACAGAACTCAGCACATTGACCTCGGTACCTTCCGGGCTCATCCGCTTGGAGCCACATGGTGTTTACCTGTCCGGGAATGTGATCGGTCTTGGCTTGCAAACGGGGTACCCAGAAGCTGTGGATCACGTCACCACCCAGCAGCCGAAGTCGCACCGCTTCACCCGCGGGAATGTGGATCTCGTTGGCAACCACCGCACCGGTCTCCGGATAACGGACCTCCCACCACCAATCGCGCGCGGTCACTTCGATCGTGACCACAGGATCCCCCGGCGGAGAGGACAACGCCGCCATGTCGCGCAGAGATATCAGGAAAACCGCTGTCAGGATAAGACTGGGGAGAACGATTCCAGCGATTACCACAAAGCGATTACCCCATGGCACGTGTTGTGAGACGGTTATACCCGGCCGGCGCGAGCGCGCAATCCCTGCAACGATGAACGCGAGAACCACGACGAACACGACGCTGGAGATCGCGAGCATCAGCCACCAAAGGCCCTCGATTCGTTGCGCCGCGGGACCGCCGGGATTCAGTGTTGAGGCATCACCCGAGCACGACGAGGCCAGCAGGCATCCACACACCACGCTTGCGCGCCGGCCGCATGTCCTGACGCGTTCTCTTGCTTGACGCGTTGGGCTGGTGCCTGACTGCTTCAGTGCCGCCCCCTGCGAGTGGACCTACGAGGCCCTCGTTGGGTCGCTCTCTACCCCGCACGATAGCCGGATAACGCCTTGCGATGCAGGCGGCCGCCGGTCAGCGCACGACGCGATAGCTGATGTGCGTCGCGAACGGTGACTGGAGGAGCCGCAGGTGCTCGAGGCTCACCGTCTCGTCGAAGTCGTCGAACAGGCGTTTTCCACTACCGAGCACGACCGGTGCGATCGAGATCGACAGTTCTTCCACGTACCCGGCGCGCAGCGCCTGGCGGATGACGTCCGCTCCTCCCATGACGAACACGTCCTTGCCGTCGGCCGCCTCCCGCGCTTGAGCGATCGCTTCGTCGAGCCCGTTTACGAATGTGAATCCGGCGTCTCCGGGAGCGTCCTCCGGCCGGTGCGACACGATGAAGAATGGCACTCCGAAGGGATTGTGGCCGCCCCAAGCCCCCGCTGCCTCGTAGGTGTTGCGCCCGCCGACGACGGCGCCGACCCTAGCCATCGCCTCGTCGAGGAGCTCCTTGTCCGCGCCCGTCGCCTCGCCCTTCGGGTCCTCGTCGTAGCTCCACGGACCGCCGAACACCCAGTAGTGCAATCGCTCACCGCCCTCGCCCAGACCGCGGCCCGGTCCGTCGTCCGGCCCGGTGATGTATCCGTCCAGCGAGGTCGTGATTCCCGCCGCCACCTTCGTCATCGGTCTCCTCCTCCTTGGTCGTCACCATCATGAGTCAAGACCGATGCGCCCGTCGAAACTCATCGGTGCCGCTGTGAGGCTCACGAGCTTTCGCCGTTGACGGCCAGCTCGGCGTCACCCAAGGGAGTAGGAGGATCTGTTCACGAAGCGGGTCGACCGAGCGAGGAGCAATGCCTTCAGAGCCCCGCAAAGTCCCTGCTTAGGACATCCTGAAGGAGTGTGGCCTAACGCCGGCGGGTGACACTCTTCACTGCATCCTTGAGCTTCTCGCCCGCCTGCTTCATGTTGCTCTTGGATTGCTCGGAACGCCCCTCGGCCTCCATCTCTCGATCACCGGTGGCGCGTCCCACCTTCTCCTGCGCACTGCCCTTGACCTCCTGGGCCTTGTTCTGAGCCTTGTCGCTCATTGCAACCTCCCAAATAGTTGGACTTCTCTCCCCCTACCCTCGCAGAGGGGGTTGTATCCAGTTAGCGGTCCCCAATGGAACCGTCCCTTCCGCTCGTGGATCGCGAGGTCGCTCGTCGTAGACAACCTTCACGTTTCCCTGAGATACTCAATCGGTGAGTCTTCCAGGCGGCGCCGCGATTTTGATTACTCTCGCTCTGGTGCTGCTGCCCCTCTGGGGCGCGATTGATGCTGCGCTTAAGCCGGACAGTCGATGGCAGGCTGCCGACCAGAGCAAGGTCACTTGGGTGCTCCTGCAACTTCTTGGCATCCTGGGTCTGGGTATCGTCGGACTCATCGCAGCGGCCATCTATTTCTGGCGAATCCGACCCCAGCTCACCCGGTTCGACCGCGCTGCGGCATGAGGTCGGCGCAGCTTCTCATTCGGCTGGATCCGACTTTCAGAAACTGAGCCGGACATGGAACCCCAAGCCGGTTACGCGCGCCTGGCGCATGCCAACCTCGCTCGGTTTGTTCCGCATAATGGAACCAAGTGAGCAAAGTTTGTGGAGAACCTCAGTGGCTGGAGCGCAATGGTGATCAGACAACTACAGCACGGCCTGGGTAGCTTCTTGGGCCAGTATCCAAGTGTCTATTTGCCGCCGGCTCGTCTCAAGCACCGCTGGGTTACCCGCGGGAACGAGAGGGATCGCAGCCTCGCCTACCTGGATGTCAGCCCCCCGCCCACGGAACGCAGGACCGACATCGTCATCGAAGGCTTTCCTCGCTCGGCCAACAGCTTTGCAGTTGCTGCGTTCCGATTGCCGCAACCCACCTTCGTTTACATCGCGCACCATCACCACGTCGCCTCGCAAGTGCTCGCCGGGATAAAGCTGGGGATCCCGAGCCTTGTCCTCGTCCGGAATCCGCAGGACGCGATCCTGTCGCTCTTGATCAGGCACCCCGAGATCAGCGCCCGACAGGCTCTGGCCGACTACATGCACTTCCACAGACCACTCGTCAAGCATCTCTCGCGCTTTGTCTGCGCGCGCTTCGAGGAGGTCGTAACCGACTTCGGTGCCGTCATTCGGCGGGTCAACGAACGCTACGGGACTTCCTTCCAAGAGTTCGAGCACTCCGCGGACAACGTCAAGAAGTGCTTCGAACAGATCGAGGACTATCACTCTAGAGGCGGAGAGCGCCCGCAGGAGACGATGATCCCCCGTCCCTCGGACGAGCGGCGAGCACTGAAATCCGCGCTGCTACCAATATTCTTGGATGAGCGTCTCAGCCAGAAACGGGCTGAGGCCAATGCGTTGTACGAACTCATGGTCAAAGACGCGAGTTACGTCGCCGAAGGAGAGTGACCGCCTGAGAGCTTGCGGCGACAAACACACGACTCTCGGGACCGAGCCGGCTGAGTCGATTCCAAGGTGAAGGAGCAAGGCCCAGCGCAGACTCGGCCTAACCCGATGTCCCTCGTGCGCGCCTCTGCGGTTATGACGGTAGGCACCATTCTGTCGCGCGCCACGGGGCTTCTGCGACTCACGGCGATAACCGCCGCGTTGGGGGTTGCCGAAAGCAGGCTGGCCGACTCCTACAACCTCGCCAACATGGTTCCCAACTTGCTCTACAGCCTACTTCTCGGCGGCATCCTCACGTCTGTGTTCGTTCCCGTGATCGTAGAGATGCTGGACAAGGAGGGGCGCGACCGGGCCTGGGAGGGGATCAGTGCGCTCATCAACCTCTCCGTTCTCGTACTGTGCGTTGCGACCATGATCGGCATGGTCGCGGCACCATGGATCGCGGAGTTCTACGCCACTCGGCTGGAGGGGGATGCGGCAAGGGCGCAGCAACATGTGATTACCGTCCTCCTTCAGCTGTTCATACCGCAGGTCATCTTCTACGGTCTCACCGCACTGACTGCAGGGTTACTGAACGCAAACGGGCGGTTCGGAGCCCCCATGTACACGCCGGTGCTCAACAACATCCTCGTGGTGGCCATATTCGCGGCATTTCATACAACCTACGGGAACGTCGGGCTGGACGCGACCCCAGGGCAACTGTTGGTCATTGGGGCCGGCACAACCCTCGGAGTGGCCGCCATGGCGCTGGCTCAGCTCCCGTTCCTACGTGGTCTTGGCCGCTACCGGTTCAACCTCTCCATCCGGCATCCCGCGATCAAGAAGGTCGCGAAGTTGTCGGTCTGGGTGGTTGGTTACATGACAGTCACGCAACTCGGCTTTCTTGCAGTGCAATGGCTATCCAACGCGCAGCAAGGTGGCTACTCCGCATACTTCGTCGGATTCACCTTCTACATGCTGCCGATCAGCATGTTCGGACTGTCGATAACCACCGCGCTGCTGCCGCAGATGAGTCGTCAAGCTTCAAACGAAAGCTGGGCCAATTTTCGCGAACGGATGTCCCTCGGAATCCGGGCAACGACGTTTCTCATCGTGCCGGCGTCCGTAGGCTACTTTGTGCTTGCACAGCCACTGGTAGAATTGCTGTTGGAGAACGGAGTAATGACTCCGGAATCGACCAGCCTCGTTGTCGATGTCTTGAGGTTCTTTGTTGTGGGATTACCACAAGGAGCCATCGTGACTTTCTTCGTACGTTCCTTCTATTCGATGCAGGACGCGCGCACTCCATTCTTTCTGGCTTCGCTTGTCGTCATCTTCAATACAGGAATCAACGTTCCATTGTTTGCCTGGTTGGGCGTGGAAGGCCTCGCCCTGGGACATGCGCTCGCCAGCACGTTCGGCATCCTCCTTCTGGGTCGCTCACTGGCTCGTCGCGCCGGTGGCTTGGATGGAACGAGGGTTAGGAAGAGTGTCACGCGCATCACACTCGCCTCGATCGTCATGGGCGTCATCGTTTGGTTGTTGCTACTCGCGTTGAATCTGGTCATCGCAAGCGAGGGGTTCTTACAGCAGTGTGTCCTGGTAGGCGTGCCTTCCGTTGGCGGCATCGTGTCGTACGTTTTGCTGGCACACGCGTTCAAGGTGGAAGAGATCGCATATGTGCGCCGGCTGCTCACCCGAAGCCGGACTCCGGAGGTACCGACCTCCCCGACCCTTTGAACCTCGGTCGAGGCCCGGAAAGCTCGGCAAGCTGGGGCCGAGTTCGTGATCGTGAGTCTTCACTGGGGGACGGAGAACGTACATGAGCCCACGAGCGACCAAAAGCCTTGGCGCGCGGGCTTGTCGGCTCGCGAGCGATCGATCTCATTCTTGGCCACCATGCACATGTGGTTCAACCGCTTGCTCGCATCAAGGGGCGTTACGTCGTCTACGGCATGGGCAACTTGCTCTCGAATCAGTCGAGCGAATGTTGTCCTCTTGCTACTCAAGACGGGGTTCTGGTACGAGTTCGAGTGCGGGAGGTCGCAGGCCGCCTAAGGGCCGTGGGTGTCCTCTATTCGCCAACCTGGGTTGATCGGGGCTCGTACCGGATACTGCCGGTGAAAGAAGATGCTGCGAAACGACGCTACGCCCCAAGCCCTGAGACCCACCCTTCGTGCTTCGTTGTCGCGCACGCGCGCGACAGTGGAAGCTCTCGGCGCAAAGGGCGTTCGCCTGGGCGGACATTAGCTCGCCCGCCCCGACTGTGCGCGGGCAACGGGATCAGTGCGACACCCTCTTCCACGGGGCGAACGCGTTCTGAACTCCTCGAAGGCTCGGCTCGAGCTGCGGATAGTGCCTCAGCAGAACATCGATCATGGTCGTGTTGCCGATCCAATCGATCCCCTCTTGTGTGTAGACCTTGGGTGTGTAGTCGATCGTAAAGAAACGATCACTGTTGAGCCGGCGAGACGCCATCAGTATGAATACGCGGAACGCCGTGTCGCTGAACCCGAATCCCTTCGGCAGAGGCTCGGCGTAGAGGCCGATCATGAGATCGAGTCTGTCGATATCGCCGCCGTACAAGCGGCTTAGCTCCTCCGCGCGCGCCGCATCTTGAGTCAACTCCTCGAATGACTCCGCCGGCTTCAGGTGCCACAGTCTCCGGAACTCGTTGTAACGAGGTACGCCTCGTTCACGCGTTCGCATGATGTCGACGGCCGCGAGATCCATCGAGGTTCCGTCGGGCCGTTCGAAGGTCTGAAGGAACTTGGGATAGTTGTGCAGCGTGATGGCTCCGGGATGGGCGATACCGAACGAGTACAGCGCGTTCGCCATTCCTATCTCTTCGAGCCGGGTACGGGTCTCTAGCGCTCCGACTTCTCGAAAGGTCCTCTCCTGCAGCACCTGGTCGTCCTCGAGCGAACGGAACGTGTAGTCGTCGGGAAGCAGCGGGTGCATGCGGTAGACGGCGACGAACTCCTCGGTGAGCGAATAGGGCACGCCGAAGTGCTTCGTTGGGGCGCCTGGGATCCCGCTGAGGATCTCGCTCGATCCGAGCCGTCCGAAACGTTTGTTGAAACGCTCTCCCATCAAGCCCCACCAGTTCGCGTTCATGGCCAGCTTCGTCGTGGGATGGGCGATGATGCCCGGCGTCCACTCGACGGTGTGAATCTTGGCCATCAGTGCGGCGTTGATCAGCCGGGCGTGGTCGTAGAGTTGTTGGTCCGACCATGTCGGATACGCGCCGTGCAGCCGGTCGCAAATAGAGTTGTGCTCGAGCGTAAAGAGTGTGTGCAGCAGACCGAGTCCGATCCAAAAGTTGCCCGCCGCTCCAGTGAGATCGAGCCCTTCTTCGAGATCCTTGGGAAGAAGACCGGACGAGTCGATCCGCAGTTTTCCGTCCTCATGGGCACGAAGCTTTTCGGCGAACTCGCGCGTGCTCCCGTAGATCTGCGAACCGTCCCACCAGTGGCTGTCATCGGTGATGAAGGTCGGCGGAAGATCGCTGTCCAGATCAGAGGTCGGATCCCGGCGCGTGCGCTCTATCTGCATGGGATCCTCGGGCCACCGATCGTCCGCCTCGAGTTCGATCTTCCAGGGATTCTCCGGCTCGTTCTTGCCGTGGCTGAACCAATCATGAACTTCGAACTGCAACCACGCCCCGGCTAGGACGTTCAGGGTTGTCGCCGGGATGAACTGATCGCGCGTCAGGAGACGGCGGCTGATCAAGCGCGGATTCGGCTCGAGAATGTCGGGCGTTCTCTCGGGATGCGTGTGTTCGATGGGCACGTTCCGCCCGAAACGGCTCCCGATGCTCCCCATCGCGGGGTCGTTGAGGTCGTTGTAGCTACCCTCCAGGGTGCGGGTGTTGATGTTGGTGGGCCGTCCCTCCTTGGTGACCGCATCCCTGGTCGGGGAGGTCGTCCTCGTGTCGTAGAGATTCTTTTGCCGGTAGAGGTTCCGCAGTCCCGCCAAAGTGAAGATCCCCAGAGGCCGCGGCAGCCGGTCCCAATGCCACCGGTTGTCGATTGCGTTAGCGGAGGCGGTCCACATCCGCGCGAACAGATTCGCCATGTCGAGCTCCTTTCGGTCCGGTCACTGAGGATGCAACGAAGATGTGAGGGCGGCAAGTGGCGATCACGATGTCCTGCTTGCCGTCGCGTGGCGCTCGCCGCGCGTCACGGCATGCGCATCCGAGCGAAGAACGAGACCCAGTCGAGTCAACCCTGCCCCGAACACGATGCCTCCGGCCACTCGCAAGAACCAGGGGGCGGGGCCCAGGGGCGCAACGGGGGCGCTGAACAAGAGCACTCCGGCGACAATCAGCACGGTGTCGACTAACGAAATGAAGTGGGACCGCCGAAGCGCAACGGCCAAGGCAACATAACCGACCGCGAGGAAGATGTAGGTCACTGTGATCGCGCCGGCGGCCAGTGTGTCGGTGAACATGGGTCCGTCCTCGGCCACGAACGAGGCTGCATGGTCGGCGATCGCAGGCCACAGAAAAGCGGTGATCATTCCGGTGCCGACGAACATGGCAGTACCTATGAACGCTGCGCCGAAGGCGAGCTTAGTCACGGTCGAGGCGTGGGCCAGCCACCTCTCGCGCACCTCGAGCAGTCCGAAGAGCGCCAGCAGGGCCCCCACGAAGTGAAAGGTGTGGGATGGAATCCAGGTGGCGCTGTCAGGTCCGTGAACGCCCGCAAGCTGATCGTAGGGGTGTAGCAGCATGAACAGGGCAAAGGCCACGCCGCTCAGCACTAGCGGCATTCCGCCTTGCCCGAGAGCTCGATCAGACATGGCCTCTCCCTTCCAGAGGTAAGTCTTGGGCGATTCGGGCTCGTCCCTCCCGGCTCCCAGGCTCGGCGGGAAACGTCTCATCACCAGTGGGCTCCAGCCTGCGCGTCCCATTCATCGATTGGCGAAGCTTCGAGAGCTCGAGGTAAAGGGCCTTGCGAGCGCGGTTCTGGTTACCGAGTGGCCGGTGCGCTGCAAGGGCATGCCACGGGTTGAACGACAGATTGTCGGCAAATGCCAGTTGCTCGGGGGAATCGAACCGCTGAACGGGCAGTCGAAGCGTGGCCACCGTCACGAAGGGAGAGAGTCGCTCGGGCCATTCGACCGCCGCGTTCTCGATGGGCATGCGATGGGTATCGGTCTGAATCTGGATCATGAAGTCGAACACGACCTCCGTCGCCTCGAGCGTCCTCGCCATCGCCGCCCGCAGGTAGTCGTCGGGGAAGTCACGGGGAATGCGCGATCTCTTCGCCGAACGGGGCCTGATCGAGTAGTGCATCGCCCGGCCCTCGCCCAAGAGGTAGGCAACGCAGCTGTAATACGGAACCTCGAGAGGGCTGGAGTGCGTCCGTGAGTAGAGTCCCTGCATGATTCCATCGAGCAGGTGGGAGTCCCAGGGGCTCACGAAGTAAAGAATGGGCGTTCCGTCGAGGATGCGCTTTTGCAGCTTCAGGTTCTCCACGATGTCGGGAGTCGTGAAGGTCGGTGCGCTGATGCCGGTGAAGTCTTGCGTCCTCTTCTCATCGTCGATCAGCTTGTAGCCGTCGACGCTCATCACCTTGATCCCGATGCTCAAGATCCCGTTGTCCTCGATATCGGGAGGCGCGAGGGGGCCGGGGCCTGCGAAGCGAACCCAGGTGGAATAGCCGCGGGGTTCGGCGAAGATGCCCTGCTTCATCTCTTCTGGGATGTCGGCCAGCACCTCGAACGTGCCTCTGACCACTCCGTAGGTCTTGGTGTTGCCGGCCCTCTGCGCGTGGCCGGGCGAGTACTGCGCGCGAAGAAAGGCCGACATGTGAGCGACGATCTGGTCCGTAATCTCGGCTTCGTTGGGAAGCAGCCTCTCTTCCGCCAGCTCGAGCTGCTCGTTCATGCGGCGAAGATTGATAAGGGCCTGGACGATCCTCGAGATCGGTTTGCGGAAGATCCGGTCGAACCCGTTGCGAAAGAGAGGGTCTATACGGCGTTCCGCGTTGATGATCTTCACGAGCAGATCGTTGATCACCTTCTTCATTCGAGGCTCGCCAGATAACGAACTGCCCGAATCCCTGGGAGGAAAAAGTAGGCTCCGCCTCGCACGTTGACGAAGCTGGGGACACCGGTAACGCGCCGCCTCACCGGCGGGGTTGGGATGGTGAGCGTTCTTCCCGAAGCTGAGCGCGCCGCCACCACCGGATCAGCGTCGTCATAGAGGCCATCGAATTTCGGGTTGTTGATCCACGTGTGTTGCACGAACTCGAACTGTCGAGCGAGGTTGCCGTTGAGGCACATGAAATAGAGACCGCGCTCGACACTATCGCTCTCCGCCACCTCGCCGGGGGCAAGGGGCGAGACCCAGCTTCCGTACTGCCGACCGCGCCGCAGAATTCGGTGTCGCTTGCCGATGTCGATCGACTTGTCGGACCCGGGTTCGGGATCCAGGGAGTCTCTGGGATGGGCCCGTCGGACGTGCGAGCCGACGGGGCAACGATAGCCGTGTGGATCGAGGTGGTGATAGCCGAAGTCGTTCTCGTCGCTCAGGAGCGGATCGTCTCGATCCGGCGATGCGACCAGCGGCGCTCCGCTCGGCCAGCGTCCCATCATCTTGGCGGCGAGCGCGACGCGTGCCTCAGGATCACCGTCGCCGCCCAACGCTTGTGCGGAGCGATCGACGAAGTCCCAGAAGCCGGGCACGTCCTGCGCGAGCTGCCGGAGCACCAGGTAGCTTCCGTTCTTGCCCAGATCTGCGCGCCCCCTTCCGCCGGGGTTCACAGGCAGGATGCCGGTGGGATCCGCAGAACGCTCCAGGGACGGGCTATCGGTATAGAACCCATACTCGTTGCGATAACCGAGCACGAACTCCCCGGCCTTCACGGTGTTCGCGGGGATGGTGGCTTGGTCCAATCCCTCGATGGCGGGCTGCGAGATCCCGTCGTGGAAGCCGAAGTGCTCTCGGTCGGTCAGCGCGACGGTTTCCAGCGTCGTCACCACGGCAACGCCGGTGAATCCTCTTATGAGTTCGGCGAGCGCGCGGTCGAACTCAGGTTCGTCGCGCGCGTACACCATGATGAGCAGGTCGACGGGGGGCGTCGAGGGCCCTCCCCATGCCCAGGTGCTCGGCGCATTCTCCTCGAGGTCGCCCAGCACGCGGCTGCGGTGAGCGCTCGTCATACCGTCGCGGAACTCGAAGGAGAAGCCTGTGCGCACCTCCCTCGGCACACCGAGCGCGCTCAACCCAGAGGCTGTGAACGCGACGTTGAGGGCGAGGCGCTCGGGACGTCGATCGGAGGGCGTCAGGGACTCGGCGATGGTGGAGAGACAGCGCCTGGCCGCGCCGGGCTCCTCGATCGATAGCAGGAGGAAGCCCGCCGACTTGAGGCTTCCGTAGCCGCGGGCGACGATCCCCTGTATGTCATCAAGCTCGAGGTGATCGCTCACGACTTGTCTCCGCGCTCTTCGCTCATAGTCGACGCAGCCATTCCTCGGCCTGCCTCTGGTTCAAAGAGGCATGCAGACCGGCCCTGATGTGCGCGTTGTTCTCGATGTTCTGAGCCGTGAGCCGCGGATACGCCGAGTACCAGTACTCGGTGGGAAGCTGATGCAGTCGCAGGAAGTTCTTGAATTGCAGCTCGTTCTTGGCACCGCCTCGCACCAACCAGCTCGTTCTTGGAAATCCCACGCCGTTGCTGAAGACGGCGTTCAGGCCCCACGCAACCTTGTCGATGAAGTCGTCCATATAGCTCTCGAGACTTCCGTCGTAGTTGCTGGCGAACAACAGGCGCTTCTTATCGTCGAGAAACACCCAGCGTGCGAAGTGGATGGACTTGACACCGGTCAGACTGCCCCGGTTGAAGATGTGGCGGGTCGCGTAGTTGGCGAGCCAGAGGATCGCAGTGGTTGTCAGCCGGCGCACCGAGCCCGGTTTCATGTAGCCGACGGCGCTGAACTGATTCTGTACAACGTGGTCCTCGAGCGAAGCGAGCTTCTCTATCAGTCGCTCGTCAGGCTTCTCGTCGGTCGGCTTGTCGCGCAGCTCGTGTAGGCGGATCAACACCGCCCAAAGGGGCAGCACCAAGAGGGCGACCGGCAGCAGAACCAGCAGCAACAGCGCAACTCCGAAGAGGTGAAAGGTCTCTCCGAGCCTCCACCGAAGTGGGGGCCGTGGCGGAGGGGACTTGGACCAGCGGAGCCCCTCCTGGCTCTCGACGTAGTCTCGAATGCGAGCATGAACCTCGAGCGCGTCGAGTCGCGAGAAGTCGTTCTCGGGCCGGTCGAGATACTGTCCGATTGCGTCGCGCAACTCGGCTTCTCGATGCACCTGCTCGGCGGTGCGGCCCACCGTATTGACGTACATGGCAGCCGGTTGAACCAGGTGACGGCGCAGGAAGGCGATACGGTCGTCGTTGGTAAGAGGTCGTCGGGGCGGGTAGCCCTCGCAGCATTCGAAGATCCGGTCGAGAGCATCGGCCCCCACCTCGACGAGTTCACGGAGAAATCCGCTTAACGGCGCGTCGATGTCGCTCATGAACACCAGTCGCCCGGGCAGAGCCTCGCCGTCAAGATCGTTGGTCTCGTCCAGCACCAGCAGCCGGGCGAAGTGCACCGTCGAGATCTTGCCGAAGATCAACTGGCCGTTGGGGTTATTCGTGCTGAAGGACTCGAGGATGTGCCGCGCCTCGTGGAGGCGGCCGCGGCGAACCTCGGCCATGATCGTCACGGCCGTCTGGTGGCTCATGGCCTCGCCTCCATCCCGTAGCCGGCCACCTGGTTCACTCCGCAGGAAAGGCAAGCGCGAATCTCAGGATCCTGGATCTCGACCAGAACACTTGCCCCAGATAGACGCCGGGGGCGACCGCGCGGATCTCGTCTCTGATCCAACGAGCGACGCGCGAGGTCTGTGAGTAGTCGAGCACGATGCACTCACGCTGATCGATCCAGCTCGGATCCCTGTAGACGCGCGCCCTGATGGCCTGCACCCCAAAGGGCGTCACGATGTTGAGGAGATCTTCGCGCTGCTGGTTGAAGACCTTTCCCCGCCAGGCGATGGCGTAGGCGAATTTCGCAACGGCTTGGGCGATTGGTGTTCCGGGGGCGAACAGGACCGTCCCCCTCCCGCGCCCCCTGGGGATCTCACCCGCAGGGCTTTGCGAGAAGAGCTCGTCCAGGTCGACTTTGGACATCCGAAGGAGCTGCTTGGCGTCGAGCGGCGATCCCTTGGGGGTAGCTTCGAATGATCTCGCCACGATGACCTCCCGGTCTATCCACCTGCCGGACGATGCACGACTCTCGTCACAGGTAACCCCGCAACGCGTCTCAGGGTGTCAGAAAGCTCGAGGGTTGACTGGGCATTCCGCACGAAAAGGCATCCTTCCTCCCCACCTTGGCGCGGGCACTTGCGCCGCGCCAGCGCGCGATCAACCTAGGTGCGGTCCGTCACCACTCCGTCACCGTATCGTCAACGTCGGGAGGCGCGCAGCGTTCGTCAATCGGGAAGAAGGGCCCGGAAGCAAAGCACCGAGATGATCCTGACCTGGTTCTCGGCCACCGGACAGACCCAGTGGGGAACCAATCCTCCGAACATGATCGCGGTGTGACCAGGCTGAACCTTGACCACATGAGCGCCCTCCTGCGGGCTGGCGCGCACCGCCGCCAGACGATCGTGGATGCGATCCGGGTAGAGTACGAGCGCTCCCCCCTGCCGGCCCGGTGCGGAATCGTGCAACACGGTGATCATGGCCACGTCGCAGGTGTCGACGTCCCGGTGGAGGTCGAGGAAGTCCCCCGGGCGGGCATAGTAGCTATAGCTGCCGCGATTGCCGCTGGGCACGATCGGCACGCCGCACTGCCCGGACAAGAAGTGGTGCAGCGAGATCGTTCCGTACAGGGCATCTTGAACGGGGCCGCCCTCTGCGGTGAGCAGTTGCCGGCGGGGGGTCCCACCTCGGCCCTCGTCCTCGTTTACCTCCCAGCACTGCTGGTCGGAGGCAGCCGGGTACGCGTTGTACGCCTCGTCTAACAGTCCCGCCAAGGTTGCCTGGTCGAGCAAGCCTTCGTAGAGGCCGAATCCGCCCCACCGGAGCAGCGGCGACCCGAGCAGAGCCTCGGGGATCGTGTCGCCGGCGTGATCGCGACTTACACGAGCCGGCGAGCTCACGCCACGGGATGGCGCGGTCGAGGTCACCTAGGATCCGACCTCGCCCGGGCCGAACAGTTGCGCCGGTGGCTCAAAGGTAACGGCGATGAGCCGTTGCGTCAGTTCCCCGGGCAGCGTGGCGAGTGGGAGCTCCCGCCGTCCTTCGTCGCCGGCGAACGCGCCGTAGCCACCATCCTCGGCGGGGCCGACTCTCGTCCCAAAGAAGCGCTCGAAGAGGCCGAGCGGGCCGGTAATGGAGAAGCCGATGCCGACGGGTTCACCGATCTCGAAACCCGCTTGTTCGAAGAGCGCGCGCGCCACGGCCAGATCGTGGGGCGCGGGAACGTAGTCCGCGATGTTGTCCGCGGTGATGACGGAATGACCGCTGAGCTCCCTTCCGGAGCCTGGACGCATGATTACCTGGGCCGTGATGCCAGGGTCGCCGGAGCTCACGGTGGGTGGAAGGGCCTGCTCTGCGTCCGAGCGCTCATGGTCAGATCAGATCTTCGTTCGAGTCGATGATCATCCGTTCGATCTCCTGCACTTCTTCCTCGGAGAGCGGAGCCGATTCTATGGGACCCGGACCGGGACCCGGACCCGGGCCAACGGGAGAGATCGGCCGGAACGGAAGGACAGGCTGTATCGGGGCGAGCGGCTGCAGCGGCAGTAGCGGCTGGACCGGGAACAGCGGCCGGGTTGGAAGCACGGGCTGAATCGGCTGGAACGGGACGATGGGCTGAATCGGGAGCGTGGGCTGAATCGGGAACAGCGGCCGGAAGGGGAAGACCGGTTGCAAGGGTTGCAGCGGCCGGATCGGCAGCGAGATGCACCGAACCCTGGCCAGCAGGACCGCCCTATGAGCATCGACAAGCCCGTCCCCGGTAGCCGTGTCCGGACCGGTGGCCGCGGCAATCCCGAAGCGCGGATGGTTGGTTCCAGTGGTCACGTCGCGCGCGGACCGCATCAAGACGTCTCTTACCTCGGCCGGCGTGAGGCGCGGGCACGCTTGTTTCACGAGAGCGGCCGCTCCGGCCAGTTGCGGCGCGGCGGCCGAGGTTCCGCTAAATGCCGCCCAGCCATCGTTGCCGGTGGTCTCGTCGCCGTTCGGGTGGGTGCCCCCAGAAAGGTCCTGATCGAGCGTATCTCCGGGCTCGACCGGCAGCATGATGTACTGCGCCCCCGGCCGCATCCCCACGAGACCGGAAAGGTCGGGGACCCGCCGGCCGGCGTAGATGTTGCTCATGAACCCGCTGGAGTAGTCCGAAGCCCTTAGCGAGCCATCGGGGTTCATGAACGTCCCGCCGGCGGAGATGACGTCGGGGTGCTGACCGGGGAAACCCCAGTGACCGTTACCCGCGGAGAAGATGACGATGATCCCCCCGGCAACGGCGGCGGCGACCGCCGCCGCCAGAGCCTGAGCGGCCGCGCTCAGGGGCCCTAGCTCGAAGTCGAAGCCCCAGCTATTGGTGATGATGTCGGGACCAAGTCCGACGGCGGCGTTGAAGGCGGCCGTTGAGTTGACCAGGACGGTGTTGAGGGTGCCGGACAGCATGGCCTTGACGGGAAGCAGCTCAGCATCCGGCGCCACCGCAAAGACGTTGGCGGACTCGCCGGTCCCGTGACCGTGCTCGTCGGCGAGCGGGTTAATGGTCCCCGGGCCCAGCGTCACGGCGCCGGCACGGTAGCCGCGCGCTTCGAAATAGGGGTGTCGGAACCAGCCGCTGTCGACCATGGCCACCCGCACGCCCCGGCCCGTGAAGCCGGCGCGGTGGGCCCTGTCTGCGTTGCACCCGAGCGAGACGTCGCCGGGAACGTCGAGATGCCAGTAGTCCTTCGTCGGCGCGAAGGGTGACTGCATCAGGTACCGGGGCTCTTCGAGCGCGATGCCTTCCAAGACCTCGTCGAAGCGGGTACCGGCCGTCGGTATGAGACCGCTGATATCGGTCGTGGGGCAGTCCAAGAAGGTAGCCGCGTCCTCCCGGCCCCCCTCTTTGAGCGTGGGACGCTCCTCGCTGACCAGCGTCGTCTCGAAGGCTCGCTCATAGGTATCGCGGCTGCCGGCGATGTTGATTGACAGCGACGTCAACTGAAGCACCTCGAAGCCCGCGTCCTGGAGCAGGTACGCGGCCCGCTGGATCAGGTCGGGTTCGGAGACGAAGTTGCCCACCGTGGTGGAGTCGGCCGCGGTGCCGGCCTCGAGCATCGAGACTCCACCCAGCGACCTCGTGGACGCGATGGCAAAGATTCGGTCGGCCACCCGACCCCTCTTCGAAGTCGCCCTCCGAGAAGCCGGCTTCTTGCGGGAAGCCGGCTTCTTGCGGGAGGTCGACTTCTTGGGGGATGTTCTCTTCCTGGTTGCCACGTTGTCGCTCCTTTCAGGCGAGGTGTGCCGAGCCGACGAACTGCTGTTGCATCCACGCGTCGATACGCGCCATGTTCTGGGTGAAGTAGTGGCACAGGATGGCGTCGGGTGCCTGCCGGTCACGAGCAGAGAACTCTCCGTTCTGGAGAACGTCCCCGATCCAGAAGTCGCCGGTCCGCAACCCGGGGAGATTGCCAAGAGTGAGCCACAGTGCAAACTCATCGAGAATCCAGCGGTTCGCAGACGGATAAGGCAGGGCCTGCGCGACGTCTTCCGACGTCAGAGCAACGAGACCGTTACGGAGCAATTCGATCCCGCTGCCCTCGCCGTACGAGGCCGAGAGGCCGGCGGCCGGGTTGCATGCCATCCACACAGCAAAGCGCCACGCGTACGAAACGAGAGCTTCTTCGAGATCGGCAAGATGCCACCAGCATTCTCCGTTGAACAGCACCACGCCGAGATTGAACGGTGGGACGCTCCGGATTCCCTCGGCCCGTGCCAGCGCGTCGAGCGCTCCTTCATCGAGGTACTCCGGATCGTAGCCGAGATGGCTCCTGCGGCAGCTGGCTTCTTCCCGCGCCACACAATCATGGTTCTCGTACCGGGCGAACAGGCGATCGACGTCGCCGAAGAAGAGCGTGTCGCAGTCTAGAAAGAGAACCTGTCGGGGCGGACGAGGAAGGGTTCTGAGCTCACCGAAGTTCAAGAACTTGTGGAGCAATGGGTACCGGCTAAGTACGCGCCACCCATGGGGGCAGAGTCGAGCAAGCCGCGCCTCATAAGGTTCCTGGATGTGAACGACCGCGTTGTAGCGGCTCGCGATTGCGCCCACCGCCGAGGGCATCTCGCCGTGCACGAAGAGAGCCACAGGAGTGGTGGTGTTGTAGGTGCGCAGGCTTCGAAGGCTGGCCTCGAGTTGCCACAACAGGTCGGGACGAGGCGCGGTTTCCGGCAAAGCGATCGAGTAGTAGACGAGCCGGCTCGGAGCATCGTGTTGGCCCATCACGTCCCCATAACCTTCATGGGCACGGCCGGCACCCAGAGTTCACAGCATCAACTCCCGGATAGCTGTTGTCCCGTTGTGGCTCGGAATTTCCGTCATCGACTGCTTAGAGAGAGAGTGAATCTCCCTATCGTCAATCCTCCGTCACCACACCGTCACGGGTCGCGCTCTCAACCGCCCGGCGACCTCGCTCACGTTGTTTCGCATAATGGAACAAAATGAGCAAAGTTCAAGAACCTCGGTGGCTCGAGCGTGGCTCGAGCGCGCTTTCCTTAAGCGCACCCTAAGTTCGCTCGAGGACCCATCGGCAACATGGGGTTCATGCAATCGCCCGCCGCAGTCACCGAACAGTCCACGCCGGCTCCAGCTCGATACGACCTGGAGCTCGATCTCGTCGATCGCCCAACGCCATTTCTCATGGTCGATCTTGAGCAGGTGGTGTCCTCACTCCAGTCCCTGAGGAAAGGGCTCCCCGGCTTTCGGATCTTCTACGCGATGAAGGCCAACCCGATGCCCGAGATCCTCGAGGTGCTCGCGCAGCACGGCACCGGGTTCGAGATCGCTTCCGCGCGCGAGCTGGAAACGTTGCTGGCCCTCGACATTCGTGCCGACAACGTCCTCTTCAGCAGTCCCGTCAAGGCTCCGCTCGACGTCCGGATGGCGTACGACTGCGGCGTCCCCGGCTACGCGATCGACTCCGACACCGAGATCATCAAGCTGGCCCTGGAGGCACCGGGCTCGGCTGTGTACGTGCGGCTCTCGACGACGGGTGCAGGAAGCAGGTTCCCTCTCTCGAAGAGGTTCGGGGTCGGACCCAACGAGGCAGTGGAACTTCTCAAGCTCGCAGCCGACTTCGGGCTCACTCCCTACGGCTGCACCTTTCACGTCGGCTCGCAGAACACCAACCCACGAAGCTGGGAACGACCGATAGAGGATTGCGCCTATGTGATGCGCGCGTTCGAACCGCTCACGGGCACTCGCCTGCAAATGCTCGACATCGGCGGCGGCTTCCCCGCTCAGTATGCGGAGAAACCCATTCCTTCGCTGGAGGAGTTCGGTTCCACGATAAGGAGAGCACTACGTGGTCTCCCCTATCCCGTCGAGCTCTTCGCGGAACCGGGCCGGGCTCTGGTGGCAACGGCCGGGGTCCTAGCGAGCACGGTTATCGGCCGGCGGCGGCGGCGAGAGCAGACCTGGGTGCACCTCGATGTCGGTCCCTACAACGGCTTCATGGAGGCCAATGCGTTCCTCGGCGGAGAGCGCAACCCGATCTCCTGGACTGCGACCCAGGCGGGCTCGCCGACGACGGAGTGCACGTTGACGGGGCCTACGTGTGACGACGGTGACGTCCTGCAAGACGACGTCGCGCTACCGCGCGACCTCGGCGTGGGCGACCGGGTCTACATCGGCGCGGCCGGGGCGTACTCGACGAGCATCGCCACGAACTTCAACGGCTTCACCCCACCGAAGAGCTGTGTCAAGAGCCCCAGCGAGCTCTTCATGGAAGAAAACACGACTCTTCGCAGGCGGGGAGAAACTCGCCGCCACCTCGTGCAGCTCAGCCGGGAGTCTCTGGGCCTGCTTGCCGTGCTGGCCGCGGCCACCCTGTGGGCGATCTCCGCGAACGTCGCCGAGGGACTCTACGTCTCTGGCGTCACCGGTCTTCAGGTGGCGGGGGCAGAGACGGTGATCGCGGGCATTTGTCTTCTGGCCTGGCGCTACCGACGAGGCGCTCGGCCGCCGCGCTCCTCGTTGTCCATAAAGCAGAGACTCCTTCTCGGCAGCTCGTTGTCGTTGATGGTGTGTACCTACTACGCCGCGATCGAGCTGCTCGACGTTGGTTCAGCGGTGGTGCTGCATTACACGGCCCCCGTTGTAGTTGTCGCATGGACGCTCGTACGCACCAAGCGAGCCCCCGGCACTCGGGTTCTCGTGTCGCTCGGGCTCGCCTGCGCCGGCATCCTGCTGGTGACGCAACTAATCGAGACCGGTCTCGGAGCGCTGAATCCGCTCGGCGTCCTGGTGGCTCTGGCCAGCGCCGTGTTCCTCGCCACGTACACGCTGGTCGGCGACAGCGCGACGAGAACGGCCGCTCCGCTCGAGGTCACCACCCAAGCGTTCATCGCCGCCCTGCCCCTGTCGATCGGCGCTCTGTTCGCGAGCGGTATGCCGGGTGTTCTCCTGTCCTCGGCCAACCTCGGACGAGTTCTGTTCATCGGGGTGTTCGGAGCTCTTCTGGCAACCAGTCTCTACCTCTGGGGTATCGACAAAGTGCACTCGGTCAAGGCCGCGATCGCTGCGAACCTGGAACCCGTCGTCGCCTCGATGCTCGCGTGGCTGTGGTTCGGTCACGGGCTCTCGCCGGTGCAGTTCGCGGGCGCCGGCATGATCTTTGGGGCTGTGATTCTGCTGCACGAGCGCGAATCCCAGATGGCCCTGAGCCCCCTGAGGATCCCGAAGACGGCTCTCGCCGCGAGCGGCCGCCTCGGCTAGCCTCTCCTGCTAGGGACGGACAGTCTCGCGAGAGTGCGCGTGGAGGGGCACGGCCGTGGCTTCTATGCGGTCGCAGCCACTTCTGGGAGGGCGCCGTGAAGCCATCAATCGCGCGAGATCTCGAGTCGCTTCGATCGCTACTCGAGCACCACTAGCCCCTACTCGGTGAAGCTAGTTGACAGCCTGCATCACATCGTTCCGCCGTAAACAGCATCACATCGTTCCGCCATAGAGCTCAGTTTCCAGCATCACATCGTTCCGCCGCCAGCGGAGCAGACACGCTCGCACCATCCTCTGCCCAAGGAAGTCGAGGCAGAGGGAGGCGGCATGGGAAGCGAGGAGGAGACGCGCCGTGAGGCGGTGATGCGCGTG
>JBOGWX010000121.1:0-35949 GCA_050694055.1 Actinomycetota bacterium
AGGCCGCGGTGCGTACGACCGGGCTCCGGCGAGCGCCCACCGTGCCGCAAGCGTCCCAAGCCGGAGCCGCCACGTCTATGTCGAGGATGGCAAGATCAAGCGCGCCGAGGTCACCGGCGTGGTCGCGGCTCTCTTCTCACGCCCGAGTTCGAATAGGTGGGTCAAGGTGCCCCCGGCAGGATTCGAACCTGCGCACCGCGCTCCGGAGGCGCGTGCTCTATCCCCTGAGCTACGGGGGCCCAGGCGATTGACTTTACGGCATCCATATCTCAGCTCTGGTCTGCATTTCGTCCGAACGGGCGGCTGATGAGGCTGGTGCGAAAACGCTAGGCTGCCTCACGTCATGGCCCCCCAACAGATCCTGATCTGTGATGATGACCCCGTCATCCTGCGCCTCCTCCAGGTCAACCTCGAGCTCGAGGGCTACGAGGTCTTGCTTGCTCACGACGGCGAGGAGGCATTCGAGATGGCCTCGCAAGAGGCCCCCAACCTGATCATCCTCGACATCATGATGCCTCGCATGGACGGCTATCAGACGGTGGCGGCGCTGAAGGACAACGAGACAACCGCTTCGATACCGGTCGTGTTCCTTTCCGCCAAGGCACAGCAATCAGACATCGAGCGGGGGATGAAGCACGGGGTGGCGGACTACCTCACGAAACCCTTCGATCCGAGCGAGTTGCTCCAGGTCGTGCAACGCCTCATCGGTTAGTCACCGAAGCTCGCGTAACCTTCGACCAGCTCGGCTAGGTGACAATAGGCGGCGATGATCACCGAGACCCTGGCCGACCTCGTTCGCTCGGCGCTGGAAAAGGCCGCCGATGAGGGCCTCGTATCCCTCGAGGCGATGCCCGAGGTCTCGTTCGAACGCCCCAAGCGCCGAGAGCACGGAGATTGGGCGACCAACGTCGCCCTCGCCGCCGCCAAGGGAGGGGGGAAGCCGCGTGATATCGCGGTGGCCATCGTCGAGCGTCTCCCGGCCAACGAGATCGTGGCGCGGGTCGAGGTCGCCGGCCCGGGATTTCTCAACTTCCACCTGGCCCCCTCGTGGCTCCACGATGTCGTTCGCCGGGCGGCCGATGAGGAGTCGGACTTCGGTCGCCATCGGGTGGGTGGGGGCAGAGCCATCAACGTCGAGTACGTGTCTTCGAATCCGACCGGCCCGATCAGCGTCGTGAGTGGGCGGCACGCGGCCGTCGGCGATGCGGTGTCCCATTTGCTGGAGGCCGTGGGGTACTCGGTGACCCGGGAGTTCTACTGGAACGACATGGGCCGCCAGATAGAGCTCTTCGGCGCGTCGATCGCCGCCCGCTATCTGCAGCACTTCGGCGTCGCGGCAGAAGTGAGCGAGGACGGTTATCGCGGCGATTACATCGTCGAGCTCGCGCGCGACATCGCCGAAGAGGTGGGCGACAAGTACGTCGAGGCCGAGGCCGAGGAACGCAATGAGGCGATGCGTGAGCTTGGCATGAGCCGAATGCTCGAGGCGGCGAGAGCGTCACTCGAGCGCTTCGGAACGTCGTTCGACGAATGGACCCTCGAGAGCAGGCTCCATCAATCGGGTGCCGTCGACGCGAGCGTGGAGGCACTGCGCCGCAACTCCTGGATCTATGAGCGAGAGGGGGCGCTGTTCTTCAAGTCGAGCGAGCTCGGCGATGACAAGGACAGGGTAGTGGTGCGCTCGAACGGCCAGCCCACCTACTTCGCCGCGGACGTCGCCTACGTCAGAGACAAGTTCGAGCGTGGCTTCGACCGACTCATCTATCTGTGGGGAGCGGATCATCATGGTTCGGTGCTTCGCTTTCTCGCCGTCGTCGAGGCTCTGGGCTTCGAAAGAGAGCGGGTCGAAGTGCCGATCGTGCAGATGGTTTCGTTGTCGCGAGCCGGCGTGGCCGTTCGAGCCTCGAAGCGAGCGGGCGTCATCGTTGCCCTCGACGAGCTTGTGGACGAGGTTACGGCCGACGCCGCGCGCTATACGTTCTTGACGCGCTCGATCGACGCTCCGTTGGAGTTCGACATCGAGCTTGCCAAGGAGCAGGCGCCCGAGAACCCGGTCTATTACGTCCAGTACGCGCACGCTCGCATCTGCTCGATCCTGCGAAAGGCGGGAGAACAAGGTGGTGAGACATCGGTCGCTGATGCTCCCCTCGAGTTGCTGACCCACGCCTCCGAGGACTCGCTGATGCGAAAGCTCGATGCCTACGAGGAGGTCGTGCTCGAGGCGGCCAACCGCCGAGCCCCGCAGCGGGTGGCGCGCTATATCGAAGAGCTTGCAGCCGTCTTTTCGGGCTTCTATCGTGACTGTCAGGTGTTGAGCAACGACGAGCGCCTCACGCACGCGCGCCTCGCGTTGTGTGTTGCGACCAAGTCGGTTATCGCCGACGGGCTCGGCCTGTTGAGCGTGACTGCGCCGGAGCGAATGTGACATGAGATTCGTTCAGGTCGACGTGTTTGCAGATGCTCCCTACCGTGGGAACCCACTGGCCGTGTTCCCGCATGCCGGCAATCTTACGAGCGCTCAGATGCAGGCCGTCGCGTTGGAGATGAACCTGTCCGAAACCACCTTCGTGACGTCGCACTCGAGCGACTTCTACGAGGTTCGGATCTTCACACCCGAGGAGGAGCTGAACTTCGCCGGTCATCCAACCCTCGGCACGGCGTGGGTGCTCCGGAGACTCGGTCTCATCAAGGGTGACGAGACGACGCAGCGCTCGCGCGCGGGTGACACGCGCGTGCGGGTTGACGGTGATCGGCTGTGGTTCGCTCGTACGGGATCGAGTGGATCGGACGAGGACGACGCGCATCTCGATTACTCCTTGCGACTCGCGCGCGGGCTCGGAGTGGACCAGGGCTCGATAGGGCTCGAGGCGAGAGAGCTCGGCCGGTCGGGGCATCTACGTCCTGCGTTCGCAGATGCCGGCCTCCGCCATCTGATGGTTCCCCTGCGCGATCTCGACGCGCTGAGCCGAGCGCGGCCGAATCCTGCGATGCTGCCGGACGTAAGGCCCGGGGGCTTCTATTGCTTCACGGCGCTACAGGCCGGTCGTCTTCGGGCTCGTGGGTTCTTTCCGGGGCTGGGAGTGCCCGAGGATCCGGCGACGGGCTCCGCGGGCGCGGACCTGGGCCTGTACCTGGCGGACCGCATCGGTCCCATCGACGTCGAGATTGTGCAGGGGGTCGAGATGGGACGGCTGTCTCGACTCTTCGTCCGGGCGAAGCCGGGCAAGGTGCAGGTCGGTGGCACCTGCCATCACATCTTCGACGGTGCGCTGATGGAGCTCCCCCCAACGTGAGCTTGGGGCGGCTGCGCTCGATCCTGCCCGTCACCGCGACGAGGTCTTCGGACGGTCACCTGGTGGTCGGTGGCTGCGACGTGGTGGACCTCGTCGAGCACTACGGGACCCCATTGATGATCATGGACCGTACGACCATCGAGTCGAACGCCACCAAGGTCATCTCGGAGGTTGGCGAGGCTGCCCGAGTGCTGTACGCGGGCAAGTCGTTTCTCTGCGTCGCCATGTGTCAGCTGATCGAATCTCTCGGCATGGGTCTCGACGTCTGTACGGGAGGCGAGCTCGCAACCGCACTGCAGGCAGACTTTCCAGGCGAGCGCATCATCTTTCACGGCAACAACAAATCCGCCGACGAGCTCGAGGAAGCGCGCGCGGCGGGGGTCGGACGCATCGTCGTGGATTCCTTCGATGAGATCGATCGCATCATCGACGCGGGCTTGTCGACCAAGCTCTTGGTGCGTGTGACCCCCGGCGTCGAAGCTCAGACGCACCAGTACGTGAGGACCGGACACGAGGACTCCAAGTTCGGCTTTCCGTTGAGTGAAGGTGTCGCACTCGAGGCGGTGCGCCGGATACTCGAGGTTCCGGACTGCACCTTTGCCGGCCTCCATGCTCATATCGGATCGCAGATTTTCGACCTCGCAGGTTTCGACCTCGCGATCAAGCGTGTCAGCGATTTCGCCGCACTCATCCTGGACAAGCACGACGTCGAGATCGACGAAGTCAACATGGGGGGCGGCTTCGGCATCCAGTACGTGGAGTGGGAGGACCCGCTCCCGCTGGGCGAGGTCGCGAGCGGCATCGTGGGCAACGTCAAAAAGCAGTTCAAGAAGCGCTCTCTGCGAGCGCCGAACGTCTTTCTCGAGCCGGGCCGAAGCATTGCCGGGCCCTCCGGCCTCACCGTTTACACGGTCGGGACGCTCAAGAACTTAGCCGGGGTGAGCACCTTTGCATCCGTAGACGGCGGCATGAGCGACAACGTTCGGCCCGCGCTGTACGGATCGGGCCACGAGGCGCTGCTCGCCAACCGGGTTGATGCCAAGGACGACGGCCGCATCTCGATCGCGGGGAAACACTGCGAGTCGGGGGACGTGCTGATCCGCGAAGCCAAACTGCCGGCGAACGTAAGCATCGGAGACCTCGTATGCGTCACTGCAACGGGCGCCTACAACCACTCGATGGCCTCCAATTACAACCGCACGCCCCGCCCGCCGGTGGTTCTCGTCGCCGACGGCCGCGCGAGCGAGATGGTGAGGCGAGAGACTTTCGAGGATGTAATGCGGCTCGACCTCCCGCTCGAGCACTAGGTGGCCGTCCGCCTCGAACGTTTGACCGAGCGCCCCGTTGCGGCCGCGGTCGCAGGCGCGGCGTTCATCGCTACCTCTGCGGTGCTCGTGCGCGCGGCCGACGCATCACCCGCGACGGTTGCAGTGTTTCGCTGCCTCTACGCCCTTCCCTTGCTATGGCTGCTCTCGTCCGGTGAGGACCGCCGCTTCGGAGCGCGTCCCCGACACGACCGAAGGCTTGCTCTCGTCGCAGGACTGTGTCTCGCCCTCGACCTGGTCTTGTGGCACTACGCGATCGATGCGGTCGGGGCTGGGCTTGCCACCGTCCTCGGGAACCTCCAGGTACTGGTCGTGGGCGTCGCAGCATGGCTGCTCCTGAAGGAGCGACTGGATCGCAACCTTCTGATCGCACTTCCCGTGGTCATCGGTGGCGTGGTGTTTATCTCGGGACTCGTGGGATCGGATGCCTACGGTGACGACCCGCTTCTGGGAGTGATCTTCGGTGCTCTGGGCTCGTCCGCCTACGCCGCCTTTCTGCTCGTCCTGCGGCATGGCTCGTCCGATCTTCGCCGGATCGCCGGGCCGCTGTTCGATGCGACTCTCGCCGCGACCATCGGTTCGTTGTTGCTCGGCCTCATCGTGGGAGATCTAGATCTCGTTCCGTCCTGGCCGTCGCACGGGTGGTTGCTGCTCTTGGCGATCGCGTCACAGGTCGTCGGCTGGCTCTTCATCACGATCTCGTTGCCGCGCCTCGCCGCCGCCCTCACCTCGATGCTGCTACTGCTCCAGCCGGTGGGAGCCCTTGCTCTCGGGGCGATCATTTACGGTGAGTCGCCTTCAGGACTTCAGATGGCCGGAGTCGTGCTCATCCTTGCGGGTGTCGTCTTCTCCACCAGAGGCCGCAAGGGTCGGACCAAAACCGCGACCGCGCCCGAGGTTGCATCGGACTAACGCTTGCACCCCTAGCGCAGCAGCCTCGACATGCGCCGGTCCGCCAAGACCTTGCCGTCGGTCTGACAGGCCGGG
This sequence comes from Actinomycetota bacterium, assembly GCA_050694055.1. GTDB lineage: Bacteria > Actinomycetota > CADDZG01 > CADDZG01 > WHSQ01 > WHSV01. Next base: position 5,606 of record JBOGWX010000121.1, read on the forward strand.
CAGTAGGTGATCTCGCGCGCGTTGAACGACACTCGTCGCATCTCGGTTCCGCAGCGAGGGCACGGCCCTCCGTGACGGTTGTGGATGGTGAAGCGATCGCCCATTTTTGCCGGCAAGCCGCCGCTCCTTGATCGCTCGCGCTCGGTCGCATCGTCGAGCACTTCAACGACCGAGTCGAACAACCTGCGACGTTGCGGGGCGTCGAGTTTCGAGAGTGCGGCAAAGGGAGACAACCGCGCCGCATGGAGAATGTCATCGGCGAAACCTCGGCCGATCCCCGCCACCATCCTCTGATCCCGCAGGAAGGTGTGGAGCTGGCGATTGTCCTCGCCGGTCATCACCAGGCTCTGGAATGCCTTCGTGTTCGGCTCCGGACCGAGGCCCAAAAGTGGTCCTTCGTCGTCGGACTCGAGGACCCAGCAAGCGGCCTTGCGCTCGGTTCCGTACTCCTTCAAGAGGATGCTCGGTCCTTCGTCCCAGCTGAGTCGCACCACGGCCCCCTTCGGACGTGTTCGCTTGGGCGGATCCTCGATGTCGATGCGCCCTCCTTGCGAGAGGTGGATTACGATCCTGGCGGCATCGAGATCGAACGAGAGGTATTTCCCCCGCCGGCCCACACCGTTGAGCTTCCGCCCCGACAGTTCGAAAGGCGAGGGCGCGACCGTTTTCAGAGCGGAGAACTGCAACACGTCAACCGTTCGCAGCATGTTGCCTCTCAGCGCGATGGTCATGCGTTCGGCCAGCGCCTGCAGTTCCGGAAGTTCCGGCATGCGCTGAGTTTAGTGCCCCACCTAAGACGTGCAGAGCGCGGCGGCGAGTTGCTGATAGCAATACTCGGTCAACTCCGGAAGCTTTCGATCGCCGTTGCTCCGCAGCATGATGGCGACGGTTAGAACATTGATGCCCGCTCCCGCAAGAAGGTGACAACCGGTTGCATCGGGATCACCGGGCCTCCGCATCAACTCCTCGGCCAGGGCGAGACTCCAGTTCTGTACTTCGATGGCCGCACGCTCGGCAAGCGTGCGTGCAGAGCTTGCGAGTTGCGCCCGCAGTTGAATCTCGTCTCGCTCAACTTCGAGCATCTCTGCGAACGAGAGCAGCGCCGCACGCAAAGCCGCGCCGTTCGTCTCACTCTCCGGCCGGTCCCGCAGGTACGACCGCAGCGCCTCTAAGTGCCGCGGTGCGTCTTGGAAGACGACGTCTTCCTTGGTGTCGAAGTAACGAAAGAAGGTGCGCGGCGACATGCCGGCGAGGTGTGCGATGTCGTTCACCGTCGTGGCGTCGAACCCGTTGCGCTGAAACAGAGACAGCGCGGCGCTGGTGAGAGCTGTGCGAGCCGCTAACTTCTTGCGTTCCCGAACTCCCAACTCAACGGTCATGGATCGAGCTTACGCCTATCGGTCCTCAGCATCCTTCTTTGGTTGGGACGAGAATCGCTTGATAGCGTGGACTTCCTGCGAAGCTCCGGTGGCAAATCGCACGAATGATGAGGAATGGAAGGTACCGGTTGAACGAGGCAATACAGGTCGGATTTCTCGGATGCGGAGTGGTGGGGGGTTCCGCTGCGCGCATCCTCGCGGAACACGCCGGTGCTCTCCAAGAACGATGCGGAGCACGCATCGAAATAGGGCGCATTGCAGTCCGGAGCCTCGCGAAGGACCGCCCTTCGGCGCTCGCGAATGAATCGTTTACTACCGATCCGTTTGAGGTCGTCGCGGATCCTTCGATTCGTATCGTCGTCGAAGCGATGGGCGGCATAGAGCCCGCGCTCGATCTGATTCTCGCTGCGATAAAGAACGGAAAGCATGTCGTAACCGCGAACAAGGAATTGATGTCGACCATGGGTCGAGATGTCGTCGAGGCCGCCGAGGGCGCGGGCGTAGACGTCTTGTTCGAGGCTGCGGTCGGGGGTGGCATCCCGATACTCCGGCCCATGAAGGAGTCGCTGGCCGGCGATCGCATTCTTCGGGTAATGGGGATCGTCAACGGGACGACCAACTACGTCTTGACTCGAATGTCGGAGCGAGGCGAAGGCTTTGCGGAGGCGCTCGCCGAGGCCGAGGCACTCGGCTACACCGAACTCGATCCCAGTGCCGATATCGAGGGCTTCGATGCAGCACAAAAGACCGCCATCCTCGCTTCCATCGCCTTCAACGTGCTCGTCGTTGCCGGCGACGTGCAGCGCGAGGGGATAGCGCGCGTAACGGCAGCCGACATCGCCGCGGCGCACGAACTCGGATACGAGATCAAACTTCTCTCCGTGACCGAGGTTGCGGATGGAGCCATCTCCGCACGCGTGCATCCCGCGATGATTCCGCGTACGCACCCGCTCGCCAGTGTGAGAGACGTCTTCAATGCCGTCTTTGTCGAGGGAGAAGAGGTGGGGGAGTTGATGTTCTTTGGTCGCGGCGCGGGTGGTGGCCCCACCGGTTCCGCGATCGTAGGAGATGTCGCCGAGGTGGCCCGGCATATAGTCAGCGGGGGCACATCGATAGGTTGGACGCATCGAGAACGGGCTCGGATCACTCCGCTGGACAGCATCAGGGTTCGCTACTATGTCGTCCTGTCGGTTCTCGATCAACCTGGTGTGCTGTCCACCGTCGCCGGAGTCTTCGCTCGTCACGGAGTCTCCATTGCAAGCGTGCGTCAGGAGGGCTCGGGAGAAGGGGCCACGCTTGCCCTCATCACGCACGCGGGAACCGAGGGTCAGCACAGCATCATCTTCCAGGAGCTGCAGGGACTTGACGTAGTCAAGACGATCGACGCGCGCATCCGCGTCGTGGGCACGCAAGAGCTGTGAGCTCTGCCGGTGCTCTCACGGTCGCAGGCAAGCGGGGGCTCATTCATCGCTGGCGCGAACACCTGCCGGTAACGGACGACACACCCATCGTGACCCTCGACGAGGGCGACACGCCGCTCATCTACTCCGAGCGTCTTTCCAGCGAGACCGGCGCGGAGGTGTGGCTGAAGTACGAGGGCCTCAATCCGACGGGTTCCTTCAAGGACCGAGGGATGACGCTCGCGATCTCGAAGGCGCTCGAGGAGGGCAGCAAAGCCGTCGTGTGCGCTTCGACGGGTAACACCAGCGCGTCGGCGGCCGCCTACGCGGCGCGGGCCGGGATGCTTTGTGCGGTCTTGATCCCGGAGGCGAATGTCGCCCTGGGGAAACTGGCACAAGCCCTGGTGCACGGAGCCCGTGTCGTCGAGATCGAGGGGAACTTCGACGGCGCGCTGGACCTCACCAAGGAGGTGGCAGCCCATAACCCGGTCACGATCGTCAATTCCATCAATCCGTTTCGCATCGAGGGCCAGAAGACGGCGGCCTTCGAGATCGTCGAGGCTCTCGGACGTGCTCCCGAGATCCACGTCATGCCGGTGGGCAACGCCGGAAACATCACGGCCTACTGGCGGGGATACAACGAGGCGTTGTCCGAAGGATGGTGCGAGGTGCTTCCGCGCATGCACGGTTTCCAGGCCGAGGGAGCAAACCCAATTGTCCTGGGTGCGCCGATCGCCGATCCGCGAACGATAGCCACGGCGATTCGTATCGGGAACCCCGCGTCCTGGAAGGGCGCGACCGACGCGGCATCGAGCTCGAAGGGGTCGATTGCATCCGTCCGCGACAAGGAGATCCTCGAGGCTTATCGCTCGCTGGCGCAGGAGGGCATCTTCGTCGAACTGGCCTCGGCCGCAAGCGTGGCGGGCCTGCGGCAGATGCACGTCGAGGGAGCGGTACCCAAGGGGGCCAGCATCGTGTGCGTGCTCACCGGACACGGGCTCAAGGACCCCGATTGGGCCATAGCCGGCGCACCGCAACCGCAGAAGGTGAGCGCCGACATGGCGCCAATACTCCGGCTGCTTGACTTAGCCTGATCACAGATGGGCAATCGTGACGAATACCGTCCGAAGAACGGAAGTCGGCCTCACGAGATCGGGTCCGTGCAGGACCCTGACGACCAGAAGACGAACCTTCTGGCTCTGGTCTCGCTGAGCTGCGGGGTACTCGGTTTCCTCGTGATCCCCATCCTTGCCTCGATCGCAGGGATTCTCTTCGGCCTGCGATCCAAGCGTTCGATCGAGCGATCTCAGGGTCGAGAAACAGGAAGGGAGCTGGCGGTCGCCGGCATCGTTCTAAGCTCGGTCGGTCTTGCCGTGTGGGGCGGGCTTCTCCTGTTTGGCTTCGGTATCGACGTGCTCCGATCGATCTTTTTCTGAGAACGGAGAGGGGCGAATGAACAACGAACCTCGACAACCACAAACATCGCAAGGCTCCAGCGGCTCGCAGTGGGCGCAACCGCCTCCTCCTCCGTACTCTCAACCCACGCCGGACGAGCACGGAGCGCGCCCGGAGACTCCCACAGCCAAGTCCTGTCCCGCGTGTCTCGAGCTCGTGCCCCACGAGGCGTTCGTCTGCCGCTCCTGCCGCTACGACTGGCGGACCGGGTCTTTCGCCGACCTTCGGCAACGCGCCAATGGTCTCGCGGTTGCGTCTCTGGTCACAGGCCTCGTGGCGCTGCTGATTTTTCCTCTCGTACCGTTGTCGGCGCTCGGCGGTCTCTTGGCGCTGCTGATGGGCGCCGTCTCAAAGAGGCAGATCAAGAGGTCGAACGGCGTCATGGCCGGCGAAGAGATGGCGCGCTTCGGCCTGTTGCTGGGCATCATCGCTCTGGGCGTCGCGGTTGGGTTGGCCGTCGCCGCCTACGCCCTCGATTTCGAGGCGGTCACGGTCAACCTCTCCGGCTAGGCGTCCGCCTTGGATCACGGCAGGGGACGCAGGAGCATGTCATCCTTCCCTTCAGGACGAGCTAAGGGGCGCGCCAGATGCCTGCAGCAGTGAAGGTTCGAGTACCCGCAACCGTGGCCAATCTTGGCCCCGGCTTCGACGCGCTGGGGGTGGCGATTCAGATGCATCTAGAGATCGACATCGAGCCGCGTCGCGATTCCGTCGAGATCATGGTCGAGGGCGAGGGAGCCGAGCAGCTTCCTGCGGACGACACGAACCTGGTGGTCCATTCGATGAACCTGTTCTTCGATCACGTGGGCCGCCGGCCCTCCGGATTTGCAGTGCGCGTCAAGAACCCGATTCCGCTCGGCGCCGGGCTGGGATCCTCGGCGGCTGCGGTCGTGGGCGGGATCATCGCGGCGCGCTCTCTGACCAACAGAACCGTGTCTCAGATCGAGACCATGCGCCTCGCCAACGAGCTCGAAGGACATCCCGACAACATCCTGCCGGCTCTGCTGGGGGGTCTCGTCGTGTGCTACCGGTCGAACGACACGGACGAGCTGCGCCACTACCGCACCGAGCCCAGTGACCGACTGGTGCCCATCGTCGCAGTCCCGCGTGAGGGCTACTCGACCACCAAGGCGCGCAAGGCGCTGCCCAAAGACGTTGCCTTCTCCGACGCGCAGTTCACCGCGTCGCGCGCCGCCCTGCTGGTGGCGGCGATGTCACAGGGAGCCGGAGCGGATGTTCTCGCCGAGGCGATGAACGACCGGCTGCACGAGCCGCACCGCCTGAAGCTGATGCCGGAAACCTTTGCGGTTCACTCCGAGCTTCGCAACGCGGGCCTCGCCGTCGCGCTGGCGGGGGCCGGGCCCTCGTTGCTCATAGTCGCACCGCGGCCCGAGGCCGCCACGCGCGCCGAGCAGGTACGTCGGGTCTGCCGCGCGCGCGAGGCCGGCTGGCGGGTCTTCGTGAGCGAATGGGAACCCTCTGGGGCCACCACGCTTCCCTGAGGGGAGCTAACCCTTTCCGGTCAGCCGGTCTTTGATCGACGGCTTCTCCGACGTCGTCTGGCCACTGGGAGGCGGCGCCGTGCGCGGGGTCGTTGACTGAGCTCCGGTCGCCGTGCCGTGCTTCGTGACCACGGGTTCGTTCGAAGTGGTCGTCTGTCCCGGAGGCGGGGGGGCCGCCGCCGGCGCGACCGCGGTCTGCCTGCGCTCATCCGCTCGCTCCGAGAGGCGACGGCGCTCCTCGAGGGCTCGGGCGTCATCCTCGTCGTGGCGCCGGTCGTGGGTCTCGTGCACCGCGTGCTGCTCGGCGACCCTGCGCTCGAGCTTGGTGTGCCAGCGCGCCCCCAGCATGCCGCCGAGAATCGCGCCCAGGAACATCGCAACCAACACGGCGATCCCGGCCCCCGTACCTATCTCCAGAAGGTTGTTTTCCGACACTGGGAGACGAATCGTGTCCAGCGGATTGTTCAATTCCGCTTCCGCGCCGAGGCCCGCAGCGATGGCGCCCACCGCGACGAGTAGCAGGATGGCGAGGATCGGAACCAGAAGCCCGTTGAGGAAGCCTGCGCCGCGGCCCATCCGGCCGGCCGTGTAGCCACCCCACATATAGGCGAGAAACCAGACGATGAGCAGCACTACACCCGCGGCGATTCCGGCGTCGATGGCCTCGCTGCCCGAGACGTTCTCGATATCGTCGATGCCCCCGGTGGCGGCCAGGATGCCTCCGGCAAGGGCCAGGAGCAGAGTGAGCGCGCCGAAGGCGACCACCACTCCGGTCAGAATCGCGCCCAGAGAGACGCCCCCTCGGGCCAGCGGCATCCGGTCTTCGGGTACTCCGGCGCGGGTATGCGTGTGGTCCCTGTTGCGTTTGAACATGCCAAACCCCCCTAGAGGTGTGTAACTAGACTTGGTTCCCTTAATGTCCCCACCCTGGGGCCGTCCTAACTTTCTTTCATTGGAAGAAACATCCAGGAAGGAAATTCCAATTCGTATGGTTGTGGTCGTAGACGGAGAGCACTACCCTCCGGTCGTCGAGGGGGCGCTCGAGGCCTACGCGGCGATGGGCCACGAGCTTCTGGGCGCCGTCATGGCGGGTGGCACCGAGAAGCTCGGCGCCGGTGGACTGTCCCGCCTCGGTGGGCTCGAGGTGCGGAGCGCCGAGGACCCCAGGATCGCTCTCGCGGGCGCCATCGCCGAGTTGCGACCCGACGCGGTGCTGGATCTCTCCGACGAGCCCGTACTGGACTACCGGCGGCGCCACGAGCTGGCCGCCGTGGCCCTCTGGCACGACGTCGGCTACGAGGGTGCCGACTTCTCGTTTCGACCCCCGCCCCGGCCTCGTCTTGCCACCAAGCCCTCGATTGCAATCATCGGTACCGGCAAGCGCACCGGCAAGACCGCGGTGGCCGGTTACGCGGCTCGCACCCTGGCGGCGCACGGCCACCGCCCGGTGGTGGTCGCCATGGGACGGGGAGGTCCCGAGCATCCCGAGGTCCTGCGCGGGGACGAGATCGAGCTAACGCCCTCGGACCTTCTGGAGTTGGCCGAGGCCGGCCGCCACGCGGCCTCCGACTACATCGAGGACGCCCTGCTGGCGAGGGTGGCGACCGTGGGCTGCAGGCGGTGCGGTGGTGGACTTGCCGGAGGCGTCGAGATCACGAACGTCCCCGCGGGAGTGGCCCTGGCCAACGAGCTCGACGGCGAGGTCATGCTGCTCGAGGGCTCGGGCGCGGCGATCCCCCCGGCGCGAGCCGACGTTACGGGGTTGGTGGTTCCCGCGCACGTTCCCCACGAGTATCTCGCCGGATATATGGGTCCCTACAGGTTGTTGCTAGCGGACTTCGTGGTGGTTACTATGTGTGAGAACCCCTTCGGGTCCCCCTCCCAGATCTCTTCGCTCACTTCGCTTATCGGTAGGGCGTTTCGTGCCACGGGATCGGCGGGCAGTTCGAGGGAGGAACTCAGAGTGGTTCGGACCGTGTTTCGACCTACCCCCGTCGCCAGCATCGAGGGTGCAGAGGTCTTCGTTGCCACCACGGCTCCCGAGTCGGCCGGCCAGGCGATTACCGAGCACCTGGAGGGCGAGCACCACGCCACGGTGGTCGGCATCTCTCATTCGCTGTCGGACAGAAAGAGGCTGCAGGCGGAGCTTGAAGAGTTGCGAGGGCGAGCCGATGTCTTGTTGTGCGAGATCAAGGCGGCGGCGATCGACGTGGCGACCAGGCAGGCGCTCGCCGGCGGTCTGAAGGTCGTCTACATGGACAACGTTCCGGTCGGAATAGACGGCGACGACCCGCAGGACGTCATCGAGTGGGCGGCGGCACTCGCAACGGCACGATTCGGGGAGCAAAGCGGCGAAGCCTGATGGAAAGAACCTAGATGAAAGAACCACGACGCAAGCAAATAGTCATTGCCGAGAGCGAGCACGGGCTTCCGTTCTCCAAGGGCTTGACTGCGTCCTCACTGATGATGACGGGCCTGGGTCCCGCTCGCTCCTACCAGGTGGCCAACAAGATCGAACAGGAAATGGTGACCGGTGGACTCGAGCAGGTGAGCCAGAGCCAGCTCGTCGACATCACGCTAGAGGTTCTTCGCCGAGAGGCCGGAGACCAATACGCCGAGGCGTTCATCAAGTGGCAATCGGTCGCGGAACTCGATGTCCCGCTCATCATCTTGATCGGCGGAGCGACGGGCGTCGGGAAATCGACGGTCGCCACTCAGCTTGCTTCCCGGCTCGGCATTACCAGAGTCGTATCCACGGATGCGGTGCGGGAGGTCCTGCGGAGCGCCTTCACGCCGGAGATGTTTCCCACGCTCTACGCGTCGAGCTTCGAAGCCGACAAGGCGGTGCGCCAGCCGATACCCCACTCCGGCGACCGGCTGATCATCGGCTTTCGGGAGCAGGCGGCGGCGGTGGCCGTGGGAGCGCAATCGTTGATCGCCCGAGCGATCGGCGAGGGCACCGATTTGATACTCGAGGGAGCGCACCTCGTGCCGGGTTTCATCGAATCTCTGGACGAGATCGACCACGAACGGGCGGTCGTCGTGTCGGTGCTGATCAGCGTCGACGACGAGAAGCTGCATCGCGGTCATTTCCTTTATCGCAACGGTGATACGAGGCACCGAAGCGAGGGTCGCTACCTCGACAATTTCAAGAAGATCAGAAGGATTCAGAAGTACATGGTGACATCGGCAATGATGCGAGGAGTGCCGATCATCTCGCACCACGACCTCGACCGGACACTGTCTGAAACCATCGGGCACGTGATCACCCAAGCGTTGAAAGCGGTCGAGGGCGGCAAGGTCGCGGTCGCCGATGAAGAGGAGAGGCGGCTGCACCGCGCCGTCGACGTCGTCGACCGTGAGAACCTAGAAGGGAGCACGTCTCATGAAGCTGTTTCTTGACACCGCGAACCTGGACGAGATTCGTGAGGGAATTCGCTGGGGCGTTCTCCGGGGCGTGACGACCAACCCCTCGCTCATCGGCAAGGAGAGCTCCGATTTCCTGCCGCGCGTCAAGGAGATCTGTTCCATCGTCGACGGTGACGTCTCGATCGAGACCGTCGGTGACAACACCGACAAGCTCGTCGCACAAGGCCGGGAGATCGCTCAGATCGCCGATAACGCCGTCGTCAAGGTGGCGACGACCCCCAACGGGCTGGCCGCAACACGCGTTCTGGCGGATGAGGGCATCAAGGTGAATATGACCCTGAATTTCAGTGCGACGCAGGCCATTCTGTCCGCCGAGGCGGGCGCGTACATCGTGTCGCCTTTTTTGGGTAGGCTTGATGACATCGCAACGGACGGCCTTCGGCTCCTGTCCGACATCTGCGAGATCTACGCCGTTCAGGGCTACAAGACTCAGGTTCTAGCCGCGAGCCTGCGTCATCCCCTCCACGTCGTAGAGGCCGCACGCATGGGTTCGGACATCGCAACGATGCCGTTCAAGGTCTTTGAATCACTTGTGAAACATCCGCTCACCGATTTGGGCTTCAAGCGTTTTTCCGACGACTGGAAAGAGGCGATGCCCGACCTCGGGGAGTTACTTCCATCAATGCAGGAGGCCTAAGTGGCTGAAACGCTGGACCGCTCGGTACTCGAGTCCAAGGCTGTTACCGAGCTCAAGCAAATTGCCAAGTCCCTCGACCTGAAGGTCACGGGGCTGAAGAAGGCAGAGATAATCGACAAGATCGCAGGCTCGGACAACGGCCGGAGCGCGAATCCGCGGGCGTCTGAACCGCGCCGGCAGAGCAACGGCGCACAGCCGGCGCGCGCCGAGCAGGACCCGCCCGGTGACTCCGGGGAGCGCAAGCGCGAGCAGGCGCCGCCGCTGGCCACCGCCGGGCAGCCGCAGGGCCAGGATCAGGGCGCGGCGGGCAACCAACCGCAACACCGCAACCCGGGCGACGGCAGGCAGTCGGCGGTGCGAGACGACGGTGCCGCGGACGAGCGTGATTCGGGCTCGGGGTCGCAAGGCGGCGACAACCGCCAGGACCGCAACAAGGAGCGGGGGCGCGGGCCCAAGGGCCGTGACAACCGCAATCGTCCGCGCGAGAAAGCCGAGCCCCAGGGCGGCGGCCGCCGCCGGCGGCGGCGGCGGGGCGGCGGGGGCGGACAGCCCTTCATGCGAGACGAGAGCTGGGAAGAGCTCGAGGCCGAGGACGACCCCAACGCCGAGATCCGCACGGGGATTCTCGACCTTCTGCCCGAGGGGTACGGGTTTCTCCGTACCAGTGGCTATCTCGCCGGCGACAAGGATGTCTACGTCTCCGCCAGCCAGGTCCGGCGCTTCCGGCTCCGTAAGGGTGACGAGCTCACCGGTTCGGTGCGCTCGCCGAAGGACTCCGAGAAGTACCAGGCCCTGCTGAAGATCCACAACATCAGCGGGCAGGAGCCCGACCGGACGCAGAGCCGGCCTCGTTTCGGCGACCTGACCCCTCTCTATCCGCAGGAGAGGCTCACGCTCGAGCACCCCGACGAGCCGCGCGCCGTCACGGCTCGCATCATCGACCTCGTTGCCCCCATTGGTAAGGGGCAGCGCGGCATGATCGTGAGCCCACCGAAGGCCGGAAAGACGACCGTGCTGCAGCAGATCGCCAACGCGGTGCGGCGTAACAACCCCGAAGTGCACCTGATCGTGCTGCTGGTGGACGAACGGCCCGAAGAGGTCACCGACATGCAGAGAAGCGTCGAGGGGGCCGAGGTCATCTACTCGACCTTCGACCGGCCGTCGGACGACCACATCCAGGTAACGGAGCTCACCCTCGAGCGCTGTAAGCGGCTCGTTGAGATGGGTCGCGACGTCATGGTCGTGCTGGACGGCATCACTCGTCTGAGCCGGGCCTACAACCTGGCTACGCCGGCCTCCGGACGCATCCTGTCCGGTGGTGTCGATTCAACCGCTCTCTATCCGCCGAAGCGTTTCTTTGGAGCTGCCCGCAACATCGAGCACGGCGGTTCGTTGACGGTCCTTGCGACGGCACTGGTGGACACCGGCTCTCGCATGGACGAGGTCATCTTCGAGGAGTTCAAGGGCACGGGTAACTGGGAGCTCAAGCTGGATCGCAAGATGTCCGAGAAGCGGGTGTTCCCCGCCATCGACATCCAGGCGTCGGGAACACGTAAGGAAGAGCTGCTGTTGAAGCCTGAGGAGCTGCAGATCGTGTGGCGGCTTCGTCGAGTGCTTCACGGACTCGAGGGCGGTGGTGCTCTCGAACTGCTGATCGACAAGATGAAGTCGACGGCCAGCAACGCTCAGTTCCTGCGAGAGATCGCCAAGGTGCCGGTAAAGGGCGACTAACCAGAAAAGGTAGGGATTCTCGAAGCGTGCTGTTCGGTTTGGGAGTGCCCGAGTGGCTGACTATCATCGGTCTGCTCGGAGGGCTGATACTCACCTTTTACGTAATGGCCCGAGCATCGGTCGCCTACGAAGCGAGGCGGAAGGCACGCGAGGGACGAGGCGAAGCGGGCGAACAAGGGGCGCAAGCTCAGCAGAAGGAAGGAACGCATGAGAACTGAGATTCACCCGGAGTACGTCGAGACGCATGTGACTTGTTCGTGTGGGAACACCTTTACGACTCGAAGCACGAAGTCCGAGCTTCACGTCGAGCTGTGCAACAAGTGTCATCCCTTCTACACGGGCAAACAGAAGCTGGTGGACACCGGTGGTCGCGTCGAGCGCTTCCAGCGCAAGTACGCCAAGCGCGCGCAGTCTCCTGCTGCGGCCCGGTCCCAGGAGGAGACTCCCGAGGCGTCCGATTCCGGCGACGAGAGCTAGTCGGGCTGCGGTTTCGATGACCGGGGGAAATTGACGCCGGATGGCCGACCAGACCAACGACCAGCCGGGCCAGTCTCCAGGACATCACCATCACACCAAGCGGCCCTCGATCGGGGGCCAGGCGGTGCTCGAGGGGGTCATGATGCGCGGACCGGCTTCGTGGTCGGTCGCATGTCGTAAGCCCGACGAGACCATCGCAGTCGAGAAGCACTCTCTCCCCGGTGTCGCGGATCGTCACGCGTGGCTCAAGTGGCCGCTGGTGCGCGGCTGCATGGTGCTGGGTGAATCGCTGGCGATCGGCATCAAGGCCTTGATGATCTCCGCCAACTATTCACTCGACGAGGAGGACGAGGAGTTCTCGGACAAGCAGCTCGGCTGGTCGCTGGGGGGCGCGATGGTGTTGTTCTCCGCAGTCTTCATCGCGCTGCCGGTGCTCGGTACGCGTCTGGTCGAGAACTTGGTGGGAAGCACGATCAGCGACCGGCCCTTGCTGTTCAACCTCATCGAGGGTGCGCTGCGGCTGGGCATGTTCGTCGGCTATTTGCTGTTGATAAGCCAGTTCAAGGACATCAGGCGGGTCTTTCAGTACCACGGGGCCGAGCACAAGACGATCTACGCCTACGAGAACGGCGATCCGCTCGATCCGGCGCTCATCGATCGCAAGTACTCCACGCTGCACGTTCGGTGTGGGACCAACTTCCTGTTCATCGTCCTGTTCCTCACGATCGTGGCCCACTTCTTCATGGACCTTGCTCTGGCGGGGGCCGGCCTACTACCTCGCATCGCGATTCGTATCGCCGCCATCCCGGTGCTGGCCGGTTTCTCCTACGAGGCCATAAAGCTCGCCAGCCGCAACGAGGACTCCATCTTCTTCAAGGTCTCGATGCTGCCCGGTCTGGCGCTCCAACGCATCACGACCAAGCCTCCGACCCTCGATCAAATTGAGGTTGCCATCGTCGCGATGCAGGCCGTGGCCGCCGACATCGATTCGCCCCGGCAGCCCGAGGGGGGCCCGGAGGCACCCGTCTCGTAGTGGCCTGTGCGCGGGCCGTAGTATCGAGGTCATGGCCTCGGGTTACGAATGCGTAGCGATGCTGCGTGAGGAGTGGAGCACACTGAGCACGCTCTGTGCGCCCTTCACGGACGAGCAGTGGCGCGCGGACACCGACTGTCCGGGCTGGACCGTCAAGGATCAACTGAGCCATCTCATCGGAGTAGAGCGCTGGCTGCTGGGTCATCCACCCATCGATCGGAGCGTCCCCTCGGCGGATCACGTGAAGAACCATCTCGGCGAACGTAACGAGGCCGAGGTCGATCACCGGCGCAAGCACCACCCCGACGAGGTGCTCGCAGAGTTCCGAGCCGTGACGCGCGAGCGCTCCCGGGTCTTAGACCACCTGACCGACGCGGATTTCACCACGCGATCCTGGACACCGAGGGGAGAGGGCACCGTCGGGGAGATGCTGTCCTTCCGAATCGTCGACACTTGGGTTCACGAACAAGACATCCGGCGCGCCACCGCCAAACGAGGGCATCTCACGGGATTGATCCCGGAACACGTCTTCGAGCGGCTTTTCTTGGGGATGCCCAAGGTCGTGGGAAAGGACGCGGCCGCGCCTGAGGGCTCGGTGATCGCGTGGCGCATCGATGGAGTGCCGGACGGCGACCGGGCCATCGGCGTCGAAGACGGCCGGGCGAAGGTCCTTGCCACGACCCCGAACGAGGTTGATGGTCGTCTGGTCATGGACCTTCAGACCTTCGTCTGCTTGAGCTGCGGCCGGTGGGGTCCCGAACGCACCTTGCGCGTCGGGCTGGTGGAGATAGAAGGCGATAGAGAGCTTGGAACCCGGGTCGTGGGCGCGATGAACATCCTGTTCTAGCGACCTCGCAGAGGCCGGGTGTATTCTGGACTCTTCCCCGCCGGTGCATGCGCCTGCCAGCGCGCCCGCTGAGACGCGTGCATCCAGGCAGCCAGGAGCTTGCTGTGCAACTACCAGAGACGAAACTGAAAGAGATCGAGGCCCGCTTCGAAGAAGTCGAGCGCTCACTGGCCGATCCCGGGCTTGCCGCCCGCCCGGGCGAGCTCAAGTCGCTCGGCAAGGAGCATTCGGAGCTGCGCGCGACCGTCGAGATGTGGCGCTCGTACAAGAGTGCGGCGGAGGACCTCGAGGAGGCCAAAGCCATGCTGGGGGGAAGCAAGGGCGAGGAGCGTGACTACCTCCAGCAAGAGATCACGACCCAGCAGAGGGCGATGGACGACCTCGGTGAGAAGCTGGTCCAGGCGCTGACTCCGTCCGATCCCAACGACGAGCGTGACGTGATCATCGAGATCCGTGCGGGAGCAGGTGGGGACGAGGCCGGGCTCTTTGCCGCCGAGCTCTTTCGTATGTACCAGCGCTACGGCGAAGAGCACCGTTACAAGACCGAGGTGCTGACCTCGAGCGAGTCTGGGATCGGAGGCTTCAAGGAGACCACCTTTGCCGTCAAGGGGAAAGGCGCGTACAGCCGGCTCAAGTTCGAGGGCGGGACGCATCGCGTGCAGCGAGTACCGGCCACCGAGTCCTCCGGTCGCATCCACACGTCGACCGCGGGGGTGGTCGTCTTGCCGGAGGCCGAGGAGGTCGACGTCGAGATCGACCCGGGGGATCTTAAGATCGACGTCTACCGGTCCAGCGGCCCGGGCGGTCAGAGCGTCAACACGACCGATTCCGCAGTCCGTATCAAGCATCTGCCGACCGGCATCGAAGTGGCCTGCCAGGACGAGAAGTCGCAGCTGCAGAACAAGGCCAAGGCGCTACGGATTCTTAGGGCCCGGTTGCTGCAAGCGGAACAGGAGAAGGCGGCTGCCGCTCAGGCCGAAGCCCGACAGGCACAGGTCCGGACCGCCGATCGATCCGAGAAGATCCGCACCTACAACTTCCACGAGAACCGCGTGACGGATCACCGCATCGGACTCACGTCCTACCGTCTGAACGAGATTCTGGACGGTGACCTGGACGAGTTCATCGATGCGCTCACTGCTGCTCTTAGGCCAACCGACGACACGGGCTGAGTTGCGCTCCAAGATCAATGACGTCCTGTGCTCGGGCGTGGTCGAGACCGGCCCCCGGGAGGCGGACTGGCTGCTGGAGACCGCCGAACGGCGGGCCGGCTCCGGTGAGCGGCGCGCCATCGAGCGGATCGCCCTCGAGCTGGCAGCCCGGCGCGCCAGCGGAGAACCACTGCAGTACGTGCTCGGCAGCGCGGTCTTCCGCCACCTGGAATTGAGTGTCGGTCCCGGAGTGCTGGTGCCCCGTCCGGAGACGGAGGTTCTGGTGGAGCGAGCGCTCGATCGTCTGTCCGAAGGGGGTGCAGCGGTCGACGCCGGCACGGGCTCGGGAGCCATCGCGCTGGCGATCAAGCACGAGCGTCCTTCGGCGAGGGTGTGGGCCATCGACGATTCGGTCGACGCGCTGCGCTACGCGCGCGCCAACCGCGCGCGCTGGGGGCTCGAAGTGGAGATCCTGCATGGTGAGTTGCTGAAACCCCTGCCCTCGGCTCTGCGGGGCGCAGTCGATCTCGTGGTCAGCAATCCGCCGTACGTTGCCGAGTCGGATCGACAGCTCCTCGGTCCCGACGTCATCGCACACGAACCGCATCACGCGCTCTTCGCCGGCCGCGACGGCCTGGGCGTCGTTACGAGGCTCGTGGGGGAGTCACGAGAGTGGCTGCGACCGGGGGGTTGGTTGGTGTGTGAGATCGGCCACGACCAGGCTGCCCGGGCATCCGATCTCCTCGAAGGGGCCCGCTACCGCGAGGTTGCCGTTCACCGGGATCTCGCGGGCCGTGACCGCATCATCGAGGGCCGCAAGGCGGTGTGAGGAGAGCGATGGATCAACTCGAAGCCGCGTCGGCGGCGCTCCGCAGGGGACTTCTCGTCGTGATGCCGACCGACACCGTCTACGGAGTCGGTGCGCTGCCGCGCGCGCACGGGGGAGTGGCGTCGTTGTTCGAGGTAAAAGGCCGTCCGGAGAGCAAGCCGATCCCTGTGCTGGCCGCATCCGACGAGGATCTGCTCGAGGTGGTGGTCTTCGACCGGCGGGCCCACGCGCTGGCGGAGCTTTTCTGGCCCGGCCCCCTCACCCTGGTGCTGCCTCGCCGCCTGGACTGGCCCTACGACTTGGGGGGCGACGCAGCGACCATCGCGGTGCGCGTCCCGCGCGACGAGCTCGCTCGCTCACTGCTCGAGCGAACGGGCCCGCTCGCCGTGACGAGCGCCAATCGCTCGGCCCAGCGGCCCGCCTCGACCGTCGCGGAAGCGCGCCGCGCGTTGGGAGAGCACGTAGCGGTCTATCTCGATGGTGGCGTGTGCTCTGGTTCGCCCTCCAGCGTCGTCTCCCTCGTCGACGAGCTTCGAATGCTGCGCGAGGGAGCCGTGTCCCTGGCCGAGATTCAGAATGCGACGGAGTAGATCTCCGAGTACTTCGACTTGAGGTAGTTCAGTAGCGGCTGTGCGGTGGGCTGCTGGCCGAGCACTTTGGTCGCGAGGTCCTTCGCATCGAGCATGTGTCCCTTGCTGTGAATGTTCGTGCGCAGCCACTCGAGCAGCCGCCCCGTTTCCCCTCGGCGAAACTCGTCCTCCAGCCCTCCGAGGTCCATGTTGGCTTTGTCGAACAGCGCGGCCGAGTAGATCGTCCCGAGCGAGTAGGTCGGGAAGTAGCCCTGCATTCCGCCGGCCCAGTGCATGTCTTGCAGCACTCCCTCTCCGTCGTTGTCGGGACGAATTCCGAGGTGCTCCTCCATCTTGGCGTTCCATGCGTCGGGAAGGTCGGCCACCGCGAGCTCATCGCGGAACAGCGCAAGCTCGAGCTCGAAGCGCATGACGATGTGCAGGTTGTAGGTGAGCTCGTCCGCCTCGACGCGGATCATGGAAAGCTCGGGGTAGTTGACGCCCTCGTAGAACTCGTCCGGCGTCACGGCACCCAGTTCGGCCTCGAACAGCTTCTTGAGCTCGGGCAACATGAAGCTCGAGAAGGCGCGGCTGCGGCCGACTTGGTTCTCCCACATGCGGGATTGCGACTCGTGCATTCCGAGAGACGCAAAGCCACCCACCGGAAGGTCGTGCCACTGCTGCGGGAAGCCCTGGTCGTACAGCGCATGCCCCGTCTCGTGCAGGGTCGCGTAGATCGAAGACAGGAGGTCCGTCTGGCTGTACCTCGTTGTCTGGCGAACGTCGCCCCGGCCGACCTGAATGGTGAAGGGATGCGGCGAGGTGTCCAGCCGCCCGCCTGCACCGTCGAAGCCGACGTGGCGCGTGAGCCACTGGCTGAACTGATCCTGCTTGCTCTCCTCGTAGCTGCCGGACAGGAACTCGGGCCTCGGCGACCGGGCGTCGAGCACGACGTCGACGATGGGGCGAAGATCCTGGACCAGTTCCTCGAACATGGCCTCGACTTCGACCGAGGTCATGCCGGGCTCGTAGAGGTCTAGGAGCGCGTCATAGCGTTCGCCCTCGTACCCGATGGCGTCGGCCTGCTGCTTCTTGAGCTCGACCACCCTGGACAGATGCGGCTCGAAGCTCTTGTAATCGGAGGCGGGCTTGGCCTCGGTCCAGACCTGGTAGGCGATGTTGGTGGTTTCGGTGAGCTCGCGCACGAGCTCGGCCGGAACCTTCGTTTCGCGGTCGTACTCTCGCCGCGTCAGCTGAACGCTGCGCTTCTGGACGTCGTCGAGCGAGTCGTCGCCCTCGAGCTCGTCCAGCAGTTCCCCTATCGCGGGGTCGGTCAGTCGATCGTGCGTGAGTTCGCCGAGCGTTGCGGAGGCTCGGGCCCGGCTCGCGCCGCCGCCGGGCGGCATGAGCACCGCTTGATCCCACTCGACGAGGCTCCCGATCCCATAGAGGTCGGTCAGCTCCTCGAGCCGCTTGGTCAGCTTGCCCCATACATCCTTCATGCTTCTGCCTCTCAAATCGTGGTGGTGCCGAAACGATCCGCTTGCCCCTGAGCCAGAGGAAAGAGGGAGACTAACGCCCCAGCGGTCGATATTCGTGTAACGCTTCGTTGCCATGAAAGTTCTCTTCGTGTGTACGGGAAACCTGTGTCGCTCGCCCATGGCAGAGGCTCTTTTCCGCGCCGAACTGGAGCGTCGGGGATGCGACGGTATCGAGGCTGCCTCTGCGGGCACCTGGGGGATGGACGGGTCTCCCGCCACCCAGGAGGCCATCGCAGCAGTCGGGGCCTTGAACCTCGACCTGGGGGATCACCGGGCTCGCTCACTCGAGGTCGAGGAGGTGCGCGCGGCGGACCTCGTCGTGGCGATGACGAGCGTCCACGTGCGCGAGATCAATCAGATGGTTCCGGACGCCGGGCCGAAGGTGGTTCTGCTCAAGCAGCTGCGAGAGACCCAGGTAACCCCGGCTCCGGGTGGCGCTGCCGGTTCGCAACGACTCGAGGCGCTTCTTGCCGGGAGCCGTCCCGCCCTGGTCCGAGCTCACGACGTCGACGATCCGATGGGCATGCCTCTCGGAACCTACGAGCGCACGGTGACGGAGTTGAGCGACGGCGTCGAGAGACTGGCGGACCTCCTCTGCGGAGCTCGCGCCGGCGCTCCGTAGCGCACCCCGTCAATGGCCCGCTGCTCCGCAATCCCCGGCCCGTCTACCCTAGGATGCGAGTTGTGCGCATCGCCTTGGGGTCCGACCACGCCGGATACGAGTTGAAGACTGCCGTCGCTAAGCATCTTGCCGAGCGGGGACACGAGGTCATCGACTTCGGGACCGACTCCGAGGAGCCGGTCGACTATCCGGCCTTTTGCGCGGCCGCCGGCAGAGCCGTGTCCGGGAACGAGGTGGAGTTCGGCATCGTGCTGGGCGGAAGCGGCCAGGGCGAGCAGATCGCCGCGAACAAGGTGCACGGCGTGCGAGCGGCGCTGTGCCAGAACGAGTTCATGGCCCGGCTGGCGCGTGAGCACAACGACGCGAACGTGCTGGCGCTCGGGGGCCGGGTCCTCGGCACCGAGCTGGCCCTTGCGGTCGTGGACGTGTTCCTGTCCACGGGCTTCGAAGGCGGCCGGCACCAGCGGCGGACGAACCAGATCGCCGAGATCGAAGGACAAGAATGCGAGGGAGGGTCTACATGAGCAGTCCCGGCTGGTCCGACTGGACCGCGGTGGAGAAGATCGATCCTCACGCGGCCGAGGCGATCCTGGCCGAGGTCCACCGTGAGAACACCAAGATCGAGCTCATCGCATCCGAAAATTTCACTTCGCCCGCCGTGCTCGCCGCACTCGGCTCCCCGCTCACCAACAAGTACGCGGAGGGGTATCCCGGACGGCGCTACTACGGCGGTTGCGAGCATGTGGACGTCGTAGAGGAGCTCGCGATCGAGCGGGCCAAGGAGCTCTTCGGCGCCGAGCACGTGAACGTTCAGCCGCACGCGGGGGCCCAAGCGAACGCGGCCGCCTACTTCGCCTTTCTCGAACCGGGCGACACCTTCATGGGCATGGAGCTCGCTCATGGGGGGCACCTCACGCACGGCTCCCCGGTGAACTTCACCGGAAAGATGTTCAATGTCGTGTCCTACGGCGTGCGCAAGCAAGATGAGCTCATCGACTACGACGAGGTCCGTGACATCGCCAAGCGCGAGCGACCGAAGGCCATCGTCGGGGGGGCGACGGCCTACTCGAGGCCATGGGACTTCCAGGTGCTGCGGGAGATCGCGGACGAGGTAGAAGCCATCCTCATAGTCGACGCAGCCCACTTCGCGGGACTCGTCGCAGGCGGAGTGCACGACAACCCGGTCGGCTACGCAGACGTCGTCACCTGCACCACCCACAAGACCTTGCGCGGCCCCCGCGGCGCCATGATCATGTGTCGCGAGGAGTACGCCAAGGCAATCGACAAGAGCGTCTTTCCGGGCTGGCAGGGTGGACCGCTCATGCACTCGATCGCGGCCAAGGCCGTGGCATTCGCCGAGGCGTTGACCGACGAGTTCAAGGACTACGCGGCTCAGGTCGTCGCAAACGCACGCGCCATGGCCTCGGCGCTAACCGAAGAGGGGCTCCGGATCGTCTCCGGTGGAACCGACAACCATCTGATGCTCGTGGACCTCAGACCCGTATCCCTCACGGGCAAGGAGGCCGAAGCGCGCCTCGATGAGGTCGGTATCACGGTCAACAAGAACGCGATCCCTTACGACCCAGAGAAGCCCTTCGTTGCCTCCGGCATTCGCGTCGGCACCCCCGCCATCACGACGTGCGGAATGAAGGAGGACGACGCCGCCGAGGTGGCACGCCTCATCGCGCGGACGCTGAAGGACGACTCGCCGGCCGTAGCGGACGGGGTTCGATCCGGAGTCACCCGGCTGACCGACCGTTTCCGCCCCTACCCCGATGTCGCCTAGGGCCCGGCCTTGATCGCTTACCTGCTCGTCGGCATGTGCGCGCTGGCGATCACCTTCATGGTGACGCCCATCGTGCGCTGGGGCGCGGCACGGTTCGGGGCGGTGGACCGGCCGAGCGACAGAAAGGTCCATGCCCATCCCACACCGACCATGGGGGGTCTGGCCATGGGCCTCGGGATATTCGGGGCGGGACTGCTCGCCTATTACCTCCCCGAGTTTCGGGAGAAGTTCTTCGATAGCTCCGAGCTGCTCGGCATCGGGGCCGGGGCGGTCGTCATCTTCTTCCTCGGAGCGGTCGACGACCTGCACGATCTGCCGGCGCCGGTGAAGCTCGCCGGTCAGATCTTTGCCGCCGGAATCGTGTTTCTCTCGGGCGTGCAGATGCAGTTTCTCCTGTTGCCGGGGGGCGACGTGCTGGCGTTGTCCGACGACGTCTCGGTTCTTCTGACGATCGTCTGGCTGGTGGCGATGATCAACGCGGTGAACCTGGTGGACGGGCTCGACGGCCTGGCGGCCGGCATCGTGGCCATCGCGTCCGCCTCTTTCTTCGTCTACACGTTCAACCTCGAAGATGGAGGTTTCCTCGTATCCCAATCGTCCGCGCCGCTCGTCGCCATCATCATCGTCGGGGCGACGCTTGGTTTTCTGCGTCATAACTTTCACCCCGCCAAGATCTTCATGGGCGACTCGGGGAGCATGCTGCTCGGCCTCGTCCTGGGGGGTGCCACGGTGGCCGGCATCGGGGCGCAGGGCGTCGGCGTGCCTAACGTCGCCGGGAGCCCCACCTCGCAGGTCTTCCTGGCCTATTTTCCGTTGTTCATCCCGCTGGCCGTCATCGCCATCCCGCTGATCGACGCGCTGTTCGCCATCATCCGTCGAGCGAGGCGTCGCAAGAGCGTCTGGCATGCCGACAAGGAACACCTGCACCACCGGCTCATGGACCTCGGTCACGGGCACCGGCAGGCCGTGATCGTCATGTACATCTGGTCGGCCCTGGCGGCCGGTGCGGGGCTGGCGTTTTCGTTCCTCGACCGCTCCGAGGTGATATTCGCCCTGCCGATCGCGGTCGCCGCGATCGTGCTCTACACCATCTTCCCGGTGCTGACCAAGGCGATCCAGGACCGCACGACGCCGTAACGGCGCGGGGCACAAAGAAGGTAAGCAGGCGTGCGCTCGGCGGCAGGCCCTGAGGTAAGTTTTGGGCCATCAAATTGTGGGTTTCGGCCGGTTGAAGATAGTGCGGCGATGGGGTACCTTGTGAAAAGATTCACAAAGAACCGCAAGCAGCCGAGGGGTTAGGATGCAGCGCACTCCCACTCGAGAAAGTCCGCTCCCCAGCGCGCCTCCCGACCGGAGCGCGCGTAGTGGAAGCCGACCAGGAAGTAGGGGAACGCCCTACAGGTGAGTGACAACCACGGTAAGCGAAGCATGAAGGCCGGCATGGGAACGGCGATGTCGCTGGCTTTCGAGTTCGCAGCCGCGGTCTTCCTCTTCTGGTTTCTCGGACGGTTGATCGACGGCTGGTTGGACATCGAACCGTGGGGGCAGGTCGTGGGGGCGGTCGTGGGTTGGATCGGGGGCACGCTCCACGTGTACTACGCAGTGCAAAGGAGGCTTGGCTGAGTGATCGAGCAACGCATGGTCGCACGGATGGCCAAACGCGCCGTGCTCGTGGGGCCCGTACTGGTAGCGCTGCTGTGGGTGCTGGGGGATCTCGACTACGCGCTGTCGGGGGCGGTGGGAATCGCCATGACGCTGCTCAACCTCTGGCTCGCCGCCCGTATCATCGGCTCGGTGGCCGAACGCAGTCCGCACCTTCTGATGCCGACCGCACTGGCGACCTTCGCCCTCGGCCTGATGCTGTTGACGGTCATCGCGTTCGCGCTGCAGTACCTTGATGCGGTCGTCTTCCCCGTGACCGGCCTGGTTCTAATCGGGAGCCACCTGGGCCTCGTGCTATGGGAGGCTGCTGGAGCACATAGGGCTGCGGAGTCGGTCGGAGCGTCAACCAAAGATGCACACTCCCTGAGGTCAAAGGAGCCGAAGAATGCAGGACTTTGATGTAAATCACCTGTTCTTCTGGGAACCCATCCTGTTCGGCGGGACGCCCTTCGCGATCAACCGCGTCGTGGTCCTGATGTGGGTTGCCTCGATCCTGTGCATGGCCTTTCTCCTCGCGGGGGCGCGCCGTGGGAGTCTCGTTCCCAAACGAGTCCAGTACCTGGTCGAGTCGGGCTATCTGTTCGTCCGCAACAACATCGCAATAGACGTGATCGGGCCGAAGGATGGCCCGAAGTACGCCCACTACCTCGCCACTCTTTTCTTCTTCATCTTCTTTTCGAACCTGCTCGAGATCGTCCCCGGCATCAACTTCCCGGTGACCTCCCGTATGGCGATCCCCGCTGCTCTTGCCGTCCTCACGTGGATCGTTTTCAACCTCGTCGGCGTCGTGAAGCAGGGGCCTCTCAACTACGTCAAGGGCATCGCTTTCCCCCCTGGGGTGCCCAAGCCCATCTATATCTTGTTGACGCCTATCGAGATCCTGTCAACGTTCATCGTGAGGCCCTTCACCCTCGCCATTCGACTGTTCGCCAACATGGTGGCAGGTCACACGCTGTTGGCCATCTTTTTTCTCTTCACCAACGACTTCCTGAGAGAGAACATCTCAGTGGCATCTCCGTTCGGCCTTCTCACCCTGGTGATCTCCTGCGTGCTGATCGTCTTCGAGCTGCTGGTGATCAGCCTGCAGGCCTACATCTTCACCATGCTCACGGCGTCCTACATCGCCGAGGCAGTGCATGGTCACGGTGATGAGCACGAGGAGGAGTCCGAAGCAGTGTCCGCCCGTCAGAAGACTCAGCACGAGACCGAGGGAATAGCCGCGTAGGCGGTTGATCACCCCATAGAGGAGGAGAACTACATGGTTGATTCGATAGTGACGCTGGCACAAGAGGGCGGGGCGCTGACCGACACCGGACTGGCTGCGATCGGCGCCGGCCTCGTCTACGGTCTCGGCGCGATCGGCCCCGGGATCGGCATCGGCCTGGTGTTCGGCTCGGCCATTGAGGCCATGGCCCGTCAGCCCGAGACCGCAGGTCAGACGCGCGCCACGATGTTTATCGGATTCGCCCTGATCGAGGCGCTCGCCCTGATCGGCTTCGTGCTGTCGTTCATCGTGCTAGGAGCGGGAGGCTAGCCATGTCGGAAACCGGGTTGTACGCGCTGCTCATCGCCGCCGAGGAGGAGCGCAGCGGGATAGACCTCATCATTCCGGACCTCGCCGAGCTGATCTGGGGCATCGTCTCCTTCGTGATCGTTTTCGCAGTGCTGAACAAGGTGGCGTTCCCTCGAATCAAGGAGATGATCGACAAGCGGTCCGAGGTCATTCAGGGCAACCTCCAGGACGCCGAGGCATCGAAAGCCGAGGCCCAAGGAATGCTCGAGGAGTACAAGAAGCAGATGGCCGACGCACGCGCCGAGGCCAACCGCGTCATCGAGGAGTCCCGCCAGCAAGCGGAGCAGGTTCGCAAGGACATCATCGCCAAGTCCGAGAAGGACGCCGAGGCCATCGTGGCTCGCGCCCAGGAGCAAATCGAAGCCGAGCGCAGTCGCGCGGTGTCCGAGCTGCAGGGCACCATCTCGACTCTGTCGATCGAGCTCGCCGAGAAGGTCGTGGGGCGGAGCATCGACGCCTCTGCCCAAAAGGACCTCGTCGACGCTTACATCCGTGACGTCGCGACGATGAGCCCTGACGGAGGACGGAGCAACTGATGACCACCGACGAGCTCACCACTGGATACGCAGAGGCACTCTTCACCGTCGTCAAGGCCGAAGGAGACCTCGAGCGCGTCGAGGACGAGCTCTATCGATTCGGCAAGCTGCTCGAGTCGAACAACGACCTCAAGCAGGCTTTGTCCGAGCCGAATGTGGATCTCTCGCAGCGCGTCAAGGTGCTAGAGGACCTCCTCGCCGGCAAAGTGTCGCCCCACACGCTGGGGTTGATCACGTTCGTCGTGGCGCAGGAGCGCGGGCGCCAGCTGACCCAGATCCTGGAGGAGCTCAGTGAGCTCGCAGCCGAAGCCCGCAAGTCGGTGGTGGCCGAGGTGCGCAGCGCGACTCCGCTGGACAACAAGCAACGCAACGCCCTCGCCAGGGCGCTCGGCGAGGCGACGGGCAAGAAGGTCGAGGTCAAAGTCCTGGTCGATCCCTCGATCATCGGCGGGGTCGTCGCAAAGATCGGAGACACCGTCATCGACGGCAGCGTGAGGCGCCGTCTACAACAGCTGAGAGAGCAGGTGAAAGCGTAGTGGCTAAGGGAACCGACGCCGCCGGAGGCGGTACGTCTTCCGGCGGAGCCGTACTCACCATCAGGCCGGAGGACATCTCCTCCGCGCTGAAACGCCACATCGAGGACTTCAAGCCCTCGCTCGAGCGTGAAGAGGTCGGCCGCGTCGACGAGGTCGGTGACGGTATCGCGCGCGTCACCGGGCTTCCCGGCGTCATGGCCAACGAGATGCTCGAGTTTTCCGGCGGGATCGTCGGGCTGGCGATGAACCTCGAGGAGCGCATGATCGGAGCGGTCATCCTCGGCGAGGCGAGCCACATCGAGGAGGGCGGCCCGGTTAAGCAGACCGGTCAGATCCTTTCGGTCGGAGTCGGTGACGGGCTGCTGGGGCGCGTCGTGGACGCCCTGGGTAACCCGCTCGACGGCAAGGGTCCCATCAAGTCCGACGCGCGCCGTCCGCTCGAGGTCCAGGCCCCCGGCGTGACCGCGCGTCAGCCGGTCAAGGAGCCCCTCCAGACGGGCATCAAGGCCATCGACGCCATGACCGCCATCGGCCGCGGTCAGCGACAGCTGATCATCGGCGACCGCCAGACGGGCAAGACCGCTATCGCCATCGACGCGATCGTCAACCAGCGGGACAACTGGGGGACCGACAACGCGGTGAAGTGCATCTACGTCGCGGTCGGCCAGAAGGCGTCGACCGTCGCCGAGGTGGTCGCCGGGCTCGAGGAGCAGGGCGCATTGGAGTACACGGTCGTGGTCAACGCGGCCGCGTCCGACCCTGCACCGTTCCAGTATCTCGCTCCCTACGCGGGCTGCGCCATGGGCCAGCACTGGATGGAGAACGGCGAGGACGTTCTGATCATCTACGACGACCTCTCCAAGCAGGCGATCGCGTACCGCCAGCTCTCGCTGTTGCTGCGCCGTCCTCCGGGCCGCGAGGCATACCCGGGAGACGTCTTCTACCTCCACAGCCGCTTGCTCGAGCGGGCCGCCAAGCTCAGCGACGAGATGGGCGCTGGTTCGATGACGGCTCTTCCCATCATCGAGACCAAGGGTGGCGACGTGTCGGCGTACATCCCGACCAACGTCATCTCCATCACCGACGGCCAGATCTACCTCGAGTCGGACCTCTTCTTCTCCGGTGTTCGCCCGGCCATCAACGTCGGTATCTCGGTATCCCGAGTGGGTGGTAACGCTCAGATCAAGGCGATGAAGTCGGTGGCCGGTCGATTGCGCCTCGACCTCGCTCAGTACCGTGCCCTCGAGGCCTTCGCCGAGTTTGGCTCCGAGCTCGACAAGGCCAGCCAGGCGCAGCTCGAGCGCGGTGCGCGTGTGGTCGAGATCCTCAAGCAGAAGCAGTTCACCCCCTACCGGGTCGAGGACCAGGTCCTGTCGATCTGGGCCGTCTCGAACGGCTACCTCGACGATCTTCCGGTCGAGAAGGTGCAGGATTGCGAGTCAAAGTTTCTCGACTTCATGCGCAGCCGCTACAGCCAGATCGGCGATGCGATTCGAGACACCGGCAAGATCGAGGACGACACCGCCGAGAAGCTCAAGTCCGCAGCGGACGAGTTCAAGTCGGGCTACGTCGATTCGGAAGACGTGGAGACGGTGGACACCGTGGCAGCGGAGGAGGGCGTACCCGAAGCCTCCGACCAGCCCGCAGCTAAGGGCGGCGACGCAGGAAGCGGCGACCAACCAACGGCGGAGCAGCCGAGCGAAGCGGAAGACGGCGACTAGCTAGATGGCCCAGCAGCTTCGAGCGATCAAGCGCCGGATCGGCAGCGTCAAGTCGACGCAGAAGATCACGAGCGCGATGGAGCTCATCGCCTCGTCGCGCGTGGTCAAGGCGCAGCAACGGGTCGAGGCGGCGCGCCCCTACGCCGAGGAGATGCGTCGTCTGATGACCTCGGTGGCGGGCAAGGCGGGGCGCATCGACCATCCGCTGCTCAGCGAGCGCGAGGAAGGCGACACCGTCGCGACGATCGTCGTCACTTCGGACCGGGGGCTGGCCGGCGCCTACAACTCGAACGTGCTGCGGTTCGCCGAACGGGATATGGAGGCGCACGGTAGGAACCACCGCCTCTACCTCGTGGGCAAGAAGGCGATCACGTACTTCAGGTTTCGCGGCTACGAGTTCGAGAACGACAACACGTGGCAGGGGATCTCCGATCGACCGGGAATCGAGGACGGTCGGCTGGTAGCTCGAGCGGTGACGAAGGCGTTCGCCGACGGTGATGCGGACCAGGTGAGGCTCATCTATACGAAGTATCAGTCGGCCCTCATCCAGCGCCCCACGGTGGTGCAGTTGCTACCCCTCCCCGAGGAAGAGCTCGAGGAGATGGCAGACGCCTCCAAGGCGGGGGGGCCGAGCCCGAGCTACGTGTTCGAGCCCGACCCGGAGGACATCCTGGGTCTGCTCGTGCCTCGCTACGTCGAGGGCAACATCCTCCAGGCACTCCTCGAGTCCGCCGCCTCCGAGCACGCCGCTCGACGGCGTGCGATGAAGGCCGCAACCGATAACGCCTCCGAGCTCATCGACGATCTGACCCGCGTCTACAACCAGGCCAGGCAGGCCGAGATCACCACCGAGATCATGGAGGTCATCGGTGGTGCGGAGGCCCTGTCGTCAGCAGGCAGAGATTAGGAGAGACGAATGGCAGTAGCAGAACAGCGACTGGCGGATACAAAGACCAGCGAGGGCCGCATTCTTGCGGTGACCGGACCGGTGATCGAGGTTGAGTTTCCGCCCGATCAGCTGCCCGAGATCAACTACGCGCTGACGGTCGAGCGCACGGTGGGCGGCGAGACCGACGTCATCACCGCCGAGGTCAGCCAGCATGTGGGCGAATCGGTGGTGCGCGCGGTGTGTCTCAAGAACATCGATGGCCTCATTCGCGGCTCCGTCGTGACCAACACCGGCGCTCCGATTTCGGTGCCGGTCGGCAAACCGGTTCTGGGTCACGTCTACAACGTGTTGGGCGAGCCCGTCGACGGTTCGACGCTGTCCGACGACGTCGAGCGCTGGCCGATCCACCGCAACGCGCCTAAGTTCGAGGACCTCGAGCCCAAGACCGAGATGTTCGAAACGGGCATCAAGGTCATCGACCTGCTGGAACCCTACGTCCAGGGTGGAAAGATCGGCATGTTCGGCGGGGCCGGAGTCGGCAAGACGGTGCTCATCCAGGAGATGATCCACCGCGTCGCCGAGCAGCACGGCGGTGTGTCGGTGTTCGCCGGCGTCGGTGAGCGGACGAGAGAGGGTAACGACCTCTGGCTCGAGATGTCCGAGGCGGGCGTGCTCGAGAAGACGTCGCTCGTGTTCGGCCAGATGGACGAGCCCCCCGGTGTGCGGCTGCGCGTGGCGCTCTCGGCGTTGACCGTTGCCGAGTATTTCCGCGATGTCGAGCATCAGGACGTCTTGCTGTTCATCGACAACATCTTCCGCTTCGTGCAGGCGGGTTCCGAGGTGTCGACCCTGCTCGGTCGCATGCCGTCGGCGGTCGGATATCAGCCGACGCTTGCGGAAGAGATGGGGGAGTTGCAGGAGCGCATCACCTCGACCAAGGGTCGCTCGATTACGTCGCTGCAGGCGATCTACGTTCCTGCCGACGACATCACGGACCCCGCGCCACACACAACCTTCGCCCACCTCGACGCCACGACGGTCCTCAGCCGAGCGATCTCCGAGCTCGGCATCTATCCGGCGGTCGACCCTCTCGACTCGACGTCGCGCATCCTCGACCCTCGTTACGTGGGTCAGGAGCACTACGACGTTGCCATGAGGGTGCAGCAGATCCTGCAGCGCTACAACGACCTGCAGGACATCATCGCCATCCTGGGCGTCGACGAGCTCAGCGAGGAGGACAAGCTGACGGTGGCTCGCGCGCGCAAGATCCAGCGTTTCCTGAGCCAGCCCTTCTACGTCGCCGAGCAGTTCACCGGCATCGAAGGCAAGTACGTGTCGGTCGAGGACACGGTGCAGAGCTTCAAGGGGATCGCCGACGGCGAGTACGACAGTCTTCCCGAGCAGGCGTTCTATCTCGTCGGTGGCATCGAGGAGGCCGAGAAGCAGGCGAAGGCGATCCAGGGTTAGATGGCCCTCCAGGCGGTACAAACCGCGCCCTGGCGGCGAAAAGGCTGCGCCTCGCGGCGTTCTCACTCGCGCACGTACCTTCCAGGTACGCACGCTCGCTGCGGCCTTGCGAGGCTTGCTTTTCACTCGCCATGGCATCACCAGCACCACCAGGAGGACCATTAGATGGCTACGCCCATGAGTGTGTCCATCGTTTCTCCCGAGGAGGAGGTGTGGCGCGGCGAGGCCGAGATGGTCATCGCTCGCTCGCCCGAAGGCGAGTTCGCCATCCTGCACGGGCACATTCCGTTCCTTGCGGCGCTCGTGCCGGGTCGGGTGTCGGTGATCTCGGCCAACGACCGCGATGAGTACTTCGTCTCGGGTGGCTTCCTCGAAGCCTCCAGGGGCAAGACGGGCTCGGCCGGATCGCAAAGTGGACGCGAGGCGGGCTCGGCCGGAAACGCCGAGTCGCACGACTATCACGTCATCGTGCTGGCCGACGACGCCGAGGATCTGAGCCAGATCGACGCCGGAGAGGCTCGCCGTCGTCTCGAAGAGGCTCAGGCGCGGGCCTCAGAGGAAAGCGACGAGAGGGCCGAGGCGCGCATGCGCATCGAGATGGCGCGTGCCGAACTGGCGGCGTCACGCGGCGATTAGCTCTTGATTCAGGCATGACGGAGGAGCCGCAGGGCCTCAGGAACCGGGTGTTCTGCTCGTCTTGCGGCTCCTCGGCCACCAGGCGCCAGGGCATCATTCCGATCGGATGGCAAGAGATGCCCGACGCTAACCGTCGTCGCCTGGCGCTGTGTCCCCAGTGCGTACGTCGCAACCTCTGGATGATCGAAGCTCGCCTCGACATCGATCCCGGTTCGGGTGCTTGAGTAGAACGACTAAGTCTCGTTAAGTTGCCTTTGAGCATCATCTGAGTGCGGTTGCACTCTTGTCTTCTGAACTTGCTCCTGCCATGTTTGTTTTCGTTGGTGCTTCGAGTGGGAATGTGCATGGACGAGTCCGTGCCAAGAGCACGGGGGCAACACCGAGAAGAGGAGGGGCGCATGGAAGAGGAAGACAAAGGTCTTCTGGACAAGACACGCAGCAGAGTTGCAGGAGCCGAGGACGTCGTTTCGGGCGTTGTGGCACCACCGCCGGGCAAGGAAGGTGTCGTCGCCGGCGCACGTCGCGCAGCAGCTGGAACCGTCGGCGTCGCCGCGGAGGTGACACGGCCCGAGTCGGGGCCCATCACAGAGGAGATCAAAGAGGCCGTCGATGAGTTGCGCGGCGCGACGGGAGATGTGAAGGACGCTGCGTCGGAAGTGAAAAAGACGGCCAACCGCAAGACCGGTCAGAGAAAGCGAAGCGTTCGCAAGAAGACCACGGCGGCCAAGAAGTCGGCCCGCAAGAAGACCACGGCGGCCAAGAAGACGGCCCGCAAGAAGACGGCCCGCAAGAAGACGACCGGACGCAAGAAGACGACCGGACGCAAGAAGGCCACCGGCAGAAAGAAGGCCACCGGCAGAAAGAAGGCCACCGGCAGAAAGAAGGCCACGGCCCGCAAATCGACCGGACGCAAGAAGGCCACCGGCAGAAAGAAGG
>JBOGWX010000122.1:0-6265 GCA_050694055.1 Actinomycetota bacterium
GGCTCTCCTTGTTGGCGAGCGCCAGGGTCTTGCCGGCGGCGAGCGCCGCCGCCGAGGCCCGCAGGCCGGCGGCGCCCACCACTGCGTTGAGCACGACGTCGGCCTCGTCCAGCGTGGCCAGGTCGACGGCGGCAGCGCCGCCCAAGCCCCTTCGGGCCACCCCGAGCTCGTCGGCCTGCCGCTGGAGCTGGTGCGAGTTGCTGCCCGCGACCAGCCCGACGACCTCGAAGTCCTCGGTGTGCCCTCTTATGACGTCTATGGCTTGACGGCCGATCGACCCGGTGGAACCGAGAATCACGACCCGTCGCCGGCGGTTTTCGCTCACGGAAGGATTGTCACACGCCCCCAGGCCTAGAGACGCTGGGCGAGAACGCCGGGTCAGAGGCCGATCGCCCGCAGGTAGAGAAAAACGAAGGGAGCACAGAAAACGATCGCGTCGAGGCGGTCGAGCACGCCCCCGTGGCCGGGCAGCAGGGTGCCCGAGTCCTTGATTCCGATCTCCCGCTTGGCCATCGACTCGATGAGGTCGCCCACGGGAGCAAGCAGGCCGATCAACAGCCCGAGCCCGACGCCGTGGATCACGGCGATTCCGTGAACGAAGACGAAGAAGGCGAAGACTCCAAAGAGGGCTCCCGCGATCCCGGCGGCGAAGCCCTCCCACGACTTGGCGGGCGAGATCGACGGTGCCATCTTGTGCTTTCCCAACCTCGTACCGACGAAGTACGCGGCGATGTCGTCGGCCGCGACCGACAGGACGAAGCCGACCAGCAGAAAGATTCCGTCCTCGAGCACCATGATGGCGATGGCTCCGGCCGCTCCCCCGCCGATCCACAGAACGCTGAGAACGGTCCACGCCGTATCGGTCATGGGGGTGGCCCCGCGCCCCGGTCGCAACGCCGCAAGAAATCCGCCGAACACGGTCACGGCCACCACGACCCCGAGCAATCGGAAGCTCTCGAAGAACGCGACCGTCATCATCGCCGCCGCGGCAAGCAGAGCGAAGGGGACGAACGGGCGGCGCCCCTCGCTCTTCAATCCCGTGAACAACTCGTACAGTGCGGCAGTACAGAGGACCACGATGAACACGAAGAAGGCGACCGGTCCGATCAGCGCACAGATGATGACTATGACGAGCAACGTCAGCGAGGTGGCGACCGCCGCCCGAAGCGATCTGCCCGAAGGTTTATCCATGGTTTGTCCCATAGCGGGTTTGTCCAATAGCGGGCGGGTTCCTAGACCTCTGAGAGCTCGGCCTCTTTGCGCTTCAGGTTCTCGTCGACCTGGGAGATGTGCTTGTCGGTGAGCTTCTGGAGCTGATTCTCGGCGCCTCGCTCCTCGTCTTCAGATAGCGTTCCGTCCTTCTTCATGCGCTCGAGTTCTTGCTTGGAGTGACGCCTTATGGAGCGCACGGCGACCCGCCCTTCCTCGGCGCGACTATGAGCGAGCTTGATGAGCTCCTTGCGCCGCTCTTCGGTCAGTTGCGGGAAGACGAGACGTATCACCTTTCCGTCGTTGTTGGGATTGATGCCGATGTCAGAGATCTGGATCGCCTTCTCGATCGCCGAGAGCGAGTTCGGATCGTAGGGAGTGATCATGAGCACGCGCGGCTCCGGGACGGCGAGGTTGGCAATCTGGTTGAGCGGAGCCTTGGTGCCGTAGTAGTCGACGATCACCTTGGTGAGCAGCGCCGGGGTGGCCCGGCCGGAGCGGATGGTGGACAGTTCCTCGAGGTTGACCGAAACCGCCTTCCGCATCTTTTCCTCGGCTTGGCTGAAGACCTCACCCTTGGTTTCGGCCATCGCTCCTCTCCTAAGCGTTGTCTTCGGCGTGGACGAGCGTGCCGACGTCCTCACCGGCGAGTACCCGGACGATGTTCGGGGCCTTCAGATTGAAGACCACGATCGGAAGGCGGTTGTCCATGCACAACGAGATGGCGGTCGAGTCCATCACCTTGAGTCCTCGGTTCAAGACCTCGATGTAGCTGAGCGAGTGAAACATCTTCGCATCCGAGTTCACCAACGGGTCGGAGTCGTACACGCCGTCGACCTTCGTGCCCTTGAGGATGCACTCGGCGCCGATCTCGAGAGCGCGCAGGGCTGCCGAGGTATCGGTCGAGAAATAGGGATTTCCGGTGCCCCCGGCGAAGATCACGACGCGCTCCTTCTCGAGATGGCGTATGGCGCGTCGACGAATGTACGGCTCGGCGAGCTCCTGCATCCAGATCGCGGTCTGCACGCGCGTTTCGACGCCCTCCTTCTCGAGCGCGTCCTGCAGCGCGAGTGCGTTGATGACCGTCGCCAGCATGCCCATGTAGTCGGCGGTGGTGCGATCGGTTCCCTGGGCGGATGCGGACAGCCCCCGGATGATGTTGCCGCCCCCGACGACGATCCCGAGAGCGGTTCCGAGCTGCTTGACGTCGGCGACCTGCCGGGCGATCGACGCAACCGTTCGTGGATCGATGCCGAAGTCGGACTGACCCGCGAAGCTCTCGCCGGAAAGCTTCAAGAGCGCTCGCTTGAACTTCGGAGCCGCCTGTAGGGTCTCGTCCATCGTCAAGGGCCTAGGTCCCGGCCCCCTCGCCCACACGGATGCGGGCGAAGCGACCAACGGAAACGTTCTCGCCCATCGAGGCCTTGGCCTCGTCCAGCAGGGCGGCGATGGACTTGGATTTGTCCTGTATCCACTCCTGGTCGAGCAGGACGCGCTCCTTGAAGAACGACTCGAGCTTGCCGGCCACGATCTTCTCGATGACCTGCTCGGGCTTGCCGGAATCCTTCGCTTGCTTCGCGTAGATCGCCGACTCCTCATCGATCACGTCCCGAGGCACCTCGACGCGCGTCGTGAAGGTTGGGTCGGCGAACGAGATGTGCATGGCGATGTCCTTGGCCAGTCGCTCGAAAGCCTCGGTCTTGGCGACGAAATCGGTCTCGCAGTTGAGCTCGATGAGCACACCGAGCTTCGGCGGGTAGTTGGGATCGGGGCGGTGCATATAAGCGTAGACGATGCCCTCGCTGGCCGCGCGTCCGCTGCGCTTGGCTGCGTCCGCCAACCCCTTCTCTCGCAGCACCCGCGTGGCCGCCTCGAGGTCACCGCCCGTCTCCTGGAGAGCCTTCTTCGCATCCATCATCCCGGCGCCCGTCGCGTCGCGCAGGGCCTTGACGTCCTTTGCGGTGATCTCAGCCATTGGGTGCTTCCTCCTTGATTTCCTCCTTGGGTTCCTCCTTGGGTTCTTCCTTGGTTGCCTCCGGCTCCGGGACGAGCTCCTCCTCGGCGGCGGCCTCGGCCTTCTCGAGCTCGATCTCCCACTCGGCCTTGGGCTGAGCCTCGGCCGTCGGAAGCGTTTCCACCTTCGGCTGGGCCGGCGCCGGCGCCCCCTGTGGCTTCTCCCCGTCACTCGGGCGCATCGACTTCCCCTCGATGACGGCATCGGCGATGATCCGCGTCAGTAACGAGCCCGAGCGAATGGCGTCGTCGTTGCCCGGGATGCCGAAGTCCACGTCATCGGGGTCGCAGTTCGTGTCCAGGACGGCAACGATGGGGATGCCGAGCTTGCGAGCCTCGCGTACCGCGATCTCCTCTTTCTTGGTATCGAGGATGTAGATCGCCTCGGGCAGCTTCTTGAGGTCCTTCAGGCCCCCGAGGTTCCGCGCCAGCTTTTCGTACTCGCGACGCAGCCCCAGTGCTTCCTTCTTGGACATGGCATCGAGCGAGCCGGTCTCCACCATCTCGCCGAGCTCGTTCATCCGCTGGATGCGCTTGGCGATGGTCTGGAAGTTGGTGAGCATGCCGCCGAGCCAGCGAAAGTTGACAAAGGGCATACCCGCGCGAATGGCCTGCTCTTGGACGATATCCTGGACCTGGCGCTTGGTGGCTACGAACAGAACGATGCCGCCCTTGGCCACGGCGTCGCGGGTAAAGGTGTAGGCCTTCTCGATCCCGGACATCGTCTGCTGGAGGTCGAGAATGTAGATGCCGTTTCGCTCCGTGAAGATGAAGCGCTTCATCTTGGGGTTCCAACGGCGTGTCTGATGCCCGAAGTGGACACCAGCCTCGAGTAGCTGCCTCATCGTGACGACGGGCATGGGACACTCCTCCTTCTTCGGTTGTGCCGGCCGCGTTGTTTCCGACCGGGCTCCTCCGCCCGCAGAACCCCTTTGCGACCGGGGACCGAAGTCCGCGCCTGAAGCTACCAGTGTGCGCGGCTAGCGAGCGTGTGAATTTTGGGACGGGGGAAGGCTACCACGACCGGTCCCGGCGCCCGCCTGCTCGAGGCTCGTCAGTCGCCGCTCGTGGCCTCGTTGATCTTGCCCCGCATGGCAAGCACCGCCTTGGTGTGCATCTGGCAAATCCGGGATTCCGTCACCCCGAGCACCTGACCGATCTGTGCCAGTGTGAGGCCCTCGTAGTAGTAGAGCGTGATGACGATCTTTTCTCGCTCGGGCAGCTTGTTGATCGACTGGGCGAGGATCTGCTTCATCTCCTCGGATTCGACGCTCTCGAGTGGGCTCAGCGCTCTGGTGTCTTCGAGCGTCTCGACCAACGACAGCTTGTCGCCCCGCTCGCTGTCGACCGACATCATCTCGTCCAGCGCGACCAGGGAGACGGTGGACAGTTGGGTGTAGATACTCGTCAGGTCGTCCATCGAGATGCCCATCTCGCCCGCGATCTCGGCGTCGGACGGTGGGCGTTTCAAAGAGTTCTCGAGGGCCACGTAGGCCTTCTCGACCTCCCGGGCCTTGAAGCGAACCGAGCGCGGCACCCAGTCGATGGCTCGGAGTTCGTCGATGATCGCTCCACGTATCCGGCTGATGGCGTAGGTCTCGAACTTGATGCCACGCGCCGGCTCGTACTTCTCGATCGCATCGATGAGTCCGAATATCCCGTACGAGATCAGATCGGCCTGTTCGACGTTCGCCGGAAGACCAACCGCCACGCGTCCCGCGACGTACTTCACCAACGGCGAATAGTGCAAGATCAGCGCGTCTCGTGCGCTGCTCGCTCCCGTGTCCTTGTACTCAT
The DNA here is from genome assembly GCA_050694055.1 of Actinomycetota bacterium. Classification (GTDB taxonomy): domain Bacteria; phylum Actinomycetota; class CADDZG01; order CADDZG01; family WHSQ01; genus WHSV01. The sequence goes on from JBOGWX010000122.1 coordinate 5,020, forward strand.
CCCAGGCTTGAAGAACGGGGTCCACGTCGGGCCCCTGCTCATGAGACTCATGCCCTCGGGTGGCTTTGCTCATATACAGCCCTCAAGCGCTCCGTCGATACATGGGTGTAAATCTGCGTTGTCGAAAGACTCTCATGCCCGAGCAGCTCCTGAACAGCACGAAGATCCGCCCCATTGTCAAGCAGGTGAGTGGCGAAGGAGTGACGGAGCGCATGCGGATTGACGTGCGGCGCCCCTTCGGCTCTGACGTACTTGTCGAGCAGGCGCCTGACGCTTCTCGGTCCGAGCCGGGTCCCTCGGACGTTAAGGAAGAGCGCGTTTTGATGCGGTCCCTCTCCGGCTGCGGTCGCAGAACGAGCAAGCAGGTCGGGACGAGCTGTGAGGTAAGACTCGAGCGCGCGGGCGGCGGGATCGCTGAGCGGCACCCTGCGCTCCTTACGGCCCTTGCCCAAGACGGTGACGTGGTTCTCCGCCAGGTCCAGGTCATCGAGGTCGAGACCGCACAACTCGGAGACGCGCAACCCGGACCCGTAGAGCACCTCGAGGACGGCCCGATCCCTGAGGCCGACCGGGTCGTCGTCGGGCGGTAACTCGCACAGGACCGCCGCCTCGCTTGCCTTGAGCACGCGCGGCAGAGGCCGGTCGAGCTTGGGGGCCACGAGCTCGACCGCCGGGTTCGCCCCGACCAGGCCCTGCAGCTGGGCCCACCCGAGCATCGACCGCAGCGCGCTCGCCTTGCGGGCGATCGAACGCCGGGCGAGACCACGCTGGCTCATGTAGGAGACGTAACGCCGCAGCACACGCCGGTCGATCTGCTGGAGATCCGTGATCCGGCCCCTGCGCGCCCACTCCGAGAACTGGTCCAGATCGGCTGCATAGGCCGCCTGGGTGTTGACCGAGAGATCTCGCTCGGCCCTCGTCGCCTGCAGGAATCCCTCGATGGCCCTGGCTACGGAGGTGTCACTCACGAGGCCGAGCATGAGGCCTCCCTGTCGTCTCTGTCAACACCTGTGGACAAACATGGGGACAGCGAAAGCAATAAGAGGTAAACGGAGGCATATGCCGGAGACGGCAGGCAACGGAAGCCGGAGACTGATAGGTCCTCTCCTCGAATCGCTCGATCATGCGGTCCATGCGGTCCATGCGGTCCATGCGGTCCATGCGGTCCATGCGGTCCATGCGGTCCATGCGGTCCATGCGGTCCATGCGGTCCATGCGGTCCATGCGGTCCATGCGGTCCATGCGG
>JBOGWX010000123.1:0-26092 GCA_050694055.1 Actinomycetota bacterium
AGCTGGGCGAGCCACCCGGATTCGACGGGGTCTCGTGCGTCGACTGCGGCAACCGTTTCCGCACCGAGTTCGACCACGTCGAGCCGCGCGCCGCTCGTGGTCCCAGCTCCAACGGCAACCTCGAGCCACGCTGCTGGAGCTGCCACCAGGTCAAGACCAAAGGTGACCGTCGTGCCGGCAAGCTCAGGCCCGCCGAACCCTGACGCAGCTTCGTATCGTCAGCGAATCTCAGACTCATGACACTAGCGAGGCGCGAACGCCGTATCAGGGCTGACGCGATTCGCCCCTCAGCTCCACGAGGTTTTCGTTCGTCGTCGTCTTGGCCCTCGAACCACGGGCGAGGGGTTTCGCGAGTCGCACATAGCGTTCACTGCGCGCGACCGAGCCGCCGTCCAGGCGTTCTTCGAAGCCGCGGTCGCCGCCGACGCCGAAGTGCTCCACGAGCCTCGGGTCTGGCCCGAGTACCACCCGAACTACTACGGGGCCTTCGTGCGTGACCCCGACGGGAACAACGTCGAGGCTGTGTGCCACACGCCCGAATAGCGTCACATTCTGCTCGATAAAGAGGGCGAGAGCCACGAGGGCGTTCAAGCAGAAACGAACCATGACGCGAAACTCAGCGTCCACATCATGTGAGACATCTGCTCATCGGCTTCGGCGCTAACGCAGTTCTGGCCGGCATCGCCTGTGACACCGATCCATCTCCGGCGCCGGCCGGGGATCGCGTACCCTCGCAGCCGTCCGTGAGTTCCTCTCCATTCCCCGTCGGGCCCGGGCCCTGCCCATACGAAGACCCCGAGACCTGCACGAATGCGCGACTGGTGGCCTCATCTTTGATGCCATCCTGCGCATGTGAATCGCATGCGCCATAGTCTTTGTCATGAGCAAGATGCTTCAGGTGCGAAATATCCCAGAACGGCTCCATCGGGAGCTTCGCAGGAGAGCAAAGGCTCGCGGACAGACGCTCACCGACTACGTGCAAGAAATCCTCGAACGGGAGGTCGCCCGGCCCCCGGCGGAGGAGGTCTTCGACCGTATCGAAAGCAGGCGCCCCATCGACCTCGACATCCGCGTCGCCGAGATCATCAAGCAAGAACGCACCGAGCGAGAAGCCTCCTGACAAGTGTTCTCGACGCCTCGGCCACGGTGGAATACCTGATCGGATCCGGGCGGGCGGCGGCTGTTCGTAACGTAGTCCGGGCTCCAGGCGCGTCGATACACACGCCGGCCCTATGTGACGTGGAGGTCGCCTCGTTGCTTCGTCGCCTTCTGTTACGCAGGATCTTGTCCGAGGACAGGGCCGCGGAGGTATTGAGGGACTACCTGGATCTCCCGTTGACTCGGCATGGGCATCAAAATCTCCTAGCGCGGGTACTGAGTCTTCGCACCAACTTCTCGGCCTATGACGCGACCTACATCGCCCTCGCAGAACGCCTCGGAGCAGGCCTGGTAACCGGCGACGAAAGCCTGGCTCGCGCAACGGAGAGTCATCTTGATGTCCCGCTGGTGCTCATCTGAGGAGCTCCGTGCACTCGCGCTAGACCTGAATAGGGGCCTCGAGAATAAGGTGTGCTTCGCCGGTTGATCGATCTTCGACCGACATCTCGAACGACTCGAAGTCTCGGGGGTCGCCGGGCAGCGGCCAGTCGACGGTCCACGAATCCGTGTTCTCTTCCGAGATCTGAAAGGTCGCCACCGTGGTGCGTTCACCGTCCTCGCTCACGAGCTCGAGACGGCAGTACTCATCGCCGGACACCTCGGGGTAGTCCTCGAAGTTGACCCACACGGCGAAGGTGCCGTCGGGGCGTTCGGTGACGGCACCTTCGACCTCGGGCCATGGCCTGTCGGTCGGCGGGGCGACGAACGTCAGATCGGTGACGGTCTCGCCCGGCTCGTCGTCTCCGGACAGAGCGAGGAATCCCACGATGAGCAAGCAGGCCGCGAGCGCGGGCGCGAGGTAGGAGGAGGCTCGCTGCCATCGGGTCGGTCCCGGCCTCACCACGCCCGCGCGCTCCATCGACTTGTGTTCGAGAAGCACCGGCGGCTCGTGCTCGAGCGGCGCCCGGCGAACCGCTTGCGCCACGGGATCGAGCCCGAGTAGCGCAAAGACATCGCCTTCGAGATGGTCGGGCGGCTGGTGCTCCAGCGGGGCGCGCGACACGAGGCCGATCACCTTCCGCAGCTCGAGTAGTTCCCGACGACACTGCTCGCAGGTAAGGAGGTGGTCTTCCAGGTGAGCGCTGTCCGCGTCGCTCAGCTCTCCCGTGACGAGCGCGGGGAGCTCGATCGTGACGGCGTTACATTCGATCACCTCTCACCGCCTTTCCGTTATCCCCAGCTCCGCGAACACCGGTCGTAACGTTCGCAGCCCCTGGTAGAGGCGGGTCTTTACGGTGCCGAGCGGGATGTCGAGCGCCCGCGCGATCTCTGACTGCGTGAACTGAAGCACGTAGGCGAGATGAATGATTCTCTGCTGTTCGATGGGCAGGTGCTGGACCGCGGTGGCGATCTGCCATTGCTGCCACGACGACTCCTCGTTCCAGGGCTCGGTCACCAGCGGGACGACCGGATCCTGAACCGGTGTCGGCGTCCGTTGCCGGGCGCGACCCAGATCCGACGCGACGTTTCTGGCCACGCCGAAGATCCAGGAGCCCGCCGCGCCTTTCGATGGATCGAAGTTGGACGCGCGCCGCCAGATTCGGAGCGTGACCTCCTGCACGAGTTCCTCCGCGAGAGCCTGGTCGTGTAGCCATCTCATTCCAAGTGTGTAAAGGGGCCGTTCGAAGGCCCGGTATAGCTGCCGGAGCGCCTCCTCATCGCCACGCGCGACCGCCTCGAGGAGATCCCCCTCCAGGCGACGCTGGGATGCGGATGTCTGCGCTGCGCTTTCCATTACCCGCCCACGGTCTCGATCGGTTGTTCACCCACGCCACCAAGTGTCGCAGAACGACCCGGTGATACGCTCGACCGAATGCCGAACGACGTTACGCCCGCCGCGCTCAGGCGTCTTCTGGATCTCCAAGCCGAGGACACCGCAATCAGGCAACTCGAGACCCGGTGGGCTGCGCTCCCGGAGGCCCAGCAGCTGGCCGAGCTCAACGAATCGCTCTCCGAGCTCGAAGCGGATCTCGACATCGCCGGCAAGCAACGAGATGAGATCGAACGCGATCAGTCCCGGCTCGAAGGCGAGATCAGGCTTCTCGAGGACAAGATCACGCGCGAAGAGCAGCGCATGTTCTCGGGAAGCGTCGCCAACCCCAAAGAGTTGAGCGCGCTCCAGGCCGAAGTCGAGAGCCTCAAGCGCAGGCACGCGGGCCTGGAGGAATCGTTGCTCGACGTCATGGTCCAGGGCGAGTCGGCCGTCGAGACCTGGCAACGCCTGACGTCCGAGCGTGAGGCCACCGCGGCGCGCACCAAGGAACTGGGGGACCAAGTCGCGGAGATCAAGAACGAGATCGACTCGGCCCTCGCCCGGCACCACGAGCAGCGCGCGGCCATGGCACCGGAGATCCCCGAGAGCGTCCATGAGCTCTACGAGCGACTGCGCGATCAAAAGGGAGGCGTCGGAGCCGCCGCCCTTGTGGGAGGGACCTGCGAGGGCTGCCATACCAAGCTGCCCAACAAGGAAGTCGAACGACTGCGGGCCGAGGGCGGACTGCAGCGTTGTGACAACTGCCGACGAATCCTCGTCGTCACCTGATGCGAAAAGGGCCCGGCCGGAGCGCGCGAGCGAGGCCGTGAGGGCGACCCTGCACGCCGACGGAGGCGCGCGCGGCAATCCCGGACCCGCCGCGATCGGCGTCGTGTTGCGCGACTCGGCGGGCGCCGATCTCGGTGCCGTCTCCCGGACGATCGGCGAGACCACGAACAACGTTGCCGAGTACAGGGCGGTGATCGAGGGCCTGAGGCTCGCGCTCGAGCGCGGCGTGACCGATATCGAGGTCCGCCTGGACTCGAAGCTGGTGGTGCACCAGCTCGAAGGCGAGTGGAAGATCAAATCGGAAGCATTGCGGGGCCTTGCGGTCGAGGCCCGCCGCCTGCTCAACCGTTTCGAGTCGGCCGCGCTCGACCACGTCCCTCGATCCCAGAACGCCGACGCGGACAAGCTCGTGAATCAAGCTCTGGATGGGGAACTAGTGGACGAGTTGGGGTCTCAGTGGATGCCGCCGGATGACGACGATCGTCCCAAGCCCGGGCCGGGCCAGACCTCGCTGCTCGATTGAGCCGGCATGCTGCTCTGGCACCTCGGGATCGCGACCGTGATCGTGTACGTCACCCTCGGCCGAAGACGGATCGACTACCGCATGATCCTCGTGGGCGCGGTGCTGCCCGACGTCGTCGACGGCGCGCTCGGGCTCTTTTACTTCGACGGGCCGACCGGGCGTTGGATCGCCCACTCGATGCTGGCCGCCATGGCCGTCACCGTGGTGATCATTGCGGTTTTCAAGGGACAGCGGCGGCAAAGCCTCTTCGGTTTGGGGGTCGGGTGGTTGCTCCATCTCGTTGCGGACGGCATGTGGCGGGCACCCCAGACCTTTTTGTGGCCCGCCTTCGGAGGTGAGTTCTCGGACGCGCCAACCGAGCCCTACGGCTGGGACCTGTTCGCCGACCCCGGCGCGCATCTCTCCACCTGGGGCGGGGAACTGGTGGGACTCGCCGTCCTCGCCTGGTTCTGGGTCGCCTTCCGACTCGGCGAGGACGGCAGGCTGCGACTGTTCCTGTCGGATGGTTATCTCCGTCCCTGAGGTTTTTCCTGTCGCGTTCGTCGCCGGGGAGGTAGGCTTGGACGGCTGACAAGTCAATACCCACGCGATGTGCAGGGGGAAGTCCGGTCGAATCCCGGCGCTGTCCCGCAACTGTAGGTGCGAGTCCGCTCGCACGAGCCAGGTCACCCTCGCGTCGTTGGGCTCGATACCTTCGAGGCAGAGGATCGCGAGCCACGGAACGTCTCCGTCGCCGACCCCTCGTCTTAGAGGGGTCGAACTGTTTCCGGCGAGGACCGGAGAGAGGAGTGGGAGATGGTTTCGAGAGGGGCTCGGGTTCTTGCCTGCACGCTCGCCGCGGCGGTCGCGGTTTCGATCGTCCCGGCTTCGGCCGCCACCAATGCGGGCCGGGCGCGCACCGCCGCCGGCTACATCGCTCGCCAGCAGAGAGACAACGGTTCGATCGTCGCCTTCTCGGCGTACGGATCGACGGCCGACGCGATCGTGGCGCTGGTCGCCGCCCGGCGTGGCGAGAAGCAGATCAAGAGAGCGTTTGGGTTTCTGTCCCGCAAGGTGCGCAACGGAAAGGTATTCAAGGATCCGGATGTGGGCGTGCTCGGCAAGATCGTGCTCGCGCTCGAGGGCGCCGGGAAAGAGGCGCGCACGTTCGGCGGAAAGAACCTGGTCAAGCGAATCGCCAAGCTCGAACGACCCAGCGGGCGACTGGGCCGGGGCACCGAGGTGTACAGCCACGCGCTGCTGATTCTGGCCCTCGCCGCCGCGGACAGGAAGGTCTCGACCAACGCGATCGAGTGGCTGAAGGACGCCCAGTGCGGCGACGGAGGGTGGGCTTTCGACGATCCGCCCGGTCCGAACGACGACGAGCACTGCGAGGACACCACCGACCCGGACGACTTCGTTACCAGCGACTCGAACACGACCTCGAACGCGATCATGGCCCTCGCAGCCGTAGGGGCGGCGGCCGACGACGATCCGTTCCCGTACCTCGAGACGCTGCGCGACTCACAGGACGGAGGCTGGGGCTACACCGAAGCCTTCTCCGCCACCGACGCCAACTCGACCTCGCTGGTGATACAGGCTCATCTCGCCGCGGGACGGCAGCTCCCGGCGGGCGCCATGGCGGCGCTCAAGGGCCTTCAAGTGTCGCTCTGCGGCCGTAAGGGCGGCGCGTTCCGCTTCCTCTACGGCGACTCGAATCCACCCGACCTCGGCGCCACGATCGCGGCCACACCCGCACTGATGAAGAAGCCTCTGCCGCTCGAGCCCTTCAAGGTCACCAAGCGCGTCCCGGCGAAGAAGCCGTGCAACTGAAGCTTCGCTCCTCGCTGCTGGGGATCGCGCTCCTCGCCGGAGCGCTAACCCCGCTGGCGGCACCGGGAGTCGCCTGCGCGGCGAGCAGCGCAGCGCTGGTTGTCGACACGGGAAGCGACACCTACACCTACTGCGTCGAGCTCGGAGGCTCGTCGGTCAACGGCATCCAGCTCATTCAGCGAGCCGGGAGTCAACACGGTCTGCAGTACAAGCTGGGCTACGGGGGCAAGGCCGTGTGCATGCTCGCGAACGTCGGCGCCACCGGCAGCGATTGCTTCGGCGAGCATCCCTACTTCTGGGGTTACTGGCAAGGTGACTCCTCGGGCGGGTGGAGCTGGTCGGGCACGGGGGCGGCGGGCGTCACGGTCAACGCGGGAGATGTCAACGGCTGGTCGTGGGGGACCGGCGACAGCGGCTCGTCACACCCGCCTCCGCCGCCGGCCACCTACGAGTCGGTCTGCGACGCGCCCGGTAAGCCCGATCCGAGTCCCCAGCCGGATCGTCCGAAGGGCGGCGGAGCTCACCGCCCGGGTGGTTCTGAGCAGACCGGCGAGGGCTCCACCACCGGCGACGCCGGCGCGGGAGCGAGCGGGGGCGAGGAAGCGACGACCGCATCCCCGAGCTCCGCACCCGCCGAGAAGGAAGGTAAGCAGGGGCGCCCGCGCGCGACCGACGAGCAGCGCAAGAGAGATACAGAGGCGACGGAGCCTCATGCCACGGCGACCCCCTTGCCGGCCGGGACGCCGGTGACCTCGTCGAACCCCGCGGCCGCGGCCGCGCCGGAGTCCCGACCGCCGGTCGCCGGCTTCGTCGCGCTCGGCGTGAGCGCGGCACTCGGGGTGATGGGCGCGGTGCTCCTGCGACGGCGCCGGCTCGACGAAGGTCCCTAGCGACGTGCATCAGGGGGCCTGGTTGCTGTGGGCGCTGTCCGGGGGCCTGATCGCCATGGCGACGACCAACCCCTTCTACCTCGCGCCGTTGCTGGCAGTCGCCTGGATGGTGCACGCGTCCTGTCGCCGGCCCGGCCCCCAGGCGCGCTCGTTTCGCATCTTCTTGATCTTCGGTCTTCTCACCGTGCTGACGCGCACGGCGCTGGTGCTGTTGCTTCCCGACATCCAAGCGGGCCACGTCGTGGAGGCCGCGCTCGAGGGCGCGCGGCTCGCCGTGTTGCTGGCCATCTTCGGTGCCTACAACACGGTCAGCGATCCCTTCGGCGTCTTGCGCCTGTCGCCGCGACGCTTTCACGAGCCGGCGCTGGCGGCGTCACTGGCGCTCTCACTAGCGCCGCGCACCATCGCGGCCGTCTCGACCGTGCGCGAGGCGCAGCGCCTGCGCGGTATCGAGGTGCGCCATCTCCGAAGCCTTCCCGCGCTCGCCGTTCCGGTGCTCGAGACCGGCATGGAGGAGGCCGTGATGCTCGCCGAGTCCATGGACGCGCGCGGCCACGGCCGCGGACGCCGGACTCGCTACCGCCCCGAACGATGGGGCCGGCAGGCGAGCGCCGTTGCAGTCTCGTGCGCGCTGGCTCTCGGTGTCGTGGTCTTTGCGCTGCTCGGTGACGACTCGTCCCTGGCGCCGTCTGCGTTTCCGCTCAAGTGGCCTCGGGTCTCAGCGCCGCTGCTCGCGGCGGTACTTGCCTTGAGCCTTCCCGCCTGGCTGCCGCAGGCCTCTTCGGCGAGGGCGGCGCGTTGAGCGTTATCGCGTTCGAACGCGTGTCCTTCACCTATCCGGACTCGGATTCACCCGTGCTCGACGAGGTGTCGCTGAGTCTTCCCGAGGGTGCCTTCGTGCTAGTGACCGGCGCCACCGGAGCGGGCAAGTCGACTTTCATACGAGCCGTCAACGGGCTCGTTCCGCACTTCACCGGAGGTGAGTTCTCGGGCCGGGTCTTATTGGACGGCAGGAGCACGCTCGACTTCGCCCCGCGCCATCTGGCCGACCTCGTCGCGTTCGTGCCTCAGGACCCGGCCGCGGGCTTCGTCGTCGACCGCGTCGAGGACGAGATCGCCTACTCGCTCGAGAACCTTGGTGTCGAGCGAGCGGTAATGCGACGGCGCGTCGAGGAGGCGCTCGACCTGCTCAACATCGCGGCCTTGCGCGACCGCAGCGTGCGGACTCTCTCCGGGGGGGAGCGTCAGCGGGTGGCAATCGCCGCCGCGCTGGCCCCCGGCCCCCGAGTGCTGCTGCTCGACGAGCCGACCAGCCAGCTCGACCCTCAGGGAGCCGAGGACGTGCTCGCCGCCCTGCAGCGCCTGGTGCACGACCTCGGCATCACCGTCGTGCTCGCCGAGCACCGGCTGGAACGGGTCGCCGGCTTCGTCGATCTGGCGGTCGGCCTCAGACCCCGCGGGCCGGTCGAGCTGGGCGATCCCGCGGAGGTGCTGGAATCCCTGGGGGCGGGACCGCCGGTGACGCGCCTCGGCCGCCTCGTGAAGTGGAGGCCGCCGCCCCTAACCGTGCGAGACGCGCGCAGGATGGCGCGCACGCTGAAGCTCGCGGCTCCGCCCGAGCCCACCGGCGGAAAGACCGGCGAGCCGCTGCTGGCCGCCCGGCGCCTGCACGCGGGCTACGGTCACCACCAGGTCCTCACCGGCGTCGAGGTCACGCTCGCCGGGGGCGAGATCGTCGCGTTGATGGGTCGCAACGGCGCCGGCAAGACCACGTTGTTGCGCTGTCTCGCCGGGCTCCATCGTCCCGAGGCGGGAACCGTCGAAGCGCTGGGGGGCGCTCCGGTGGCCGGCCGCAACGTCGCGCTGTGCCCGCAACGCCCCGAGTCCGTGTTGTTTACCGAGAGCGTCGCGGCCGAGGTGGCCGCCACCATCACCGCAGCCGGCGCGCGTAAGCCGGTCGAAGAGTCGTTGGACGCGCTCGCCATCGCAGGCCTGTCCCACCGTCACCCACGCGACCTCTCCGCCGGGCAGCGACTGCTGGTCGCGCTCGCGGCGATCATCGCGACCGATGCACCGGCGCTGCTGCTCGACGAGCCGACGCGCGGGCTCGATCCCGCATCGAAGGCGCAGCTCGGGGCGTTCTTGCGTGCGTGGGCCGGCAGAGGACGAGCGGTCATGCTCGCGACGCACGACGTCGAGCTGGCCGCCGAGGTCGCAACCCGAGTCGTCATGATCGCGTCGGGGGAGGTCATCGCCGATGGCGAACCGGGTCACGTCCTGGGCGACTCGCCGGTCTTCTCTCCCCAGATGGCGCGCGTCTTCGGGCCGGGCTGGCTTACGCCGGAGCAGGTTGCGGGGGCGCAGGCGTGAGCTCGGGTGGGGCGAGGGCCGCCGCCTCTGGGGCGCGCTTCGCTCTCATCGCCGCAAACCTGCTCGGGCTTGGTGCCTTCCTGTGGCCCTTCGTGCTCCCCGCCGCGGTCGGCGGCGAGCAGGCCCACGCCCTGGACGCGCCCCTCATTTTGGTTCTGCTGCTCGTGTGCCTCGGTGCGGTGCTGTTCCTGCAGTTGGGTCGCGGCGGGATGGGCCCGAAGGCGGTCGCGCTGATCGGCGTGCTGGGCGCTGCGATGGTCGCGCTGCGCCTTCCGGGGTTCATCGCGGGGTTCTCCGCCATGTTCATCATCGTCCTGGTGGCGGGTCACGCTTTCGGGCCGGGCTTCGGGTTCGTGCTCGGCGCCGTCGGGACCTTCGCCTCGGGGTTGTTCATCGGGGGTCTCGGCCCCTGGCTACCGTTTCAGATGGTCGCGGTGGGGTGGGTCGGCATGGGGGCGGGGCTCCTGCCGCGGGGCGGGCTCGGCCGGACCGCAGAGAAAGGAGGCGCCTCCGGTTGGCGGGTACGCCTCGGATGGCTCGCGCTCTACGGGTTCGTCAGCGGGTTCTTGTTCGGCGCGATCATCAACCTGTGGTTCTGGCCGTACGCGGCGGGCACCAGCAGCATCGGTTGGGCCCCCGAGTTGGGAGGGGCGGCCAACCTCGGTCGCTACCTTCGCTTCTACGCGGTGACCTCGCTCGGTTGGGACGCCTTTCGGGCCGTCGGGAACGCGGCGCTGGTGCTGCTGCTTGGGCGGCCGCTGCTCGGAGCCCTGGATCGCGCCGCCCGCAGGATGAATCTCTCCGTCCGATCGGTTGATAATGAACGAGGAAGCAGGCCGGGTGGCCGCGGCTCGTCTCTATCGAGGCGAGCCGAGGAAAGTCCGGGCTCCACAGGGCAGGACGCTGGGGAAAATCCCAGGCGGGGCGACCCGCGGAAAGTGCCACAGAAAGCAAACCGCCCGGGGCTTCGGCCCCGAGCAAGGGTGAAACGGTGAGGTAAGAGCTCACCAGCGCGGCGGGCGACCGCCGCGGCTCGGCAAACCCCGTCCGGAGCAAGGCCAAGCAGGAGGCATGGGCTGCCCGCCCGCCGCAAGGCACCTCCGGGTAGGCCGCACGAGGCGACCGGTAACGGTCGTCCCAGAGGGATGGCCACCGCTCGCTCTGAGGAGCGAGCACAGAACCCGGCTTACAGGCCCGCTTCCCGAACGTCGGGCCCTCACCGCAAGGTGGGGGCCCGGCCCGCCTTATCCTCAATGACTTACCCCTGGTGTCGGTCCGAGTTCCCGGGAACTAGCATCCACGGCACGATCAGCGCGGCTCGAGCTTGAATCACAAGGACTCAGGCTCGCAACCAAAGGGGGAGAGCTCGGTGACCAAGACGGTGATTCAGACCTCGAAGGCTCCGGAGGCGGTCGGGGCCTACAGCCAGGCGGTCAGCGCCAACGGGCTGGTGTTCTGCTCGGGCCAGGTCGCACTGACCGCCGACGGCGGAGACAAGACGACCGAGTCGGTCGCCGAGCAAACCCGCCAGTGCCTCACCAACCTCCAGGCGGTGCTGGCCGAGGCGGGGACGAGCCTCGATCACGCGGTCAAGGTCACCGCCTTCTTGACGGACATGGGCGACTTCGGCGAGTTCAACGAGGTCTACGCGGAGTTCTTCACCGGCGAGGTGCCGGCGCGCGCGACCGTCGGGGTCGCGGCGCTGCCCAAGGGAGCCGGCGTCGAGGTCGAGTGCATCGCACTCGCCGGCTAGCCGTGGGGTTGGCTCGGCGGAACCGCAGAGGGGTCGGCGGGCGCCTCAGCGGCGTCCTTCCCCGTGTCGCCCGGTTCGCCGACGACCCGGTCGCCGAAGACGATCTTGACCTCGCGCTCCCCGCCGGCCACCGGCTCGAGGCCGGCCTCCTCGGGTGTGGCCGCGTCCATGCGCTCGATCCAGGTCTCGACGCCGCTCATCGCGAAGAGCAGGCCGCCGATCGCCAGCGGCCAGATGATGATCACGAGAAGGAGAAAGAGTTGGTAGCCGGTCATCGCCCCCAGTCTCTCAGAGCATGAGCGCGCCAAGCGAACAATTCGCCGGGGCCGTCGACCGGGACCGCCTCGTCGGGCGTCTGGCCGAGCTGGTCAGGGCCCGCTCGGAGAACCCGCCCGGCCACGAGGCCGCCGCCGGAGCGCTGGCCGAGTCCTATTGCAGGAGCCTGGGGCTGGAGGTCGAGGTTCACGAGGCCGAGCCGGCCCGCCCCAACGTCGTCGCCCGGACGGGCAACGGAGCGGGCCCCAAGCTCACCTACTGCAGTCACATCGACGTCGTGCCGGCCGGAAACCCCGCGCTGTGGGAGCGCGACCCGTTCTCGGCCCACGTCTCCGAGGGGGTCATGCACGGACGGGGCAGCGCCGACGCCAAGGGGTCGTGCGCGGCCGCCATCGAGGCGGTCAACGTCCTGCGCGAGCGCGACGTGGAGCTCAACGGGACGCTCGAGCTCGCGCTCGTGTCGGACGAGGAGGCCATGGGCTTCAAGGGGGCCGGGTGGCTGGTCGAGCAGGGCATCGTCCGCCCCGACATCGCGATCGTCGGCGAACCTACCTCTCTGCGCCTCGTCCGAGCCCAGCGCGGAGCGAACTGGATCCGCATCACGACGCACGGCCTCGCCGGTCACGGCTCGGCCCCCGAACGCGGTCGCAATGCCATCGCCTACATGAGTGAGGTCGTGGGTCGTCTCGAGGAGACCGTTCCGGACATCGGCCACGAGGTGCTGGGGGGGCCGAGCCTCAACGTCGGCACGATCACCGGGGGCGAGAAGGTCAACATCATCCCGGCCGGGTGCAGCATCGAGGTCGACCGCCGCAGCATTCCCGGCGAGACCCCCGAGGAGATCGTGGCGCAGATGGAGCGGGCCATCGAGCTGGCCAAGGAGCGCTACCCGGAGCTCAGCGCGACGGTGGAGATCATGTTCGCCGGGATGCCGTTCGAGATGGACGAGTCCGCGCCCGTCGTGCGGACGGTGTCGGATGCGATCGAGGGGGTCACCGGCAGGCCCGCCGAGCTGGTCGGCTTCCGGGGCGCCTCCGACGCCCGCTTCATGGCCGAGATCGGGGCGCAGACGGTGGTGCTCGGTCCCGGCGACATCGCCACCGCGCACACCGCCCGGGAGCACATCCGGCTCGACGAACTCGAGGCCTGCGCGGCGATCTATGCGACCGCCTTCGCCGGTCTGCTGGCTTGAGCTGTCGCCCGTTTTTCTTTCGACGGGCGGTCGATCGGTCCTTGTTCGTCTTTAGCAATGACGGGCGCACGCCTTGCGCTACCTGCGCGCCAGAGCACTAAGGTGGTGCGATGCACCCGGGCAGTCAGTTCTCGTGGGGTCACTCGATCTCGAAGCTGATGAAGGGAGACTCCCTCACCGAGCGCGAGAGCTCGGACGCCATGATCGAGATCATGGAGGGGGCGGCGACGCCGGCTCAGATCGCGGGTTTTGTGGTCGCGCTGCGCACCAAGGGCGAGTCGGTGGACGAGATCGCCGGTCTCGTGCGCACGATGCGCTCCTACGGCCGCAGGGTCGAGGTCGCCGGCGAGCTCCTCGACACCTGTGGAACCGGCGGCGACAGGACCGGGACGTTCAACGTCTCGACCGCGGCCGCCATCGTGTGCGCCGGCGCCGGCGCGAAGGTCGCCAAGCACGGAAACCGGGCGGCGTCGTCGCGCTGTGGGAGTGCCGACGTGCTCGAGGCGCTGGGCGTCGTAATCGATCTGCCACCCGACGGAGTGGCGGCCTGTATCGAGAAGGCCGGGATCGGGTTCTGCTTCGCGCCGGTCTTCCATCCGGCCATGCGCCACGCGGCGACACCACGGCGCGAGCTCGGCGTCGCCACGATCTTCAACTTCCTCGGCCCCCTCACGAACCCGGCCGGCGCGACCCATCAGGCCCTCGGGGTCGCGGATCCTCGCATGATCGACAAGATGGTCTCGACTCTGGGGCGACTGGGAAGCGCGCGCGTGCTCGCCTTCCACGGCGATCAGGGACTCGACGAGCTCGCCACCTCGGGCCGGTCCGACGTCGTCGAGCTGCGCGCCGGCGAGCTTTATCGCTGGACCATCGATCCGGCCGAGCTGGGCCTCGCGCGCGCATCCCTCGATGCGGTCTCGGGAGGGACGGCCCAGGAGAACGCGGCCCACATCCGAGCGGTTCTGTCCGGCGAGGGGGGGCCGAGGCGCGACATCGTGCTGCTCAACGCCGCAGCCGGACTCGTGGCGGCGGAGTCGGACGACGACATGCCGGGCGGTCTCGAGCGGGCGGCTCGTGCGGTCGACTCGGGCGACGCGGCCGGCACCCTCGAGCTACTGGTCGAAACGTCGCGGTCACTTCACGCGTGATCGGCTTGCTAAGGTCTCTGCTTCCAGTCCTGCGCGGGAGGTACAGATGACCACCAGCATCACCGAACGGCTCGAGCGGGCGACGGCGGGGCGCAGGCTCCTCGATCACCCCTTCTACCGGGCGTGGGCGGCCGGCGAGTTGACCACCGGCGATCTCGCCTTTTACTCCACTCAGTACTGGCGGCAGGTCGAGACCTTCCCGGCCTACCTGCGCGCGCTCTCCGGTCGTCTCCCCACCTCGGAGGCGAGACGGACCCTCGAGGCCAACCTCGCCGACGAAGTCGAAGGCGACCACGCCGGGCTGTGGCAGGCCTTCGCCGAGGGGCTCGGACGGAGTGGCTCGGAGCTCGATGCCGCCGACATCGAGCCCGAGACGGCGGCGTGCGTGAAGGCGTTCACCGAGGGCACCAGAGATCGTGCGGTCCCCTTCGGGCTCGGGATGCTCTACGGCTACGAATCGCAGACCCCCGAGGTGGCCGCGACCAAGGTAGAGGGCCTGCGATCTTTCTACGGGATGGACGGCGCGACCAACGAGTACTTCGTGCTGCACGGCGAGCTGGACGTCGAGCACTCGCGCGCGCTCGCCGGTGTGATCACCGAGGTCGCCGGCGACGACCGGAGCGTTGCCGAAGCCGAGGCCGGAGCACGCGCGGGGGCCGAGGCCATCTGGACTCTGCTCGACGGCGTCGAAAGGGTGCGCACGACCAGCTAGAGCTCTTCCTCGCGTTTAGCGCGCACCGAGAAGCGATCGTCGAAGCGCGCGCCGACCGGCAACGACCATCCCTGCGAGGCGTGCAGTAGCGTGATCGAGCGCGCGTTGCGGTTGAGCCACGAGCTGATGACGCGCGCCTCGCGCCGTTCCGAGGTGGTCATCCACGACCGAGGCTCTGCACTCTCGCCGCCGACCGCCTGCAGTCGCGCCACGGTCGTAGCCGCTCCGTCGCCGCCGACGTCGAGCGCTGCCGCGAGGTGACCCCGGCGGATGAGCACGGCGCGCCCGCCCGCCGCGACCACGAGGTCGCCCGCAGCTATCAGCGCCACTGCTTGCAGATGCTGCGCGAGAGAACTTTCGAACACCGCGGCGCGGCGTCGAAGTTCCGCGGCCTCTTCGAAACGCTCGCCTCCCGCGAGTCGGCGCATCCGCTCGTGCAGGGGATCGAGGATCAGTGTGGGCGACGACACGAACCCGGTGGCCATGCGAGCGATCTCGCGGCGATGCGCGCGCGGGTCTATGCCGTGGCACGCGTTCATCTGCGAGAAGGCGCATCCGCGGCAGCGAGCCGGGTCGTTGCAGCGATGCACGGGTCCCGAGTCGCGCAGTGTCTCGATCAGGCCCCGCACCATCCTCGAGGAGTAGGGACCGACGTAGAGGCTCCCGTCTTCCTTGGGGACTCGTGCTGCAGAGACGCGCGGCGTTCGTGCCCGCAGCGACAGCTTGAGATACCACGCGCCCGCTCGTTTGCCGGCCCGGTTGTAAGGCGGTGTCTCTGCGGCGATCGCACGCGCCTCTGCAACTTCGGCCTCGAGCATGGTGGCGTGCTCGTCCCACACGACTTTCTGGGTCTCTCGTAACAGGCTGCGCATTCGAGCACGTTGATCCCCGTAGAAGTACGAGCGGACGCGCGCACGCAGGTCCGACGCCTTGCCCACGTAGAGCGTCTCGCCGGAGTGTCCGAGGAAGCGGTAGACGCCCATCGAGGACGGGACCTCGTCCGCCAGAGTGATCTTGGCGAACGTGCCGTCCATCTTGGTGAACGAGGCCGACAGTAGATCCTCGAGCGTCGTCACTCCGAAGCCCGCGAGTCGTTCGATCAGGTTGTGCAGGACATCGGTCGTGGCCAGCGCATCGGTCAGCGCCCGGTGACTGGGCTTGTGAGGACAGCGGAAGTGCCGGGCGAGCGTCTCCAACTTGCGGTTGGGCACCTCTCCTGCGAGGACTCGGCGGGCGAGTCCGGCCGTGTCCACGATCCTGTGGGCGAGCGCCTCGTAACCGAGCCGGGTGCACGCGGCGTTGAGGAAACCCACGTCGAAGTGCGCATTGTGGGCCACGAGCACCGTGCCTACCGCGAACTCGAGGAAGGTCGGAAGCACCGCATCGAGGGATGGTGCATCCACCAGCATGTCGTCGGTGATGCCCGTCAACAGCCGGACGAACGCCGGGACCGCGACCCCCGGGTGGACCAGCGTCTGCAGGGTTCCCTCGAGCTCGCCGCGCCGAACTTTCACGGCTCCGATCTCCGTTATGGCGTGGCGCTCGGGTGAGCCACCGGTCGTCTCGAGGTCGACGACGCAGAAGGTCACCTCGGACAGCGGCGTGCCGAGGTCCTCGAAGCTTCGCTGAGCGCCGGTGAGACCCCCCATCGAGCCAACATACGAACATGTGTTCGATAGATCAAGCACCCGCGTCCCGCTTTAGAGTTGCCGGGACATGGTCAGAGAAGCATCCGAGCGGATGGGCGGACACGCCACCGACGCCGAGCACGTCGCGGAACTGGAGCGGACCCTCGAGTCGCTGAGAGAGGATTCCGAGGTCGCGCACGTGCTCCTCGGGCTCTCGGGTGCACTTGCCGAGGTCCGCACCGTCGAGGAGACCCTCGAGAAAGGGGTCCGCATCGCCCGGGAGCTCTTCGGCGCGGGTAGTTGCTTCGCCGCCGTGTGGGACGGCGCTACCGGGCGCTTCCACATCGTGACGCGCTACGGCCACCGGCCTGGACCGGCGGAGACGATCGAGGGCCGGGGGGAGCCGCGCAGCCTGCCGCTGCTACTCGACGCCCTGAGCGGACGGCAGCCGATTCTGGTCGACGACGTCGAGAGCGACGACCGCATCCCCCTCGAGGAGGCGCACGGCCGTGCGCTGAAGGCCTACATCGGGATCCCTCTGCGCTGGGGACACGACTTCGGGGGCGTCGGCCTCGAGTTCTCCCAAGCGCAGCGCTTCGGGCCCCGGGAGACCGCGCTGGCGCGCGGGATCGCGCGCCAGATGGGCGTCGCGCTGGCCAACGCCCGGCGGTTCAACCTCCTGCAGTCGTTACGCGGGATCGGGTTGCGCGTGGGAAGCCCGCTGCAGCTGACCGCGGTGATCCGCGAGGTTGCCGCGGGTGCAATGGAGTTGCTGGGGGGTAGCGGAGCGCTGCTCTACTTCAAGGACGGCAACACGGGGGAGCTGATTGCGGCGGGTGGGGCCGGGATCGATCACGGCGTCTATGAGCTCTTGGGCCGGCTGGCGCCGGACGACGAGGCGTGGGCCGAGCTCTTCGCCGGAGGCACGACGACGGTCGGCGACCTGCGCTCTTATCTGGGCACCGACGAGGGCCCCCGGAGCGCGGTGGGGACGGTGATCTCCGGATCCGAGTCGGCGCTCCTAGGAGCTGTGATCGTGACCTTCGACCGGCTGGTTGCGCTCGGCCCCGACGAGGACCAGGCGCTGAGCGTCATGGTGGCCCAGGCGGCGTCGGCCATCGCCAACGCGCAACGCTACGAGCGCCAGCGCCGGGTTGCGCGCAGTCTGCAGGCGGGCTTGCTCAGCACCGACATGCCGAGCAGCGACAGCTTCGAGATCCACGCGACCTACGAGGCGGCGAGCAGCGAGGCGGACGTCGGTGGTGACTTCTACGACGCCTTCGATCTGACCGACGGAAGCGTAGCCATGGTCGTGGGCGACGTCTCGGGCAAGGGGGCCGAGGCGGCCGCTCACACCGCCATGGCCAAGTACATGCTGCGAGCGTTCTCGATGCGCAATCCGGGCCCCGAGTCGGTGCTGTTCCACCTGAACAACGCGCTGTGTCGAGGGCTTGCCGAAGACAAGTTCACGACGCTCTTCTATGCGGTCTACGACCCCCGGATGGGAACTCTCAGCTTTGCCAATGGTGGACATCCCAACCCGCTGCTCTACAGGGCCCGAACCACCGAGGTCGAGAGCGTCCGGGCGGAGGGCGGCATCCTCGGCGCCTTCGAGAATCAGCGGTTCGGCCAAGCCAAGGCCGACCTCTACTCGGGTGACGTGGTCGTCTCCTACACCGACGGCCTGATCGAGACGCGCGCCGACGACGGTGAGCTCTACGGGACCGAGCGCGTGGCCGAATCGTTGAGGCGGCACGCGGGCGTGCCGGCAGATCAAATGACGCGCGCCATCTACCAGGACGCGCACAGGTTCGGATCAGTCACCGACGACACGGTGGTGTTCGCGCTCGTGATGACGAAGGACGATGGTGTATGAGCTATCGCTGCGAGGCGTGCGGGAACAAGACTCGCTTTGACGTCTACGAGACCAAACGGCTTCGAGCCTTTCACCACTATTCCCTGGGCGGGGAACTCACCGTCGAAGAGGAAGAAGTGCTGGAGGGCCACATCGACAAGGTGATCTGCCGGTGGTGCGGTGCCTCCGACGCAGTAAGCCGCGTCGGCGCGTCGGAAACCACCGGACGGTGAGCGGCCCCCTCGAAGGCATCAAGGTCCTCGATCTCACCCGCCTGCTTCCCGGTGGCTACGCAACCCTGCTGATGGCGGACCTGGGCGCCGACGTGGTCAAGGTCGAGCAGCCCGAGAAAGGTGACTACATTCGGTGGTCGCCACCCATGGTGGGCGAGCACTCCGCTGCGCACATCGCCCTGAACCGCAACAAGCGTTCGATGACGATAAACCTCAAGAGTCCCGGGGGCCGGGACCTTCTGGGGCGCCTCGTCGAGGGCTTCGACGTGATCATCGAGTCGTTTCGGCCCGGGGTGATGGTGCGCCTCGGGGTCGGCTACGAGGTCTTGAGCGAGCGCAACCCCAAGCTGGTGTACTGCGCCGTCTCCGGTTACGGGCAGGACGGCCCGCGCTCGGGGGCGGCGGGGCACGACGTCAATTACATCGGCTACGCGGGGCTTCTGTCGGTCATCGGAGCGGAGGGTGAGCGGCCGGTGATTCCCGGGGTCCAGATCGGAGATCTTGCCGGCGGCGGGATGGCGGCGGTCATCGCCGTGCTGGCGGCGCTGGTGCGGCGCGGCGTCACCGGGCGCGGCGACTTCTGCGACATCTCCATGATGGACGGCGCGGTGTCGTGGTTGTCGATCCACGCGGCGGAGTTCTTCGCCGCGGGGCGCGCACCACAGCGAGAGCTGATGACGCTCTCGGGTGCCTTCCCGTGCTACCGCATCTATCCCGCGGCCGACGGGTGGCTCACGGTCGGAGCACTCGAACCACAGTTCTGGGCGTCGCTGTGCGCCGCGATCGATCGTCGCGATCTGCTCGATGACGCGTTCGCAAGCGGATCACGGCGTCGCGAGGTGCTGGCGGAGCTCGAAGAGCTGTTTGCCACCAAGACCCGGGCCGAATGGATGGCTCACTTCGACGGAGCCGACGTGTGCGTCGGCCCGGTCAACGACTTCGAAGAAGCCTTCGCGGACGAGCAGATAGGTCACCGTGGAATGGTGGTCGAGGCGGAGGTTCCCGGGGCCGGCGCAGTAAGACACGTCGGCAACCCGATCAAAGTGGGATCGAAGCCGTCCTCGCTCGTGCGTCGTCCGCCGCCCGGCTTGGGGGAGCACACGGACGAGATCCTCGCGGAGGCCGGCCTCGACGAGGCGGACCGCAGCGCCCTGCGTGCCGCCGCAGCCCTGTAGCGATGTCTCTTCCCGAGGACATCCGCGCGGCCCTGGTGGAGGCCGTCGGGGCCTATGTTCGGCGAGCCTCGGCGCAGGACCTTCCCAAGAACCTGCGACGCTTCCAGGGCTTTCGGCCTCGCTCGCTGGCCCGCCACTCCGAGGAGCTGTTGGAGCTGCTGGAGGACGAGATCCAGCGCAAGCTCTTCATTCAGGCCTTGGACGACGAGGTCGTTCGACTCTCCAAGCGCAACGACGCGGTCGCGCGCGTGGCCCTCGAGCGCGCCGAGGACTGGGAATCGCGTCTGGCCGAGATGTCCGAGCTCCCGTCGGAGCCACGTCCCGCGCCACCGCGCGATTTCGAAGCTGAGCTCGCGCGCGAGCGTCGCAGGGTCAAGGGCGCGCGCGACGAGGCCCGCAAGGTCAAGGCCGCGGCGCGCTCCGAGCTCGAGCACGCGGAGCGAAGAAACGAGGAAGTCGAGCGCCGGCTTGCCGCCGCCGAGGAGGAGCTGGGGCGAGCGAGGGCCCTACTCGAGGCTGCCGCGGCGGACGTCGATCGAGAGCGCGCCGCGTCGGAGCGCCGCGAGCGACGCCACGAGCGCGCGGTCGA
The DNA here is from genome assembly GCA_050694055.1 of Actinomycetota bacterium. Taxonomy (GTDB): domain Bacteria; phylum Actinomycetota; class CADDZG01; order CADDZG01; family WHSQ01; genus WHSV01. The sequence goes on from JBOGWX010000123.1 coordinate 19,857, forward strand.
AAAGACTCGAGCCACCGCCGAGGCCCAAAGAGCCGAAGCCAAGGAGCTCCGTAAGGAGGTCGCACGGCTGACCAGGGAGCTGGCCGCGTTACGGGCCCCCGCCAAGCGGCGCACGCGCCGGGCCGATTCCGTCGTGGAGCCGGCCGCGCCCCACGCGCGCACTCCTCTCCCGGTCCCGAAGGGGTTGTTCGCCGAGGCGCGCGAAACGCTTGACCTGTGGCTCAAGGAACCGCACGTGTCCCTGCTGATCGACGGCTACAACGTGTCCAAGACGCAGGGCGGCTTCGGCGACCTCAGCCTCGAGCATCAGCGCAACCGCCTGATCGACGAGGTCGATCGTCTCGCTCGAACGCGCCGGGTGCCCGCCACGGTCGTGTTCGATGGCGCGCAGATCGAGCCGGGAATCGTCCGGCGGGCGCGCCGTACGGTCGTGGTGGCCTACTCCCGCCCACCCGAGAGCGCGGACGACCACCTCGTGGCGCTGTTAGACGAACGACCTAACCACCCGGTGATAGTCGTCACCAACGACCGCGAGCTGCAGGAACGTTGTGTGGCCCTCGGAGCCACCGTCGCCCGAGCAGAGCAATTGCTGTCGCTCATCCGCTGAGGCCCCGGCCGTCACGGGATCGTTAGCGCGCCGTCACAGGTCCGGCGCGTCGGCCGTGTGAAGCTAGAGGCGGCCAACGCGAGAAGACGTAGTCTGCCGGCGGTGGGTGGACGCCACGAGGAGGATGCGCTTCACATGCTTCTGGAGAACAAGAAACTGTTGATCACCGGCGTGCTCACGCGCCAGAGCATCGCGTTCTCGGTGGCAAGGGTGGCTCAGGAGCAAGGCGCGGAGGTACTCCTGACCAGCTTCGGCAAGGCCCGGTCGCTGACCGAACGTACCTCTCGTGAGTTGCCCGAGAAGGTCGACGTGCTCGAGCTCGATGCGAACGACGACGGACAGATCGCGTCCGTGGCCGACGAGATCAACGCTCGCTGGGGCTCGCTCGACGGCGTTCTGCACGCGATCGCATTCGCTCCGCCGGATGCGCTCGGTGGCTCGTTCATGGACACGCCCTGGGACAGCGTCAAGACCGCCTATCAAACAAGCGCCTACTCCCTGAAGTCACTCGCCGCCGGGTTTCGACCCTTGATGCAGTCGGGCGGCTCCGTGGTCAGCATGGACTTCGACGCCACGGTCGCGTGGCCCATCTACGACTGGATGGGGGTCAGCAAGGCCGCGCTCGAGGCGATTACCCGCTACCTGGCCCGTTACCTGGGAGCGGACGGAATCCGGGTGAACTGCGTCTCGGCCGGACCTCTGAGGACCATGGCGGCCAAAGCGATTCCCGGCTTCAACGAGCTGGCCGCGGCGTGGTCCAAGAAGTCGCCGCTGGCATGGGACGTCACGAACACCGAGCCCGTGGCGCGTACCGTGGCCTTCCTGCTCTCGGACTGGTCGTCGCAGATAACCGGCGAGATCATTCACGTCGATGGTGGTTACCACGCCATGGGGGCCGATCTTCCCGAACGTCTCGGCGATTGAGCGGCGGGCTCACGCTCCGGCCTCGCCAGATTTTTCTTGTCACACCCTCTCTGTAGCGTCCTTTGGAGGGCAACGGACGTTGTCCCGACGGCCGCTGATAACGGTCAGGTGACTGATGGACAAGGAGGGTGTCATGCGAATCGATTGCACTCAGTGCGAGATGTACGAGACGGAGCACTGCGAGGACTGCCTCGTGACCGCCGTGCTGCACCCGTCCGCGCGGCCCGTCGAGATCGCGGAGGATCTGGACCCGCCACTGCAGCAGCTGGCCGGTGCGGGACTCATCCCCGTCCTCAAGTTCCGGCCGAGGCGGGCGCAGACCGGTAAGGGCCACGCACCACAGAGAGGCCGTCCGGCGCAGGCCGGAGAGGAGCGGCTCGCCTGAACGGCAGAACATGGCAGGCTGCTCGCTGTGAGCACCTCCCGGGCGGTAATCCTGATCGTCGTCCTGGCGCTGGTGAGTGCGGGGATCGTTGCACTGCTGTCCCGAACCCCCGCGTCCCTGCGCGACTCCGAAGCGGGTCCGACCGATCCGTCGCTGGGGGCCGAGTTCAGCGAACAACAGGTAGCCCGGGGCGACGCCTTCCGCAAGCCCGGCTACGCAAGCTTCGTCGTGGGTGCGTTGCTCCAGTTGGCCGTGCTGCTGTTGCTGGCGCGCGGGCCCGGGGGCCGCGTAATCGACGCGCTGGAGCGGGTGCCCGGGGGCTGGCCGGTACGAGCGGCGCTGGCGGGGGCGGTCCTGGCGGTGGTCCTTGCGCTGGCGAGCCTGCCGCTGGCGTTCGTGCGCGGCTACGTCGTCCAGCACGACTGGGGGCTGTCCACCCAGGACGTGGGGGGCTGGTTGTCCGACCAGGCTCGCAGCCTCCTGGTCGCGGCGGTGACGTTGGCGATTGCGGCAACGGCCTTCTTCGGGGTGGTCCGGTGGCGACCGGATTCCTGGTGGCTGTGGGGCTGGGGTGCGTTCACGCTGCTGACCGTCGTGCTCGCGTACCTCTACCCGGTCGTAATCGCCCCGCTGTTCTTCAACTTCACGCCGCTGCAGGACGAGAAGCTCACGCGCGAGATCAAGGGCCTCGCGGCCGGCGCCGGGATCGAGGTGGACCGCGTGCTGGTGGCGGACGCCAGTCGTCGTACCACCTCCGAGAACGCCTACGTGGCCGGATTCGGCGCCACGAGGCAGGTCGTGGTCTACGACACGCTGCTCGACTCGGGTGGTGACGCCGAAACGCGGTTCGTCGTGGCTCATGAGCTCGGTCACCAACGAGCCAATCACGTGATCAAGAACATCGCTCTGGCAAGCCTGGCGCTGCTCGGCTCCTTCGCGCTGCTGGGATGGCTCGGTCGAGGTGCCTCACCGTGGTTGTGGGCCGGCGCCGAGGGCATCGGGGACCTGCGAGCGCTTCCGCTGCTGGCGGCCTTCGCTCTCGTGGTGGGCTTCGTCTTGTTGCCCGTCGAGAACCTCCTGTCTCGAGCCTTCGAACGCGAGGCGGACGCCGCAGCGCTCGAGCTGACCGACGACGCCGGCACCGCGATTCGCACCTTTCGGCGCCTGGCGTTCGCCAATATCGCAGACCTCGATCCGCCGCCGCTTGCGGTGTGGCTGCTGTACACGCACCCACCGATTCCGGAGCGAATCGAGTTTTTCTTGGAACGAAACCAGGACTCGGCCTAAACTCCGTACAACGAACTTGAATAATCGGTCAGGTTCTGAACGCCCTGTTCACGTGGGGCGACAAAGGGGGAGTTGGGGAATGCCGGCAACGACGATCATCGGGAGATTCCACGAGCGGGTGCGCACGCATCCCGAGAAGGTGGCCCTGCGCTACAAGAAAGAGGGGACGTGGCGTGACGTCACCTGGGGGGAGTACGGCGACTCGGTTCGCAAGGTGGGCAAGGCCCTCCACGCGCTGGGATTCAGGCCGGGTGACAAGATGTCACTGCTGTCCGGCAACCGGGTCGAGTGGCACGTCGCAGACATCGGGTGTCTGAGCTTCGGCGGGGCCACGGCCCCCGTGTACACGACGAACTCACCCGAGCAGGTGGCCTACATCGTGGGCCATTCGGACTCGAAGGTCGCCTGCGTCGAGAACACCGAGCAGCTCGAGAAGATCCTCAAGATGCGCTCGGAGCTCCCAAATTTGAAGAAGGTCGTCGTGTTCGAGGGTTACGACGGGTCGGCCGACAAGGACCTCGTGCTCGCCTGGGAGGACTTTCTCGGGCTCGCCGCCGAGGTCGACGACAAGGTCTACGACGATGCGACCGCGGCCATCAAGCCCGAGGATCTCGCCACCTTCGTCTACACCTCAGGAACTACGGGCCCCCCCAAGGCGGTAATGCTGAGTCACTCGAATGTCTGGTGGACGTGCACGCATTCCGAGCAACACATCCCCATCGGCGACGCTGAGGGCGGCCGCGCGCTGAGTTACCTGCCCCTCAGCCACATCGCCGAGCGCATGATCAGCCACCTCCTGCAGATCTACTACGGGACCCAGACCTGGTTCGGCGGCGGCGTTCCGACGCTGATCGAGGACCTGCAGGAGTGCAAACCGACCTACTTCTTCGCCGTGCCGAGGGTGTGGGAGAAGTTCTACGCCGGCGTTACGGCCAAGATGGCCGCCGCGGATCCCGACGACCGCAAGGTCAAGATCGCCCGGAAGGCCATCGCGGCCGGTCGCCGGGTCACCGAGCTCGAGCAGGAGGCGGTGCAGCGCGGCGACAAGCTGGCGGACGCCAAGGTGCCGTTGGGCCTCAAGCTCCAGCACACCGTCCTCGACAAGCTCGCGCTCAGCAAGGTGCGAGCCGCGTTCGGTCTCGAGGAGTGCAAGCTGGCGCTGAGCGCAGCGGCACCGCTTGCGGCCGAGCTCATCTGGTTCTTCCACTCCGTCGGAATCAAGATCACCGAGGGTTACGGCCAGAGTGAGGACAACGGGCCCACGACCTGGAACCCGCCCGACGCGATCCTTATCGGCTCCGTCGGAAGTGCGCTGCCCGGTCTCGAGGTCAAGCTCGCCGAAGACGGCGAGATCCTGGCGCGCGGCGGAAACGTCATGCAGGGTTACTACAAGAACGAAGAGGCGACCAGGGATACGATCGACTCCGAGGGCTGGCTGCACTCGGGCGACGTCGGTGAGTTCAACGAGCACGGTTACCTGAAGATCACCGACCGCAAGAAAGACATCATCATCACCGCGGGCGGCAAGAACATCGCTCCGCAGGAGATCGAGAACCGGCTCAAGTTCCACGGGCTGATTTCGCAGGTGGTCGTGATCGGCGACCGGCGCCCGTTCTTGTCTGCGCTCATCACGCTGGATGAGGAGAAGGCGCCCGAGTTCGCCAAGCAGCACGGCATCGAGGGCGACCTGGCGGCGATCTGTCGCCACGAACGCACGCTGAAAGAGATCCAGGGGGCCGTCGACGAGCTCAACGCGAACCTCGCCAAGGTCGAGGGCGTCAAGAGGTTCCGGGTGCTCGAGCGTGACTTCCTCCAAGAGGAGAACGAGATAACGCCGACGCTCAAGGTGAAGCGCCGCACGATCGGCGACCTCTACGGCGAGGTCATCGAGGAGATGTACTCCAAGGAGTCGCCCCAGGCGGCGGCGGCGAGCGCGCCGACGCGCAACTAGGAAGCCCCGCTCGAGGAGTATCCTACGAATATCTACTGCGGCTACCTTTCAAGGAGGCGACAGTGTCGGTTCATCAGCGCAACGCGCGCGTAACCGTGCGCAGTGTGCAGGGCTTCAAGGACAGGGGAGAGCGCTTTCCGATGCTCACCTGCTACGACGCCCTCTCGGCCCGCATTCTCGAAGAGGCGGGCATCCCCCTGCTCCTGGTGGGAGACAGCCTCGGCATGGTGATGCTGGGCTACGACTCGACGGTTCCCGTGACGATGGAGGAGATGCTCCATCACACGCGCGCCGTGAGCCGTGGAGCAGCCACGGCCATGGTCATCGGGGACATGCCCTTCATGAGCTTCCAGGGCGACCCCGACGAGGCTGTGGCGAACGCGGGGCGTTTCCTCAAGGAGGCGGGCGCGCACGCGGTCAAGCTTGAGGGCGGAGGCCGGATCATCGAGGTCGTCGAACGCATGACCTCGAGTGGCATCCCCGTAATGGCCCATCTCGGGCTCACGCCCCAGTCCGTGAACCAGATGGGTGGTTTTCGGGTGCAGGGCCGCACCGAGGAGCAGGCGCACCGCATCGCCGAGGACGCCAAGAACCTCGAGGCGGCCGGGGCCTTCTCGCTCGTGCTCGAGGGCGTTCCCAGCGATCTGGCGAAACAGGTGACGGAGAGCCTCACGATCCCGACCATCGGGATCGGAGCGGGCCCTCACTGCGACGGCCAGGTGCTCGTCTATCACGACTTCCTCGGCATCACGCCGGGCACCAAGCCGAAGTTCGTCAAGGAGTACGCGCAGCTCGGCGAGGCCATCGGCGAGGCGGCCCGGGCCTATGCCGAGGAGGTGCGCCGGGGCGTGCACCCGGACCTGGAGCACTCCTACTCTTAGCGTTTTCGCTTCGAGCTAGTCGCGCCGTTCCCCAGATCGAGCGCGGACGCCTCCCGCATATAGGTGTGCTCTCGAGAATCGCCAAATCAGCTGGTACATGCGGTCCACTGATGGACCGCATGGACCGCATGGACCGCTTGGACCGCATGGACCGCATGGACCGCATGGACCGCATGGACCGCATGGACCGCATGGACCGCA
>JBOGWX010000124.1:0-107970 GCA_050694055.1 Actinomycetota bacterium
CCCCTGGGCCGTCCCGCCGCGCGATAGCCTCCCTAGATGAGCGACTTCACCTGGGAGCCGACCTCCGGCCATATCGACGGCGCCAATGTCACGCGCCTCATGCGGCGTCACGGCATCGGTGACTTCAGGGATCTCGTCGAGCGGTCGCAGGACGACATCGAGTGGTTCTGGAACGCGACGGTGGAGGATCTGGGTATCGAGTTTTTCTCGCACTACGAACAGATACTCGACGTCGCGGCCGGACCGCAATGGCCGAAGTGGTTCACCGGCGGAACCATCAACCTCACTTACAACTGCGTCGACCGCCACGCAGAATCGGATCACGCAGGAGCGCACGCTCTCTTATGGGAGGGCGAGGACGGAGCGGTGCGCGGCCTTACCTACGGCGAGTTGAGCGTCGCGGTGAACCGAGTGTCGAACGGTTTGCTCGCCGCCGGCCTCGGCAGGGGAGATGCGGTTGCCGTCTATATGCCGATGGTGCCCGAGGCCGTGATCGCTCTCTACGCCATCGCCAAGATCGGCGCCATCTACCTGCCCATCTTCTCCGGATTCGGCGCCCCGGCCATCGCGACGCGCCTCAACGATTCGCAGGCCAAGGCGCTCGTCACCGCGGACGGGTTCTACCGGCGGGGGTCAAAGGTCGACATGAAGTCGGTGGCCGACCTGGCGTTGAAGGAGTCCCCGTCGGTCGAGCACGTCTTCGTCTGGCCTCGCTTCGGCGACGTGACCCTCGGCGAGAGAGACCGCCTGTGGGACGACGCCTTGGGCTCGGCCGAGACCGAGCTCGACGCTCCTCATCTCGACCCAGAGACGCCGTTCATGATCGCCTACACCTCGGGAACGACGGGTCGCCCCAAGGGCAGCGTGCACGTTCACGGAGGTTTCCTGGTCAAGATTGCCGAGGAGGTCGCCTACCAACTCGACGTCAAGCCGAACGACGTCCTCTACTGGGTCACGGACATGGGCTGGATCATGGGACCGCTAGAGATGGTCGGGGGCCATGCGGGAGGAGCGGCGGTGTTCATGTACGAGGGCGCTCCCAATTATCCGGAGGTCGACCGCCTCTGGGACATGGTCGAACGACACGAGATCAACGTGCTCGGGGTCTCACCGACGTTGGTCCGTGCGCTGATGCCCGCGGGCGAGGAAGTGGTGCGCAAGCACGACCTGTCCAGCCTTCGGATCCTGGGGTCTACCGGGGAACCATGGAACCCGGAGCCCTACCGCTGGTTCCACGAGGTGGTGGGTCGTTCTCGTTGCCCGATCATCAATCTCTCCGGCGGCACCGAGGTGGGGGCTTGCTTTCTCGGACAGTCCCCGGTCATCCCCACCAAGGTCTGTTCGCTCGGAACGCCGTCGCTCGGTATGGCCATGGACGTCTACGGGCCGGACGGTACACCCGTGAGGGGCGAGGTCGGCGAGCTTGTCTGTACCAAGCCCTGGCCCGCGCAGACGCGCGGCTTCTGGGGTGCACCCGAACGCTATCTCGCAACCTACTGGTCGCGCTTCGATGACGTCTGGGTGCACGGGGACTGGGCGTCGATCGACTCCGATGGGTACTGGTTCCTGCACGGACGCAGCGACGACACGCTGAACGTCGCAGGAAAGCGCATCGGACCCGCAGAGTTCGAGTCCGCAGCCGTGGACCATCCGGCGGTCATCGAGTGTGCCACAGTGGGAGTGCCCGACGAGGTCAAGGGCACCGCGGTCTGGTGTTTCTGCATTCTCCGTCCCGAGATCGAGCCCACGGATGAGCTCCGAGCGGAGGTCAAAAAGGTCATCGCGGGCGAGCTCGGCAAGGCCTTCACCCCGGCTGAGATCCGCTTCGTGGCAGAGTTGCCCAAGACCCGGTCGGCGAAGATCCTGCGTCGTGTCATCAAAGCAAAGGTGGTGGGGGAGGACCCCGGCGATCTGTCGTCGCTCGAGAATCCGAGTGCGCTCGAGGCCGTCGAAGAGTCGTTGAAGTGACGGTTTTCTATCTCGTCCGTCACGGCGTCACCTCGCACACCGGAAAAAGGCTCAGCGGCTGGATGCCCGACATTCATCTGACCGAGGCGGGACGAGCCCAAGCCGAAGCCGTTGCCGAAGGCCTCTCCAAGTCACCGGTCAAGCTGATCTACTCGAGCCCCATTGCTCGCACGCGGGAGACGGCGAAGATCATCGCGACTCGCCACGGGCTTGCGGTGCGCACGCGCAAAGACCTCGGAGAGGTCGAGTACGGGAGTTGGACTAACAAGTCGCTCAAGGCCTTGGCGCGCACGAAGCTGTGGACTCAGGTGCAGAGGTGGCCGGCGGGCGCACGCTTTCCCGACGGCGAGTCCTTCGTCGAGGTCCAGAGCAGGGGCGTGGCCGCCATCGAGGAGCTGCGCTCCCATCATCCGTCCGACCACGTATGCATCGTGAGTCATGGCGATCTCATCCGCCTGGTGGTCGCTCACTACTTGGGAGTGCACCTGGATCTCTTCCAAAGGATCTACGTGTCGCCCGCATCTATTACCGTGCTCTCGGTAACCGACTCGGGCCCGGGCATCTTTGCCCTGAACGCTCCGCCCAATTCGTCCTTTGGAGGATCATGAGCGAACTCATCCCCGAGATATTCACCGCCGACTACGTGGGACGTCCCGGCCGGCGCGCCTTCTACGTACAGGTGCGCGGTTCCTTCGGAACCCATTCTTATGAGATCGAGAAGCAGCAGGTCGGGGCGCTCGCAGAGAAGCTTCGAGAGGTATTGATGATGGTTGACCACGAGGACACCGTGCTGCAGGCTCAGCCGGCGCGCGATCCGGCCCTGGCACTCGAGTCCCCCGTCGAGCCCGACTACCGCGTGGGAACGATAGGCCTTGCGTACGACGAAGTCTCCGACAGCGTGCTGGTGATCTTCCAGCCCACCGATCCGGAGGGCTCGACTGAAGAGCGGCTGGAGGAATCCGAATCCGATGTGGGCGACCGGCTGCTGCTACGACGCGACCAGGTGCGCGCATTCATCTTGCACGCCGCGTCGATCGTGGCCGAGGGCCGGCCGACGTGCCGGCTCTGCGGCTTGCCGATGGATCCGGAGGGACATCTGTGCCCGGCCGGCAACGGCCACCGCACCAGCCAGTCCGGTTAGCAGCGCCCACGCGCGACTATGAAGCGAATGGTTTCGTCGTCGCAGGTTCTCGAGGTACTCGAACACGGCTCGGTTGAAACGCTCCGGCTTCTTCCCTACTCGTCGAACTACGCCTTTCTCGCGATGGCCTGCCTCGAGGGCGTCGAGGTCAAGGTCGTCTACAAGCCGCGCCGAGGAGAACGTCCGTTGTGGGACTTTCCACACGGCACGCTGGCCGCGCGCGAGGTCGCCGCATATCTCATCAGCGAGGCGGCCGAGTTGAACATGGTGCCTCCCACGACGCTCCGGGCAGACGCGCCGATGGGCGAAGGTTCACTGCAGCAGTTCATCGACCACGACCCGAATCGTCACTACTTCGTGCTCGCCGAGGAACGGCTCGATGATTTTCCTCCCCTGGCTGCCTTCGACATCGTCATCAACAACGCCGACCGGAAGGCCGGCCACGTCATCGAGGACGCCCGGGGGCGGCTCTGGGCGGTGGATCACGGCCTGAGTTTCAATCTTGAGGACAAGCTCAGGACGGTGATCTGGGAGTTCTCCGGCGACCGGCTCGCGGACGAGCTCGTGGGTCAGCTAAAGGCGCTCAAGGACAAGTTGCTCGATCCCGACGGCCTCGGGGGAGAGCTCGGTGCGCTGTTGTCACCCGAGGAGGCCGCCGCCACGCTGCTGCGGGCTGAGGCACTGCTCGCCGAGAGTCGCTTCCCGGTGCCCGAGTCGCGCTACCGCCTTCCCTGGCCCCTGGTCTAGGGGGAGAGCGACTCGGTTGCAGTCGCGTTCATTCGGGTGGCGATCTAGGTTTCGTTATGCCGCGTTTGTGGCAAATCTCCTACACACGAGAGGTCGCGGGCGACGGCTGGAAGGAAGTCGGGCCGCCGGTGCGAACTCTAGGAGAGGGGATGCCTTCCCCGATCCCAACCCGTTAGCAGGAGGAGACGATGACGTTGACGATTCGAGGTCTGCGGACCGGCGCGGTGCTCGTTGCCGTAGTGCTTCTGTCCCTGGCTCTGGCCACGGCCCCCTCGGCCGAGGCCGCATCACAGGGTCCCCGCGTTGATCCCAGACTGACGAGCCAGCTCTCGAAGCTCTCGCCGGGCGACGAGCTCGGCGCGTTCGTGCACTTCGACGGCGGCTCCTCGAACCAGCAGCGTGCTCTCCTCCAGGGACTCGGCCTCGAGGTGGTCGCCGAGTTCTCCGCGGTGGATGCGATCTTCGCGGCCGGTCCCTCCGACGCGATCGAGGATCTCTTCGACGAGCCCTCGGTGACCTATGTGGAGGCGAACCGCAACCTGTCCTTCTTCCAGGAGACCTCTCGTATCGCGACTCGTTCACTCGTCGGCGAGGGCGGAGCGAACGGAACCTACATCGATACGGCCGGCAATCCGATCGACGGCGCCGGCGTGGGGGTCGCGATCGTCGACTCCGGCATCATCGGCAGCCATCCCGACTTCGCGGGGCGGATCGCCAAGAACTACAAGATCGTGTGCTCGACTCCCGGCCTCATCAACACTCAAACGCAGACCTGCTTCGGTCCGACCCTGTTCGTGGAGGCGACGGACACGGACACCACCTCGGGTCACGGGACGCACGTCGCGGGCATCTCGTCGGGAGACGGCAGCGCGTCTAACGGTGACTACGCGGGGGTGGCCCCCGGCTCCACTCTTTACGGCTATTCGACGGGCGAGACCATCACCGTGCTCTTTGCGGCCGAGGCGTGGCAGCACATCCTCGAGAACAACGACTCGTTCGACGTTCCGGTGAGCGTGGTCAACAACTCCTTCGGTGATGGGGGCGGGTCGGAATACGACCCCGACTCGATCTATGTGAAGCTGCCGAATGCACTCGTCGACAGCGGGGTCAGCGTGGTCTTCGCTGCGGGAAACTCGGGCGGGGACGGTTCGGACGACAGGCTGTCGTCCATGGCCAAGAACCCAAAGCCCGGTGTCATCACCGCGGCCAGCTACAACGACAACGAGACGGGCACGCGCGACGGCGAGCTCAGTGACTTCTCGAGCCGCGGCGAGCAGGGCGACCCGGTCAACTACCCGGACATCTCGGCCCCCGGCGACACGATCACCGCCGCATGCTTCACGGTGCAGCCCGTCTGCGCCACAGGCCTCGACACCACCGGCGCGCCCTACTACTCCACGATCTCGGGCACGTCGATGGCCTCGCCTCACGTGGCCGGAGCGGTCGCCCTCGTTCTTCAGGCCCGCCCGGACCTCACCCCGGCGCAGGTCGAGGACGTCATCCAGGACACCGCATACAAGTTCACCGCGGGGGGTCCCTATGAGGCCGACCCGCAGAACTCGGACGGCACGACCTCCTTCGACAAGGGGGCCGGGCTGCTGGACACCTCGGCCGCCCTGGACGCCCTGGGTGTGGCCAAGCGGTAGCGGGGGAACCACACCTCGTCCACAAGACCGACCGCCCGGGGGGCAACCCGGGCGGGAGCCCTGTCCGCTCGCCTGGAGCGGCCCGTCCACAAGGGGTCAGTCGTTGACTCCCCGTTCCTGCCGTGGCGGGCCCGGGGCGGTTGGTTCCGCCGCCCGCGGTCGCCGATCAGCAGCTGAGCGTCCGTGCACTTTCGAACCGCGGGTGCCCGGGGTGGTGTGGGGTGCCCGGGGTGGGATTCGAACCCACACGGCCTCTCGGCCAGACCCTTTTAAGGGGTCCATGTCTGCCTGATTTCATCACCCGGGCGAAATCACGACTGAAGAGATTTAACCCCGGCCAAGTGTGGAGATTTAACCCCGGCCGGCGGGGTCACAGCTCACCAGAACGAGACATGGTCCCGAGCCCGACCCACAATCCTATTGTTTACATGCCTACGATAGGTGTCGTAGGCTATTCCTCCCATTCCCGACGGGTTTGGGTATCTGCCGAGTTTCACAAGGGGGAAATACATGGCCTTGCGACGTAGATCTGCGCTCGTACTGGCGCTACTGCTCGCTCTTTCGCTCATCGCCGCGGCCTGCGGCGGCGCGGACGATGAAAACGGAGGCGTCGGCGACGCCGAGGGGCGCGGAGAATCCGAGCTCGAGCCCGTAGAGGGTGGCACGCTGACCTTCGGAGCCGAGCAGGAGCCCGCCGGCAACCTCAACAGCGACCTTGCGTGCTGCAACCTGTTCTGGGGCGTGGTCATTACGAACCGCGTCATTCTCAACGCCATGGACACGACCCCGGACTTCGAGTACGTGCCGACCGCGATGCTCGCGGGGGAGCCCGAGGTCGAGTCCGAGGATCCGCTGACCGTCACTTACAGCATCAACCCGGAGGCGGAGTGGAACGACGGCACGCCGATTACGTCCGAGGACTTCCTGTTCACGATCGAGACCACGATCGACGAGAAGAACGACATGGCGAGCCGAGCCGGCTACGACCAGGTCGATCTCGAGGCAACCGAGATGCCCGACGACAAGACCATCACCGTCGTGTTCTCCGAGCCGTACGCGGGTTGGAAGGACGCGCTCTTCAACCCCGTCTATCCGGCGCATGCTCTCGAGGGAGAGAACTTCAACAGGGCATGGACGAACGAGATCGTCAACCCCAAGACGGGTGAGCCGATCGCATCCGGACCCTTCCAGTTCGAGAGCTACAACAAGGGGGCGGACCTGACCCTGGTGCGCAACGAGAACTGGTACGGCGATCACCTCGCCTACCTCGACGAGATCGTGTTCCGGTTCATCCTCGACACTTCGGCCGAGATTCAGGCCCTTCGCGGCGGTGAAGTCGACGCCATCTATCCGCAGCCACAGCTCGAGCTGGTGGACCTGCAGGCCGAGGAGGACATCACCATCGAGAGCGGCGCCGGCACCACCTGGGAGCACATCGACTTCCAGTACGGCAATCCGCTCCTGGCGGAAGATCACGTCCGCCACGCCATCGCTCAGGGCATCGACCGGCAGGCGATCATCGACCAGCTGTTCGCGGACCTCAACCCGGACCTCGAGCCGCTCAACAACATGATCTTCCTGAACAACTTCCCCGACTACGAGGACCACTTCGGTGAGTACGGCGGGAACCCCGAAGAGGCGATCGCTCTCCTCGAGGAAGGCGGCTGTACCCGCGAGGGCGACGACGGGATCTTTGAGTGCGACGGCGAGCCGCTGTCCTTCGGTTTCAAGTCGACGGCCGGCAACGCTCTGCGCGAGCTCACCTTCGAGATCGTCCAGGAGCAGCTGAGGCAAATCGGCATCGAGGTCGAGAACGAGTTCGCAGACGCGGCCGTGGCCTTCGGCAACCAGGGCCTCGCCGGTGGTAAGTACGACCTCTTCCTGTTCGCCTGGGTGGGTAACCCGGACCCGAGCGGCAGCGTCGAGATCCACAAGTGCGAGGGCAGCCAGAACTACCAGGGCTACTGCAACGAAGAGGCCACAGAGTTGCTCGACGAGAGCAACACGACCATCGACGAGGCGGAGCGCGCTGAGTTGATGAACGAGGCCGATGCTCTGATGGCAGAGGATCTTCCGATCCTGCCGATGTACCAGAAGCCGACGTTCTTCGCCTTCCACAACAAGCTGCAGAACGCAATCGACAACGCGACGCAGCTCGGTCCGACGTGGAACGCCGAGGACTGGTTCATCTCCGAGGAGGGGGCCGAGTAGCTCCGTCTGAGAGACGGATTAGACGAGTGGTGCGGGACCTCAAAAGAGGTTCCGCACCCATTCGCTTTCGAGTACCTTCTTCCTAGCGGTTACGACCGGGGGAGCCACGAGGTGTTCACCTTCATTTTGCGCCGGGTGCTGTACTCGATCCCGGTTCTAATCATCACCAGTTTTCTCATCTTCTCGTTCGTGCAGGTGTCCGGTGACCCGCTCGGCGAAGTGCGCCAGATCCCGCGAGTCAGTCAAGTGACGATCAACTCGATCATCGAGCGCAACAACCTGGATGAGCCATTCGTGGTGCAGTACGGATACTGGGTGCAGAGCATCTTCACCGAGGGCTTCGGCACGACCCTGCTGAGCGACACTCCGATCCTCCCGGACATCAGACGGGTGCTGGGCAACACAATGCAGCTCATTATCGCTGCCGAGATCCTGGCCGTCCTGCTGGCCGCGATCATCGGCGTGTTCTCGGCGGTGAGGCAGTACTCCCCCTTCGACTACGTGGCGACCACTTTCAGCTTCCTTGGTTTCGCCACCCCTTCCTTCTTTCTCGCGCTGATACTTCAGATCACCTTCACCAACATCTTTCTCAGTACAGACGTTCGGATCTTTTATACGAGCGGTTTGTCCACTCCCGGCGCGGAGAATTTCTTAATCGATCGCCTCCAGCATCTTGCGTTACCGGTCATCACGCTCGCGGTGCTCGGCATTGCTCAGTTCTCTCGCTACGTACGCGCCTCGATGCTCGAGGTCGTTAACTCCGACTACGTGCGAACGGCGCGCGCCAAGGGCGTCAAGCAGCGCAATGTGGTGATGAAGCATGCCCTCAGAAACGCCATGATTCCCTTCGTCACGGCGATCGCGCTGGACTTCGGAGCACTGTTCGGTGGAGCGATCGTGACCGAAACGGTCTTTGGCATCGACGGCATGGGTCGCTATCTGGTCGATAGTCTCAGTACCCGCGATGTCTACCCTGTCATGGCCTGGTTGATGGTCACGTCCGTGATTGTCATCGTCTTCAATCTCGTGGCCGACGTCATCTACGGCTACCTCGACCCGAGGATCAGATATGACTGATCCGAATCCCAGTGCTTCCGAACAGCTTCCCCAGAAAGTCAGAAGGGCCGAACGACCCATCTCGCCGCCGGAAGCCGCGCCGGGCGTGGATCCCGATCCGATGGGATCGGAGGAACTGGCGGCGTTTCATGAAGAGGGCCTCGAGGTCAAGCCTCTCAGCCAGTGGCAGCTCGCACGGCGTCGCTTCTTTCGCCACAAGCTCGCCGTGGCCAGCTTGGTCTTGTTGATCTTGATCTTTGGCGCTGGTTTCTTCGCCGACCAGCTCGCCCCGTATTCGTTCAGGGAGCAAAATCCCCTCTCCGCGCGCCTCGCGCCCACACTCGAGGGCCAGCACTACTTCGGCACCGACGTGCTCGGGCGGGACTACTTCAGCCGGACGTTGTTCGGGATCAGGACCTCGTTGTACGTCGCCGGACTCGTCGCCCTGCTATCGACGGTCATCGGCGCCCTCTACGGCGCAGTCTCCGGTTACTTCGGTGGCTGGATCGACAACCTCATGATGCGGTTCGTCGATCTCATCTTGACGCTGCCTATCCTCGCGGTGCTCATCGTCATAGCCGCCCTCATGGGGCAGGGCTCCCCAACGCGGGTGGCCGTCATCCTCGCGTTGTTCTATTGGACGACTCTCGCGCGCATCATTCGAGGAAGCTTTCTATCGCTACGCGAGAAAGAGTACGTCGAGGCGGCAAAGGCGTCGGGAGCAAGTGACATGCGCATCATCTTCCGGCATATGCTGCCCAACTCGCTCGGCCCCATCATCGTCAACGCGACGCTCATCGTGGCCACCGCGATCTTGGTCGAAGCGACCCTGTCCTTCCTCGGCTTTGGTGTGCAGCCTCCCCAACCAGCACTCGGTAAGCTCATCGACGACAATCGAGGATTCATGACGACCATGCCGTGGCTCGTTGTGGCGCCCGGGGCGACGATCGTCATTATCGTCATGTGCATCAACTTCGTCGGCGACGGTCTGCGTGACGCTCTCGATCCGACCCAGCGGAGACTTCGTGCCTGACCCTGTCCTCTCCATCCGCGATCTCGTCGTCGATTTCTCGACGGAGGACGGAGTGGTACATGCGGTCGACGGGGTGAGCTACGACATCTATCCGGGCGAGACGCTCGGCGTCGTAGGGGAATCAGGGTCGGGCAAGAGCGTCACGGTCATGTCGATCCTCGGTCTCATTCCCCAGCCCCCGGGGCGCATCGTGGGAGGCGAGGCATTCTTCCAGGGCGTGGACCTTCTGAAGGTAAGCCAGCGAGAGCTCAGGGAGATTCGCGGCAAGGACGTAGCGATGATTTTTCAGGACCCCATGACCTCGCTCAATCCCGTCTTCACGGTCGGCGAGCAGATCACCGAGGCCATGGAGGTCCATGATCCGCGCTTGAAGGAAGAGAAAGCCAGAGAGAAGGCGATCGAGCTTCTGGAGCTCGTCGGCGTGCCCAACGCTCAAAGGCGCGTGGATCAGTACCCGCACGAGTACTCAGGCGGAATGCGGCAGCGGGCAATGATCGCCATGTCGATCGCCAACGAGCCGTCGTTGCTCATCGCCGACGAGCCAACCACCGCCCTGGACGTCACCATTCAGGCACAGATCCTGGAAGTGATGAGGAAGGCGCAGGTCGAGACCCACGCCGCCACCATCATGATCACCCACGACCTCGGGATCATCGCCGAGATGGCCGACCGGGTGGCCGTGATGTACGCGGGGCATATCGTCGAAGTGGGGGACGTCGACACGATCTTCCATCGCCCCCGGCACCCTTACACGCTCGGGCTGATGAACAGCCTTCCCCGGCTCGAGGTGGACGAGCGCTGGCTCAAGCCGATACCGGGGCAGCCACCGAGCATGATCAACGTGCCTCCCGGGTGCCCGTTTCACCCGCGCTGCGAGCTCTCCCAGGGTCGTGAGGTTTGCCGGACCGACTTCCCGGCGTTGGACCCGATCGACTCTTCTCGTCACCTGGCCGCGTGTCACTTCAGACACGAGCTCAAGGGTGAGACCTCCAAGTTCGCCCAGGGGGGCGCCTCTTGAGCGTTTCCCAAACGACTCCGCAGAAAGCGTCCTCGACTCTTCACGAGCGCGCACCGCGCGGGACGGAACTGCTGAGGATCGAGGGCTTGCGAAAGTACTTCCCGATCAAAGCGGGTCTCATTCGCCGTGAGATCGGGCAGATCAAAGCCGTCGATGGCGTCGACCTGACCCTGAACGCAGGCGAGACCCTCGGCGTCGTGGGGGAATCGGGGTGCGGCAAGTCCACGATGGCCCGAAGCGTCGCGCGCTTGCTCGATCCCACGGACGGCAAGGTCACCTTCAGGGGCCATGACATCACGCATCTGAGCCGGCGCGAGCTGCGTGAGTTTCGGCGCGAGATTCAGTTCGTCTTCCAGGATCCCTACGCGTCGCTCAATCCGCGCATGACCGTGCGCGAGATTGTCGCCGAGCCCCTGCGCGTTCACGGGCGCTACCGTGAGGGGGGGAAGGAGAAAGTCAAGGAACTGATTCAGACGGTGGGTTTGAGGACCGAGCACTCGAACCGCTTCCCGCACGAGTTCTCGGGCGGACAGCGTCAACGTATCGGCGTGGCGAGAGCGCTTGCCCTCAACCCCCAGATGCTCATGCTGGACGAGCCGGTATCGGCTCTCGATGTGTCCATCCAGGCGCAGGTGATCAACCTTCTCGAGCGACTCCAAGACGACTTCGATCTGAGCTACATCTTCATCGCCCACGACCTGTCGGTCGTTCGTCACATCTCCGATCGAGTGGCGGTCATGTATCTCGGGAAGGTCATGGAGATCGGATCGAAGGCCGAGATCTACGACAAGCCCTCGCATCCGTACACCCAGGCCCTGCTGTCGGCGGCACCGATTCCGGATCCGGCGAAGCGAGGAAAGCGCGAGCGCATCGTGCTGAAAGGTGACGTTCCCTCGCCGGCCGATCCTCCGTCTGGGTGCGTGTTCCGCACCCGCTGCTGGAAGGCCGAGGAGATCTGTGCTCGGGAGATACCCGAGCTGATCGAGCGGGGGCAGGGACATCCCATCGCTTGCCACTTCGCGGAGGTCGACAAGAAGGTGATCGCCTGACCCGACGGTCTCGGTCACCGCACGGGCTATGTTCAGGTCCGATCCCTCAGGAACATGCCGGTAGTAGATCCGATCCGATAAGGCGAACCATGTCCAGGTCGCGGTGGTTCAGGTGCTGCAGCATGACCCGCCCGATGCCGGCCTCTGAATACTCGTTCAAGCGCGCGGCGACCTGCTCGGTGGTGCCGACGAGACGCTGGTTCGACGCCTCGGCGAGGTAGCCGTCCACGCTCGTGTCGTCCTCCGTTCGCTTCAGCGCGTCGCGCACCCGTTGCTCCAGCTCGGCCCGGTCGCGTCCCACGATGCAGGTTGTCATCAACGAGAAGGTGTAGTCGCCCGGAACCCGTCCAGCCGAGCGCAGTGCCCCGTCGAGGGCCGAGCGCCTGGCGCGCGCCTGCTCGACGGTGGGAAACACGGTGTTGTACTCATCCGCCCAACGAGCCGCGAGGGCCAGGCTCTTGGGCCCCCCCGAGCCCCCGATGATGAGAGGAGGGTGCGGCCGCTGCACGGGCTTGGGCAGGGCGTGGACGCCCTCCAGCGAGTAGTTCGCGCCGTCGAAGCTGAACACTTCCTCGCTCCACTGCCCGTGAATGATCTCGAGCTGCTCGGCGAGGATCTCCAGGCGCTCGCCGGCGGGAGGGAAGTCGAATCCGTAGGCCGAGTGCTCCTCGAGGAACCAGCCCCCTCCCATTCCGAGCTCCACGCGGCCGTTCGAGATGTGGTCGGCGGTCGTCACCATCTTCGCCAGCAATGAGGGGTGCCTGAAGGTGGCCGGCGACACCATGGTTCCGAGCCTGATGCGCCCGGTCAACGAAGCCAGTCCACAGATCGTGGCCCACGCGTCCAGCGATCCGAGGGTCGTCTCGTTGATGGTCGAGACGTAATGGTCGGAGCGAAACAGCCCCTCGAGCCCCGACTCCTCACAGGCACGCGCGAGGCCGATCCAATCCTGCCAGGTGACCCCCTCCTGACCTTCGACCATCAAGCAGATGCGCATCTGTGCTCCTCACGCGCGCCCTCGGATTTTCTATCGGAGCAACAGGGTACAGTCGGCGCGTGGCCGGCTACCCCGCGCACCGAGAGGCGGATGTCGCCCTCCGAGACGGCTCGACGGTGCGCGTGCGGCCGGTGCGCGAGGGGGACCGGGGCGCGATGCTCGCCTTCTTCCAAGCCCTGACCCCGGAGTCGCAGTATTTCCGCTTCTTCTCCGGCACGCAGAACTTCGAGCCGGCGGCTGACTGGGCGACCCAGGTCGACTACGAGCATCGTTTCGGACTCATAGCGACGACCGGTGCGAGCGAACGCGTCGTCGCGCACGCCGCGTGGCAGCGAAATGACGGGGATCCGACGCGCGCCGAAGTGGCCTTCGTGAACGCGGACGACTTCCAGGGCCGGGGTCTGGGGACCATCCTTCTCGCGCACCTCGCCGAAGCAGCCGAGGACTACGGCGTGTCGATCTTCGAGGCCGAGGTACTGCCGGAGAACCATCGCATGATCGAGGTCTTCCGCGGGTCGGGTTTCGGGGTGAGCATGAAGCTCGAGCCGGGGGTCATCAAGGTCGAGTTCCCGACCTCGTTCTCGCCGGCTGCCCTCGAGCGCTTCGAGCGGCGGGAGCAGTCGGCCGCCACCGCGGCGATGCGAAACTTCTTCAACCCGCGCTCGGTTGCGGTGATCGGGGCCGGCCGCAGGCCGGACAGCATCGGTTCGGCGGTCTTCAGGAACCTGCTTGCCGAGGGCTTCAACGGGCCCGTCTACCCGATCAACCCGAAGGCGGCCGTCGTCCACAGCGTGGCTGCCTACCCGACGGTGCTCGATGCCCCCGGACCCGTTGACCTTGCGGTCATCGTGGTGCCCGCCCACCTCGTCATCGATGTCGCGCGTGAGTGTGGCGATAAGGGCGTAAGCGCCCTCGTCATAATCTCGGCGGGGTTCGCCGAGACCGGCGAGGAGGGCATCGCCCGTCAACGCCGGCTCATGGACGTGTGTCGCCACTCGGGCATGAGGGTGGTAGGCCCGAATTGCATGGGCATCATGAACACCGACCCCGACGTCAAGCTCGACGCTAGCTTTGCGCCCCTGTTTCCAGCGCGGGGGCGCGTCGCGTTTTCGTCTCAGAGTGGAGCTCTCGGACTTGCGGTGATCGACTACGCCCGCCAACTCGGTCTCGGAATGTCGACCTTCGTGAGCGTCGGCAACAAGGCCGATATCTCGGGAAACGATCTCATCAACTACTGGGAGACCGATCCGGAAACCGATCTCATCCTCTTGTACCTCGAGAGCTTCGGGAATCCCAGAAAGTTCTCGCGTATCTGCCGGCGTGTCGCGCAGAACAAGCCGATCATTGCGGTGAAGAGTGGACGCTCCAGTGCCGGGGCGCGCGCTACCTCCTCGCACACCGGTGCGTTGATAGCGGCCTCGGACGTAACGGTCGATGCCCTCTTCACCCAGGCGGGGGTCATCCGCACCGACACCTTGAACGAACTCTTCGATGTCGCTGCACTGCTCGCGCACCAGCCCCCGCCTCTGGGCCGGCGAGTTGCGATCGTCACCAATGCGGGGGGGCCGGGCATCCTCTGCGCGGACGCCTGCGAGGCGAGCGGACTCAGCGTCGGCCCTCTTCCCGAAGTGATACGCGCCAGCCTGGAGGACTTCCTGCCCCCGGAGGCCTCCACCGCCAATCCCGTCGACATGATTGCGAGCGCATCGGCGGACGACTACAAACGAGCCATTCAGGTGGTAGCGGCGAGCGACGAGATCGATGCGGTAATCGTCATCTTTATCCCGCCGCTGGTGACGAGGCCGGAGGACGTGGCCGACGCGATCAGCGAGGCGACGGCACACCTCCCCCGGGAGATTCCGATGTTGACGGTGTTCATGTCGTCGCGCGGAGTTCCCGATGAGCTGTCGAGCCACGGAGTACGCATCCCGAGCTACGCCTTCCCGGAGGATGCGGCGCGCGCTCTGGCGCGCGCCACCGGTTACGGACTGTGGCGCAGCCGGCCGCATGGCTCGGTTCCGACGTTTCCCGCCTGCCGCCGCGACGAGGGCGCCGCCGTGATCGCGGAAGCGCTCGGCGAGGGACCCGTGTGGTTGTCGCCCAATCAGACCGCCCGGCTGTTCGCCTGCTACGGCCTCCCGCTCGCGGAACAGCTCGTGGTTCGGTCGCCCGACGAAGCGGCCGAAGCGGCCGAGAAGCTGGGCTATCCGGTCGCGCTCAAAGCGATCGCCCCCGGCCTCGTGCACAAGACCGAGGCAGGAGGCGTGAAGCTTGCCTTGAACGGTCGCGACCAGATCCACAAAGCCGCCGGCGACATGCGGGCGTCGGTGCGAGCGGCCGGCCATGAAGTCGAGGAGTTCGTCGTTCAGCCGATGGTTCCCGACGGTGTCGAGATGATCGTTGGAGTCGCCCACGATCCCAGTTTCGGTCCCGTGGTCGCTTGTGGCGCCGGGGGGACCGCGGTCGAGCTCCTCAACGACGTCGGCGTGCGGATCACACCTCTGACGGATGAGGACGCAGCGGAGATGATTCGCGGGCTCGCCACCTTTCCGCTGCTCGAGGGCTACCGCGGCGCCCCGCCCGTGGATGTCGGAGGGCTGGAGGAGCTGCTCCTTAGGGTCAGCACGATGGTCGAGGCGCATCCCGAAGTCCTCGAGATGGACTGCAATCCCGTGAAGGTGACACCTCGGGGCGCCTCGATCGTGGACGCGAGAGTGCGGGTCGCCTCCGTGGAGCCACGCCCGCCGGTCTCCGCCCGGCGCCGGTAGCGCGCCCGGATTCCTCAAGAACCTCCATCTCGCCGCCGATTCTTGCTTGATGAGTAGCGCGCGCATCCCCGGCCTCCCCGCGCGCTCGGTGGCCGGAACCCTGGAGGAGCTGACCCCCGACTGTGCCGTCCGTCACGACCAGTCGATCGGCCGGCGAGGGGCGAGAGTCGATCACATCGTCGTGGGGCCCTTTGGGGTTCTCTGCGTCACGGTGAGGCACCAGCGGGGACGGGTAACGGTGACCGACAAGGACTGTCTGGTCGCCGGCGAGAGACTGAACGTCGTGCCGGCCGCCCGGCGCGACGCCTTGGCCGTGGGCGTTCGTCTCGAGGCGGCCAGCGGTCTGGATTGTTTTCCGAGGGCCGTGATCGTGATGGCCGGCTCCCAACTGACCATTGAGGGCCGGCCGGACGCTGTGACCGTCGTGACCGACGACGCCTTTGGGCTGTGGCTGAGGTCGCTGCCCAAGGCCCTGGACGAGGTGCAGCAGCGAGCGTTCTCGAGCGTGATGCGCGAGCCCCAAACGTGGTCCCCGAGGCTACGAGCCAGACGAACGAGGCTGTTCGGGGGGCGCTCTTCCGGTTCGACTCGATCGGTCGATCTCATGCCGAAGCGAGCCTCCGTCAAGGATTGGGCCCTCTTCGAGACGTGGGTGCGGACCGGTGAGCATCGTTTCTACGTCCACGACCCGGACGGAAGATGTCTCGCCTACTACGACGTCACCTCTGGAGAGCTGGTCTTGGCGAGCGAAACGGTGCGGAGCTTCGCAGAGGCGATGCTCGGCCCCCACATGAAGTCGACTCCCCGGATCCTCACGGATTCGACCATCTCCCACCGCCCCCGCTGAGTCCGAGTCAGATGCGGCAGGTAGAGAGGCCTCGCTTCTCGAGGTACTGCTGATGGTAGTCCTCCGCCTCCCAGAAGGGCTCGGCGGCGACGATCTGTGTGGCGATGGGGCGTGAGAAGCGCTCCTGAACGGCGTCTCTGGAGGCGATCGCGGACTTCTCCTGCTCCGGGGAATGGAAGAACACCACGGTGCGGTATTGCGTGCCGACGTCGGGACCCTGGCGATTGACCTGCGTGGGGTCGTGGTTCGCCCAGAAGACGTCGAGCAATTCCTCGTAGGACACCCTCGAGGGATCGAAGGTCACCTCGACGACCTCGGCGTGGTTCGTGGTTCCCGAACAAACCTCTCGGTAGGTCGGTTCGGTCGTGTGACCGCCGGCGTAGCCGACCCTGGTGGACTTGACGCCCTGAATCTGGCGGTAGGCGGCCTCCACGCCCCAGAAGCACCCGGCTCCGAAGGTGGCGGTCTCGTAGCTTGTCTGTTGCATATCGGTCATCCCCTGGTGTGTGGGCGAGTGAAGGTTCTAGGGTACGAAATCGCGGTGATTATGTGCCCTCGCTTCGTTCAACCACCATGCGAGAGACGGTGTTCCAAGATGACGATTCGTTACGCGGCATGCCCTCGACCGTAACCGTGCGTTTCTACGCCGAGCTCAATGACTTCCTTGCCGCCGAGAAGAGATACCGCGCGTGCGAGTGCACCACGAGCTCTGGGCAGACCGTCAAGGACTTGATCGAGTCCCGCGGCATCCCGCATACCGAGGTCGATCTCATCGTGGTCAATGGAGAATCGGTGGGCTTCGAGCATCGCCTTCACGACGGAGATCGCGTGGCCGTCTACCCAGTGTTCGAGAGCGTCGACATCTCCTCCGCCCTACATCTTCGTCCCTCGCCGCTGCGCAGCACGCGGTTCATCGCCGATGCCAATCTCGGACAACTGGCGCGCTATCTGCGGCTCTGTGGCTTCGACACCGTCTATCGCCGGGACATCGACGATGAGGAGCTGGTCGCTATCTCTGTGGGCGAGGCCCGCGTTCTGGTGACGCGCGACGTCGGAGTCCTCAAGCGTTCGTCGGTGACCCATGGCTACTACGTTCGTTCCTCCGACCCCCGGACACAGCTTCTCGAGGTCGTTCGTCGCTTCGACCTCGCCGGTAGCGTCCGGCCGTTCATGAGGTGCATGAACTGCAACGGCGAGCTCGCCGGCGTCGACAAGACGGAGGTGTTGGACGAGCTCGAGCCCGACACCCGTCGCTTCTACGACGAGTTCATGCGCTGCTTGCAATGTGGGCGGGTCTACTGGAAGGGATCACATTTCGACAAGCTTCAGGCCCTGGCCGACGAGGCCCTGGGGGCCGGTCCGCCGCGCGCTCCGGACCAATGAGCGTTCCGGCCGCGCAAGTTGTCCACCTTCGCCGCGGGCTCACCGTCTCTCGTTGAAGGCGCGTGCTATGCGGCGGGGCAACGGGTCCTCGAACAGGGCCTCCAGCGGCAGCGGCAGCGGAAAGCTCCAATTCGGCCGCTGGTCCATGGTTCCCGGCTGGTTCGGGCGCTCCTCCGCACCAAGGGCGTCCTCGAGCGTCGCCACCAGTAGGCGGCTCGGCGCGCGCGCCAGAAGCTCGTGAGTGCGAACGATCACCTCCCCGGTGGGCGCATCGTGGTCGACGCCGATCAGGTCGCGCAGCCTGTTGCGTGTTGCCAGCGTTCCCTCGACGTTCGGTTGCAGCTTCAGATCCTGTTGCATGCGCAGGTCGGACCCACTCCATAACCCGGCGATGGTCGGAAGGTCGTGGTTGGTAACCGCCGCCATTGCCAGCCGAGGGTAGTTCTCCGGTTCTCCATGCTCGAACCACAGCAGCCGGTAGCCCATGATGCGGCGTTGCTCCATCGCTTCACGCACGAACGGTTCGACCGTTCCGAGATCCTCTCCAATGATGTACGCGCCCGCTCTGTGACTCTCGAGGGCCAGGATGTTCAGCAAGTCCTCGTGGGGATAGCGCACATACGCCCCCTCGGTGGCCCCCAGTTCATGCGGGATCCAGAAGAGTCGAAAGAGCCCCATGATGTGGTCGAGACGCAGTCCGGCACCCGTCGTCATAGTCGAGCGCACGGTTTGAATGAACGCCTCGTAACCCGATGAGCGCAGTTTCCAGGGATCGAACGGTGGGACACCCCAGTCCTGCCCGAGTGAGTTGAACTCGTCGGGCGGCGCACCGACGTTGAAGCCGGGTGCGATGACATCTTGCCAGATCCACGCATCGGCTCCTTGGGGGTCGACTCCTACGGCGAGGTCGTGAACGATGTCGATCGCATCTTGCGCGCTCTGCAACTGACATTCGAGCAACCACTGCACCCACGCGTGGAATCGCAAGCGTTCGGCGTTGTCTCGTCGCCAGCGTGCCACCGCCGGCCCGTCGGGACGCTCGAACCCGGGAGGCCAGCTAGACGCGCCGCCGCCGTGATGTTCGGCGAGAGTGACGTAGGCGGCGTAGTCCTGCAAGAGGCGTCCTCCCGCTCGCACGTAAGCTTCGAAGTCGCCGGAGCTTGGTCTGCGCTCGTAGAGGCGCTCGAGCGCGTCCATCTTCAGGTGATAGACCGCGTCCCGGTCGATGAGCCTGCCGTCGTTGAGTGCACGACCCTGGGCGACCAGCGACTCCAGATCGATGCCGGCGTGGGCGGCGCCGGGAACGTCCTCGACGCTGAGATAAAGGGGGTTGCGCCACCGCCTGCTCGAGGGGGAGTAAGGGCTCTTCTGCTGTTCTCTGGTTGGAAGCGCGGCGTGCAGCGGGTTCACCAACAACATGCCGGCGCCGAGAGAGCGCGCCCAGCTTCCCAGCTTTCTCAGGTCCCGGAGGTCGCCGATGCCCCAGCTCTTGCCGGATCGGGCCGAGTAGAGCTGGGTTGCCCAACCCCAGGTCCGCAGCTCGTCCGGCAAGAAGCACGCGCTCGGACTGACGATCAGCGGATGGTCGCGCCCGTCGGGGTGCACGAGCGTGTGATACCCGATAGGGGTCTCCGGCGGCAGGTCGCCGTGAACCCGCAACTCTCCGCCGTCCTCGAGACGAATGGTCACGTCGTCACCGAGGCGAACCGGATCTTCGTTGCTCACGACCCAGGCGGTCGGGCCCGGGGGATGCTCCTCGCTCGCGCCCAACGCTTGGAGCAACGCGTCGACAACTTGGGGAGAAGGCTTGCGCCACTCACCGCGATAGTCGTGATATCCGGCGTCGATTCCCCAGGCGCGCGGGTCGGGCTTCACCGGCTCGAACCTACTTCTCAGAGCAGCTCCTTGAGTTGGTCGGGCCGTGCACCTCTGCTCACGTGACGAAGTTGCTACTCAGGTGTGTGACGCCCACACTGCGTGGGCAAGCACGTCACATGGAGACCAGAGACTTCGGCGATACCGGACTGACGGTACCCGTGATCGGCCTCGGCACCTCGCGCACCTTCGATGTCGACGACGACCGGCAGGACATGGTCGACGAGATTGTCGCGCTGCACTTCGAGTCGGGGACCCGGCTCGTCGACACCTCGCCGATGTACGGGAGATCGGAGCGAGTTGTCGCTCAGGCGATCGAACCACGCCGAGAGGAGACCACCCTCGCCACGAAGATCTGGACCGACTCGATCGATGAGGGACGCGCCCAGTTCGATGCTCAGCTGCGCTACTACGGGGGCCGGGTCGATATCGAGCAAGTGCACAATCTCGTGCTGACCGACGGGCATCTGGAGTGGATGGGGCGAGAGAAGGAGGCCGGCCGCATCGGGGTCATCGGCGCCACCCACTACCGTTCCGCCGCCTTCGGCGAGCTCGAGAAGCTGATGCGCTCGGGACGCATCCAGTGCATCCAGGTTCCCTACAACCCGTCCGAGAGGGAGGTCGAGGATCGCATCCTTCCGCTCGCCGATGAGCTCGGGCTCGGGGTCATAGCCATGCGCCCCTTCGGTAACGGCTCCTTGATGCAGAACCCGCCGGATCAGAGTGAGCTCGATGCGATCGGAGTGTCGAGCTGGGGCGAGGCCTTGCTCAAGTGGTGTCTGTCCGACCGGCGTATCCACGTGGCCATCCCCGCGACCTCGAAGAGTCGAAACGCTCGGTCGAACGTGGCGGCGGGAAACGGTGGGTGGATGGATGGGGATGCACGTAGCCGAGTGGCCGAGCTGGCAGGCTTCTGAGCTTCCCCTCAAGCCCCTCCGATCTCGGCCCCCAGCTCGCGGACCACATCGATGAGGAGGTCCACGTCGGCAGCAGTCGTCCGGTAGTTAACGATCGCGGGCCGAAAGGCAACCTTGCCCTCGAACCTCGTCGTACCGAAGTAAACCCGGCCGTCGTCAAGGATCGCATCACTCAGCCTGAGGTTGATGTCGTCGAGCTCGTCCTCGTCGGCACTCCACGGACGGTAGCGGAAGCACACGATGTTCAACTTCACCTCGGCCAGCAGCTCGAGGTCGTCGGCGGCGTCGACGCGCTCGGCGATTCGTCGAGAGAGTGACAGATGCCGCTCGACCATGTCGCGATAGCCACTGCGTCCGTAGGCGCGCAGGGTCGCCCAGACCGCCAGCGCTCTCGCCTTACGGGAACTCTCGGGTCCGAGCATCGCGTAGTTCGGCTGGGACTCGCCCCCTCCGACGTAGTAGGCCGCGCTGGTGCCGAAGACGCCACGCATTAGCGACGCATCCCGTACGAACGCGAAACCGCAATCGTGGGGAACGTTCAGCCACTTGTGGCCGTCGGCGATGACGGAGTGGGCTCCCTCGATGCCTTCGGTGAGCGATCGTGTCTCCGGCGCGAGCCGAGAGAACAAGCCGAAGGCCCCGTCGACGTGGATCCAGGCATTGTGGCGCGTGCCGATCTCGATCATCTGCGGGATGGGGTCGAAGTCACCCGCGTTGACCTCTCCCGCGTTGGCGATCACCAGTGATGGTGCGCCCTCGAGAGACGCCAGCTTGCTCTCGAATGCCTCGAGATCGAGCCGGCCTCTGGCGTCGCGGGTAACGAGGTGGATCTGATTCCGGCCGACGCCGAGCATTCCCAGCGCCTTGGTCGACGACGCATGGATGTAACCGCTCGAGAAGACGGGCATGGGCTCGAGTCCGCCGAGGCCCTCTTCGTCGGTGTCGACACCGTGCTCGAGGCCCCACCACCGGCGACCGCAGGCGAGGCCGGCGAAGTTGGCCATGGTCGCGCCCGTCACCAGCACGCCGCCCCACTCTGCGGGAAGCTCGAAGAGTTCCTTCAACCAGTCGATCGCGATCTGTTCGAGCTCAGCCCCGAAGGGAGAGGCGGCCCACAGTCCGACGTTCTGATCGAGCGCCGCGGTAAGCCATTCGGCACCGAGCCCCGCGGGAGTCACTCCCCCTACGACGAAGTGGAAGAAGCGGGGGCCGGCGGACCGAATGGCTCCCGCCCGACCGGCCGACGCCAGCTCGGCCAGCGCCGTCAGCGCGCCGTCCCCGTCTGAGGGAAGAGGTCCCCGGAGCGACTTGGCGGCCGTTTCGGCCTCGGGCGTACGCACGTTCGAGTCCGGCAGGGCCGCGAGGTACTCCCCGGCCTTTTCGTGCACGAAGCTCAGGACCTCGTCGAGGTCGGCGAGGTCGTCGCGTGGGTGATGGGGGCCCATGGGGCCACTATGACGCAGATTTGGCGCTTCTACGAAGGACACCCCTAGGGGGAGCATCCGAACCGTCGCGGTGACCATGGCCCTGCACTATTGCTGCATAGTTGCCGGCATGGAGATCAATGCAGATCGTCTGTGGGACTTGCTGGCGGAGGTGAACCGGTTCGGCGCCCTCGAATCAGGAGGGGTCGAGCGGCTGGCGTGGACCGAGCCCGAGGTGGCGGCGCGCGGGTGGCTGGCCGATCGCTGTGAGGCCGAGGGCTTCGAGGTCGACTACGACGAGGCCGGAAACGTATGGGCCTTTGCGGGCAGTCGCCCCGCCGTCATGCTCGGTTCGCACCTCGACACGGTCCCGAACGGGGGCCGCTTCGACGGAGCGCTGGGAATCGTCTCTGCGCTGGAGGCTCTTCTGTCCGCGCGCGCGACCGGAGTCCCCGGATGGGAACGGCTGGGGTTGCTGTGTTTCACCGACGAGGAGGGGGTGCGTTTCGGTCTCGGCATGACCGGGAGCCGAGCCCTGTCGGGGGACCTCGAGGCACACGAGCTACGCGCGGCGGTCACGGCGGACGGGACGGGACTGGCCGAAGTGCTCGAGCGAGCCGGTTTCGACGGCGATCGCATCGGTGCCGCCGCGGCGCGCCGCTCCGACGTGAACGCCTACCTCGAGGTGCACGTAGAGCAAGGTCGGCGTCTCGAACGCGCCGGCCGTCCCGTCGGTATCGTCACCGGCATCGTGGGCCTCAGCCACTGGCGAGTCGAGGTCATGGGTGAGGCCAACCACGCCGGAACGACGCTGCCGGACGACCGGGGCGATGCATTCATCCCGATCGCCGGCGCGGCTCTCGAAGCGCAACGAGTCATGCAAGAGATCGACGGAGTGGTGGCGACCGTGGGCGAGGCCGAGGTGATCGACGGGGCCACCAACATCGTGCCCGGCCACACGCGAGCCACCCTCGACGTGCGAAGCCTCGACGAGCAGCTCATCGATCAGGCCAACGAGCGAATCATCGCCGCGGCTCGAGGCGAGGCGGAGCGTAATCGTTGTGAGCTCACCGTGCGGGAGACCAAGAGGTTGCACCCCGCGCCGATGGCAGCCGAGGTGCTCGCGGCCATGCGCGTGGCGGCAGGCGACCTCACCACGGACGTACCCGAGATGCCGAGTATGGCCGGCCACGACGCCATGACCCTCACGAAGGCCGGGCTTAGCTGCGGGATGGTTTTCGTGCGATCGGAGGGGGGTATCTCGCATTCCCCGAGGGAGAGCTCGTCGAGGAAGGATTGCGTTCTCGGGGCGAGGCTGCTGGCCGGCGCCGCCCTCCAACTTGCGACGAGGGCCTAACCTTTCGGGATCTTTGGAGATACGCACAATTGGGGGGCAGAGGCAACAATGTCATCGCGCAGGGTTCGTAACAGCTTGATAGGTGCCGGAGTGGCGGTCACCGCCGCCTACGTCTTCGAGGCGCTCCAGTACAAGAGGACTGCAGCCATCGGTTTCGAGCTCCAGAACACCCCCTCGGTCGAGGATCCTGGGTTCTGCCGTCTCCTCGAGTCACTGGCCGGTTCGCCGGTCCGAGAGGGCAACAAGATCGAGGTTCTCCGGAACGGTCACGAGATCTTCCCTGCCATGCTCGATGCGATCAAGTCCGCCGAGCGCACCATCGACTTCGCCACGTTTGTCTACTGGCGCGGCGACATTGCACCGGAGTTCGCGGATGCGCTCGCAGAACGCGCCCGCGCCGGTATCGAGGTCAACGTCCTTCTCGACGCGATGGGAGCGGCGAAGATGGAGAAGCCGCTGTTCGAGAAGCTGCGAGGCGCCGGGGCTAACGTTGAGTGGTTCAGACCTCCGCACTGGTACTCGATCCACAAGCTGAACAACCGGACCCATCGCAAGATCCTGGTGGTCGACGGGCGAGTCGGCTTCACGGGTGGGGTTGGAATCGCGGAGGAGTGGACCGGCAACTGCGAGACGCCCGGGAACTGGCGGGACACGCATCTTCGTCTCGAGGGACCTTCGGTCCGCGACCTAGTCGGTGGCTTCCAGGAGAACTGGGCAGAGGCGACGCGCCTGATTCTCACCGACGGTCATTTGGACCATGTCCCGAGTATCGACGACGGCGCCCGCGCTCAGATTCTGCGAAGTTCCGCCGGCAAGGGCAGCACCAACGCCGAGGAACTGTTCTATGCGGCGATCGCATGCGCGCGTCGCACGCTATGGATCACGACCGCTTACTTCGCCCCACGTCGCGCCTTCGTGCTGGCTCTGGCCGATGCGGTCTCTCGGGGTGTCGACGTCCGCTTACTCGTCAATGGACCTCACACAGACAAGGAGCCCGTGCGCCAGGCGGGCAGAAGCTCGTACGACGGACTGCTCGAGGGCGGAGTGCAGATCTACGAGTACCAGCGCACCATGCTGCACGCCAAGACACTGGTCGTCGATGGCGCCTGGTCGACCGTCGGATCCATCAACTTCGACAATCGCTCCTTCTCGCTAAACGACGAACTGAACCTCTCGGTGTGGGATGAGCCTGTGGCGCGCACCCTCGAAGAGCATTTCAAGCTCGACCTCGAGGATGCCCGCCGACTCACTCTCGACGAGTGGCGCTCGCGACCCGCCGCAGCGGTCGTCAAAGAGAGGGCGAGCGCGCTGCTCCGGCGCGAGCTCTAGCCGAGACCATCAACTCGACTGGAGCGCGGTCGCAGCGGCGGCCAGCCGGTGCACCTCGATGCCCTCGAGCTGCTGCTGGGCCCGGGCGACCAGCGCATCGAAATCTATCGACTCGAGGCGAGGATCGCGTGTCTCGCGCAGGCACTGCCACAGTGAGAGCTTGGCGGCCACGCCCGAGGTCAAGCCTTCGAGCTCGACGAGCCGTGATAGGGGCGAGTAGGACGTCAACTCGCCGTTGAGCTTGAGACGGCCCAGCTTCTCGCCCATCCAGGCGGCGCCCAGCTTCCAGCTGCCGGTCGAACCGCCGACCAACTGGATGATCCGCTTAAGGGTCTCGCGGTCCTCCTCGATCTCGGGAATCGCCTCCGACCTCAGGAAGTGAGCGACGTCGCTGCCCTCGTTACTGCCCGCACAACGCCTGGCGAGCTCGATGCCGACCACCGAGCCCGCAAGATGGTCGGTCAGGTAGATGTGCAGGTACTTGTCGTTGTTCATGTCCTCAGGCCTACCCATTTGCGACTCGAATCTTCCCCAAGAATCCTTTGACGGGCACGGGCGGTGCCTCTCGTAACGATTTCAGGACGCCGGCCCGCTTCTATGGGGCCTTACAAGGACCACGTTGGGTGCAACAGCCCGAAGGAGGCGTCGATGAGGACCAGGGAGAAGCAAGTCACACGCAACGCGCCGGCGAGCACCAGCGGCATCGATTGGCGAATCCTGTCGGTTTGGTCCGGTATGGCCACCGCTGCAGCCCTGCTGGTGTTCATTGCGATCATCGGTGAGATCATTCCGCCTCTGGTCATCTTCGCCGTTCTCTACGGAGTGGCCGTGTTGCTCGTTCGTCGAGGCGGCAGGCCCGGGTTGATCATGACCGGAGTCCTTTCGCTGCTGCTGCTCGCGTCGAACGCTCCGTTCATCGTGCCTGCTTTGTCCGTACCGGCCTCGACCGTCGACTTCGTTATGACCGGTCTGATCGTGGTCCTTGCGGTCACCAACCTCGTGTCGGCGATCGCGGCGCTGCGCGCCTCGAGTACCGGAGCGCGAGCAGGTCTCGCGGGCCGGGCGGCGCTCGCGATGATGCTTCTGGTCGTGGCCGTCGCGGTGGTCGGAAGGCTCACTTACGACTCGCCGCCGGCACAGGGCGGAGACGTCGAGCTCACGACCCAGGACATCGAGTTCTCCGCGGAGGTCATCGAGGCGGAGGGTGGCGAGGTGTCGGTCTTCGTCGACAACAAGGACTCGACCCTTCACACCTTCACCGTCGAGGACCTCGATGTCGACTTGCAGGTGCCCGGTGGATCGACGGCGCGCGTGACCTTCGAGGCTTCCGCCGGGAGCTACCAGTTCATCTGCAGGCCGCACCCCGACCTCATGAAGGGAATCCTCGAGGTCAACTAAGCCTGGGTCCACCGACAGCCGCCAGATTGACCACCGCGCCACCCGACTTTTCGTCTCGTCACTCATCGCGATCCGGCCAAGTGCTCGGGGCGGACCAAACGCCGGATCGAGTTCCGTCGACGGACCTAACGCCGGATCGAGTTCTGTGGCCCCCGCGGGGTAGGCAGCGTGATTAGGGATCGGATGCTCGGGGTAGGGTGGCCGGCAGTCAGAAAGCTCTCGTCCCCGGCATGAGCCGAGCCTTCGAGGCTCAGCAGAGAAGCGCGGGATTCGCGTGCCGGGACGCTCATCGGGAGGAATCGCGGGAACTTTGCGTCTCAGGTCGCTTCAATATGTATGTGCGCTGGTCGCCTCACTGGCGCTGTTCGTCCAGCTCACGGGGCCCCCGGCGCCGGCGGCCCAGCCCACCGAGCGCGACCTGAGCGAGGCCGAGGAAGAGCTCGGTCAGATTCACGGGGAGCTGGGGTCCGCGCAGGCGCAGCTCGGGGCGGCGAGCGCGCGCCTCGTCAAGGTCCGTAAGGAAATCTCCTCGACCGAGGCCGAGGTCGAGGAGATTGCGAAGCGCATCCTGAGGCGGAAGGACGAGCTCAGGCGCATTGCGCGGGAGCTCTACAAGAACGGGGCGGCCGGGGGGCTCGAGGTCTTGATGTCGGCCGACGACCTGTCCGAGCTCGAGGAGCGCGCCAAGTACCTGCAGTCCTCCGGACAGATTCACATGGAACGGCTCGAAAAGCTTGCTACCGACCGGGTCCTGCTGCTCGAAAAGCTCGACGAGCTGGATTCCGCGCGCGGAGAGGTCGCCGAGATGGTGTCGGTCGTACAGAGGCTCGAGGCAGATCTCCAGGCGGAGTTGAACCAGCAGCAGAGCGAGGTCGGAGCCCTCGAGGCAGATCTCGAGGCGCAGCGGCTGCAAGAGGCGAGGGAGGCGGAGCTAAGGGCGCAACGCCTCGCCGAAGAGCTGCAGCAGATCGTGGAGCCGCCACCGCCTCCTCCGTCCCCGGGTGGCGTCGACTGGGACGCCATCGCTCAGTGCGAGTCGGGTGGGCGCTGGGATCTCGATTCCACGTACGACGGCGGGCTGCAATTTCACCCCGACACCTGGCTCGGCTACGGCGGCGGCGCCTACGCCCGCTACGCGTGGCAGGCGACCCGGGAGCAGCAGATCGCCATCGCAGAGAAGGTCCTCGCGGGTCAGGGCCCGGGGGCCTGGCCGAACTGCTTCCAGTACGGCTAGCTATCACCTGGTCCTTGGGAAGCCG
The DNA here is from genome assembly GCA_050694055.1 of Actinomycetota bacterium. Classification (GTDB taxonomy): domain Bacteria; phylum Actinomycetota; class CADDZG01; order CADDZG01; family WHSQ01; genus WHSV01. The sequence continues at coordinate 27,424 of JBOGWX010000124.1, forward strand.
AGGTCGACCGCGCTCGTCGAGGGGTCGGGCCAGCGCGCCGTGACTACCTTCTGCCGCGTGTAGAAGGCGATGCCGTCCGGGCCGTACATATGCTGGTCGCCGAACAGCGAGCTTTTCCACCCCCCGAACGAGTAGTAACCGACAGGTACCGGTATGGGCACGTTGACGCCCACCATCCCGCAGTCCACCTCGAACTGGAACTCGCGGGCCGCACCACCGTCACGAGTGAAGATCGCAACCCCGTTGCCATAGGGGTTTTCGTTGACTAGGTGGAGAGCGTCCTCGAAGCCCGGCACCCGAACGACCGATAGCACGGGGCCGAAGATCTCGTCTCGGTAGGCGTCCATGTCCGGTGTCACCCGGTCGAGCAGAGACGCGCCGAGAAAGAACCCTTTCCCCTCGTAGGTCTTTGAGTCCCGTCCATCCGCGACGACCACGGCGCCCTGCTGTTGCCCCGAGTCGAGATAGGAGGCGACCCGGTCACGATGCTCGCGGGTGATGAGCGGTCCCATCTCGGATTCGGGGTCGGTGCCGTCGCCGACCTTGATCTCCGGCAGCCGCTCGCGCAGCGCGTCCACCAGGGAATCGGCGATGTCGCCGACGGCAACGACGACGGAGACGGCCATGCAGCGTTCGCCCGCCGACCCGTAACCGGCCGACACCGCGGCGTCGGCCGCCATCTCGACGTCCGCGTCGGGCAGCACCACCATGTGGTTCTTGGCTCCGCCGAGCGACTGCACTCGCTTCCCGTTGCGGGTCCCGGTCTCGTATATGTGACGTGCAACCGGCGTCGATCCCACGAAGCTCACCGCGGCGATCCCAGGATGCTCGAGAATGCGGTCGACCGCTACCCGGTCTCCCTGCACCACGTTGAAGACCCCGTCCGGGAGCCCCGCCTCTTTGAGGAGGTCGGCGATCACCAGCGAAGCGCCCGGATCCTTCTCCGACGGCTTCAGCACGAACGTGTTCCCGCAGGCGATCGCGTTGGCGAACATCCACATCGGAACCATCGCGGGGAAGTTGAACGGCGTGATGCCCGCGACCACTCCGAGCGGCTGACGAATCGAATAGACGTCGACCCCGGTCGATGCCTGCTCGCTGAAGCCGCCCTTCAGCAGAGTCGGGACACCGCAGGCGAACTCGACGTTCTCGAGCCCGCGCGCCACCTCGCCCATTGCATCCGAGAGCACCTTGCCATGCTGGGCGGTGATCGCGGATGCGATGTCGGCTCGGTGCTCGTCGAGCAGGTTTCGAATCCTGAACATGGTGTCGGCGCGCTTGGAAAGCGAAGTCGTGCGCCACGCGGACCAGGCCTCCGTTGCGGCCTCGACGGCCAGGTCCACCTCTTCCGTGCTCGCGAGGTCGACCTCGTGGGTCTGTACGCCCGCGGCGGGGTTGAAGACGGGCCCTCGCCGTCCCGACTCCCCGGTAACGACCTTGCCGCCGATGTAGTGGCTTATTCGCTCCACCGTTCTCAGCTCCTCTCACTGACTCTGGGTCCTTCGGCGCTAACCAAGGGGCACCGGGGATCGGGCCCGAGCCCCTCGAGGTACTCGGACAACCACGCGTGAGCCGGGTCGGTAGAGATGCGCCAAGCTCTCTCGGCCGGACCCGCCATCACGTTGAGGTAGTACATCGTATGGCCGGGGGCGGCGACGCAGGGGCCGTGATATCCGCGCGGGATCACGAAGATGTCTCCGTCGCGCACGGTTACCGTCGCATCGATCTCCCGGTCCGCAGTGTAGGTACGGTGCAATCCGAACCCGCCTTGGCCCCGGATGCGGAAGTAATAGATCTCCTCCAGCGGCACCTCGTGCTCGTTGTGCTCGTCGTGCTTGTGGGGTGGGAACGACGACCAGTTCCCGTCGGGCGTGAGCACCTCTACGGCGATCAGCCTGTCCGCCTCGAATGCTTCGGCCGACATGAAGTTGTTGATCTGGCGGGTTGCGGAACCTCCGCCTCGCACCTCGACCGGGACCGCGCGCCCGGGCACGTAGGCAACTTCCAGCTGCCGCCGGGCGCGCGCCGTGGGCACTGCGACCTCTCCTCCCGTGGGGGTCGAAATTACGGCCTCGACGCCACACGGTAGGTAGACGAAGTCGCTCACCTGCGAGAAGACGTCGCGCCGCCCCTCGAGCACGAAGGCGCGGCCTCCCACCTCGACGCGCCAAGCTCCGGCAAGCGGCAGCAGCGCGGCCTCGCGACCGTCGAGGACGAGCGAGCGGGTGTCGCCGGCCTCGAGCACCAGCACCTGCAGGCCGCAAAACTCGAGTCCGGCCTCCTCCGCAGAGAGCGCAACCGGGTCGGGGTCCCTGGCCGCGTATCCGGCCGGCAGGAGCAGGTCGCTCATCTTGCCTCGATGGCGAGAGTGGGATTGCTATCTTCGAGACCATGGTGAGCCGAACGAGGACCGCCATGGTCCTTGCTTCCGTAGCGCTTGCGGTCCTCCTCGCCTTGCCCGGCGCGAGCCGCCCGGACGCCGCGTCTCCGGCCCTGGTCCTGGCGGAAGGGGTGCCCCGAGACGTGGGCGATCTCGCGTGGGCCACCTGGATTCGCTTCGTCGACGCTTTCCCGGCTCGCCGCAGCTGCCTCGATCCGGTGACCGTCGCCGCAGCACCGAAGCTCGACGATCGTGCCACCTACGACCCCGACCGGAGACTGGTGACGGTGCGGATTCCCGCCACGGCCCCCGCTCTCGAGGCCTCCTTCGTGCACGAGTTCGCCCATCATCTCGAGTTCACCTGCGCCGATCACGAGACCCTTCGCCCTTCGTTTTTGGGGGCGCAAGGCCATTCGCAGGACGACTCGTGGTTCGGCGGAGCGACCTGGGAAGAGACGCCCTCCGAGCAGTTCGCCGAAGCGACCTCGAGCCTGGTGCTGGGACGCCGGCATTCCCACTTTCCTATCGCAATCGCGGACCGGGCGGTCGCGGTGATCCGCGCCTGGGCGCACGACGAGCGCCTCAAACACCGGCCATGAGCGCGTGTACCTGGTCCTCGTCGGGCATCGCATCCGCGCAGGCGAGCTGGCCCGCGACGTATGCGCCGGCTGCGTTTGCGAAGCGGATCGTAGCGACGAGGTCCCAACCCTTCAGCAATCCGTGACACAGAGCTGCGCCAAAAGCATCACCGGCACCCAATCCGCAAACGACATCGACGGGTAGGGGAGGCACGCGCTCCATGCCTTCGCCCCACGCCACCAAAACTCCGTCCGGACCGAGCTTTACCACCGCGACCTCTATACCGAGCTCGAGCAGCCGCTCCGCGAGTTGTTCGGGCGTACCGTCTCCGACGGCGACCGCGGCCTCCTCCACATTGCCCACGGCAACGGTCGCGCGCTTCAACGCCTGCAACTGCTGTGCCCGAGCCTCCTCTGGAGCCGGCCAGAACACCTCCCGGTAGTCGAGGTCGTGAACGGTGATCGCAGTTCTGCCGCGCGCCTCGAGCGCCGCCAGCGTTGCGGAGCGACTCGGCTCATCCGAAAGTCCGGTGCCGGTGGTCCAGAAGATGCGTGCGGCGCGAATCGCGTCCACGTCGAGCTCCTCCGCGCTGAGGGTCATGTCGGGTGCCTTGGGCTCGCGGTAGAAGAGGAGAGGGAAGGAATCGGGCGGAAAGATCTCGCAGAAGACGATGGGCGTGCGAAGCGCCGGATCCGTTCCCACGTAACGGTCGTCGACCCCGAAGGCGCGGAGCGCCCGGCGTACGTACGCCCCGAAGCCATCGTTGCCCACCTTGGTGATGGCGGCGGCGCGATGCCCGTAGCGGGCCGCTCCGACCGCTACGTTGGTAGGGCTTCCGCCCAGCGACTTAGCGAAGGTCCGGACGTCCGCGAGGGACGCGCCGCTCTGCTCCGGGTAGAGGTCGACGCCGACTCGCCCGATGGTGAGAACGTCGTACGCGGCGCGGTCGTCAGACACCCGGCTGATCGGCCTCCCGCTCCAGCTCCATGGCCGCCTGGCGCAAAGCCTCCCCGGCCTCGTCCCGGTCGGCCGCTCGTTCCAGTTCGTGCGCCAGGTTCTCGAGCTCCTCGCCACCCGCCATCATCTGCACGAGCGTTTCCAGCGGGAGGTCGTCCTTGGCGAAATCACCGAACACCCTGCCGCGCCGGAGAATCACGAAGTGGTCTCCGACCGGGTAGGCGTGATGCGGGTTGTGGCTGATCAAGATGACGCCGATCCCACGCTGCTTGGCCTGGACGATGTAACGAAGAACGACTCCAGCCTGCTTGACTCCGAGAGCCGCAGTCGGCTCGTCGAGAATCAGCACCTTGGCTCCGAAGTACACCGCTCGGGCGATGGCAATGGACTGGCGCTCTCCTCCGGAGAGGGTACCGACGGGTTGTTCCGGGTCGCGGATGTCGATCCCCATCTTGCCGAGCTCCGCGCGGGTGGTCTGCTTCGCTCGGGCGACGTCGTATCGCCGCAGCGGACCGAAGCCCTTGGTCGGCTCCGATCCGAGAAAGAAGTTTCGCCAGATGGAGAGCAGCGGAATCATCGCAAGGTCCTGATAGACCGTCGCTATTCCTCGCTCGAGAGCAGCGCGGGGCGAGCCGAACTCCATCCGCTCGCCCTCGAACAAATAATCGCCCTGGTCGGGCTTGTGCACCCCCGAGAGCGCCTTGATGAGCGTCGATTTCCCGGCTCCGTTGTCGCCCAGCAGACAGGTGACCTGACCTGCTCGCACGAACATGGAAACGTCCTTGAGGGCGACGACGCTGCCGAAGTACTTCGACATGTCCCTGACCTCGAGCAGGAGGTTGTCCGTGGAGCTCATCTTCCGTTTTTCGCTCATCGCCGTGCCGCCTTGAGCCTGACGAAGTTGTTGAAGATTACCGCCAGCACCAGCACACCACCGACGAAGACCTGGTACCAGTCCCCGTCGATGCCCGTGATCACGATTCCCTGCTGAACCATGGCGAAGATCAGGGCGCCCAGCGCCGCGCCGACGGCCGATCCGTAGCCGCCGGTGAGAAGGCAACCGCCCACGACCGCCGCGATGATCGCCTCGAACTCCTGGCCGGTGCCGCGCAGCGCGTCGGATCCGGTGAACGTGACCACCTGAATCAGCGCCACCAAGAAAGCAGCCAGAGCGGTGATCATGAACAGCGTCATCTTGACCCTCGTGACGGGTACCCCCACGTTGCGGGCCGCATCGACGGCTCCACCCGTCCCAAAGACCCAGTTGCCGGACCTCGTTCTAAGAAGCACCCAGGTCGCCAGCACGGTCACCGCGATCCACCACACGATGGACAGATTGAAGTTGCCGCCGAACAGTCCGATCTTGACTGCGAACAGCTTGTCCGCAAGCTCGAAGCCCGAGACATCGTCCAGGTTCCCCAGCTGCGTGCGGTTCGTCCTCAGCCTGGTAACGGCGATGGTCAGCCCCCTGAATATGAACAGGGTCCCAAGCGTGATGATGAAAGAGGGCAGCTTCGTGGTGAGCACCAGCGAGCCGTTCACGAAACCGGTGAACACCGAGAGGGCGAGCGTCATCGCAATGGCCGGCCACAGCGACCAGCCGAAGCCGCCCGCCTCGACCGGTGTGACCAGGATCATGATGGCCATCCCTGCAAAGCCGAGGATCGACCCTATCGACAGGTCGAACTCGCCGGCGATCATCAGCAATGCCACCGCCACGGCGAGGATGCCGAGCGGTGCGGCTCGGTTCAGGATCGCCGCCGTCGTCGTCCAGCTCACGAAGTTGTTGTCGAAGGCCGCGACGGCGAAGAACAGCCACACGACCACCAATCCTGCGATCGCTCCAAGTTCCGGCCGTGACAGGACCGTCGAGAGCAGGTTTGTCTCGCGCAGTCGCTCGTCGCGTGCGGCCGGCGGTGCTGCCGTGCCTGTCGCCATCCCTACGCTTCCTTTCCTATCCCCTCACATTGCGCCACCTGCAAGGTGGCTCCATTCTCGCCGCCGCTCACGCGACGCCGTCGGGTGATGCCCGCGATCGTCGAGACGATCGCTTCCTTTCCCTCAGGGAGGGGGCCGAATGCTCGGCCCCCTCCCCACCGTAGATCGATCTAGCGCAGTCCGTCTTCCGAGTACTGGATGACGTCCGCGGCCTGCTCCTGGGTGACGATCTGCGGCCCGGTGAGGACCACGCGATCGACGCTACCCAGCGGCAGGGCGCCCGTCTCCATGAACTTGGTCAGGAACACGATGGGCAGGTATCCCTGGAGGTACTGAGCTTGGTCGATGGCGAAGAGCATGTTGCCCCCGTCGATCTCCTCCAGGACCCTGGGAGACAGGTCGAAGGTGGCGAACCCGATGTCGCCGAGCCTCCCGGCCTGGTCCAGGGCCTCCAGCGTCGGCTCTGCGCCCGTCGGACCTAGCGTCAGAACCCCGTCGATCGCGTCGTCGGCTTGAATCGAGCCGGCCACGGTCTCCGTTGCGGCCTGTGGGTCGTTCAGATCGACGGGAATGACCTCGCCCTCCTGGCCGAGTCCCTCGAAGAAGCCCTCGCAGCGCTGGTCGAGCGCAACGTTGCCGACCTCCTGGTTGATGCAGACGGCGTTCTGGATGCCTTCCTCCGCGAACCTCTCGCCGGCGATCAGCCCCGCCTCGAACTCGGTCTGACCGACGTGCGCGAGAACCCCGAGGTCGGCGAACACGTCGCTGCCCGAGTTCATCGAGATCACCGGGATGCCGTCGTCCACCGCCGACTGGATCGAGTCTCCCAACGCGTCGGCGTCCGGGATGCTCACGACGAGCCCGTCCGGCTGGGACGCTACGGCCGCGTCGATGAGCTCGCTCATCTGGACCATGTCGAAGGTGTCGGGCGCCTGGTACTCGACTTCGACACCCATGTCCTGGGCCGCCGCGTCGACACCGTTGGCCGCCACCGACCAGAACGGGTCGGACGCCTGGCCGTGGGTCACGACGATGAACCGGAGATCGCGCTGGGCCACCCCCCCATCTGCGGACTGCTCTTCCGTGTCTCCGTCGCACGCCGCTCCTACGAGAGCCATGATGGCCAGCACCGCGGCCCATCTGTGGAACCTCATACTTTCCTCCCTCCCGAGCGACGACTGGTGCCGCTCCTCTACGTCTATTGCTTTCTACGCTGAGATGCCGCTTTCGATCCGCGCGGCTATACGACCCAAGAACGCCAAGCTCGCCCGAGCGTCCTCACTGGGACCAGGGCGCCGACCGGCAGTCGCTTCGAGAACCGCGTCTTGCTCGAGCACATACCAACCCCGGTAGCCGCGACCTTCGAGCGTGGCAACGATCGAGGCGACGTCGACGACTCCGGCGCCGAGAGGGCGATAGAGGCCGCCGCGCACCGCCTCGTGGTAGCCGAGAGAGCCGGCCCGCACCCGTTCTGCGAGGACTCCGTCGATATCTTTCAGATGAACGTGCACCACGCGCTCGCGCGCGGCCCGCACGACGGCCACGGGATCGGCGCCGCCGATCAGCAGATGCCCCGTGTCGATGCACAGTGACACCGTCGAGGTCTCGAGCAGCCGGTTCACATCGTCGGGTCCCTCGATGACGGTTCCGAAATGGGGATGCAGAGCCACCGACAGGCCGTGCTCGCCCGCGAGCGAGACCACGCGATCGATGCCTTCGACCAGGTTGTTCCAGGCGTCGCCGTCGAGCACGACCTTGCCCTCGTAACCCGTCTCATCGCTCGCCGCCGACAGCACGAGCACCCGGCATCCCAGCGCCCCGAGCAGGTTCACGGCGCGCCCGGCCTGGGCGAGCTCATCGGACAACCGATCACCGCGATGCAGCACGAGCGGCACGAATCCGGCCACCAGCCGGAGGTGATGCCGGGCGAGCGTGTCCCGGAGTCCTGGCGCGTCGGTCGGAAGGTAACCGTCCGGTCCGAGCTCGGTCGCTCGCAGTCCGATCTCGCTCATCTCCTGGAGCACGCGCTCCGGGGGCAACTGATAGCCCCATCCCGGGACCTCGCAGACACCCCAGGTGATCGGGGCCCCCGCGATTCGTTCCTGCAGCCGGCTCATCCGATCTCCTCGATGCTCACGGGCCGGTGTTCCTTGCGTGAGCGCGTACAGGCAAGCCCGACGCGCAGCGCCTCGAGTGCGTCCCTCGCGGTGCATGGGCTTGCGGCTCCCCCTTGCACGACCTCCACGAAGGCGGCTATCTCGGCCTCGTAGGCGGCCGCGAACCGCTCCTGAAAGTTGGGATAGGCATCGTGGGGCGCCAAGGCCGCTCCCGGCTCCACCGAGCGCAGCGGCATGCGATCGTCCCATCCCACCGTGACGCTGTCGCGCGAACCGAACAGCTCCATGCGCACGTCGTAGCCGAGCGGATCGTGCCGGGTGACCGACAGAATTACGAGGGTTCCGCCCGACAGCTCGAGCGTGGCGACCGCGGTGTCGACGTCGTCGTAGTCGGCGAACACCGGAAAGCCGATGACGGACCCCGTCGCGAACACCTCGCGAACCTCCTGCCCGGTCACGAAACGGAGCGCGTCGAAGTCGTGCACGCTGAAATCCACGAAGATCCCGCCCGAGGTCGCGATGTAATCCTCCGGTGGCGGGGCGGGATCGTGCCCCGCCAGGCGGGCTACGTACAGGGTCCCCAGCGAGCCGCTCGCGACGAGCTCGCGGGCCGCCCGATATCCGGCGTCGAAGCGGCGCTGGAAGCCCATCTGAAAGGAGATGCCGGCCTCTTCGACGTGCTCCACGACTGCGCGGGTGGACTTCAGGTCCAGAGAGATGGGTTTCTCGCAGAACGCAGGCAGACCGGCGTCCGCGGCGGCGTGGATCAACTCGGCATGAGCGGAGGTCGCAGCCGCGATCACCACGGCATCCACCGAGCGCCACAGCTCGTCGGTCGATCCCGCCGCCTCGAGGCCGAGATCGCTTGCCGTCTGTTTCGCACGGGCTTCGTCCGCGTCGGCCACGATCACGTGGTCGACGGCCGAGTGGCGGGCGAGCGTCGCAGCATGAACCACGCCCATGCGACCAACCCCGATCACCCCGAAGCGCATCTCACCCCCCTTGCACTTCCAGTTCTCGGAACGTTCCAATCGGTGACCCGAAGCCGTCTGGGAAGGATTCGCTTGGAACGTTCCATCAGATGAAGTAATCTAGGCATCCGACGTGAGCCATGTCAAGGGGCCACTGGGGCTTCGGGAGAGCCGAACGGGGAGGGGTGAAGGGAGCGATCGTCTCGACGATCGCGCAGGCAAATGGAGACCATCCGGCTGACCGTCGCTCAGGCCATCGTGCGCTACCTGATCGCTCAGCGCACGGAGATCGACGGCGCGGAGGCACCGCTGTTTCCTGGGGTCTTCGCCATCTTTGGTCACGGCAACGTGACCTGTTTGGGCGAGGCTCTGCAAACCGTCCAGGACCGGCTTCCGACCTGGCGGGGTCAGAACGAGCAGACGATGGCGATGGCGGCCGTCGCCTTCGCCAAGGCCAGGCGCCGGCGTCAGATCATGGTCGCTACGAGCTCGATCGGGCCCGGCGCGACCAATATGGTCACCGCCGCCGGAATCGCCCATGCCAACCGGCTCCCGGTCCTGCTGCTGGCCGGCGACACCTTCGCCAGCCGGCTGCCCAACCCCGTTCTGCAACAGGTGGAGCATTTCGACGACCCCTCCCGCACCGTCAACGACGCCTTTCGTGCGGTGACGAGGTACTGGGACCGTGTCGTCCGTCCCGAACAGATCCTCCATTCGCTGCCGCAGGCGGTCGCCACGATGCTCGACCCCGCCGATTGCGGGCCCGCATTCATCGCGCTCCCCCAAGACGTCCAGGCAGAGGCCTTCGATTTCCCGGCCGCCTTCTTCCAACCCCGAGTACACCGCGTACGCAGGCCTGGGCCGGACGAGAGCGAGGTCGCCGCCGCCGCCGAGGTGCTGCGCTCCGCGCGCCGTCCCCTCCTGATTGCAGGTGGCGGCGTTCACTATGCGCTCGCGACCGCCGAGCTCGCGGCCTTCGCCGAGCGGCACAACGTGCCGGTCGTAGAGACGGCCGCGGGCAAGTCGGCACTGGTCTGGGATCATCCGCACTTCGCCGGACCCCTCGGCGTGACCGGGAGCACGTCGGCCAACTCCCTGGCAGCGGACGCCGACGTCGTGCTCGCGGTGGGGACCAGGCTCCAGGACTTCACCACCGGCTCGTGGAGCGTGTTTCGCGACGAGCGCCTTCGGCTCATCTCATTGAACGTCGGCCGCTATGACGCCGGCAAGCACGCGGCCCTCACGGTCGTCGCCGACGCCCGCCGGGGTCTCGACGAGCTAGCGCGCGCGCTGGGGGAGTGGCGCGCACCGGATGCGTGGACCGGTCGTTCGGCCGACGAGTATCGATCGTGGAACGACTACCTCGATGAGGTCGCGGCTCCGCCGAGAGATGGTGGCGCCCCCTCTTATGCCGCGGTGATTCGCAAGATCAACGAGATGGCTCTGCCCAACGACTACGCGCTGACCGCCGCGGGTGGCCTACCGGGCGAGCTCAACAAGCAGTGGCGCTCGCAAGGGATCGGCACCTTCGATTGTGAGTACGGCTTCTCGTGCATGGGATACGAGGTCGGAGGTGCATGGGGCGCCGCCATGGCCCTCGATGATGGGACCGTTATCTCATTCTGTGGCGACGGTTCGTACCTGATGGCCAACTCGGACGTGTATAGCTCCGTGCTCTCGGGTCACAAGTTCATCTTGGTGCTGTGCGACAACGGCGGTTATGCGGTAATCAACCGGCTCCAGGTGTTCAAGGGCGGAGCCCCGTTCAACAACCTGCTGCAGGATGCGCGGGTAAGCGAGCTGGTGCGGGTGGACTTCGCCGCGCACGCTCGGGCGATGGGGGCTCGCACCGAAGTCGTATCTACGCTCGACGAGCTGGGACCCGCTCTCGAACGTGCCCGCGCCGCCGATCGTACGTCCGTGATCGTCATCGAGACCGAGGCGGACACCTGGACCGGCGGGGACGCGTGGTGGGACGTCGGGGTACCCGAAGTATCGGAGCGCGCGCAGGTGCGGGTCGCCAAGGCGGAGCACGAGGCCGAGCGCAAGCATCAGCGGATCGGAATATGAAGAAGTCCGTGGCCGGCTCGGTCGCGGGCCTTGATGCCGGGCATCCCACGATCGTCGATGTCGCAAGGCGAGCGGGCGTGTCCAAGTCCCTGGTCTCGCTCGTGATGCGCGGGTCCACACAGGTGAGCGACGTGAAGCGCGACGCGGTGTTGCGCGCGGCGGAGGAACTGCGTTACCGGCCGAACGCGGTGGCACGCAGCCTCGTGCGCAAGCGGAGCAATTTGATCGGAGTGATGCTCTCCGACCTCCACAACCCTTTCTTCGTGGAGGTCGTGGACGGCATTCAGCAGGAAGCTCTAGCCGCCGACTATCACGCTCTGTTCAACACCGGGGGCCGCGTGGCTGCGGGTGAGGCGGTCGCCATCGAGTCGCTGCTCCAACTCCGAACCGACGGCCTCATTCTCGCCAGCCCCATCCTTCCCGCCCGGCAGATACGCGCGGCCGCGGCTGCGGCGCCCCTGATCCTCGTTGCCCGGCCCTCGCGCTGGCCGGAAGTGGATTCCGTTACCAACGACGACCGCGCGGGTGCCCGCCTTGCGGTCGACCATCTCGTCGAGCTGGGGCACACCGCGATCGCGCACGTCGACGGCGGCAGGGGGGCGGGAGCGGCCTCCCGTCGCGCAGGGTACAAGGACGCGATGAAACGGCACGGTCACGATCCCATCATCGTGGCCGGCGAATACACCGAGCAAGGAGGAGCCCGAGGTGTCGCCCGCCTCCTCGACACCGGACGGCATCCAACCGCGATCTTCGCGGCCAACGACCTTGCGGCGATCGGAGTGCTGCAGGCACTGGAGGAACATGGGCTCCGCGTGCCCGATGACGTGTCGCTGATCGGCTACGACAACACCGCGCTGGCCGCGCTCGGGCACATCGACCTCACGACCATCGATCAACCCCGGCGAGAGATCGGCTCGACGGCCGTAGGGCTGCTGCTCGATCGGCTGAACGGTGCACGGGGGAGGGCGCGCCACGTCCTGGTGCAGCCAAGCCTCGTCGTTCGAGGAACCACGGCGCCGTCGTCGTAGCCGGCCTGGTGTGTGCGGCAAGCGCGTGCGTCCCAAGGAAACCCGCCGAATTCCGGACAGATCGCTTCTGCGAGGGCGGGTCCAGACCTCATATAGCACCCCCACACACGAAAGTCCCGCAAGGCCCTTTCTCGTAACGATCCGCGGACGTTGACTAGGCATCATTGGGCTGGTCGGAGCGAAGGATCACGGGGGCAAGCGTGAGTCACAAGCACAGACGCTCGCAGCAATGGCCTTCTTCGTCGCGGCCAGGGGCGCCGTCGCGCTTCTCGGCACCGCCAACGGCACCCTGGGCGCCGAGAGCTCCTCACAGCTCTTGGCCTTCGCCGCCCTCATGGCAGCCGGCCCACGTCTCGGTGTGGCTGCGATCAGGAACCGGGCGTCGCTCATGACCGCGCCGGGGTGCTCCTACGCGTCCACGAACGCCAGGATTAACGCGGCCAGGGTGATCATGATGGAGACGCTCGAGAACACGAAGACGCGCGTCTGGAGGTTGAGCTGCGTGGCGAAGTCCTCACGAACTCCCGAGAGGGCTCCGAGAACTTTGTATTCGAAGCTCTCCGCGCGCGCGTCGATGCGGTCGTCGAGGCGCTTCTCGAACTCCTCGAGCTTGACGTCCACCACTTCGAAGCGATGGTCGATGGTGTCGAAGCGCCGGTTTACCTCGCTCTTGAATTCGACGAGATCGCGCTTGACCACATCGAGGCTGGCTTCGGTCGCGGGCCGTTCGCCGGGCAGATGCTCCATCAGCGTGGCGGCCTCCTTTGGTCCGAGGACCTTTTCGAGACGGTTCCGCAGCTCGACGAGCGACTGTTCATGTGTAGCCATTGTGCCCTTCCTGACGTTGCCGGGCAATGGGCACGGAACCCGGAAGAGATGGATCGTTGAGCCGAGGCTAACGGGCACCTGTGACGGAAAGGCGACCCACTCGCACACACGAAACTCCCGCAAGACCCTTGGTCGTAACGCGTCGCGGACGCTCAAGGGGCATCACCGGGGGTCGTCGGAGCAAGGAATCATGGGGGCTGAAGCAGGGTCGCCAGAAGCGATGGGAGGGCATCGCCGCCGGTCGATCAAGCGTGCTGGGCCAGTTGCCATCGCGATGCTTGTCTTCTTCACCGCGGCCATGGGCACTGTGGCGCTGCTCGGCGGCGCGAACTCCACCTTCACGGGCGGGAGCTCCTCGCTGTTGGTGGCCCCCGCCGCGTTCATGGTTGTCGGAGCGCTGATCGTCGCCCAGCGGCCGGACAACGCGGTTGGTTGGGTCTTCTCGAGCATCGGCCTGTTGTCTTGCCAGGCTGGATTCTCACTCGCCAATACGTCACTTTACCTATGGGGCGGACCACTTAGGCGCGAGACCGACCTCGACCAACTCAGCCGCGATCTCGTATCGGTGGTAGATGCCACCATGCAGCCCCCACACGCATCGCTGTGGCTGCACTCGTCTCCGAGGAGCGAGCGATGAAGCGTTCCGTTTACCTGGCCTGGGGGTTGTGCGGTTTCTCTCTCGCCCTGCTCGCCGGTGCTCTCATCATGCAGTTGCTCACGCTCTCGACGCCGGTAGGCGGAGTGTTCGGCTCGCGGGGTTTCCAGAGCCTTCCGGGAGCGGCGTTGGCGCTGCTGGGAGCTCTGCTGGCGATCCGCAAACCCACCAACCCAGTGGGGTGGCTGCTCCTCGCCGCGGGGATGGTCGTAAGCGTTCAGATGTTCGCATGGGAGTACGCGACCTACGGGCTCGTTGCGCGCCGCGCCGACGTACCTTTTGCCGAGGTCGCAGCGTGGGTCTCCGGGTGGACGTGGATGCTCCTGATTGCGCTCGTCGGAGTCTTCGTGATTCTGCTGTTTCCGAATGGTCGCTTTCCGTCGAGCCGGTGGCGGTTAGTGGCTTGGCTTTGTGTTGCGAGCGTCTCCATCGGCTCCTTCGGCTTCGCCGCCCTCCCGGGCCCGATGGAGGGTGGAGGAGGGGTGACCAACCCCTTTGCTCTGGAGAATCCTTCGTGGCTGGCTCCTCTGTCACTGGGACTTGGGACGATCGCTCTCAACGTGAGCCTCCTGCTTTCTGCCGCTTCGCTGACGGTGCGATTTAGAAGGGCTGCCGGAATCGAAAGAGCCCAAATTAAGTGGTTGACTCTTGGGACCGGCCTGGTCGCCGCCGTTCTTGCTTTGGGGACTCCGGTCTTCATCCTCACCGCGCGGGAGTCGCCGGCTTTTTGGCTGGCTTCCAACCTGGCTGTGATCTCCCTGACGGCGGTGCCGGTTTCGATAGCGGTGGCCATCCTGCGCTACCGCCTCTACGACATCGACCGCATCATCAGCCGGACGCTCGCCTACGGCGCGCTCACCACGATCCTCGTGGGCGGCTACTTCCTTCTGGTCCTAGCGTTGCATTCAGTCTTGCCGCTACCGGAGGACTCGCCGCTGATCGTGGCCGCCTCGACCCTCGGGGTCGTCGCGGCCTTCGGCCCCCTCAGAAACCGCGTCCAGAGCGCGGTCGACCGCCGCTTCAACCGCAGTCGCTACGACGCGGAGCGCATTATCGCCGAGTTCGGCGGCCGCCTGCGGTTGCAGGTCGAGATCGAGGGACTGAGCCGCGACCTCGTCGAGGTTGTGGATCGCACCATGCATCCGGCCCACGCCTCGCTCTGGCTGCGCCCGACGGGGGAGAGGCGATGAGGCCCGTCGTGGAGAACAGGAAACGACTGTCAGGCGGGCTCGACCTCGGGTGCGCCCTCGCGTAGCAGCATGTGCCGGCCGGCGAGCACCGACCCGCAGGCGATCAATCCGAAGGCTGCGGCGCCCAGCCAGGCCGCTCGGTAGCTCATTTGCTCGGCGACGACGCCGAACAGCAGGGGGCCGCTCATGCCCCCGAGGTAGACGCCGGTCTGGGTGAGTCCAGTTGCCGCCGCGGGCGCGTTCGGATTCCGGGTCACGACGGCGAAGTTGAACAGTCCGGGCCAGCCCCAGCCACCGGCGAAGCACAAGATGGTCGCGAGCAGCAGCAGATTGGTGCTTCGAGTCGCCTGCAGCAGAAATCCCACCGACCCGATGAGATACAGCCCTGAAACCCAGAGCAAGCGGCCGCCGGTCCGCCTATCCGCGAGCCATCCTGCGCCGACGCGCACGGACAGCCCCGCCATGCTTCCGGTTGCGAACAGCAGTCCGGCGGCGCCTTCTGCGACTCCCGCGCCGACGCTGGAGTCGACGAGATAGGCGCCCATCGCGTTCGCCGCTCCCGACCCGAAGGCGCCGGCGATCGCCAGGACCACGAGCGCACCGACGTTGTGGGGACGCGCGCGCTCGTCGTGGCGCGAACGGGGCCGCGAGCTCGAGCGCGGCACCCCCAGCACGACCGCAACAGAGAGAGCCGCGCCCAGAGCGAAGGCCCACCGCCAGCCCACCGTCAGCGCGATCAGAGGCACGGCGAGACCGCCCAGCAACGTCGCAGCCGGGATACCGGATTGCTTGATGCCGAAGGCGAAAGCCTGGCGGGTTCGGTCGACGCGGGTGGCGAGGTGAAGGTTCGCGCCCACCTGAGCCAGTGCGCTTGCCACCCCGCCCAGCACGAGGGCCGCCATGAGCCCCGAGTACGAGGATGAGGACGCGAGCCCGATCAGGGACAGCGCCCCGAGTGCGCCGCTGATGCGCATCGAACGACCGGCGCCGATGCGCTCGGCGATGCGGCCCGCCCAAGCAGAGAAAGCAGCCGATGAGAGGAAGAAGATGGCGGTCAGAAAGCCGATGCGGCTGATCGGAAGCTCGAGCTCGTTGCGAATCTGAACCGCCAGGCCGCCGACCAGGAACACCGGCAGGGAACATGACGCCGTGATGAGGACGGCCAGGGCTGCCGCCTTCCAAAACGAGCGATCGAGTCGGACCTGCCCGGCTGGGGCGCGAGAGGTTGTCATCGGGCCATGCTCACACGCCGGAGCTAGGCGGGACTGCGGACCGGATCCGAGTCGGAGCCGAGCGGGTGGGAATGGGCGGGAATGCCCCCGACGCCCCGGTTGTTTGATACGGTGTCGTGACCAGGGTGAAACCGTCACCCGTGAGATTTGTCTTCCCCATCTTCCTCCTTCGAGGCGAGCGGGTCGTGAATCTCTCCCGCAGACCGGCGGCCGAGGCCGCCCAGAAGGAGTAGAAGAGTGCCAACATTCGCCGAACTCGGCGTGTCCGCGCCCGTTGCCGAGGCGCTGGCCCGCCGCAACCTACATACCCCGTTCGAGATCCAGAGCCTGGTGATGCCCGATGCCCTCTCGGGCAAGGACGTTTTGGCCAAGTCGCGGACCGGCTCGGGCAAGACCCTCGCCTTCGCGATCCCCATCGTCGAGCGTGTCAGGCCCGGAGGGGCTCGTCCCAAGGTCCTGGTTCTCGTGCCGACGCGTGAGCTCTGCGTCCAGGTAACCGAAGAGTTTCGTGACATAGGTAAAGCCAGAGATCTCAGGGTCGCGTCCGTCTACGGAGGCACCAAGTTGCGCGAGCAGTCCCATAAGGCAGCTAAGGCTCATATCGTGGTCGCCACTCCAGGTCGTCTCGAAGACATTGCGGAACGCAAGCTCATCCGGCTCGACTCGATCGAGGTCCTGGTGCTCGACGAGGCAGATCGCATGCTCGACATGGGCTTCCAGCCGCAGGTCGACCGCATCGTCCGCCGTCTTCCGAAGAAACGACAGACGATGTTCTTCTCCGCCACGCTCGACGGGAGCGTCGGCTACATGGCCAGGGCCTATACCGACAACCCGGTCAAGCATGAGATCGTCGACAAGCGACAGACGGTCGCTGAGGCGCAGCATCGCTTCATCCCCGTCGACGAGCACAGCAAGGTCGACAAGCTGATCGAGATCTTGGCCGAGGATCGAGGTCTAACCCTCGTCTTCGTCAGAACCAAGCGAGGCGCGGATCGGCTCACCCAGCGCCTCAAGCAACGGGGAGTCACGGCCCTGGCCATGCACGGAGACCTGAACCAGGGACAGCGGAAGCGAGCCCTGCATCGCTTCGACACGGGTGCCGTCGACGTGCTGGTGGCGACCGACGTAGCCGCACGAGGGCTCGACCTCGACAACATCACTCACGTCATCAACTACGATCCGCCTCGAGACCACAAGGACTATGTACATCGCGTCGGGCGAACGGCGCGCGCAGGACGGTCGGGGACCGGAGTAACCCTCGTGACCTCCAAGCAGCAGCCGGAGGTAAGCATCGTGGCGTCGGAGTTGAACCTCAAGCCCGAGTTCGAAGCGGAGGGCCTCAAGGTCTCCAAACCACGCAACGTCTTTACCTCGGGACGACGAGGTTCCTTCATGAAGCCGCCGCGTCGCCGCCGCGTCTAACGGGTGGATCGCTAGGTTTCGATCCTCTGGTTCTTGGCGATTGCGACGATCCCGGTGTCTGACACGGTGAAGCGTTTCTTATCCGCCTCGGGATCGACCCCGATCTCGCAGCCCTCTGGAATAGACACGTTCTTGTCCACAATGGCGTTGCGGACGACGGCGCGTCGCCCCACCTTCACCCCGGGAAGAAGGATCGAGCCCTCGATGCGTGAGTAAGAGTTCACGCGTACTCCGGGTGAGATCACGCTCCGGCGCACGTCTCCGCCGGAGATGATGGCTCCCGCCGACACCATCGAGTCCACCGCCCGACCGATACGACCCTCGCTCTCGTGAACGAACTTCGCCGGAGGCAGCGCGGGTGTCCAGGTCAAGATCGGCCACTCGAAGTTGTAGAGATTGAACTCCGGCACGTAAGAGATCAGGTCCATGTGCGCGTCGTGATAGCTCTGCAACGTCCCTACGTCCCGCCAGTAGTCACGATCGCGCTCGGTCGAGCCCGGCACGATGTTGCGCTTGAAGTCGTAGACGGCCGCCTCGCCTTTGTCGACCATCATCGGAATGATGTCACCACCGATGTCGTGATCGGAATCCTCGTTGTCGGCGTCGCGCGTGACCGCATCTATCAATGCCTCTGCCGTGAACACGTAGTTGCCCATCGACGCGTAGCTCTCGCCGGGGGAGTCGGGCAGACCGGGTGGATCGGATGGCTTCTCGAGGAACGATCTGACGGTTACCCCGTCAACTTCGGCATCGATGATGCCGAAGTCGGAGGCCTGAGTGCGGGCGACCCGTATGCCCGCCACGGTCACACCCGCACCCGACTCGATATGGGCGTCGACCATCTGGCGAGGATCCATCCGATAGATGTGGTCCGCCCCGAAAACGATCACGTAGTCGGGTTCCTCGTCACTCAGCAGATTGAAGTTCTGGTAGATGGCGTCCGCAGAACCGGCAAACCACCGCCGGCCACGGCGCATCTGTGCCGGCACCGGAGTCACGTAGTTGCCCAGCAGTGGCGACATCCGCCACGTCTGTGAGATGTGACGGTCGAGACTGTGGCTCTTGTACTGTGTGAGCACCGCGATTTTCAAGAAGTTCGCGTTGACGAGATTCGACAGCGCGAAGTCGATCAGACGATAGTTGCCCGCAAAGGGCACTGCCGGTTTGGCGCGTTGAGCCGTGAGCGGCATCAGCCGTTTGCCCTCGCCACCGGCGAGAACGACCCCGAAGACCTTTGGTGCGCGCATGACTGAACTCTATCCGTCGCCGCACCGTTTACCTACAGGGGAACGGTCGTCTCCTCGGCACCGCGTCGGACGAGAGCGTCCCGCGGCGCGACTCGGTTCAATGGAGAGCCCGGAGGTCGTCGGGATCGAGCACGAGCTGGCGGGGGCGTGCGAAGGTCATCCCGATGCGTTCCATCAGTGGGCGCATCAGTGATTCGAGCTGTTCCGACGGAGCAAGTCCCATCTCTTCGAAGAGCAGGTCCTTGAAGGACCTGTACTGCCGTACCGCCTCCCCGACGTTGCCTTCAGCCAAGTGCACGCGAATCAGAACGCGTTGAGCACTTTCGCGCAGAGGTTCGATCGACACCGCCGAGAGGGCGGCGCCCGCCGCTTCGCCGTGACGACCGGCAGCGAGGCGACTGAGGGCAAGTGCCTCGAGGGCATGTAGACGCAGCTGCCGGAGGCGTTCGCGCTCCACCAGGACCCAGTCGTCGTACCAGTCGGGCAGCAGATCTCCCGCCAGCTCCTCCTCGTCGAGGTCGAGGAAGTGAGCACCCGAGCGCCGGCTGATCAATTCGTGTGTCATGTCGATCACCTGGTGGACGTCGACCTTTACCTGTGGCGATAGGCGAAGATCGGCTCGCCGCGCTTCCACGAGGTGGTAGCCGGAACGCCGTAGGCGCCAGAGACTCGAGCGGAGACTCGCGCAGGATTTTTCGTCCGTGGTCTCATTCCACAGGACGCCCGCGACGTTGGATCTCAGGAGAGGACGATCGCGGAGCGCGAGGAACGCGAGCAGTCGTTGTGCGCTGGTGGGTAGTTCGATCGCGCGATCGTCGCAGAGCAATTCGAAGCCGCCCAAGAGGTCGAGACGGATGTCGCTGTGTTCCATGACTTTGTTCACATGTTCGGTCTATCTCAGTGAGGGCATCCGTGACATGGCGCGGCAGGAGTGTTTTCTGTTGGCCGGATGTGACTAGGGAGATCCTCGATCGAGTGCCGGCGATCACTCGGATGGGGCTTGCGCATCTCCCCCGAGCGAGTGAGGAACCTCACCGACCGTCGTCGACGAGTCGCCGTTTCCCCTTGTCTCACCCCGGCGGGACGGTGATGAGGCGTTCGTCTACTGTGTAGCCATGGGTGACAGACGGGTGGTTGAACGGTGCACGACGGTTGGTTGAACAGGGGTGGGAACGTGAGCGTGCTGCGATGAGTCCGATCGACCTGAACGCCGTGCCGCCCGATCTGGTGGATGAACTGCGCGCTTTGCGACAGCGCTTGTCCGACGACATCCCGTCCAAGAGGCTCGACCACAACCTGCTCGTTGCGACCTGGAACATCCGTGCCTTCGGTGACCTCTGCGAGTCATGGATACCGTCCGAGAACGACCGGCCCAAACGAAACCTCTATGCGCTGAGATGCATTGCCGAGATCGTGGCCCGCTTCGATGTGATCGCGATCCAGGAGACGCGCGACAACATCAAGGCTCTGCGACACATGCTCAAGCACCTGGGTCCGGACTGGGGCTTGATAATGACCGACGTCACCGTCGGGGAGGCGGGAAACGACGAGCGCATGGCGTTCGTGTTCGATACTCGTCGAGTCAAGACCTCGGGGCTGGCAGGAGAACTGGTCGTTCCGCCGGAGTGGATCGAGGCCGAGCACATCGAGCCGAACGCGCTCCGGACACAGTTCGCTCGCACGCCCTACGCCGTGAGCTTCTCGTCCGGCCAACAAACCTTCATTCTCGTCACGTTGCACGTGCTCTACGGCGAATCCGCAGAGCATCGCCTGGGCGAGCTCCGAGGCATCGCTAAATGGCTCGAAGACTGGGCGAAGCGCGAGCAATCGTGGGGGCACAACCTCATCGCCCTCGGAGATTTCAACATCGATCGCAAGGACGACGACGCGTACAAGGCGTTCACGTCAACGGGACTACGGTCGCCGCCAGAGCTCGACACGGTGCCCCGCACGATCTTCAAGAGCGGGAAGAAGGCCTTCTACGACCAGATCGCCTGGTTCACTCGCGACGGCAACCCGGACGTGCCCGTGCTGTCCCTTCGCTATTCGGAGAAGGCGGGAGGTTTCGATTTCAAGGGCTTGGTGATGCCGGCGCTCGACGACATCGAACTGTCGTGGCGCATCTCGGATCACTATCCACTGTGGACGGAGTTCCTCTTAACAGAAGACTGAGGGACTCCCGAGGAGTGCGGGAACTCGAGGTTGCCCTCGGCCGCTCCTCACCGGCCTCGCGGTCTGGGATAGTGACGTGATGGAGCACGTCCTGAGAGCGAGCGGCCTGGTCAAGAGCTACAAGCGGACGCGTGCCGTGGACGGCATCGACATCGAGGTCCTGAAGGGTGAGCGCGTCGGGCTTCTGGGACCGAACGGCGCGGGAAAGACGACGACCCTGATGATGCTGCTAGGAGCGATCTCTCCAGACGAGGGCTCGATCGAGATCTGTGATCACCGACTTCCCGGGGGCCGGAGCGAGGCCATGCAACGGGTCGGATTCGCGGCCGGCTACATGCCCTTGGCCGAACGGTTGCGCGTGAGTGAGTTCCTGCGCATGTACGGCGAGCTTTACGGGGTAACCGATGCGGATGGCCGCATCCAGGCAGGCCTCGAACGCTTTCGCATCTCGCAACTGGCCGAGGCCATGGGAACGCAGCTGTCGTCAGGGCAGCGAACTCTCGTCGGCATAGTCAAGGCCACATTGCACCGTCCCCGCTTGCTGGTTCTGGACGAGCCGACCGCATCACTTGATCCCGATGTCGCGCTGAGAGTGCGGACCGGCTTGCGAGATCTCTGCGATTCTGAGGGGACCGCGCTGTTGATCACGAGTCACAACATGGTCGAGATCGAGCGCCTGTGCGAACGGGTGATCTTCCTGAGCAGGGGCAAGGTGATCGCCAACAATGCTCCAGGCGCCATTGCGTCCCAATTCGAAAGCGATGACCTCGAAGGAGTGTTTCTTCATCTCGCGCGCGTGGCAGCGGAAGAGCCTGAGCGTGCCGAGCGACGATCTCAAGAGACGGATCACACGGCATGACGACGGTTCAGGAGACCAATCCCAGACGCTTGTCGTGGATGCGCATCCGCTCAATCGCTCGGCGGCACTATTACGTGATGCTGCGCAGCCCGCACCGGCTGTTCGACGTCACGATCTGGCCGTTGGTCGACGTCGTTCTTTTCGGCTCCATCGGAGCCTTTGTCGCCGGCAGTGATAACGCGGGCGCGGCCGCCTTCGGTTATCTACTCGGCGGCATCGTCCTGTGGCACATCATCTACCAGTCCCAGATCGCCGTGTCGACGGGTTTCCTCGAGGAGACGTGGACGCGCAATCTACTGAACATCATGGTCACGCCGGTCAAGGAGTGGGAATACGTCGCGGGCGTGGCGCTATTCGGTCTGGTCAAACTCGTCGCGGGAACGGGCTTGGTGGCGATCACCGCCCTCCTGCTGTTCAGCTTCGACATCACCGAGCTGGGTCTGGGTCTCATTCCCATCGGGGCGATCTTGCTAACCGTGGGATGGTTGATAGCGCTCTTCGTCATCGGTTTCGTGCTGCGCTACGGGAGCGGTGCCGAAGCCCTGGCGTGGGGGATCCTGTTCGTCGTCATGCCGCTGTCGGGTGTCTTCTACCCGGTGGACTCCCTCCCGGTCATCGTGCGCCCGCTGGCGCTGGTGTTGCCGACGACCTACGCCTTCGAGGCGATGCGAAATCTGCTGGACGGAGATGGCATCGATTGGGCCACGATCGGCATAGCGACGGTGAGCACGCTGGTCCTCACGGTTCTGGCACTGGCGTTCCTGATGAGAATGCTGAGACTCTTCCGAGCGCGCGGCTACATCTCGCGCTACTCCTGAGACCCTCGTTACGCACGAATGTTGAACGCAGGCTGTGACGTGCGTCACAGCGCGATCCAAGTTTCCCCGGTGTCATGGACTCACCATCGGTCCGGCAAGGAGGAGTCATGGCATCAACGACCACCGTTCGTCCTCGTCCCGACGACATCATCGATTCGCTCACGAAGATCCTCTCGAGTGTCGAGGGCGAGGTGGTGTTCCTGACCTGCGTCGACCAGCACGGCTATGTCGGCGACAGCGAGGCCTACGCCTCGAAGGACCAACCCAAGAGCTCGCTGCCGCTCGAGCATCTGTTCAGCTTTCCTCACGAGCAGGGCATCGACACCGTAATGGTGACCTCCAGGGCGTCGGAGTCTCTCGAGAGCATTGCGGAGAGCGACATCGAGTTCACCACGGCGCTGCTCGATGCTGCGGAGACCGAGGGAATCGAGGTCTTGGACCACGTTCTAGTAAAGGACGGCGAGCACCGGAGCTTGCGAGCGCTCACCGATCTCTGGATCTGAGTCCTACGCGACCGGCGCTCCCGGCTCGACTCCTTCCTCGACTTGCAGGAGGCGGACCGTGCCGTCGGCATCCAGCGAACCCAGAATCAGGAACTCACTCGTGAACCCCGCGATCCTCTTGGGCCCGAGGTTCACCGCGCCGACGACGAGCCGGCCGAGAAGCTGCTCCTTCGAGTAGTTCGTGATCTGAGCGCTGCTCTGCAGCTCGCCGACTACGGGCCCGAAGTCCACGCGAATCTTCCAGGCGGGGTTGCGAGCGGCGGGGAAGTCTTGCACGTCGACTATCCGGCCGGTGCGAATATCCAGCGCGAAGTAGGCCCGTGCGCCGACGTCTGGTTTGCGGGCCAGCTCATCCGGCGCGTAGGGCAAGTCGTTGGGGTTGATCTCGTGTCGTCCCATGGCCCATAACCTAAGGCCATGCCCGAGCTCCCCGAAGTCGAGTCCGTCCGCCGCCAGCTGGAGCCCGAGCTCGTGAATCGGCGCGTGCTCAAGGTGTGGTGGGATCCGCATGCGGCAATCCCGCGACAATTCATGGGGCTCGAGCTCTTACCGGGCCGAAGAATCCTGGCGGTCGGGCGCAGAGGGAAGTTCATGGTCGCCCCGCTGGACGAGGACCTCGAGCTGATCATGCACCTGGGCATGACCGGGGCCTTCCGGTTCGATTTGGAAGACCCCTATGTCCGCGCCAGACTCGAACTCGACAACGGGCGGACCTTGACCTTTAGGGACGTGCGCCGGTTCGGTCGAATCGCGGTCGTCGAAGCGGGCGAATACCAGCAGATCCCAACCTTGAAGATGCTGGGTCCGGAGCCTTTGTCCGACGACTTCGATCCAGACCGCTTCGCCGCCACGCTCAGGCGGACACAAGCTCCGATCAAGCCTTACCTGCTGTCGCAACGCCCGGTCGCGGGCATCGGGAACATCTACGCAGACGAAGCGCTGTGGCTGGCGAGGATCAATCCCAGGGCTCGATCGGTGGGCAAAGCACGGGCCCACGCGTTGCACGGCGCAATTCGAGAGGTGCTCGCCGCCGCGATCGAGCGTGAGGGCACCACCTTCAGCAACTTCCGGTTGGTCACCGGCGAGAGCGGTCGTAACGTGGACTTCTTGATTGCGTACGGGCGCTCGGGGACCCCGTGTCCCCGCTGCCGCACGCCGTTGAAGAAGGTCACCCTCGGAGGGCGGGGGACCACCTACTGTCCCAGGTGCCAGCGCCGCTGAGTCGCGGCCCGCAGGAATCCGGGGTCACGCCGCCGAAGCACTATCTCACGCCACTCGATTCGTCACAAGATGGGCGCGCTGGGCGTCACGAACCGCGCGCCCCTACGGAGGGAACGCCTGATGCCACCTCGATCGAGGTCCCGGCGAATGCTGTGGGCCACCCTTGCACTCACCGTTGCTGCGACCCTGCTCCCGGCCATCGGTGGTCTTCCCGCGTCGCCCGCCGAGGCGGCGGGACCCAACACCTACGTCACGCTCTCGGACGGCACGTCGATCGCGCTCAACGTGCGGATGCCCAGGGGCTTTCAGAAGGGAGAGACCTATCCCACGATCTTCGAGATGTCGGGTTACGACGGAGGTTCCGCCGACGGCGAGCACCCCGTCGCAGGCAAGGGCAGTCGTGCGCTGACCGAGATGTTCGAAGATGACTACGTGACGGTGCACGCGTCGGTCAGAGGCTCAGGCTGCTCCGGCGGTGAGTTCGACCTCTTCTCGTGGCGCAGCGCGCTCGACGGTCGTGAGGTCATCGAGTGGATCAACGACCAGAAGTGGTCGAACGGCGAGGTCGGCATCTATGGACATTCTTACGGCGGTATCACCGGTTTCATGGTCGCGGCCACTCGCCCGCCCGGCCTCGACGCGGTGTCGGTCTCGGGGCTCATCGACGATCTCTACCGTGGAATCACCTACCCGGGCGGAGTAGTGAACTATGGCTTTCCGCTTCTGTGGACGGGAGTGATCCGTCCCGTCTATGACGTGGGCGGTGGAAGTGCTCCGGGCCTCGCTGCGGGAGACGAACAGTGTGTGACCAACCATGCCACGCACAGTCGGGATGTTTTCAACGACCCGCTCTTGCAGGGGCTTGACGACACCGACAACAACTGGTGGCAGTCGCGCTCTCTCATCAACTATGCCGAGCGCATCGAGGTCCCCATTCACATCACAGGTGCCTATCAGGACGAGCAGACCGGCCCCCGCGGTCCCTACCACCTCTTCGAGGCCGTCGACAACGCGCCCTTTCGCCGGCTGCTGATGACCAACGGTGATCATGGTACCCAAACCAACCCTCGAGAGATCTACCTGGACCGTAAGGCCTGGATGGATCACTGGCTGCGACGCAAGGGCGAGCGGCCCAACCGCAACTCCGTTACGGCCCTTCTCGAGATGAGCGACGACAACGCGTCGAACGGTCGTGTGGACGCCAGAACCTTTCCGCTCGAGTCCACGAGATGGACCAATCTCTTCTTGAACGCCAAAGGAAAGCTATCGAGGAAGGCACCCGGGGTGAAGGGCGGCAGCCAGCAGTACTTCTCCGGCAGTCCGCGTCAGTTCTGGAGCTATCAGGCGGGCGAGAGCGTGGGTCCTCCGTTCACGACGTCGGATGCTCCCGACGAGTTGACCTTCCGGAGCAGGAAGTTCAAGAAGCCGGCGGCCATCGTGGGACCGATTACGGCGGACCTGTACCTGTCATCGACATCTCCGATCTCCGATCTGCACGTGCAACTGATCGATGAAGCTCCCGACGGAACCCGCTACTACCTCCAGCGCGGGATGCTGAAGACGAGCCACAGGGCCGTCAATCGCTCGCTCTCGGACAAGCTCGATGACGGGACGATCTACCGACCGTTCAGGCCTCACACCAACCCGACGCCGGTAGACGTGAACAAGACCTACCGGTATCTCGTGGAGGTCTTTCCGGTGGGGCACGTCTTGCGGCCGGGTCACCGGCTGGTGATGAAGATTCACAACTCGCCCGCGGTCGACTCGTACTACGTTTACGTGCCCAAGAGCGTCCCGGGCATCAATACAGTGTTCCACAACAGAGCCAATCCCTCCCACCTCATGCTGCCGTTCGTTCCGCTCGAGGGTGCGGGCCTCGGCCCTCCGCTGCCACGGTGCGGGCTCCAGCAGGTCAGGTGCGTGCCCGGCGGCTAGCGCGTCCTAGCCGTGCTCCGGCGAAGCTTGGGCTTCAGGTTGCCGAGCACCGGCTTGGGCAGCTGCGTCATCAACGGCTCCAATGCATCGTGTAACTCCGCAGCGGCGGGACGGTTGGAGGCGTCCTTCTCGAGACAAGCGAGGATCGGTGTTGCGATTGCGCCCGGCACCTCGCGCGCAAACGGCCTCACCTCTTCGTGGAGTGCAGGCCAGCGGGCTTCGGCGCGGGACTTGGTGAAGGGAAGTCGTCCCGTCGCGGCTTCGTAGAGGGACACCCCCAGGCCCCATATGTCGGCCGCCGGACCCACGGAGCCGAAGCGGTCTGGGTCGCACTGTTCGGGAGACATGTAGTCGTCGGTACCTACGCCCTTGCCGTTGCGGGCCGCTTGCTCGATGGTGCGCGCAACACTGAGATCGATGAGGCGGGGAGGGCCGCTCATGATGATGTTCGCCGGCTTGATGTCGAGGTGGCAGACGACGTTCAGCGAGAGATAGTGAGCCGCGGAGGACAGCTGCAATGCGAGAGGAAGCAGCTGCTCGGGTGGCAGCCAGCCGTACTTGCGGACGAGCGTCGACAGGCGAGGGCCTTCGAGGTGCTCGAGCACCAGATGCGGCCGGGGGCCGTCGAGCACCGCGCCGAACTCCCGCAGGATGACGGGATGGCTCAGCCTTCGTAGCAGGGCGTGCTCGCCCCGCAGTCCCTCGATGGCCCGGTCGTCGTCGACGAGGTGCGGTCGAAGGACCTTCGAGACGACGATGGAGTAGAGACCGTCATCCCAGGCGAGATAGGCCTCGTACCGGTATCCCCCTCCCAGCTTGCTCAGCGCGTGGAGCCCCGGGGCGATCTCGTCGCTTTGTCCGAAGCCCCACTCGGGGCGCGCTGCGCGCTCTTCGCCGGCGCTCTCGGGAATCATCTGGTGCATGCCCGAACCGTAGCCGCCGCAACTTAGTCCAGGGTGAGACGTTCATGAGAAAGTTCTCATGTGGCTCTCATCATCCACCCATTCCCAGATGGCCACACTCGTGAGGTGATCTTCTCCGGCAGGATCGTGGCGGTCCTCTTGGCCCTGCTCGTCGGCATCGCGGTCGGTGCCGGCCTCGTCGGCGCGCTTCAGGAGCCGTCGCCGCCACGGGTGCCTCCCATCCAACTGGAGGGCGGCAACGGTGGCGATAGCGAGGAGAAGGGGAAGGGCAAGAGGAAGCCGAAGGACAAGCGGCGAGAGCAGGACAACCGGCGAGAGCAGGACAACCGAAGAGGACCTGCCCAGCCTCAGCCGCCACCCGCGAGCGACCCATCATCCTCTGGTGGAGGTGCGCCGCAGCCCGTTCCGCCTGCCCCGCCTCCGCCCGAGGACGACGATGACGACGACGGTGACGACGAGGATGATGGTGACGATGGAGACGACTGAGGCCATCGACCGGCACTCCGCTACGCGTGAGTTACCACTCGACGCCCCGCGGGACCGGGGGCGGGACCTCTACGGGCGTCTGTCCGGATTGCGAGTCCGCATCCTCGGGGGTTACATCCTGGTCCTCGTCGTCGCGACCGTGGCCTCTCTCTTCGTTCTGCGAACGGTCCTGATCAACCGGATGGACCAGCGGATCAATTCGGAGCTCGAACAAGAGGTGGCCGAGCTTCAGAGATTGGCGACGCAGGGTGTGGATCCCGACACGACGAGGCCCTTTGCCGGCGACATCGAGGCGATCTTCGACACCTTCCTGGGCCGCAACATCCCCTCGGCAAACGAGACGATGCTGACCCTCATCGACGGCGAGCCCTACAGGCGAAGCATCCAACCCGAACCACTCCCTTATCGGGTCGACAGGGACCCCGATCTGGTAGCTCGCTGGGCGTCGGTCGAGGAAGGCTCGGACTACGGCTCTGCATTGACTCCCGCAGGAGAGCTCCGCTATCTGGCCGTGCCCTTGAACAACAAGGTTGGCGAGGCCGAGGGGGTATTCGTGGTCGCCGACTTCAGGGACCTGGAGAAGGAGGAAGTCGATGCGGCCGTCCGATCCGCCGCTCAGATCAGCGTCATTACCCTGATCATCGGTTTCATCCTCTTCTATGCGCTGTCGGGACGGATACTCAATCGCGTCGAGGCCGTTCGCTACACGGCCCAGCGGATAACCGACAGCGACATGAGCCGCCGCCTGCCGGTCGAGGGCAACGACGAGATCGCTCAACTCGCGACGACGTTCAACGATCTGCTCGATCGTTTGGGTGAGGCGTTCGCAATTCAGCGAGGCTTCATCGACGACGCCGGTCACGAGCTTCGGACACCGATCACCATCATACGAGGCCACCTCGAGCTCATGGGTGAGGATGCCGCCGAGCGCCGTGAGACCGTGGCCCTGGTAACCGACGAGCTCGATCGCATGACCCGGATGGTCGAGGACCTCCTGATGCTCACCCGGGCCCAACGCCCGGATTTCCTGAACCTGACGGCCGTGGATGTGAGCGAGCTGACCGACGAACTGAATACCAAGGTGCGAGGCCTCGCTCGGCGCGAGTGGGGAATAGATGGCTCGGGCCGCGGCATCATCGAGGCGGATCGACAACGTCTGACGCAGGCGATGATGCAACTTGCCCAGAACGCGGTCCAGCACACCGGGGACGGGGACCGAATCTGGATCGGTTCCAAGATAGCCAACGAAGAGGCGCGCTTCTGGGTGCGAGACACCGGGCCGGGTGTTCCCAAGGAGGAACAGGAACGCATCTTCAACCGCTTCGCGCGCGCGAAATCTAAAGCGCGAGCCTCCGACGGAATGGGTCTGGGTCTCGCGATCGTCAAAGCCATCGCCGAGGGACACCGCGGGCGGGTGCGGCTTCTGAGCGCGCCGGGTCAGGGCTCGACCTTCACGATCATCCTTCCCGTGGACCAGCCCTACCCCGAGACGGAGAAGCCTCCACGATGAAACGAATACTCATTGCAGAGGACGAAGCGCGTATCGCCTCGTTTCTCGAGAAGGGTCTGAAGGCCAACGGATTCACCACATCCGTGGCGACGGACGGTCACGACGCGCTGTTCATGGCGCGCTCGGGCGAGTTCGATCTGGTCGTCCTCGACCTCGGGCTTCCCGGCAAGGACGGTCTCGACGTGCTCCAGGACCTGCGGGCCAAGGACACGAGCTTGCCGGTGATCATCTTGACTGCGAGGGATGGCGTGGCGGACACGGTCACCGGGTTGGATGGCGGCGCGGACGACTACGTAACCAAGCCGTTCAGCTTCGATGAGTTGCTGGCCCGCGTTCGAGTGCGTCTGCGAGGAGAGCGAGCTCCCGAGGAAACGGTGCTGCGAGCTGGTGACATGGTCCTGGATCTGCGCACCCGTACCGTAAGGGTGGCCGGCAAGACCATGGAGCTATCCGCACGAGAGTTCACGTTGGCCGAGACCTTCTTTCGCCATGCGGGGCAGGTGCTGTCGCGCGAGCAGTTGCTCAGTCATGTGTGGGGCTACGACTACGATCCGGGCTCCAATGTGGTCGACGTCTACGTCGGATATCTGCGTAAGAAGCTTGGTGGAAGAAACATCAAGACGATTCGCGGGATGGGCTACCGGCTGAACGCTTAGTGGCCCGCCCTCAGATGTTGGAACGGGGATCGGCCTCGCGCAGAGGACCCTCGAGCGGTTAACTCAGGCGTGTAAAGGACACGCGTCCCCTGGCCAGGTCTACGCGCTCCACTCGCCATCCGATGTCGCGCCATGCCTTTGCGTGTCCCTGGCCTCTCGGCTTGTTCGTCCACCACGTCTCGCGCTCGCGTGCCGACGCGGGAAGCTTGCGTTTGAGGATGTTCTCGAGCGCTGCGAAGGAGATCATGACGGTGTCACCGCCGAAGGTCTCAAGAAAGTCATGCAGAGGCCGGTATGCCTCCGCAGCGGACCGCCGGTGTGGCTTCTCGTCCCGACCAACCGGCACGGGGCCCGAGCCTCTCGGGGCCGACCCGGTTCCGGAGGCTGCGGGGATGTGCTCGGGTCGGTGGTGATCGTCCTCGGCGGCGGCCGTCCTCGCCAGCTCGAGTGCCGACTCGTTCCCCTCGTCTTGTTCGTCGCGAGGAGTGAAGTCCTCGAGGTCGTATCGATTCAGCTTGTTATGCGTTGTAGATCGCCCGTTGCCGGAACCCAAGGTGATGCCCCCTTCCGCAGCATGAGGATCGAGACTACTCGCGAATCAAACTTGCAACTAGAGGGCTCTCGACCGAATCATCACGGCCCTTACGTGGTAGGTATCGGTCGAGACGTATGGGGGATGAAGCCCGCACGCAACCAAGGGACTCGGGGACCGAGCCGGCCCGGCGGTCGCTCGGCCCTTTGCGCGCGTTCGTGGCGGCCGTGGCGCTGGCCTTGGTGGGGGTGGCCGTGGTCGCCGCCATGTCCCCAAACCATCCCGCCGGCGAGACGAGCCCCCGGCCCTCCGTCCGCGAGAACACGACGCCGGCGCCTGCGGCGGAGGACCATGCCGGCGATCCAGAGGTGGACGGCGCCCGGGCAAAGGCGATCTTTGCCGAGCTCCGGCGAGGTCTGGAGACGGCCTATAAGGAGAGGGATCTCGCAGCTCTCAGAGAGGTCGTCGATCCCGGCTCACCGCAGTTCGTTCAGAGCCGCAACGATCTTCGCCTGCTGGAGAAGAACAACCTCTTGGATCGCACCCAGACCCGTGCGGTGAGCGTGACGGTCGTCTCCATCGAGCCGGCTCGGCTCGTGGTGCGCGAGCGCGCCGCCGTGCGTCCTCGATACCTGGACGACGTTACCTACGTGGAAGCCGAAGTCGCTCTGGCTCGAACGCGGGCGACCTCCGAGTGGACCATCGAGCGACGGGAGGCCGGTTGGGTCATCGTCTCCAGCCGGGTGACGGGCTAAGCGATCAGCTGCAGGTCTCCTCGGCGGGGATGTCGAGCTCCTCGCCGGGAGTGATCGTTCCGTCGATGGTCAATCCGTTGGCCTCGGCGATGCACTCGGCGAGACCGATGTCGCCGTAGACGTCCTCTGCGATCTGCTGGAAGCCCTGGCCCGCCTGCACGGTGTAGGTCTGGGTAGTGCCGGTATCGTTCCCCGTCTCGTCCTCGGCCTCTTCGCCGCCCTCGTCACCGGAGGGTTCCTCGGTGGTCTCGGCCTCCTCGGCTTCAGCCTCGGACCGTTCGAGATCCGTCTGCAGTTGCTGGACCTCATCTTCGAGTTGAGAGTTCTCCTGGCGAAGCGAGCTCAGCTCGGTCTCGTCCACGCCGTCGTCGCCACCGGCGGTCACCCGGCCCAGGAAAAAGACCAGGAGCAGACCCACGATGAGCGCGACGATGCGCGTCCACAAGAGGTTGTGGCCGGGACCTTCCTCCTCGTTCTCCCACTCGTAGAAGTCATCCTCGGGTGGAGGAGGTTCGTACGGCGGCGGGTCGCTCAGGTGATCGCTCATTTGATGTCTGATCCTCACGGATGGCGGATTGATCAAGCGTAGCCCGAATTTACTTCCGTTTCCCTCACCTTGCGCCACCCCGCCCCGGTGGCTCCACGCTCGGCGCCGCGGCGCCGTCGAGTAATGTCCGCGATCGTCGAGACGATCGCTCAGCCCGATTTCAGGGGGCGTTCGTCGTAAGTATGTCTGGGCGCTCATACCCCGATGGGAAGGGAGGGACACCAGGTGGCCGGCACAGGAGGAGCCCTGCGAACGAGGGCGAGCCGGGTAGGCGTGGTCCTTGTCGTGCCGCTGGTGGGGTTGGTGGGGGCGTGCCAGATGTTCGACCAGGGCGACGGGGGCAGGTCACGGCCCGCCGAGCGGGCCTCTCCGGGGAGCCTCGAAACGGAGCAACCGTCTCCCGGCGATCGCTCGCCGGAGACATCGCTCGATCTGGGTGAGGCGAGCATGCCCGACGACCACCCGATAAAGCACATCGTCTTCATCGTCAAAGAGAACCGGACCTACGACAACTACTTCGCCCGCTATCCGCGCGGCGAGGGAACGCGCACGGGTGAGACCTCGGATGGTCGCACCGTCGAGCTATCGGTGGCTCCCGACGTCCAGAAGCCGGATCTCGGACACAGCTTCTTCGACGGGATCATCGCCGTCAACGGTGGCAGGATGAACGGCTTCGACGAGATCCTGAACGGCGAAGACCTGGGCGGCTACAACTCGTTCAAACGCAACGGCATCCCCAACTACTGGGCCTATGCCGACAACTTCGTTCTCGGCGACCATCACTTCAGCTCGATGTACGGCCCGACCTTTCCGGAGCATCTCTACACGGTCGGGGGGCAGGCCGCAGACGTCGTCGGCAACAAGCTTCAGACCAACGCGCCGGGCGGGTACTGCGACGATCCGGGAGAGACCGTCTACCGCTTCATCAAGATGACCAAGAAGGAACAAAGAGAGGTCATGCGGGCCGAGAGGCGAGTGGATCTCGATCGGATCGGAGATTTCTGGGAAGAGGTTCGCGCCTGCTTCGACTTCGAAGTGATCATGGACCAACTCAACGAACGTGACATCTCCTGGCACTACTATGCCGACGAGGGGTCGTGGATGAACGCTCTGCTGGCGATCAAGCACATGCGCTTCTCGAAGCACTGGGGCAGGGACATCACCGAAGAGGAGCGCTTCATGGAGGACATCACGACGGGCAACCTGGATGAGGTCACCTGGGTCGTTCCCGGACCCGGCGTAAACGAGCACCCCGGAGGCCCGAGCGTGTGCATGGGTGAGAACTGGACCGTCGACCACGTCAACGCCATCATGCGGAGCAAGTACTGGAAGAGCACCGTGATCTTCATCACCTGGGATGACTTCGGTGGCTTCTACGACCATGTGCCGCCTCCGCAGACGGATCACATGGGGCTCGGCCCCCGTTCACCGTTCATCGTCATCTCTCCCTGGGCAAAAGAGGGTGTGGTCGACGACACCGTGACGGAACCCTCATCGGTGCTGGCCCTCATCGAGGAGATTTACGACCTCGAGTGCTTGACGCACCGTGACTGCAACGCCAGCAACCTCGCTCAGGTGTTCGACTTCGACCAGCCGGCGTCTGCGCCCAAGGATCGAAAATTGATCCTCGAAGAGCGGTCGTGCGAGGGGCTTCCGGCCAGGATCGCAGCCGAGTACGCCGAACACGGCGACGATGCCTTCAGAGCGCTGGGAGACTGACGCGCTCCCCTTGGGCCCCTGTCGATGAATCGGCCGGCTTTCCCTTAGAGAGGAGGTTCGTCACTGGCACTCGTGCGAGCCCCCACGACCGCGATCATGACGATTACCACGGCTCCCGCCGCCAGCAGGATCCAGCGGCCCTGGTCCGTTGCGGTTCTCTGGATGGCCGAGGCGAAGCGCTCGACGCTTCCCACGAGCGGATCGTCGGCCAGTGTCGTGATGTCCCCGAAACGAACGCGCGCCCAGTAATAAGTCAGGTAGGCGCCGGTGACCCCGATGAAACCCCCTGCGATCCGGCCCATGTGCCGGAGCATGCCTTTGAGGCGGCGTGCGAGCCCGGAGCGCAGCATTGACGCGGCCAGCGACAGAGCCATGAGCACAATCGCCATACCCGCCCCGTACCCGGCGAAGACGGCGACCGAGCCCGACAGCCCGGACGTGGCCGCGGACGCGCCGATCACCGCCAGGAACACCGGCAGGGTGCATCCCAGCGAGGCGATCCCGTAGCCGATGCCGAACAGAAACATGGTCTTGGGACTGCGGTTTCGCTCGAGTCTGACAGGACTGTGCAGCGCGAGTGACGGCTTGCGACCCAGCACCATCGCCAGCCCGGTTAGGGCCAACGCGAGACCGATGCCGACGCCCAGCCACGGCACCGCCCGCGTCAGGACACCGGCCCCCAGGGCGAGCGGCAGGCCCACCACGGCGAACACCGCGAGGAATCCCCCCGAGACCACCGCTCCTACGACGAGGCCCTGCATCGTGCGGCTCGACGCGCTCGGCAGACGCTCCTCGTCGATGCCGACGTAGAGGCTGAGGAAGGCCGGCAGCAGGGCGAAGCCACAGGGATTGACGGTGGACAGGCCTCCGGCGACCAGCGCTACGGCCAGCGGACCCAGGGGAGTGCCTCCGATGGGAAGTGGGTGGGGCCGCTGGGCGCACGGCCCCACCCAGGGGAAGAGCGGACTACGAACTGGTGGCGAGATCGCGACCGAACGCCACGATCGGGTCGCCCCTTCGCACCCCGGAGCCGAAGAAGACCAGGGACAGGAGCAGGCCAAAGACCACGTGGATCGCCGCCTCGAACGGCTGGTTCGCCATGGAGAAGATGGGCAACGCGATCGGGGAAATCACCTGGAAATTGAGGAGGTAGAGGAGGGCTCCGAAGGCTGCGCCCGCAATCGCAATCGTGCCGTTGGTCCGAAACAGGGGGGCCAGTAGGGAGAACGCGATACCGAACCCAACCGAGAGAACCGAATGCACGATCCAGCCGAGCTCCGCGCTGGCAGTGCCCGCGGACATTGCCCCGTCTCCTTTGAGGATCGTGGAGATCATCATCAAGGGACCGTCGCTGGGATTGCCCACGCTGGACGAGAACCACATCGTCGCCCCCATGAAGATCAGACCGGCGACGAGGCCTCCGATCGCACCTCGTGCGAGTCGCAGCGGCAGCGGCTCTGGTACTGCACCCCTCATGTGTCCTTACCTCCTGTAAAAGTTGCCATACCGTCACAGAAGGGGACGAAGCAGACCGCGCGCTGATTGCGTTCACCGTCCGAATCCCCCGTCTAGTTGCGCGTAGCCGAGCTGCCGAGCGGCCGAGCGCTGGAAGCGGGCGTAGGCGGGCCAGTCACGGTAAAGAGCGGGGTCCTTCGCCTCGATGATCTGGCGTCGACTCCACACGGGAACGAAGAGGTTGTCCTCGAAGGCCCCGACGAAGCGAACCGTCGGGGCGCTGCGGACCGCCGCCTCGAGCAGCAGCAGGGTTGCCTCTCGTTGGTCTCGCACGCGCTCGGCGATCTCGCCGGGGTAGTCGTCGACCGTGGGCTCAGGAAGCGTCCAGCCGACCCGGAACATGACCCGTTCGGGAGTGATGCCGATCACCTCGACGACTACGTGCGGATGGCGGTTGAACACCCCGGTCGCCGCAGTGGACACTCGCTCTTGCTGCGTGGCGCCGGTCACATGCAGGGGCTCGGTCTCGCCGAACTTCTCCAGCCAGCTCGTCAGTGCATAGAGGCCTCCGTAAAAGGCGAGACCGGTGACGACCAGTACCGCGGCAAAGCGTTTGAGGTTGGGCCGCCGGTCGACCGGACAGGCGCGCGCCCTGCGACGGGCGAGCCACACCGCACCCGCGGCAAACGAGATGCCGGCCAACTTGAAGGCCCAACCCCATTGTGAGTACAGGGTGTTGGCGAGGTCGGCGGCGACCGCCGCGGAGGTGAGGCCCAGAAGAGCCGCGACTGCAGGACCCACGCAGCACGCAAGGCCCACCAAACCCGCGGCCGCTCCGGCGAGAAGACCCCGGGGGCGGCGCTCCGATGGGCTCATTTGAGCCCGAGCTCGTCCGCGGCAAGGCGGACCTCCGCTCGGTCGTCGCCGACCACGAGCGAGGGCACCGGGTGATCGGCGCAGAACAGCACAACTCCGTCGAGCGTGGCGCTCCACGTCGCCCCCGCCGCGCTGTGCTTGGCGCCTTCGGCGACGGGGAAGGGGGTGTCCGACTGATAGACCCTCACGATATGGCCGGCGCGGTCGGCGTACTCGTGCACCTCCAGGGACATGTCTCCCACCCGCCCTCCCCTGACCTCGACGAGCTGCAGGTCTCCTAGGGTCGCGGGTAAGGCACGCGGCGCCTGTTGGTAGAGACGCTCGGCGCCCCGGTAGTCGGACAGGATCGTTTCGATTTCTTGCGGCTGAGCGGGCTGCAGGACGATGAAGACGACCGCGACCGCGAGCGCCACCGCGGCCGTGAGCGCACCTAGCCGGGCTCCCGAGGCCATCCTTGTCTTGGATGGCGACGTGGCCGCGACGCTCGAGCGGACCATCTCGCGCAGCCGCTGGGGCGCGAGTTCCCGCGCCGACTCTGCTAGCGCTCGGCCGCGTCGCCCGACCTCGACCTCGTGCCAGCACTCCTCGCAGCCGATGATGTGCTGCTCGAAGCCTCTTCGGGCACGGCCGGACATCATCCCTGCGAGGTAGCGCGCGGCGTTGCGACTGGGATCATGAGCCCTCATCGATTCTCACCTTCCTCTCCAGCATCAACGCCAGCCTCTTGCGACCTCGATGCACCCGGCTGAGCACCGTATTGCGGGGCGTGCCCGTGATGCGGGCCGTCTCCCTGGCGGTGAAACCGTTGAGGTCCATGAGGGTGATCGCGGCCCGTTGCTCCTCGGGAAGCTCTTCCAAGGCGGCTCGAATCGCATCGGAGCCGACTCGCATCAAGGCCTCGGATTCGACCGTGGAGCTTGATTTCGCATCGGTGACCTCGGCGGTCGGACGCTCGCGGCGCGTTGATGCCTTGCGTAGCCAGGATCTGGCCAGGTTGAGACAGATGGTTGAAATCCATGCCTCGACGTCCCTCGGTTTCCGATTCGAGGTCCAGGCCTCGAAGGCGCGCGTGTACGTCTCTTGGACGAGGTCCTCGGCGATGTAAGGATCCCGCACCATGCTGCGGGCCAGGTTGTTGACGAGGTCGAGACAGGGGAGCGTGTCGTTGAGGAACTCGTCGTGCACCTCCGAGCGCATACCTCATGCCCCCGGCCATACGAGGGTGCGAGGGTGAAAGGCGGCCCAGTCGAACCAGAAGGTGTCGAAGGCGTCGGCGCCGCTCAGCTGCTTGCCTTTCAGCGGACCCGAGACCGCCCGGCCGAATATGCTCCAGACGCTCGAGGTGGTCTTATCGACGATGCGACCATCGCGAACCTCGAACTCGAGGCTGCGACCTTCGAGTTCGGCATCGAAGGCGGCGGCGGCTCCCACGTCCCGCGACGTCGCTATCTGATCGCCATCGAGAGCCGACGAGACACCCGCCTTCCACAGGATCAGCGTGGGCTCGTCCCCGACCTTGGCATTGACCGCCGCGAGTCCTCCGTCGGCGGTCTCTCGCAGCCGGAAATAGGGGAAGGCGACCACCTCGCTCTCGCTCTGGACCCCGAGGACGCGCTCGACCGCGGCGAGGCGGCCGTCGACCTCCCCATCGAACAGGAAGGGCGGATTGTCTACGTCGTCGTAACCGGGATAGGGGTTGGTCCCGTAGTTGCGGCTGTGGCCGGTGTCGCGCGACAGCACCTTGCCGCTGGGGAAGTTGTCGCGGAAATCGGCCCAGGACACGATTTGAGCGGGAATGCGCTCGAGGCGCTGTCCGGTTAGGGGACCCTTGACCGCCTGGCCGGTTGCCTGCGGCCAGTAAGACTCCGTTGCTCGGTCGTACATGACGAGGTTGGAGTTGTAGAGGCTGCCCGAGGTGCCGAAGGTGGTCGCCTCGCCTTCGATCGAGGGAGCTTCGAAGGCGACCGCGGTGTTGCACAGGGGGCAGAAGGTCACGGCGACGGGAGTGTCGCCGACGACGTCGTTCACGATCTCGTGCCAGGTGAGTATCTGCAGGGGATAGGCGCGCGCGTCGCCATCGAGCTCGACCTCGATGACCGGTTCGCGTTCCGCCAGCCAGTCGATCTCGCCAACGGCCTCGAAGTGAGGCTCGTCGAGCGCGGGAATCGCATCGCGAGGAACGATCTGCTGAATCTCGGAGGGATCGACCAGCGGGGCCGGCCCGGCCCTCTCGTCGGTTGCTGAGTCCAGCGATGGCGATTCACCGCCCAGCGCAGACAAGAGGGCAAGGCCGGCGACGCCCAGGACTGAAAGGACGGCGACGGTCTTCACCGTCGTACGTTTCCATCCGCCCGGACCGCGCAGCAGACCCTCGTCGTGCATCTCACACGCCCATGTCAGAGATGTAGCCGCGCAGCTGCTCCTCGCTCAGCTGGCCGGTGACCACCTCGGAGATCCTGCCCCGCGCGTCGATGAAGACGGTC
Source organism: Actinomycetota bacterium (assembly GCA_050694055.1). GTDB lineage: Bacteria > Actinomycetota > CADDZG01 > CADDZG01 > WHSQ01 > WHSV01. Next base: position 65,488 of record JBOGWX010000124.1, read on the forward strand.
GTCGGCATGCCGACGCCGCCAAAAGCGTCAAAGACTCTGCCGGTCGGGTCCTCCGCCAGCCGATAAGTAACCCCCGTCTTGCGGGCGAGATCGTCCGCCGCGGCCCGATCGTCACGCTGGTCGACGCCCACGAACGCGACCTTGCCTTCGAGATCTTTGTGTACCTGCTCGAACGCAGGCATCTCGGCAACACAGTTAGGGCACCACGAGGCCCAGAAATTTAGGACGACCGGGGTACCGGTGTAGTCGGAGAGCGCAAACCGCTCGCCTGCGAAGTCGGTCAACTGGATCTCGCGAGCCGCCGGGCTGCTGCCGCCGAGTCCGCTTACCGAGGAATCGTTGCGCGCCTCCTGAAACAGTATGAAACCCAACAGCGCGATACCGAGTGCGGCGGCCAGCCCCCACTGAGCCTTCCTGCTGGTTGCTGTCCGCAAGGCGGCGCGACGGCGGGCCTGCTTGTCGCTCGCACCGGGCGCATCCTCCCGCTTGGGAGACAACCCGACCTCCTCCTATGCTGTTGGCTTTTCTTGCGGTTGGTTCTTGCCTCTGGGGACTCGTAGACGGCGCCCCTGATTGCGCGCCACCCGAGGCCATGCGAGGAGCACCGATGCACGCGCAAGACCGTCCGGACCTTGAGGATGGCCGTCCAGGTTCTCGAGCTCAAACGAGGGGCGACCTTCGGGGGTCATCATGCCTCTATCTTGACTCCCCCCCAGAAGGCGACCCGGCCCCTGACCTTGCGGGCGAGAAACCAGGGCCTGGGGTAGTACCAGGCTGCGTTCTCGTTGCGGCGGCCGTCGACGGTCACCGTGTAGTAGGAGGCGACGCCCTTCCACGGGCACAGCGAGTGATGGTCGCTGTCCTCGAAGAACTCCTTGTTCAACGACTCCTCCGGGAAGTAGTGGTTGCCCTCGATGACCCGGGTATCATCGCTCTCGGCCAGCACCCGCCCGTTCCACCTCGCTCGCGCCACTGATCTCTCCTCGTCTAGTCCTTCGTGTATCCAAAGAGAGAACCCGGTCCGGCCCTCCCTCTCACCCCAATCGTCATCAGGCTTACAAAAGTGGACGGCCGACTCGACGTTTCGCAGCCGCCGGTGGGTAAGTAGGCTAGAAGCCACTCTCCACGAAGGAGGTCTCTCCATGACATCCACTGCGATCCTCGTTCTAGCGGGTACCCAAACCAGAGCCGACCTCGGGCGGGTCGTGAACGGTCTGCAGATCGCTCGGGAATTCAAGGAAGCCGGAGACGAGGTTAGCGTGATCTTCGACGGAGCCGGGACGGAGTGGGTCCCCGAGCTCGCCAACTCCGACCACAAATACCACAAGCTCTTCGAGCAGACCAAGGAGGTCGTTCAGGGCGCCTGCAGCTACTGCGCCAACGCCTACGGCGTCAAGGACGAGATCGCGGCGGGCGAAGTCGAGCTGATTGACGAGTTCGACGGTCACCCGAGCATCCGCAAGCTCATCTCCAACGGCTACCAGGTCCTGACGTTCTAGCGGCTGCACGTTTCTCGGTTCTGGCAGAGGATCCAACGACCGAGGAGGTTCCGCCCGGCCGGCCTCGATTTCGCGCGCTATCCCTCGAACGTGGTGGGGGCCAGGACGGGAACGGGGCAATTGACAGTGAAGATCTCGCCTTTGGTGTCCGGCGTGCCGGGAAACTCGTCGAGCTCCCCCTCGTCCCTCGTCGCATGGATCTCGTCTTGGGACCGGAGCACGTGCGCCGAGTTCTCCTGCTTCCAGCCGTAGGTGAAGTGCTCCCAGTAGGGACTCCACTCTTCGTCCCCGGCGTCCGAGTCGAACACCGAGGGCTGGAAGCCCATCGGTCCCGAGCCCGGGACACCGTTCATGAAGACGTTGGTCCGCCCGGTTGCCCTGACACCAGGCGCCTTCGTCAGGCGCGGCGAATGGACGATCTGCATTCCCTCCGCCATGGGCGCCATCGACGTATCGTCCACGATGTAGCGCGATGACGGGAAGCACTGGTGCAGCTTGAAGGTCACGGCTAGACCCTGGGTGTCCGGCGTCTCGATGAGCTGGCCGCCGCCGAGGTAGTCGCTCAGCTCCGCGTCCACGGGCATCTCGCCCGAGGACCAGCTCACGACCGAGGCGTTTAGCACGATCTTGGTGCGCTCGATCCTCACCTCGCCGGCCTTCTCGGCGTCGAGGAGCTCCGACTCCGATACCGGGGAACCCGTCCCGCCCTTCTTCGAGACTCGAGCGACGCGCCATGCGGGCGTGTAGTCGTCGCGCCCCGGCTCCGAGGACAGCACGGCCGGCTCCGAGTCATTGTCGAAGAGATAGAGCGTGCTCGTTGATCCCCCGCTCAGAAGTCCGCCTATCCTGGGCGCCCATACGAGCTTTTCTTCGATTGCGAACCCTCTGTCGGAGGTGTCGGTCCGAATGAAGAAGACGTGGCTGCCGTCGAACACACCGCGATGAAGCCTGAACTGCACCCAGCCGAAGTCACCCTCCCACTCGTCGCTGGACAGGGCGAAGTCGGTCACGTCCCCGACGATGGCTTTGCCCTCGACGTCGGCCGCTGCGGGGCTCGGCGCCGACCGACCGCTGCCGTTGCCGTCGGGCGACGAAGACGAGCAAGCGGCCAGCAGCCCCGGCATGCCGGCAACGGTGATCGCGCCGAGGGCCCCGCGGGCCGAGAGGTTCAGGAAGCCGCGCCGGTCCAGTTCGCGAGTGCTCTCTCTCATCGAGTGCGCCGTCCTTATCTGCGAGTCACCCATCGCATGCCTCCCGTCTCGCGGCCACTCTGATGGGGACGCAAGCGAGGCGGCGATGATTGCAGGTATGGACCAACGGTGATCGCTCGGCTGGGCGCGATCGCTTGCGCGTTCGTGGCTCCGAAGAGATCGCGCCCCTGCTTGCTACGCGGTGCCATCATTTGGAAGGCATCCGCCATCTCAAACTGAAGTCTCATTCAATCGTTTGCACGGGTGGGTCCCCCTCTGCGAGCATGATTTTGATTACCTACCTGTGCGAGAAGCGGCATCCTCGACGGCTTCCAGAATCTCGCCGATGGCAACCCTGTCCTCCGGACCGCTCTCAGGGTGAGCCAGCACGACGACGCCTTGCCCGTCGAGGACGAAATCGCCCCCTAGTTGGCGCCGGTCCTGACCGCGATGAAGACTGGGGACGCGTCCGTGTAGGAGAGCCCCCGCGTAGAAGAGGACAACATCGGGATGGGTGTAGCTCCGCAGGAAGCCGGCGCGCCCGAGTCCGAAGTTTCTGTAACCGACTCTTTGCGGATCGAGGGCGATCACGAAGGGAAGCCGAAGGCGATCCTGAAACGCTCTGACTCTGTCTTTGGCCTCGAACGAGACGACGATAATCGCGGCGTCCGCCTGCTTGAGGCGGTGCTCTTGCTCGGCCATCTTCACGAGATGACGTTCGCACAGCAGTCACCCGATGTAGCGCAGAAACGTAATGACCACGGGCACGCCGCGGAGAGCGGAGAGACGCAGCTGCTCTCCACCGAGACCGGTCAGTCGAAGATCCGGAGCCCGATCACCCGATTCCATCAGTCCCCGACGATTCCCGCGCGCCTGACGGTCCGTTCGGTTCATGCTTGATGACCGTCGCACCGAAAGAAGTATTCACCTGGCATCACCGGCGCTCCTGCGCGAGACGTTCGAGTCCGTCCTCGTCGGCGATCTCGATCCGCCCATAGCCGAGTGCGATAAACCCTCGCTTTTCGAGATCCTTGAGGACCTTGTTCTGCGATGGCCGCCGCACCCCAAGCATCGCGGCAAGCGTTCTCTGGGGCAGTGGCACGCGGCCCCCATGCTGTTCGTCAAGCAGTAGCCGGGCTGTTTGCTGGACCAGCGAACGTCCCAGCAACCCAATGATGCGGGCCTGGCTTCCCGAGACCCGCGCCGCAATACTCGACAGCCACCGGCGTGCGACGGCCGGATGATCCCTGAGCAGAGCTTCGAACGAGCCCGACTCCAGGAACAGGCACCTCGTCGCCTCGAGGGCGCGCCCGGAGTAAGGGAGCGGCATCCCCAGTATCAGCTGGATGTCTCCGTCGACGTTGCCGGGGTAGAGAAGTTGCACGATGACTTTTCGAGGCCCGCTCCCGACCGAAAGCTCGATCATGCCCAATCGAACGATCCACACTCCGTGGGGCTGCTCTCCCGAACGGAACAGAGGTGAACCACGTTCGAACTCGCGCGGCTGCAGGTAGGACGCCAGGGCCTCGAGGTCGCGCTCGGTCAGAGGTGTGGTCGCGGCGTCGCCGACGCACCGGGCGACCCAGGCGGCCTCGCGAACCGGTGAATCCTCACGCCACCCCTGCAGGAAGGGTGTCATCTCGCTGACAGTCTAGAGAGACCCCGCCGATACAGTGGTTATCTCTTCCCAGATGGAGAAAAACCGTGCAGCTCACTGATCGAAGCGTCGTGGTCGACGCTTCGCGCGAACTTTGTTTCGAGGTGGTTGCGGCCGCAGGCCGGCGCCTCGAGAAGCGCTCCGACACAGAGTGGATCGTAGAGTTCATGACCCAGACTGGCAGCAGCCAGGTCCGAACCGTGGAGCTCCTCACCCTCGACCGTCCCCGGGCAATCCATTACCGGTGGCTCGAGGGCCCGCTGCCCAAGGTGGAGGAGACCATCCGGTTCATGGCAATCGACGAGAGCAGGACACGGATCACCTATCGGGGCACGTTCTCGCTCGGCTGGAATCCGTTGGGGTGGGTGATCGGACGTCTTCGGGTCAAGCCGCTGTTCGACCGGCTGGTGGGTGAGCATCTGCAGCAGGCCAAGGTGGTCGCCGAGAGACGTGCCACCCGCACCAAGGTCCATGCTCGGCGAAGTCAGTCGTCTAAGGGAGGGGATTGATGAGCGAGCACGACGTGATCGTGATCGGGATGGGGGTCGGTGGCGAGGAAGTCGCCGGGAGGCTCGCGGAGGGCGGACTCGATGTCCTGGCGATCGAGCGCAAGCTGGTCGGTGGGGAGTGCCCCTACTGGGGATGCATCCCCTCGAAGATCATGGTCCGGGCTGCCGATTCTCTCGCTGAGGCGGCCCGCGTCACCGGTCTGGCCGGCGACGCACAGATAGGGCGTGACTGGGCTCCGGTTGCGAGACGGGTTCGTGACGCAACCGCGGACTGGAACGACGAAGTTGCAGTGGAGCGCCACGAGAAAAAGGGCGAGACGTTACTGCGTGGCGATGCCCGGTTGGTGGCCGCACGAACGGTGGAGGTCGAAGGCCACACTTACTCGTCCCGAAGAGGCATCGTGCTTGCGACCGGCACCGAGCCCGCTCTGCCTCCGGTCGAGGGTCTGGACGAAGTCGATGTCTGGACCAACCGTGACGCGATCGAAGCGAAGGAGGTGCCTCGCTCGATAGTGATCCTCGGTGCCGGGCCCATCGGCCTCGAGCTCGGGCAAGTGCTCAAGCGTTTCGGCGCCGAGGTCACCTTCGTCGAGTTGTTCGGCCACGCGCTCGCCTACGACGAACCAGAGATCGGCGCCGCGGTCGCCGACGTACTTCGCGAGGAAGACATCAAGCTGTACACGGGCGTAGGCGCGCAGGAGGTGAGGCCCAGTGCCGACGGGGTGGAGGTCGAGCTGAGTGACGGAAGAACCCTGTCCGCGGAGCGGATCCTGGTCGCAACGGGTCGAAGGGCCAACCTCGTCGGTTTGGGCCTCGAGAACGTCGGACTTGACCCCGAGGCGCGCGCGATCGAGGTCGACGGGCACTTGCGCGCGGGAGACGGTTTGTGGGCGGTCGGTGACATCACCGGCAAGGGGCAGTTCACCCATGTTGCCGTGTACCAAGGGCGCATTGCGGCCGCCGACATCCTCGGCCGAGAGCACCCGATCGCGGATTACGCGGCTGTACCTCGGGTGACCTTCATGGACCCGGAGGTCGCGTCGGTGGGTCTCACGGCCGAGAAGGCCCATGAGGCCGGGGTCAACGTGCGGATCGCCCTGGTCGGGACCAAGTCATCGGCGCGCGGATGGATCCACGGCCCTGGCGCCGAGCATGGCGTCATCAAGCTGGTGGCGGACGCCGACCGCAAGATCCTTGTAGGTGGTTCGCTCATGGCTCCGGCGGCCGGTGAGGTCGTGGGGTTCCTGGCACTGGCCGTCAAGGAGAGGGTCCCGATCCGGAACCTCCGCGAGCTTATCTATCCCTATCCGACTTTCGTTCGAGGCATCGAGGATGCGCTCCGGCAACTGGATCCCTAATAACGGCGGCGGGCTCGGAGGGGACGATCACACTCTGCTTGGCTTCGCCAACCTCGTGTCGCCCGATTGTTGGGTCGGCGAGAGAACGGATCTCCTCCACGCTGCTCGGCGAACCCATTCCCTTTCCCCATCCCACAGGACTATGCACAATGATATGGTTTAACGAATAATACGGTAAAGCATATCAACTGACCAGCTGCGAAGTGGAGGCTCTAAATGCCGACGGGACGCCCCGCGATCATCGAGCTCGATCCCATCCCGCTCCCTGACACCGAACTCATGGCCCGGTTGTTCCGGACGCTGGGAGAGGCCACCCGGCTGCGCATCGTCGAGCTGCTGCTCGAAGAGGGCGAACTCCACCAGATGGAGATCGTCCGGCGTCTCGAGGCCACTCAGGCACGGGTGTCCGAGCACATGACCTGCCTTCTGTGGTGCGGGTTCGTCCAGGCCAGGATCGAGGGACGCCGCACCCTCTACCGAGTGACCAGCCGCGGAGTAAAGACCCTGCTCGACAAGGCGAGGCAGTTCCTGGACCAGAACGAGGCCCAGATCGCGACGTGCCGGCGGATCGACCAAGGAGACGAGAGCTGATGGGAAAACCGCGAATGGCGATCGAGGACAACCACGACCTGGTCGCCATCGGGGCCGGAAGCGCCGCGTTCGGCGCCGCCATCCGGGCCACCAATCTCGGTGCGCGGGTCGCGATCGTGGAGCGCCATTCGATCGGCGGCACCTGCGTCAACGTCGGGTGCATCCCCTCCAAGAACCTCCTTGCGGCGGCGGAGGCATACCATCATGCGGGCCATCACCCCTTCGCCGGAGTGTCGAGCTCCCAAGACGGGATGGACATGGCCGCTCTCGTGGGCACGAAGGCAGATGTCGTCGCCATGCTGCGCAAAGAGAAGTACCTCGATCTCGCAGCGCACTATGGCTTCGACCTCATCGCCGGCCGCGCGCGCTTCGTCGGGCCCGACGCCATCGAGGTAGACGGGCGAGAGATCCGCGCCGCTCGTTTCCTGATAGCTACCGGCTCGGCCCCGTGGGCGCCGCCGATAGAGGGGCTGGATGAGGCCGGCTACCTCACGTCGACCAACGTCATGGCGCTAGATGAGCTCCCGGCCTCGATGATCGTCATTGGAGGCAACTACATCGGGCTCGAGATGGGCCAGATGTTCGCCAACCTTGGCACCAAGGTCACCATCGTCGAGGCGGTCGACCGCCTCGCCCCGCTCGAAGAGCCGGAGATCTCGGCACGGATGACCACGTTCCTGAGGGAGCTGGGCATCGACGTGGTGACGTCCGCAAGGGTCACCCAAGTGGTGGGCGGCGAAACCAAGAAGGTTGTGGCCGAGATGGGGGACGGCGAGCGCCACTTTGAGGCGAGCGAGATTCTCGTTGCCACCGGACGCCGGCCGGTGCTGAGGGGCCTCGGCCTCGAGAGGGCAGGGATCGAGCGTGACGAGCGCGGCAACCTCGTGCTCGACGACGAGCTGCGAACGACCAACCCTCAGGTGTTGGCCGCGGGAGACGTGACAGGCGCGCCTCAGTTCGTCTACGTCGCGGCGGCTCAAGGGACGCTCGCGGCCGACAACGCGATCGGTGATGCCTGTCGCAAGATGGACTACACGGCCCTTCCTCGTGTGACCTTCACGTCGCCCAACATCGCGGCCGTGGGGCCGACCGAGCAGCAGGCTCGGAGGGCCGGCTACGACTGCGAAGCCCGGGTGCTCGAGCTTCGGGACGTTCCGCGTGCGATTGTCAACCTCGACATCCGCGGAACGATCAAGATCGTCGCCGAGCGCGGAAGCGGCAAGGTTTTGGGCGTCCATGCGGTCATGCCGAACGCCGGCGAAGTCATCCTTGCCGGCGTGTACGCGGTCAAGTTCGGATTGAGCGTGCAGGACCTCGCCGACACTTGGGCGCCGTATCTAACGATGGCCGAAGGACTCAAGCTCACGGCGCAAACATTTAGCTCGGATGTCAGCATGCTGTCATGCTGCGCTGCATGACAGCCCACGCAACGACTACGGGCATAGTCCACACGGCTCGCGCTTTTGGTGGACTCACGCCGTGAACGGTAAGTAGGTGGCGCGCGGGATCGTAACCAAGCCGTAAGACACTGTTTATGGACTAGCGGGTGGGTGCTCACCTACGTTGATCGAGGGCCGGGAAGTGCCCGGCGCAAGCGATCGTGAGGTGTTCCAATGCGAAGGTCTTTGGCTTTGTCGATGGCTGCACTCTCGGTAACGGTAGCTACGCTGGCCGCTCCGTCTGCTTCGGCCGGAACCAAGGCGCAGGCATACAGGATTACGATCACCAACCTGACTATGGGACAGCCGATCACGCCTCCGGTGGTTGCGCTAACTCGCAAGAACCTCGACGTGTTTACGGTCGGGAAGGCAGCCACGTTCGAGCTGCAGCAGATCGCGGAAAACGGCGACAATGCCCCTCTCGTCCGTTTCCTCGACGGCCGACGCGGCGTCAGCGACTTCGCGGAAGGCACCGCGCCGCTCGTCCCCGCAGGCTCTCCCGGCGACGCGATGTTCGACCAGTCGGTGACCTTCGAGCTCGACAGGGACAACGCCGCAGCGAGATACCTGTCGTTTGCAGCCATGCTCATCTGTACCAATGATGGCTTCAGCGGCGTCGACCAACTCCCTCTCCCACAGCGCGCCGGCGTAACGAAGACCGTTCACACACTCGGCTACGACGCCGGGACCGAGGCGAACACCGAAGACTTCGGCGACATAGTGCCCCCGTGTCAGTCGCTCATCGGAGTCACCGGTTCACTTCCTGGAACCGCGACGAGTGATCCCGCTCTAGCGACCAACGGCGTCATCCACCACCACCCGGGCATCACCGGCAGGCGCGATCTCCAGGTCGACTCTCACGGGTGGGACACTGAAGCACCCGTCATGGAGGTAACGATCGAGTCGCTGTAGCTTCCAGGGCAGCGACCAACCTACCGACCCAAACATCGATCGCTTTCGTCGGCGGTTCTACGAGAGCTGCACGACGCACGATCTCGGGGCTCAGCCGTCATGCTCGGTCGCCCGACGTGAAGATGGCTGACCCCGGGGCGTCACCCCTTGTCGGGGTGAACGCACCCCAAGACGCTGCGCCAAGCAGATCCTGGATGGTCCCGAAGTGACGCCTGATGAGGTGTCACACATGACACCGGATGCGGTATCGTGTGCTCCATGAGCAGCTGGGCCGGGAACCTGATCCGTCTCGCCCGCCATGACGGCGGGCTTTCGCAGCGCGACCTCGCGCGTCTCGCAGGTACTTCACAAGCTGCCATCGCCGCCTACGAGACGGGACGACGGTCGCCGACAATGGACACGCTCACCCGGATCGTCCGGGCCGCCGGCCGGGACCTCAGGATCCGCATCGTGGCCGGCGACGACCACGACGAGTGGCTTGCTCGTTATGAAGCAGCGCTTCCCACGGGAGTCGTGAGGGCGTGGCGTGAACGCGACCGCCAGCTTCTCGAGCAGGCGCGCCGAGAGAACGCGATGCTCGAGGCCCCGAAGGCTTCCCGTTGACATGGATGACCTCACACCGGTCGCATTCGAGCGCATTGCCGCCGTTCTGAACGACCACAAGGTCAGGTACGTTGTGATCGGAGCCGTGGCGGCGCTACTGCAGGGAGTGCCGCTGCCCCGCACCGCCGGCATTGACGTCACTCCTGCCTCCGACCCGGCGAACAAGAAACGTCTCGTGGCGGCCTTGCGTGACCTGGGAGCGCGCCTGAGGGCACCGGGGCTGGACGAACCCATCGACATACCGCTGGACGAGCGCACTTTCATGGGCATGACCACGATGACGTTCGTGACCCGATTCGGTCCCTTGGACATCTCCTTCGTTCCGGACGGGACGACGGGTTACGAAGATTTGGCTCGACACGCGCGGATGCTGGAGCGCGACGGCGTGCGCATCCCGGTAGCGTCCCTCTCGGACATCACCCGGTCGAAGCGCGCCGCAGGTCGCGAGAAGGACGCGGCGCACCTAACGATTCTCATGCAACATCTTGGTGCCGAAGGTGAGGAGGAGTAGGCGCACTCCATATTGATCGGGGTGCCCTCGAGCTTCTAGATGGCGTCGAGCCGATCGAGTGCCCGGAGGTAATCGTCGCGTTCAAGACGCCACCGCGTGATGCGCTCACGCAGTTTCCTGCCCAGGTGATTGACGATCCTGACGCCTCCCCAATCGAAGTCGCCGTGGAAGACGAATCTGCAATTGGTCGGAGATTTGCTTGAGTAGGAACAGCGCAGCGGTGTTGGGGATGCCCTCGGTACACACGATCGGTGCGGTCGAGCTTCCCGGGGCATCGGCAGCTTCTTGCATCAAGGCTTCGAGGCTGATGCGAACGGCGCGCCGGGTCGACGGACGCGTTCCGAACAAGCGACCGGCCGCGGAGGGGAGGAGGGTTATGCGCGCATCAGCGACTGCTCCCGTGATTACCGTCGAAGATCGGCGGCATGCGGCAAGCGGAGTTCAGGTTGTGTGGACGGCCGGCCGGTCATCATGCTCTTGTTCGCATCCTGCGGGCAATCCATCACGAGCGAAGATCGTGCCCTGGCCGGGAGACCCAACGAGAGCTCGGCGAGGTTCGAGGCGAGCCGACCGAGCGGGACCTGGCCCCCGAGAGAGATCGTGCCGCCCGGGCCGAGAAGGAATCTCCCTCCCTTCGAAAGACCGACTCGCCCCAACCGGCGGTCAAGGCCGTCCCTGGCATGCCCGCCCGCGTGACGCGAGTGCTCGACGGCGACACCATCGAGGTGCTTCCCGGGGGCCGGTCGCTCGATGTCTGGCTGATCGGAGTCGACGCTCCGGAGACGCTCCGGAGACGGTCCATCCCTCGATGCTGGTGGAGTGCTACGGACCGGCCGCGTCCCGATTCACGACCTCGCGGCTGTCCGGCGAGACGGTGCTCTTGGAGTTCGACCTGGAGCGCACCGACCGGTACGGGAGGACGCTCGCATACGTGTGGAGGAGGGGCCGGCTGTTCAACCGCCCGAGTGACGGGGCCCGACCCCTACGGCCTGGATTCCGACGACGACGGAGTCGCCTGCTAGCTGCTAACGCGCCTTTCGGAAGCGACGAATCATGTCCAGGTCCACCCGCTCGAGGAAGTAGCGGAACCCCCGACCGGTTCGCGCGACATGCTTGGGCTTCAGGTTGCGGGTCTTGTCCGACGGGGAGTGGTAGTGGTCGTCGAAGCCGCTCCAGAGGAACACGCCTGGGATTCCGGCTCGTTCGAAGGGACCGTTGTCGGAGCAATCGCACACCGTCTTGTAGCTCATGCCGACCCTTTGCTTCATCTTGTTGTAGACCGTGCGGGCGGTCACCCTGGGGCCGAGGCCCATCGTTCCCGCGATCAGGGGCCGGCCGTTCGCAATCATATCGATCGACGCCATGCCGCCCAGGCGCTTCCTGCCCTCTTTCCCGAGCCGGTTCACGTAGACCTGCGACCCGTTGTGGTGCTGCCCGTTGGTGCCGTACTCCTCGGCGCCGAAAGCAACAAAGCGAACGAAGCGGGTGGGCTGCTTCCCGGCTGAGATGCGCGCCATCTCGAGCATTACCGCGACGCCCGACGCGTTGTCGTTGGCGCCCGGCGAGCGTCGCACCGTGTCCATGTGCGCGCCCACGACCATGCCGTGCTTTATGGCACCCGGCCACCAGGCGACGACATTGCGCGAAGTGTCTCCATCCACCGAGAACCTCTGCACTCTAGTCTTGTAGCCGTACTTCTCGAATTGTTCGCGAATGTACTTAGAGGCCTTCCATTCCCCCGACTTGGCCCTGACACGGGGGCCGATGTCGTTTGCCAACGCCCGAATGTGCTTCATGGCCTTGTCGTTCGAGTAGTGCAACAACCCGTCGTCGGAGAAATCGCTCGCCGGGGCTACCCCCGGAGAGCCTGGCGGCCACATGCCGGAGCGCTCGTGGGAGGTTACTCGAGGTGACGTCCGCGGGCCGTCTGCACATGCCGTCGCGATTACGACTGCGACGAGCAGGTAACCCCACTTAGCGCTAGCTCTTTGCACCCATTTAGAGTAGCCGCCGGATGGCAGAAGACAAGAACCGCAAAGACCCCATTCCTACCGGGTGGTTCGAGCGCGGCGCGAAGCTTGCGGGCGCCACCGGCAAAGGTGCAGCACGATTCGTAGGCACTCGTTTCAAGTCGTTTGCCTCTCCCGAGCGTTCGGAGGAGTTTCTCGGCGGCTTCCACGAGAAGACCGCCCAGCAGCTCGTGGAGATGCTCGGCGAGATGAAGGGCGCCGCCATGAAGCTCGGCCAGCTTGCTTCGTTTTATGAGTTCGGTGAACCGACCGAGTACATGTCGACGTATCGCGACGCCTTGACGATGCTCCAGAACTCGGCCCCTCCGATGGATCCGGCTGCCTCGAGGCGGGTGATCTCGGAGGAGTTCGGGAAGCCGGTCGAGGACGTCTTCGAGACCTTCACGGACGAGGCCGTGGCCGCGGCGTCGATCGGGCAGGTCCACAGAGCGACCCTTCCCGGGGGACGGGCGGTGGCCGTCAAGGTGCAGTACCCGGGTGTCGACGAGGCGGTGCGATCCGACATCCGCAACGTCAGCGCGATGACCAAGCTCGCCGTCGCAATCGCCCCGAACCTCGATCCCAAAGAGGTCGCCAACGAGGTCAGGGAACGGGTCCTCGAGGAGCTGGACTACCGCCGCGAGGCGGCCAACCAGATGAGGTTCGCGACGCTCTACGAGGGCCACCCGTTCATCGTCGTTCCCGAGGTCTACATGGACTACTGCCGCACGCGCGTGATCACCCAGGAGTTCATCGAGGGCGAGCACTTCATGCAGGCTTTCGACAAGCCCTTCGCCGACCGAAATCGGATCGCCGAGATCGTGTTCCGCTTCTTCTACGGCAGCCTGAATCGCTTCATGCTGTTTTCGGCCGACCCTCATCCGGGGAACTACCTGCTACTGGCCGACGGACGCGTTGCCTTCTTGGACTACGGGCTGGTACGGGCCATAGACCCCGGGACGCACGAGCTGCTCATCGAGACCTCGCTGGCCTTGATCGACAACGACAAGGAGCGCGGTCGCCACGCGCTCGAGAGCATCGGAATCCTTACCCGCAAGACTCCGGAGATCGACGCGATCTGGGAGCATTTGCGCGAGATGAACCGCCCGATCCTGGAGGACCGCAGAGTGAAGCTGAGCGCCGAGCTCGTGGCCGAGCTGGGCAGGGGAGGCTTCGATCCCCGGTCCAAGGCGTTCAACGAACTGCGCAAGGTCGGAATCCCCGCCGTGATGGTGACCTTCAACCGGATGTCGTTTGGCGTCGCGTCCCTGCTCGGGCGGCTCGAGGCGGAGAACAACTGGCAGGCGATCGGCCGTGAGTTCTGGTTCGGCGATCCCTCGAGGACGGTGGTCGGCAAGAAGGACCAGGCGTGGTTCAAGAAGGCGCATCCGGAGATTCCACCGCCGATGAAACGAGCGGCGCGCTAAGACCGGCTAGAACTGAACCGCGGTGCTGGACGCCGTGCCGGTGATCGCCCTCCCGGTGACGCCCATGATCGCCGAGCTCGGGGTGTAGGTGGAGGTTACCGGCGTGTTGACCGTGCGCGGCGGTTGACCGACCGTGGTCCTGGCGCTGAGCGTGACCGTCAGGCGTCGTTGCCCTGCGTCGTATGCGATCGTTGCCGTGAACTCGTGCAATCTCCTCGTGAAGCCTGCGGATCCGAGGTCGATGGAGCCGAAGTTGAAGTTGCCGCCGCAGACCGGGGCCGTGGTCCGTACGAGGACAAGGTCGCTGCCCGAAGCCGCGGCGTCGTCCTCCAGCCGCACCGTTCCCGCCGCCGATTGATTCGAGCCGTCCCCGGTCCAGGTCGAGCAGATCGAAGAGACACTCAGCGCGCCGGAGTAATCCACCCGGATGACATCACCCGGCTCGATCTGTCCGGCGGTCGAACCTCCGTTCGTGAGTGCCAGACTGGTGGGAGTAGGGGCCGGCGCCGACACCGTGAAGGAGGCGCTCGCTTGGTCACCGGCGCTTCCGACCGCGTAGAGGACGTGGTTGCCGTCGACCACGGTGGTGGGGACCGTCACCTGAACCGTGGCCTGGCCGTCCGCCGGTATCGATCCGGGCGTCACGGTTGCGCTGAGGGTGGGGCCGTTGACCGGATCGTCGAGGCGCATGACGAGCGTCTGTCCCGGGATGTAGTTGGCGACGGTTCCGTCGAGCGTCCCGGGAACGGCGGTGATCGTCGTGGGACCAGAAAGGTTCAATGCCGGCGCCGCGACCACGGCGGCCGAACTACGGGGACCCTCGGCTCCCTGCCACAGCTCGTAGACGGGAGCGACCGCGTAGTGCCAGCTACCCGGCGCCATTGCAGTCTCGGTGCAGGTGAGAGTGGCGACCACACCGGTGCAGCTGCCGGTAACTGGGTAGCCGGTGCCACCCGTGTCATAGCGGAACACCTGGTAGCCATCGACGGCGGTTCCGCCGGGCATGGTGACCGCCGGCCAAGAGACGTCGACGTTGCGATTCGTAACCGAGGTCCAGGGAGTGTCGCCCGCCGGCATCGCCGTAGCTTTGCTTCGCGCTTCACCTCCACTTGCGATGTTCCATACGGCGAGGGCGTTCGGGCCCACGGCTGTCAGCGCCGCCACGAGCACGGCGACGACCATGAAGCGCGACCGGTGCATCACGCTTCGTCTCTCTCGGACCGGCGGAGCATCATCATGGCGCCGGCGAGGATCGATGTGAGCGCCAATCCGGCGATCAGGATGAGGTTAAGCCCGGTAAACGGCAGCAGAGAGCCGTGGTCGGTCCGCCCGGGGGCAGCCGAGTCGTCGTCCGGAGCGCGACCGTCGTGGTCGCCGCCGGATCCCTGTCCGCCGGCCACCGCGCCGGTGCCCCTGAAGTGGAGCGTCCAGGTGGCTCCCTGGCAAGCCGCCGGCGCGTCGGCGGGCATCCATACGGGATAGGACAAGAAAGACGTCGCCTGGGGAGGAACGAGCGTGGAGATCTCGACGTCGTGGCGGGGCCGCACCCACTCACGGCCGCAGCCGCCGAGGTTGCTGTCTTCCACTTCCACCTCGACGGAGCGCACCCGAAGGACGTGGTCGAAAGGGTTGGTCACGCGTACGTTGAGAGGTACCCGTGCCGACGGGTAGAGGCCTTCTATCTCGCCGCTGATGCCGAAGGAGTGCTTGCCCTTCGAAGCGGCCGCAGAAGCCTGCAGGGTGGCCGCCGGCTGAGAACCTCTCCTGGTGGTGCGCATCGCGTCGACCTGGGATCCCATGAAGAAACCGAAGACGCACAGTGTGAGGAGGCAACGAACGGTCGCCATCATCACGCTTTGCAGCTTCGGTCGAGACATGGTCCGTCCTAGCGGGAGAGGGACCGTGGAGGCGTGGTCCGGTGAAGGTGACCACGCCCCCACGCTGAGGGATGAACTGCGGGGTTAGAGGCTGTCGGCGGTTACGCTGACCGGGACGCTGAAGGTCGCTCCCTGGCAGGCGTTGTCCGAGCTGTTGTCCATGGAGGCGGCGTCGGCGAGCGAGACATCGAGGGTGTCGCCGGCGGCGATGACCATTCCGGTCACGGCCGTCTGGTCCGTGAAGCTCACGCCGGTGGTGTTGCACCCGGGGGCCGCAGAGGTGACGGCGCCGTTTCCGACGATCGTCTTGACCTCGACGTCAAAGGGGTTGGGGTTCTCGATGCTCAGGTTGACGTCGCCGGTGGCGCCGGGGAACAGGTCGCCGGTGGTGCTGCCGGGCTGGACGACGAGATCGTCGGCCGTGGTGGCCTGAGCTGCGCCCTGACCGTCGCCCGTGACGAGCCACGCAGCGAACACGACGCTTCCGATCAAGAACACGGCCAATGCTGCGCCGGCGAGGCCTAGCTTCCTTCCCAACTTCTGCATGCTTCCTTCTCCTTTGTCGCTTCCCTGAGTGCTGTTGCTCATTTGCAACTTCGGCAGACCGTTCAACGGCCTACATAAGTAGTTCTCACTAGAGGCCGTAGGCCAAAGAGGGACGAAGTGGGCATATGCCCAATACTTTGACTAGTCAGCGCGTCAAGAGGTCCCCCTGAGCACTCGAGGCGCGGGCCATTTTCGTCCGGAAACGGCCGATTCCTATCAAGCGCTTTCGCGCGACCGTCGATGTTCGTCTCGAGGCAGGGCACCGAGCCCTTCCGACAAAGGCAAACCCCGCCGCGAGGCGGGGACGCAAAGCCAGGGGTCTCCCTCGGGGAGACGGCCCAGCCGCCGAAGGAGCTGTGAGTTTGAAGAAGGTGCTTTCCGTGCTGGCGAGCCTCGTCGTCGCTTTCACGGCCTACGCGCTGGTCGCCGGCCCGACCCGCGGTGAGGCTGCAAGCCTCGACGCCGACCCAGCCGTCATACGAGGTCGGAAGGTCACCTGGGTTCAGATGGACCTTCCCGAGACCAAGGCTCGTAAGGTCCGAATCGAGATGCTCACCCCGAAGGTCAACGGCAAACGGCACCTCTGGCAGTTCTGCAGCATGGATTACGTCGGCCTTGGCACCTACCGTTGCGGTCTGGATGTCGGCGGCTCGACGCCGGCGGGATCCATGAGAGGTAAGTGGCTCGGCAAGCTGAAAGTTGACGGCAGGAGCGCCGGCAAGGTCAAGTTCAGGACGAGCTGATGCTCCGTCTCATCCGGCTTCTGGGTTCGTGACGGCGCCGCGCTCTGCCGAGGACACCGTTGCCGCGTACTTCGCGAAGACCCCTCTGCGGTAGCGAGGCGGCGGCGCAGTCCAGTCCGCCAGGCGCTTGTCTATCTCCTCGGCCGGCAGTGCGACGCGCAGTTCTCGCCCGTCCACGTCGATCTCGACCACGTCGCCATCGCGCAGTATAGCTATCGGGCCCCCGTGGGCGGCTTCGGGCGCGATGTGACCGACCATCAGCCCGTGCGTGGCACCCGAGAAGCGCCCGTCGGTTATCAGAGCGACGGATTCCCCCAAGCCCTCACCGACGATCGCCGCCGTGACCGCCAGCATCTCGCGCATGCCCGGGCCCCCGGACGGACCCTCGTAGCGAATCACCACGACGTCTTCACTCCGCAACTCGTTGTTCTTGACGGCATCAAAGCACTGCTCTTCTGAATCGAAGACCCGAGCGGGACCTCTGTGCCGCCGACGCTCGTGGCCCGCGAGCTTCACCACGCAGCCTCGAGGTGCGAGGTTGCCGCGGAGGACGGCGAGTCCGCCGGTCGGCTTGAGAGGACGCTCGAGGGGCACGACGACGTCCTGCCCCTCTTTCTCGAGGGCGGAATCGGCGATCTCTGCAATGGTTCGCCCGTCGACCGTGTGCGCAGTGCCATCGATAAGCCCGCCTTTCAAGAGCGCACGCGCAACCAGGGGCGTTCCTCCTGCCTCGTGCAGGTCGGCGGCCACATAGCGACCCCCCGGCTTGAGATCCGCAACGATAGGCGTGGTGGACGCGATCCGATCGAATTCCTCGAGCGGCAGGTCGAGGCCGAGCTCGTGAGCGATGGCGAGAAGGTGCAGCACGCCGTTCGTGGAACCCCCCGAGGCGGCGATTGACGCGACCGCGTTGCGGAGGGCGGCTGCGGTGATGATCTGAGAGGGACGCAAATCCTTGCGCACCAGCTCTGCTGCCATGCGGCCTGCCCGTTCGGCGGAGTCGCTCTTGCGCGGGTCGGTGGCAGGGATCCCACTCAGACCGAAGGGGCTGATTCCGAGGAAGTCGGCGGCCATGGCCATGGTGTTTGCGGTGAACTGCCCCCCGCAGGCTCCCGCGCCGGGGCACGCGACGCCCTCGAGCGCGTGGAGGTCTTGCGATGACATGCGGCCGGCCGCGTGCCGGCCCACCGCCTCGAAGACGTCCTGGATGGTGACGTCACCGCCCTTGAAGCGACCGGGCGCAATCGAGCCGTTGTAGTAAACGAGACTCGGGATGTCGAGCCGGCATGCCGCCATGATCGCCGCCGGAATGGTCTTGTCGCAGCCGACGAGACACACCAGCCCGTCGAACAGGTGCCCCCGCGCCACCAGCTCGATCGAATCGGCGATGATCTCCCGGCTGACCAGCGAGGCGCGCATTCCCTCGGTGCCCATCGAGACGCCGTCGGACACCGAGATCGTGTTGAACTCCATCGGCGTGGCGCCGGCCGCCCTCACCCCTGCTTTGACGTACTGCGCGAGAAGGCGTTGATTGAGGTTGCACGGCATGGTTTCGATCCACGTCGTTGCGATGCCGATGATGGGACGCGCCAGGTCCTCGTCGGTGAAGCCGACCGCTTTGAGCATGGCCCGCGCGGGGGCCCGGTCGGCGCCGTTCGTCAGGGCGGCGCTCTTCTTCTTGGCCGGATCGGTCGGCGCGTCGTACGGGTTCGTCATGGACGCGCCACCCTACCTATTCGGCGACGCCTCGTTGCCTCGGTTCGGTGAGCGGTTGCCGGAGTCGCTTACACGGAGGTCAGCAGGACGGCATCTCCAAGGTCGTGCCCGGGTTCTTCTTGCCCTCGAACACCACCGAGGCCCAGATATGCCCTCCACCCTTGGTCACGCCCACGCCGACGTACTTGAAGCCCCACCTCAGGATGTTCGCCTTGTGCGCGGGCGAGTTCATGAAGGCCCGGTGCACCTTCTTCACGCTGCCCGCGTAGCCCACGTTTTCCCCGAGGATCTTCCACTTCGTGACCAGGGACCCCAGCGAGGGCGTGTGGTACAGGTAGTTCTTGGACGCCATCGCCCGAGCCTGGCGCTTGGCAACGCGCGACAGGTGGGGATCGAGCGTCATCTTGCGAATGTCACGGCCGGCGCGCGCCGAATTCGTCTTCTTGGCGAGCTTGCGGTCCTTCTTCGAGTAGTGGTAGCAAGATCCCCCGGCGACGGCCGAGGAGCCGGCGACAAGGCACAGCGAAACGACGAGCAAAACCACGACAGATCGGTACCGACGAGGCATTCCCGCGATCCTCGCTTTCCCGCCCATCCCCTTGGCCCGGGTTCGGAGACTAGTTAATTCCACCTAGTCTTGCAAAGCAAACCAAGCGAGTGCGATTTCTTTGGTCTTCCGCTCGGGAGGGTGGTTCAAACATCCGGCCGCCGACGAGACCCCCAGGACCCCGGCCACCGGAGTCGACGGACCGCTCGACCTGGTCGAGACAGAAGAAGACCTCTAGGCGTTCCGGGTTCGGGGGGTTGACTCGGGGGCCGACGTTCGCGATACTGCGCCACTTACCTCGTCACCGTCGCCGGGGTTCCGTGCAGTCGAGCAGAGACGATCCGGCAGAGACAGGGAATCCTTCAATGATCACCATCACAGTGGCGACGGCTAACCGAAACCAGGCGATCACGCCACCCTCCAACTCCCTGCTCCACGTCTCCGTACTCCTTATTACCTAGCGCGCGCCCACCGGCCCCGGGCCGACATGGCGTGCGCTAACCCTCCGAGCATCGGGGGGTTTTTTGGTTCCCGGACTTTCCCCGGACTTTTCAACGGAGGTGTTGCACCACAAGCGACTTCGCACCGGAAGAAGTGACAAGAGACGGCAATCGACAAGGAGGCAGACATGAAGTTCGAGATCTACAACGGTGAGTTCGTGGCAACTGCGGAGTGGCAGGCACCCGGGCGCGTGGCGCTCGAGGTGGCCGACCCCGAACGGCGCTCATGGTTCGAGTCGTTTTTCGCGTCCGAGGATTCGACGTTGGACGGTCCGGTCGAGTGTGCCTCGATGACGGGGGCCGAGCGGGGTGACTCGTCGGAGGAAGCCTTCGGCCGGGCGCTTTACCGGTTGGGTTTCTACGCCTACAAGTTCCGAGACGCATCCCCGACGGCGACGAATCCAAAGGGCCATATGCATTATTCGAACGACGGGGCCACAGCCACGTGAAACGGGTCCGCATCCAGAGAAAGAAGCCGCGTCGATGACTCGGATGACGGGCGCGCAATCTCTGATTTCGTCACTCGAGCGCGTGGGCACCGAGGTCGTCTTCGGTATTCCGGGCGGAACGATCCTTCCCGCTTACGATCCTCTGCTCGACTCCTCGATACGTCACATCCTCATGCGGCACGAGCAGGGCGCCGGACATGCGGCCGAGGGATACGCCCACGTCACCCGGAAGGTGGGAGTGTGCTTCGCCACCTCGGGCCCGGGCGCGACGAATCTTGTGACTCCGCTCGCCGACGCGTTCATGGATTCGGTCCCGATAGTGGCGATCACCGGCCAGGTGCCGAGGGCGGTGATCGGCAACGATGCGTTCCAGGAGGCCGACATTACGGGCATCACGATGCCGGTTACGAAGCACTCCTACAAGGTCATGGACCCCGACGAGATTCCCACCGCGATCGCCGAGGCTTTTCACATCGCATCGACCGGCCGCCCGGGGCCCGTCCTGGTTGATATCCCCAAGGACGTGCTGACCGGTCCCACGACGTTCGACTTTCCGCAGACCCTCAACCTTCCCGGCTACAGACCCACGACGCGCCCGAACCGCAGGCAGATCAAAGCCGCCGCCGATTTGATTCGAACCTCCCGGCGGCCGGTGCTTTACGTCGGGGGCGGAGTGCTCAAAGCGGGCGCGGTGCAGGAGTTGCTCGAGCTCGCAGAGGCGGTTGGTGCACCTGTGGTCACCACCCTCATGGCGCGCGGTGCATTCCCAGACAGCCACCCCCTCTGTCTGGGAATGCCCGGCATGCACGGCAACTACGCCGCGGTGACTGCGATGCAACGTGCCGACCTGTTGATCAATCTCGGAGCGCGCTTCGACGACCGGGTGACCGGGCGACTGGATGGTTTCGCCCCCGAGGCCAAGGTCATCCACGCCGACATCGACCCGGCCGAGATCGGCAAGAACCGCCATGCAGAGGTGCCGATCGTCGGAGATGCCAAGTCGGTCGTCACTGAGCTCGCCGGGGCGGTATTGCACGACAATGCCGCGCGTGGGCGGGTAGATCTCGCTGCGTGGCACGCAGAGGTGGCTCGCTGGTCGCGCGACTACCCGCTGTCCTACGAGCAAGCCGACGACGGACCGATCAAACCTCAGTATGTCGTCGAGAGACTCGCCGAGGCCACACAGGGCGACGCAATCGTCGCAACGGGAGTCGGCCAGCATCAGATGTGGGCGTCTCAGATGATGTCGGTCGAGAAGCCTTACTCGTGGGTCACCTCAGGCGGGCTCGGCACGATGGGCTTTGCCGTTCCGGCCGCCCTCGGAGCCAAGGTCGGGAGGCCGGAGGAGCGCGTCATCGCGATCGACGGCGACGGATGCTTCCAGATGACCGCCCAGGAGCTCGCCACCGCGACCCTCGAGAGAGCGCCCTTCACGGTCGCCATCCTGAACAACTCCTATCTGGGGATGGTGCGTCAGTGGCAGGAGCTCTTCTATGACGAGCGCTACTCGCAGGTTCACCTCCCGCAGGTGCCCGACTACGTGAAGCTGTCCGAGGCTTACGGAGCGGTGGGGCTGAGAGCCGAGTCGCCCGAAGACGTCGACACCGTCATAGACAAGGCGATGGGAGTGGACGACCGTCCCTGCGTGATCGATTTTCGTGTCGATGCAGGCGAGATGTGCTTCCCGATGGTTCCGGCCGGAGCAACCAACGACGAGGTCATCATCGGTCCGAACCGGCGTCCTTATCCGAACGGCCGCCCGCGCGTGGGTGAGAGCCGGTCACCGGCCGAGGCCGCGTCGTGATCACCTCCCACATCCTGTCGATCCTCGTCGAGAACAAACCCGGCGTGCTCGCGCGCGTGTCGGGTTTGTTCGCCCGAAGAGGTTTCAACATCACATCGCTCGCCGTCGGCGAGACAGAGTTCCCTGAGATCTCCCGCATGACCGTCGTCCTGTCCGCTGATGGGAAGCCCGTTGAGCAGTGCATGAAACAACTGCACAAGCTGATCCACGTACTGCGAGTCGAGGAACTGCCTTCCCAAGCTGCAGTCGAGCGAGAGATCGCGCTCATCAAGGTGAATGCGGGAGCGGGCCACCGCGCCGAGGTGCTGGAGATCGTCGAGATCTTCAGGGCGAAGGTCGTCGATGTGGACCGCGACGCGCTGATCGTCGAGGTCACGGGATCTCCCGACAAGGTGCGTGCCCTCGAGGCGTTGCTCGAGCCTCACGGAATCGTAGAACTCGCGCGGACCGGACGCATTGCGCTCGGTCGCGGAGCGCGCGGGCTCAAGGCCCCCACGCTTCGCCCCGTGCCGATAGAGACCGCTTCTTAGTGGTTCGCCCGACAGAGAGGATCGACGAAATGGCAGCGAAGATCTACTATGAGAGCGAAGCATCGTCACAGGCGCTCGACGGTAAGCGAGTCGCGGTTCTCGGCTACGGCTCGCAGGGGCGAGCCCACGCGCTGAACCTTCGAGACTCCGGGCACGACGTGGTCGTGGGACTTCGCAAGGACTCCGCGTCGTGGACGACGGCCGAGAACGACGGCGTGGCCGTGGCCGGACAAAACGAAGCGGTGGCCGACGCCGATTTGGTTGCGGTGCTGGTGCCCGATCAGCACCAGGCGGCCGTCTACACCGAAGCCATCGAGCCAAACCTCCGACCGGGAGCGGCGTTGCTGTTCGCCCATGGTTTCTCGATTCACTTCGGGCAGGTGCGGCCTCCGGGTGACAACGACGTCGTGATGATCGCACCAAAGGCGCCCGGCCCCCTCGTCCGGCGCACCTATGAGGAGGGCAGGGGCACGCCGGCACTCGTCGCGGTGCACCATGATGCCACCGGCCGCGCCCTCGACCGCGCGATGGCCTATGCACAGGCTCTCGGCTGCACGCGCGCGGGCGTCATCGAAACGACCTTCGCCGAAGAGACCGAGACCGATCTCTTCGGCGAACAGGCAGTGCTCTGTGGTGGGACGTCTCGACTTATCCAGGCCGGTTTCGAGACTCTGGTCGAGGCCGGCTACCAGCCCGAGATTGCCTACTTCGAGTGCCTGCACGAACTGAAGCTCATCGTCGACCTGCTCTACGAGGGCGGCTTCACTCACATGCGGCACGCGATCTCGGACACCGCCGAGTACGGCGATCTCACGCGCGGCCGGAAGGTCGTGACCGACGAGACCACCAAGGCGATGCGTTCGATACTCGAGGATATTCGCTCCGGTGATTTTGCCCGAGAGTGGGTCCTCGAGAATCGCGCCGGGACTCCCGTTCTGGACGCAGAGCGTCGCCGACAAACGTCCCACCCGATCGAAGCGGTCGGGACCGGGCTCAGGGAGATGATGACGTGGATTCACAAACCGACGTAGACGTAGTCAGGATCTTCGATACCACGCTGCGCGACGGCGAGCAGTCACCGGGCATCTCGCTCAACCTCAAGGAGAAGGTAGAGATAGCAGAACAACTGGCTCGCTTGGGAGTCGACGTCATTGAGGCGGGATTCCCGATCGCATCGGCGGGCGAGTTCGAGGCCGTGCGGGCAATCGCCGGCACCGTCGAGGGTCCCGTGATCACGGCGCTTGCACGGGTCGAGTTCGGCGACATCGATCGCGCCGCCGAGGCCGTGGCTCCAGCCGATCGACGGCGGATCCATACCTTCATCGCGACGAGCGAGGTACACATGCGCGCCAAGCTGCGAATGACGAGCCACGAGGTGCTGGCCGCCGCGCATGCGGGCGTCGCGCGCGCTCTCTCCCACGTCGATGACGTCGAATTCTCGTGTGAGGACGCAACCCGAAGTGATGCAGACTTCCTGGTACAGGTGTTTCGAGCCGCGGCGGAGGCCGGTGCCACGACGCTCAACCTCCCGGATACGGTCGGTTACTGCCTGCCGCAGGAATACGCCGAGTTGCTGCGCTACGTCATCGGTGAGGTCGGCGCGGAGGTGACGTGGAGTGTGCACACGCACGACGACCTCGGGCTTGCGGTTGCTAACGCCCTGGCCGGCGTCGAGGCCGGCGCGCGACAGGTGGAGGTCGCGGTCAACGGCATCGGGGAGCGGGCCGGTAATTGCTCGCTCGAGGAAGTCGTCATGGCCATGAGAACACGCGGCGCTCGTCAGGGAGTGACGACTCAGGTGAACACCAGGGAGATCTCACGGACCTCCCGCCTCGTTTCCATGCTGACGGGCTACGCCGTGCCACCCAACAAGGCGATCGTTGGTGCCAACGCCTTCGCGCACGAGGCAGGCATTCACCAGCACGGCGTCATGGTCGAGCGAACGACCTACGAGATCATGGATCCGGTCGACATAGGTCTGGACGGTTCCCGTATC
Source organism: Actinomycetota bacterium (assembly GCA_050694055.1). Lineage (GTDB taxonomy): Bacteria > Actinomycetota > CADDZG01 > CADDZG01 > WHSQ01 > WHSV01. Next base: position 89,901 of record JBOGWX010000124.1, read on the forward strand.
GTCTTGGGGAAGCATTCGGGTCGTCACGCCTTCGTCAAGGCACTCGCCGATCTGGGCTTCAACCTGCTCGACGAGGACGTCGCAAAGGCTTTTGCTCGTTTCAAAGAGCTGGCCGATCGCAAGATTCGGATCACCGAGGTCGACCTCGAGGCCATCGTCGTCGAAGAGATCGGCTCAGAACCCGACGAGTACGAGCTCGTGTCGATTCAGGCGGCCGGCGGGACTCACCTTGCTCCGACCGCAACCGTGCGGCTGCGACGCAACGGCGAGTCGATCGACGAGAGTGCCATAGGAGACGGAATGATCGATGCCGCGTGCGGCGCAGTGCAGCGCGCCACCGGCGTCGAGGCGCGACTCGAGTCTTTTAACGTCTCCAGTGTCACCGGCGGTATCGATGCGCTCGGAGACGTGACGCTGGTCCTGGCCATGGGCGACGGTACGGAGGACACACCGGTGAGAAGGGCAACGGGCCGAGGAGTGTCGACGGACGTGGTCGAGGCGTCGGCCCGAGCCTATCTGTCGGCGGTCAACCGGCTGCTCGCCCTCAGGACGCGCGCGGAGGCTTCGTCGCTCGTGGAGGCCACCGCCTGATGGGAATGACCATTACCGAAAAGATTCTCGCGGCGCACTGCGGTCGAGACGGGGTGAGGCCGGGCGAGATCGTGGTCTGTCGAGTCGACCTGGCTATGGCGAACGACGTCACGGCACCGAGCGCGGCCGATGCGTTCAATCGAATGGGCGTATCGGGCGTGTGGGACCGGTCGAAGATCGCCCTCGTCGCCTCTCATTTCGTTCCGGCGAAAGACATCGCGTCGGCCGCTCTGATGACGCGCATGCGCAGCTTCGCGCTGGAGCACGACATCGAGCACTTCTTCGAGGTCGGTCGTGGCGGCATCGAGCACATCTTGCTGCCGGAGGAGGCACTCACCCTGCCGGGCGACGTCGTAATCGGAGCGGACTCGCACTCCTGCACTTACGGGGCACTCGGCTGCTTCTCCACGGGCGTCGGCTCCACCGATCTGGCCGCGGTGATGGCGACGGGAGAAATATGGCTGCGCGTTCCCGAGACCTTGAGGGTCCTGTACTCGGGTGCCCCGCCTCCGTGGGTGATCGGCAAGGACCTGATCCTGTCGGTCATCGCGGCGATCGGTGACGACGGAGCCCGCTACATGGCGATGGAGCACTGCGGTGACACCATCGCTCACCTGTCGATGGACTCGCGCCTTACGCTGACCAACATGGCGATCGAGGCGGGGGCCAAATCGGGCATCATCGCTCCCGATCGCACCACCGCAGAATACGTGCGCGCGCGTCAGGCCGCCGTGGGGCGCTCGCGCGCCTGGCCCATGATGTTCTCGGACGCGGACGCCGACTATGCGGATGAGGTTCGCATCGACGTCGCCACCCTCGAGCCGATGGTCGCGCGGCCGTCGCTCCCATCTCTAGCCGTACCGATAAGCGAGGTCGAGCGCGTAAAGGTCGACCAGGTTTTCCTCGGTTCGTGCACCAACGCACGCATCGAGGATCTTCGAATCGCGGCTCACGTGCTGGGTGACGAACGCGTCGCTCCGAACGTACGGCTGATGGTCGTTCCCGCTACTCAGAGGGTCTGGCAGCAGGCGAACACGGAGGGGCTGTTGGACCGCTTCGCGCGCGCCGGCGCCAGCGTGTCGACCCCGACCTGCGGCGCATGCCTCGGCGCCCACATGGGCGTGCTCGGCCCGGACGAGGTATGTGTATCGACTTCCAACAGGAACTACGTGGGGCGCATGGGCCATCCCTCCGCGCAGGTCTACCTCGCCAACCCGGCGGTGGCCATGGCGGCGGCGGTTGCGGGCGAGCTGGTGCACCCGGCTGCCGTCCGCGAACAGCGATCGTCTCGACGATCGCGGGCATTACCCGACGGCGCCGCTGGGGCGGCGGCGAGAGTGGAGCCACCCCGCGGGTGGCGCAACGTGAGGGAAGAGGAGGAACAACAGGATCCGGCGCGCGCCCCGGTGGCCGGTTGATGGCACGGGCGTGGAGGTACGGCGACAACGTCGATACCGATGTGATCATCCCGGCTCGCTATCTCACTACGACGGATCCCCAAGAACTCGCACGCCACGCGCTCGAGGACCTCGACCCCGGGTTCTCGTCGGGCGTGCGGCCACGCGACATAGTCGTGGCCGGCACCAACTTCGGCTGCGGATCGAGTCGCGAGCATGCGCCGGTTGCCCTCAAGGGTGCAGGCGTCGGCGCGGTCGTGGCGTCGTCCTTCGCACGCATCTTCTTTCGGAACGCGATCAATACCGGCCTGGCGATCATGACTTGCCCGGAACTCGTCGACGTCACGGAGAACGGCGACGACGTCGTCGTGGACGCTGCTAGCGGAGTGGTCACGAACGTCACCAAGGCTCAGACCTTTCAGGCGGAGCCCCTTCCCGAATTCATCCGCGAGATCATCGCGTGCGGGGGACTAATCGACTGGGTCAGACGTCAGAGGCGCAGCGCATGAAACCTCGAATCTCCGTCCTGCCGGGAGACGGGATCGGTCCCGAGGTCGTCAAGGTCGCCCTCGGCGAGATCGCGCGCGACTTCGACTTCGTCGTCATCGAGGCTTCGGCGGATCGCTATCTGGCGGAGGGCACCCTCATCGCGGATGAAGAGATCGCCACCATCGCAGACAGTGACGCGCTGTTGTTCGGCGCGATCGGCGACCCTCGAGTCGCCGACGGAATCCTCGAGCGGGGGATTTTGCTGCGACTGCGCCGTGAGCTGGACCTCTACGTCAACCTGCGCCCGTTTCCCGAGATCGGGGTAACCGTCGTGCGGGAGAACTCGGAGGGACCCTATTCAGGCGTCGGCGAACGGGACGGTGACGTGGCGCGCGAGGTCAACGTGAACACTGTTGCGGGCGTTCGTCGCTGCGCTCGCTTTGCATTCGAGTACGCGCGCGGTCACGGCGAGACGGTCACGCTGGTGCACAAGTCCAACGTGCTCGTACATGCAGGGGCGCTCTGGCGCCAGGTCACGAGCACTGTGGCGAGCGATTTCCCCGAGGTCGCGTGGGCCTATGAGCATGCCGACGCGTGCGCCTACCACCTCGTGCGCGATCCGTCTCGCTATCAGGTGGTGCTGACCGACAACCTCTTCGGCGACCTTCTCAGCGACCTGGCCGCAGGGCTGGCCGGCGGTCTCGGCCGGGCGGCGAGCGCCAACTTGCATCCCGATTCCACCACCCGGCCGAGTCGCTGCCTGGGTCTCTTCGAGCCCGTACACGGCTCGGCCCCCGACATCGCAGGCACCGGTCTGGCCGATGCCACCGCCGCGGTGCGGGCCGCTCGCATGATGACCGACGCGCTCCGAGTGGCTCGCCGCCGGGAGAGGGAGCAAACGTACTGAGACGGCGCAACGGCTTCGCCTCGTTCGAGGCGGAACCTCCCGGGCTAGCATGACGCGGGTGAGCACTCGAGTGGTTGCCTATCAAGGCGAGGCGGGCGCCTACTCGGAAGAGGGCGCTCTGGCAACGTTTCCGGATTCGGTCCATCTGCCGTTGCAGACGATCAGGAAGGTCTTCGAGGCCGTAGAGGTGGGCAGGGCCGACTACGGCCTCGTCCCGATGGACAACTCTCAGGCGGGGAGCATCAACGAGACCTACGACCTCTTTCTCAAGCACGGTCTGCATCTAGTCGCGGAGACCGTCGTGCGCGTGAACCACTGCCTGATGGCGTTACCCGGCAGCCACCTGGATGAGCTCGACGAGGTGATTTCACATCCGCATGCCATTGCGCAGAGCGAGGAGTTCCTCAACTCACTCGACGTCACGGTCCGAGCCGAATACGACACCGCGGGAGCCGCGAAGAAGATCGTCGACGACAAGCTCGCTCGCACCGGAGCCATCGCGTCCAAGCGGGCTGCGGACGTCTACGGCCTGGAGATTCTCGCCGAGCGCATACAGACGTATCCCGACAACTACACGCGCTTCGGGAGCCTGTGCCGCAGCGCCCAGCCGCTACGCGACCCGAACAAGACGTCCTTGGTCTTCGGGGTCGGCCACGTCGCGGGCTCGCTATACCGTTGCATAGGGGCCTTCGCGGAGCGTCATCTGAACCTAACCAAGTTGGAGTCGCGGCCGCGCGCCGGACGTCCCTGGGAGTACGTTTTCTACGTCGACGTCGAGGCACCGGCCGATGACTCAGCGATGGTCGAGGCACTCGCGGAGGTCAGCGATCACGCCACCTTCACGAGGCTACTGGGCACCTACGCCTCGGGCTTCACCCCTCGTTGACGAGCGACGGGCCGCCGGTCATGCGTCGGGGATCGTGTCTTTCAGCGTCTCCGGCCGTGTCGATGTTCGCCGCTCGATCGGCGCACGGTTGCCGAAGCTGTGTGGGAGCCCGCGTGCCAGTGGTGGCGTCGAGGGAATCCATAGGCAAAACGTCGAACCGAGATGGTCGGACCGCTCGAGCCACAGACGCCCCCCGATCACGCCCGCCATCTTGCGGCAGATGTAAAGGCCCAGCCCGGTGCCTCCGACCGATCGAGTCGACGTCTGGTCCACCTGGTAGAAGCGCTCGAAGATCTTCTCATGGAGGGCGCCCGGCACACCACGGCCCTCATCGACGATCGAAACCAGAACACCGTCACTCTGACGAACGCCGCGCAATGTTATCCGCGACTCGTCGGGGGAGTACTTGATGGCATTGTCGATCAGGTTGCTGATGATCTCGTAGATCTTGCCCTCGTCGGTCTTGATGAGAGGCATTCCCTCCTCGAAGTCGAGGTCGAGAAGGTGGTCGGAGCGTTGGCGCCCTTCCTCGATGATCTGGCGCGCGAGGTGGGGGAGCGACACGGTCGAGATGGATGGGCGCACATCTTGTGACTCGAGACGCGAGACCTCGAGCAGATCCTCGATCAGCAGCCGTAGACGCTCGCCTTGACGCTCGATGGTCTTCAGGAACTGGTGCTCTTCATCTTTCGTAAAGGTGACATTGGGACGAAGCAGTGTCTTCGCGTAGCCCAGGATCGAGGTCAGTGGAGTCCGTAACTCGTGCGAGACGGACGCAACGAAGTCGTCCTTGATCATGTTCATCTCCGTCAGGTGGGCCAGGGATTCCTCGAGGCGGCCGACGAGCCGGGCGTTTTCCAGCGACACGCTTGCATGGTTGGCAAGGGTCTGGAAGAGCCTCTTGTCCTCGGAGTCGAAGGTGCTGACATCGCCGAAGCGGTTTCCGACAAGCATGGTCCCGACGACCTCGTCCTCCCCGAACAACGGCGCCACGATCGCATCCCGTATGTCGCTCGCTTCGAAGTACTCACGGATACGATCGTTGCGGATCGGCCGGGCGAACAGAACCGCCTCCCGCTCCGACGCGACGCGCGCCCAGACCCCCTCTCGGGGATCGAGCTGCACCGGAATCAGCGATTGCTCGTGATCTCCCGGCCCCGAGGTCGAGCGAAGTGCCGGTTCTCCCTCTGCGGATGGAAAGAGAGTGATGCTCGCCACCTCGGCTCTGAACATGCGGCGAGCCTGTTCCAGCAGGGCGCTGCTCGCAGATTCGACCTGCAAGGTGCGGTTCAGCAGCCGCGTCGATTCGTAGAGCGACTCGAGGCTGTGGTGTTTCTCGCTCTGCAGGGTGTAGGCGCGGTAGGCGACGAACATCAGACCGACGGGGACGACCAGAAGCCACGCCGCCATCGGCTCGAGCCAGAGCACCGTCACCACGGCGAGGGCGATGCTGGTATTCGTGGCGGTGATGATGACCAGGTAGCGCAGTGTCTGTGCGAAACCGGCCGGCCGTCGCCCGTCCGCGAGCCACATGGCGGCGGCGATCGCCAGTCCGCTGCCGATCGAGGCCACCAGTGTGCCGGCCAGGGCACCGCCCCAGGCAAGGGGGCCGATGGGATCGCCCTCGCCCACGACGCCGTGAAAGATCAAGGCCGCGAGCGAGGTACCGAGGGCAAAGTGGCTCATGTTGAAGGACAACTTGAGCGGCGACTGCTTGCGATGGAGGACGAGCGCGACGGCCGATCCAACGAGCTGCGCCACCACCAGCTCCCACGGGCTCGCGAAGAAGAAGCCGAGCACGAGGGGAACCTCGCTCAGCGAGAAGGAGTGCGCATCGCGCCGGAACTGCAGGTGGATCACGAAGATCTCGGCCAGGCAGAACAGCGGTGCCAGGGCCCACCATGGGACGCGCACGGGGCTGTCGACCAGTGGCTTCATGTCTGCGACGACGAACGCCAAGAGCGCACAGCTCGCTGCGGCCATCACGGCCGTCAGAAGCCAGACGCGTGCGGCCCCCGCCGGAGGAGTCGAGGGCGCCTGGGACTCGCCGCGGTCTTCCGCGCCGGCCGTTGTGGTTGAGGAGCTCACGACCATCCAAAGTCACCCGGTTCGCCCGGCTTGGCAATGACTATTTTGTCACTAGTCAGCCTGAGCTACCTTCCGGTGATCCTCCGGAACTAGGAAAACGAGGTGTGGGTCGCACCAGGCGCGCGACGGGTCCGCTCTGGGAGGCGCATTAAGCTGTGCCTTCAAGGGACGGCGATAAGAGCGGCGATAAGAGCTAAGAGCAATGGCTGAGGAGGCCTGCAATGGCGCAAGTCGAACTACTTGCCGAGGTAACGAAATTCATCGAGCGCCCGCCCAGGATGACGGTCGGCGGAGCGGCCGTGGACGCGCAGTCGGGCCGGACCTTCGAGGTTGTCGATCCCTCGACCGGCGAGAAAATCACCGAGGTTCCGCGCGGCAGCGCCGAGGATGTGGACGCGGCGGTTGCGGCGGCCCGGGCGTCCTTCGACGATCGACGCTGGAGCGGGCTGCGACCGGGCAAGCGCACCGACGTGCTCTACAAGGTCGGGGAGCTGATCAAGCGCAACACTCCCGAGCTGGCCCAGCTCGAGGCCATCGACTCGGGGAAGCCCGTCAACGTCGCCTCCGGCGAGATGTGGGCGGCGGGAGAGGCGTTCCGCTACTACTCCGGCTGGCCGACCAAGGTCTACGGCGAGACGAACCCGAGCGACGACAACATGTTCGTCTACTCGCTGCGCGAGCCACTCGGTGTCTGCGGGGGGATCATCCCCTGGAACTTCCCCCTGATCATGGCCGCGTGGAAGATCGCCCCGGCGCTTGCGTTCGGCAATTCCGTGGTGCTCAAGCCCGCCGAGCAGGCCCCGCTCACCGCCCTGCGCCTGGGCGAGCTGTGCCTCGAGGCCGGCGTCCCCGAGGGTGTGGTCAACATCGTGACGGGCTTCGGACAAGAGGCGGGCGCCGCTCTGGCCGCGCACGACGACGTGGACAAGATCACCTTCACCGGATCGACCGAGGTCGGGCGGAAGATCCTCTCGGCTTCGACCGGCAACCTGAAACGGACGACGCTCGAGCTGGGCGGGAAGTCACCGAACATCGTCTTTGCCGACGCCAACCTGAGGCGGGCGTCGAAGGGATCGATGCTGGGAGTCTTCGTCAACTCGGGACAAGTGTGCACCGCCGGCACCCGCATCCTGGTCGAGAAGTCGGTTCACGATGAGTTCGTCGAGTCCCTGGTCGGCGCCACGCAGTCGATGAAGCTGGGCCCGGCGCTCGACGATGCCACCGGCATGGGTCCGGTCGTGTCGGCCGAGCAGCTCGAGCGAGTCACCGGATACATCGACGTCGGTCGCTCCGAGGGGGCCGAGCTCGTAACCGGCGGCGAGCGTGCCACCGACCTGGGCGCTGGTTACTTCGTCCAACCCACGATCTTCGCCGGCGTCCGCAACGACATGCGGATCGCGCAGGAGGAGATCTTCGGACCCGTGGCGGCGGTCATCGAGGTGGCCGACGTCGACGAGGCCATCGCGGTGGCCAACGACACCATGTACGGCCTCGCCTCCGCCGTGTGGACCGGCGACGTCTCGAAAGCCCACCGGGTAGCGCGCGGCATCCAGGCCGGCACGGTGTGGGTGAACACCGCCGGTCTCTACGATCCCGGAGTCAGCTTCGGCGGCTACAAGCAATCAGGTTTCGGCCGCGAGCTCGGCAAGCACTCCATGGAGGGCTACACGCAGACGAAGTCCGTGTGGGTGAACCTGCGCTAGAGGCCCCCGCCGCCGGTTAGCGTTAGCCCGTAGAGAAGCCCTCGAGGCCCTCGGGTTCTTCCTCGCTCACCTCGACCGCATCGACGTCGGCGTAAGAGGGACCCGAGCGGCACCATTCGATCACCGCATCCACGGCCTCGGGTTCGCCCTCGAGGATGATCCCCACGGTGCCGTCGGGCAGGTTCGCGGCCGCACCGGCGACGCCGTGTTCCTGCGCGATGCGCCTGCAGGAGTCACGAAAGAAGACTCCCTGAACGCGGCCCCGCACCACGACCCGTCGCCTGACCATCGGCGTCACTCGGCAGGACGCACGACGATCATCTCGTGCTGGGGCTCGACCGCCACGACCGCGTCGGGGATGGCTTCGGTCACGCCCGGATCGACGAAGAGACGAAGCTCCGCGGCCTCCACCGTCGTCTCTCCTTCGAGAGGGCCGTCCGCGAGCTCGATCTGGATGTCCAGGCCCCCACCGAGCCCGTGAGCGGCACGCAGGCGCACCCCGCCCACGGTGGGATCGACCCGGCCGAGCTCGAGCGACCGCCTCAGCACGTCGACGGCTTCCTCGGTTACCTGTATGGGCACAAGATCGCTCCTGGATCGGGGGGCCGGCATGATTTTCGGTCACCGAGCGTAACGCCGGCCCCAGAGGGGGTGGACCGGCCCCTGCGGCCCCTGCGGCCGTAGGCATAGTCCGAAGGTTCTATCGCTCCCCCAGCTCTCGGGTGACCTTCGAGTTCAAGGGCGACTCGAGGACCACCGATAACCAGGAGGAACCGCCTCGTGCGCGCGGGAGAAGGGGGCCGGGAGAACTGGTGCTGGATTCGAGAATAGGGAGCCGGATGGGCGAGGCCGAGGCGCGCCTCGACTCGTACCGTCGTCTGGCCGACGTCTTCCACCACGTGCTCTCGGAGCAGAGCCTCGGCGCGCTACTGGAGCGCATCGCCGACACGCTCATGGATCTGCTCCACTACGACACCTTGATCATCTACGAGGCGGACGAAGCCCGGCAGGTCCTCGTTCCGGTCCTCGCGCGCGATCAATACGCCGACGAGATCATGCAGGACAGGGCGCCGTTCGGGCGAGGGATCACCGGCTACGCGGTTCGGCATCGGGAGGCGGTGCTGGCCAATCATGCGCACCTCGATCCAAGGGTCCAGGTCATCCCGGGCACCCCTCTTGATCCGGAGTCGTTCATCAGCATCCCCCTCCTCACCAAGGGAGCGCTCAAAGGTGCCTTGAACATCTACCGTCAGGGCGAGGAAGTCGTGTTCAGTCCCGAGGAGTTCGAGATAGCGAAGCGATTCGGCGACGCGGCAGCGCTGGCCATCGACAACGCGCATCGACGGGCCGAGCTAGAGCTGGCCGCTCAGACCGACTCGTTGACAAACCTCTACAACCACCGTCACTTCCACGAGCGACTGCGCGCCGAGCTCAACCGAGCGAGCCGCAAACACGACTCTTGCGCGCTTCTGGTTGCAGACATCGACGACTTCAAGAAGGTCAACGACGTCTTCGGTCACGCCACGGGCGACGCCGTACTGGTTGCCATCGCTGAACTTCTGCGCGCGACCGTGCGCGTGTCGGATGTCGCGTGTCGTGTGGGCGGCGAGGAGTTCGCCGTGATCCTGCCGTCGTGCGACGCGGGGGATGCACTCGGACTTGCAGCGCGCATCAACCAGAAGCTCGAGTCGATGAACTTCGAACCGGCGGGAAGGATCACCGTGTCGATTGGGGTGGCTCAAGGACCCGACCACGCGGCGAACCCGCGCGAGCTGGTCGCCTGCGCCGACGCGGCGATGATGACCGCCAAAGCAAGGGGTAAGAACCGTACGGTCATCTTCGAAGAGGGAGCGGGCGAGCGACCCGGAGAGCCGCCTAGGAACCGCGACGTTCGATCGATCGCTCACCTCAAGATGCTGCAGAGCCTTGCCGGCAAACTGAACCGTCTGAACGACGTGAGGCAGATCGGCGGCACCATCGCCAACGAGCTGAGAACCCTCATCGACTACCACTCCTGTCGCGTCTATCTCGCCGAGGGTCAGGAGCTCCTGCCCATTGCCTTCAAAGGGGAGGTTCTCGATTCCCCCGGGGACGTCGAGAAATGGAAGGTCAAGATCGGAGAGGGGGTCACGGGTCGCGTGGCTCAGACCGGGCGTCCGCTGCTGGTCCCGAATGCGCTCGACTGCGAGTGGGCGGTACAGGTTCCGGGGACGACCGACATCGAGGAGTCGCTGGTGGCGGTCCCGCTGAACTACGGGGCGCGAGTCATCGGCGCGGTCATCATCTCCAAGTTGGGCCGGGGGCAATTCGACGAAGACGACGTGCGACTGCTGGAGGTGCTGGCCGGTCACGCTGCCGTTGCTCTCGAGAACGCCCGTCTCTACGAACACCAGAGACTCGAGGCCGAGCATGCCACGGCACTCCTCGAGTTCGCGGACACCGTTTCCATGGCTCCCAGTGAGTACGTCGTTGGGAACGAGATCGTCAAGGTGGCAAGCCGTGTCATGGAAGCTCGCCAGTCCGCGCTGTGGCTCTACGACGAGCGGACCGATTACTACGTGTGCGTTGCGCATCACGGATTCATAGGGGATCGCTCGGCGGAGCCGGCGATTCGTACGCGCCTCCCTCGGGAACAGGGCGATCGTTTCCTCAGGGGACGCAAAGAGCCCTTTGTCGTTCCGATCTCCGAAGTCCAACGAGACCTTCCCCTTCCGGCCAACTTCGCGTGGCGGACGTTGGCCGTGGGACCCCTTCACGGTGTCCGGGGGTGGATCAGCGTTCGACACCCCGACCCGGACGGTTCGCATTTCGCCGAGGACCGTATGCGGCTTCTCGCCGGCCTCTCATATCAGGCCTCCACCGCGCTGCAGAAGGCGATCCTGTACCGCGACCAGAGGGAGAGCGCCGAGATCGCCAACGCGCTGCTGGACGTCAGTCGTGAACTCGCGACGGCCGAGGACATGGACGAGATCCTCAACCGCACGGTCGAGCTTGCCGCCCGCATCCTGGGCTCACCGCGCACGACCGTGTGGGTGCCCGACGGGGTGAGCGGCGATCTCGTCTCCGGGGCAGAGTTCGGTTACGAGGGCCGCGAGCTGGTTCGGGTAACCGGACTGCGCTGGCCGCTGGAAACGGCCCGCCCTCTGTTGCTCTCGGACGAACCCTTCGCGGCCGGCTCGAGTGACCTGGTGTCCCGGATGGGTTTGGATTTCGACCTCGTGCGCGGACACATGGCGGTGGCGCCACTGAAGCTCGATGGTGGAGGAGTGGGGGCGATCGTCGTGGGGGCCCCGGCGCTGGGCGACTACGAGTTCTCCGAGCGCAAGATGAAATTGCTGGCGGGCATCGCTCATCAGGCGCGCCTGGCCATCAATAACGCTCACACCTTTCAGAGTCTCGAACGCACCTTCATCTCGACCGTCGAAGCACTCGCGAACGCGCTGGAGGCGAAGGACGAATACACGTCATCGCATGCTCGGTGGATTACCGACATGGCGCTCGAGGTCGGCGATGTGCTCGGACTCGAGCCGAGCAGGATGAAGAACCTCGAGCTGGGCGCGCTCTTTCACGACATTGGAAAGATCGGAATCCCCACCGACATTCTTTGCAAGGAGGGACCGCTCAACGACGAGGAGTGGGCGATCATTCGCACGCATCCCGAACTGGGAGAGAAGATCTTGGCTCCGATCGACTTTCTCGCGGAGGTGCGACCCATCGTTCGGGCCTGTCACGAGCACTGGGACGGACGCGGTTATCCGGACGGCCTGCGCGCCGAAGTCATCCCGCTGGAGGCACGGATCATTCTCGTGGTCGATGCCTTTCATGCGATGACGAGCGATCGTCCCTACCGCGCGCGCCTGAGCCCTGAGGAGGCCTGCAGGCGCCTAAAAGAGGCGAGTGGCACGGAGTTCGACCCCCAGGTCGTCGACGCGATGATCCACCTCGCGGACGTGCGGCCCGACCTGACCCTGGTCGACTGACTCGACGAGTCAGACCGGTTTGAACTGCTCGAAGGGCTGGCGGCAGCTCTCGCAGTAGTACAGCGCGCGGCAGGGGGTGGGCCCGAAGGGGTTCTCATTGCGCGTGTCCGTGCTCCCGCAGAAGGGGCACTCCGCCTTGGTCGGGAGGCCGATGTCGGTGATGAGAACCGGGCCCTTGCCGGTGGGCGGCGCGAGGCCGAACTGCTTGAGCTTGGCCCTGCCCTCCTCGGTGATTCGGTCGGTGGTCCAGGGCGGGTCGAAGGTCGTGTCGACGACCACGGAATCGACGTCGGCTACCGTGGCAACCGCGTCGCTCACGTCCTGCTTGATGACGGGGATTGCGGGACAGCCGGTGAAGGTCGGCAGCACTGTGACCTGCACCAGGGACCCGTCCACGTCGACGCGTTTGATCATGCCCATGTCCACTACCGAGACGGCCGGAATCTCAGGGTCCTGCACGGTGGCAAGGGCTTCCCAGACGGCCAGCTCGATGATTGTCGCGGCACTCATTACCAGGTTGCTCCCGGATGCTCTCTATAGGTCTTGGTCATATCGCCCCACAACTGCTCGAAGTCCTCCGTGTGATCGCCGGTGCGACCGCCGGCTCCCGTCGAGCGCGGTGGCTCCGCGGCGTCACTCTCGGCCGAGGTGATCAGATCGCCCGACGAGGAGGCCACGAACTCGGCCGATTCGTCTAGGCCGGCGCGCACCTCGGTCGGCAGGCCAAGGTCGTCGAGCGTGCTGCCGGCCCGCTCCACGAAGGTCGCCTTGAGCTTCGACGAGGGGATCGGGAGCCAGCCTTCTTCGACCGCCTCGTCCTCTAGCTCGATCGGCTCGAAGAGGCCGACCGCCTCGGCAAACGCGCCGGACAGGCCCGCCTCGAGACGGCTTCGACCCTCGACTGGTCCATGCGCGACGCGCGTGATCCACATCTCCGCATGGATCAAGTGGTAGCGCTCCTCTCGGCGCATCTTCGTCGCTAGTTGTGCAAGTTCGCTATTTGCGCTCTGCTCGAGCGCGGTCAGGCGAATATCGTCGGCCGTGTCGTAGAGCCAGTGGCGCGCCAGGGTGTAGGCCCAGTCGCCATTCGGACGCTCGCAAATAATTGCGTTGCGGTACTCCTCGATGGCGCGTCCCAATGCTATGCGGTCGTGGTCGTCGTCCGTGAGTCTGGCAAGCAACATGAAGTAGTTGGCTGCATGACCGATCTCGTCCTGGGCGATCGAGCTGAAGGCGACGTCCTCTTCGATGTGAGGAGCGAAGCCGGTCCACTCGGAGTGCCGGTGACCGAGCACGAGCTCGTCGTCTCCGTAGGCGAGCAGCAACGAGGTGAGTGACTTGCTCGTCATGACGCGTCCCGCTCGGCCACGATCTCCCTGGCCCGGGCACGAGCCTTCTCGCGTTTGGTAACGACATCGCGGTAGGCCTCGGGAAAGCGGTAGCTCTTGTCGGCGGCGATCTCGAGCAGGCTCTCGTCCGAGAAGGAGTGGATGTCCGAACGCCGGGTCACCCAGAGGTGCTCACCCTCGCGCCGCCGGAGGAAACACTCCTTGGCCATGATGAGAGCCATCTCGGAGTCCGGAGCGATGACGCTCCCCGCGTGATGAAAGGGATCCTTGTGCCCCGACCTCTTGAACACTTCATAGATTTCCATCTCTTCTCCTCTAGAGATTGCAGTACATGTTGCACCCGAGCGTCGGCGAAACAGGGAGTGAGGGGGGCGCCGGCGGAGCGCCGCCTCCGCAGAGGCCCGCGCCGAAGGTGCCGGCCTGGGTTAACCGAGGACCGCAAGCGAGCCGGCGCTCCCGTAGCGACCGGCGACCGTAGCGACCGATCAAGCAACATGAACCGCGGGCTCGGCCATCGCGTCGCGCACCCAGCGGTGGGTGTCGTAGATGTCGCGTCGCCAGGACAGCCTGCGCTCGGTCTCGGGGCCCTGATTCTTCTTGATGTCGTTGAGCGGCTCCCAGTCGATGTCCTCGTCTCGCACGAGGTAGTGCTCGCCGTCCTGGTGAGGGACCGGCTTGGGGAACTCGTAACCCAACTCCAGGATCTTCGGCACGTAGCGGTCGAGGAACTCTTGACGCAGGTCCTCGTTCGTGCGCGTCTTGACCTTCCAGCGCAGCAGCAGGTCCTTGGCGACGTTGGAGCGGGGGCCGAAGAAATGAATGATCGGCAGCCACCAACGATTGAGCGCTTCCTGGAACATGTCACGCTGCTCGTCGGTCCCGGCCGACAATTCCATCGTGATGTGCTCGCCGTGGCGCAGGTGAAGTTGCTCCTCGGCGCAGATCCGCTTGAGCACGCGTGCGTAGGGCGCATAGGACGAATCACGGAGCGCCGCCTGGGTCACGAGCGCGGCACCGTCGATAAGCCAACCGATGATGGCGACGTCGCCCCAGTGCCTAACCGGATAGTGAAAGACGTTGTGGAACTTGGACCGGCCGGTGACGAGGTCGTAGAACATCGTGTCGCGACCCTTACCCAGATCCTCTGCAACCCGGTAGAGGAGCTGCGCATGACCGACCTCGTCCTGGATCTTGGCGGCAAGGCTCATCTTGCGCTGCAGTGAGGGCGCAATCGGGAGGCACTCGCGCTCGGGAAGGGCGCCCATGATCTCCGAGTTGGCGTGCATCTCGACGAACTTGAGTACGCCCCGCCGGTAGTCGTCGGGCATCCAGTCGTTGGTCTCGACCTTGCCCCCGTCTTCGATGTGCTCGTTGAAGCGAGCCAGTTTCTCGTCGTACGTCATGGTGCCACCTCCGTGTGGGAGTGAGCGCCGGCCGAAGCCTCCGCTCGTGTGTTCTCGAGACCTCTTACGATCAGTTCTGTGTAGCGGTGTCCGATCTCGGTCGAGGTCAACGAGCCGTCCGGGCGGTACCAGGCGTAGACCCAGTTTCCCGCCGACAACACGAGGCGAGCGGTCATCGCCACGTCTGTGTCCGAGCGGAACTCACCCGTTGAGATGCCCTCGGTCACGATGGTCCGCACCATTCCCTCGTAGGTGTCGCGTTTGACCTGCACGTCGGCGCGCAGGTCGTCGGAGAGATAGCGCCACTCATTGAGAAAGACCGTGGCCGCATCGAGGTGCTCGATGGCGGTCTCGATGTGTCCCACGAGGAACGCCTCGAGCCGCTCGGAGGAGGTGCCGTCCAGCGTGGCGGCCGCACGGCCGCGCTCGAGAAACCGCTCGGCCCCCTCGGCCACGACGTCGTAGAGCAACTCCTGCTTGGATCCGATGTGCGCATAGAGCGAGCCCTTGAGCATGCCCAGCGCGTCGGCGAGATGCTTCATGGAGGTGCCGTGGTAGCCCCTCTGCGAGAAGAGCCGCGCGGCGGCCGTGACGAGCTCGGCTCGCCTGGGGCTCAGCGTGGTAGTGGCGATCTGGGCCATGGGTCCTCGTCTTAGCTTGCAAACAAACGGTCGTTTGGTCACCCTAACAGGTATCCTGCGGCCATGCCACGGACCCAGAGGGACCTGCCCGCCGCAGAGCGCGCCTCCGAGATCCTGAACCGGCTCGAGGAGTCCTACCCCGAACCCAAGATCGCCCTCGATTTCACGAACCCGCTCGAGTGCCTGATCGCGACGGTGCTCTCGGCTCAGTCCACCGACCAAAAGATCAACGAGGTCACCCAGTCCCTGTTCGCCAAGTACCGGAAACCCGAGGACTATCTGGCGGTGCCGGAGACGGAGCTCCAGGACGATCTCCGCCCCACCGGCTTCTTCAACCAGAAGACCAAGTCGGTGCGGGGACTGAGCCAGAAACTCATCGACGACTACGACGGCGAGGTCCCACCCACGATCGCCGAGCTGATCTCGCTGCCCGGCGTGGCTCGCAAGACCGCCAACATCGTGCAGTCGAACTGCTTCCCCGAGACCCTCACAGAGGACCCGGACGCCGGCATCGCCGTGGATACGCACGTGGGGAGGGTGGCGGTGCGATTGGGCCTCACGGGTCACGGCTCGAAAGAGGCGGACAAGATCGAAAAGGATCTGATGGCCCTGTTCCCGAAGAAGGCGTGGCCGGTGGTCCCCAACCTCTTCATCATGCACGGGCGGCAGACCTGCGACGCCAAGAGGCCACGCTGCGAGGACTGCGCCATCGAGCCGCTGTGTCCCTCGAGCCAGGAAGCGGGCCTCGCCGACCTGTTTCGCGTCCCGGCAACCAAGAGGACCGCCCGCAAGAAAACGGCCACGAAGCCGGCTCGCAGGGGTTCGGCGGCGAAGAAGGTCGCGCGCAAGAAAACGAAGGCCAACAGAACCGGGCGCCGAGGAACCGGCCCCCGATAGGAAGCGAGAGCCGCAGTACCCGCCGCCGGGATCCTTCCCGGCATGTGGTTCGTCCCAGCAACGTCGACCGGTGTTTGGTTCGCCACCGACAAAAAGCCGGTCAACGTTCGATTTGGCAACTAAAGGCTGTCAAACGATGGCGCTTCTCGCGGCGTGATACTTCCGCAATGCGTCCCTGCCGTTAGCATGGGCTGCGTGAAGAAAGTCATTCTCGCCGCCCCGCGCGGCTACTGTGCGGGCGTCGACCGGGCGGTCCAGATCGTCGAGCGAGCGCTCGAGACCTGCGGGGCCCCCGTTTACGTGCGCAAGGAGATCGTTCATAACCGCTACGTCGTGACCGAGCTGGAGAAGCGCGGCGCCGTGTTCGTCGATTCCGAGGAGCAGATCCCCGAGGGCGCGGTGTGCGTGTTCTCCGCCCACGGCGTGTCGCCCCAGGTGCGCGCCAGTGCGATCGAACGCAGCCTGCAGGTCATCGACGCCACCTGCCCGCTGGTGACGAAGGTGCACCTCGAGGCCAAGAAGTTCGCGCGCGGCGGGCGCAAGATCGTACTCGTCGGCCACATGGGACACGAGGAGATCGAGGGCACCGCCGGCGAGGTCCCCGATTCGACCTACGTCATCGAGGACGTGGACCAGATCGAGAACCTCCCGCTCGATGAAAACGAGCCGGTGTCGTATCTCACGCAGACGACCCTGTCGGTCGACGACACGCGCGACGTGGTCGAATCTCTGAGGAGCAGGTTCACCGACATCGCCGGCCCCCACAGCGACGACATCTGCTATGCGACCCAGAACCGCCAGGTTGCGGTCAAGGCCCTGGCGCCGGAGGCCGATCTCGTGCTGATAGTGGGTGCCGTCAACTCGTCGAACTCCAACCGCATGGTCGAGGTGGCGATGAAGGCGGGCACGCCGGCTCATCTGGTTCCCGACGAGAGCTATCTCGAGGGCCGGTGGCTCGACGGGGTCGAGACGGTCGGCGTCAGCTCGGGCGCCAGCGCGCCCGAGGTTCTGGTCGAGGGACTGCTGGCCAAGCTCGCCGCCTGCGGCTACGAGACGGTCGAGACCAAGGAAGTGACGTCGGAGGACGTGACCTTCTCGCTGCCGCCGTGGCTACGCGAGCAGGTGGGCGCCACCCCGTCCCCCGGCTGACGGGAGCCGGGAACAACCGACATCGAGGGAAACGTCACATTCGCCGAGCCTTGAAGTGCCCCTGTGGTGGTGCTGCTGTATCGCAACCGCTGGTCGGTTGTGAGATCGCAAACCTGGTCCGGCTCAGTACTGAATCGACTGTTCGATCTCGCCTGCGACGTCGAAGTCGCGCGCCGTTAGACCGCCCTCGGAGTGTGTCGAAAGCACGAGCTTTACCCGGTTCCAGCGGATGTCGATGTCGGGGTGGTGATCGTAGCGGTCGGCGAGCTTCGCTACCTCGTTCACGAACTTGATCGCGGCCGTGAAATCCTCGAGCTCGAAGACCTTCTGGATGGCGGCGCCCTCGCGCTCCCAATCACCGAGCTCATCGGCCCGTTGTTCGATTTCCTCTTCCTCGAGCAGGTCGGCCACAGCGCTCCTATCGGTGCTTTTGGATATTCGGTTTGTCCCCTGCGGCGGAACATACCGCACGAGCGTCGGTCTGCTGCCAAGCCGTCGAGACGGCCGATCCTGCCCGCTATGCTCGCCGCGGCACCAACCCGGCAACAGCGAAGCGCGATCGTCTCGACGATCGCGCCAACAGCGAAGCG
>JBOGWX010000125.1:0-16577 GCA_050694055.1 Actinomycetota bacterium
TCGCTGCAGTGGCGTAGCGCGCCCATGTAAGCCGGTAGGCACAGAGCGCGTCCTGCCCCGGCGGATCGTGCTCAAGCTATCGCAGGCGGGACAACGAACCCGCCGTTTTTTCCATCCTCAGACCCCCTTATCCGTTGTTTATCGGATAAGTACTACGGAAAGGGCCCTTGACCAGGGATTTCAGCCTTCCCCCACGCGCGCTGAATTTGACGCTGTCCCGTTTATCGGACGTGTGGCAGAGGTCGGCGAGCGTGCGCGGGACAGACGTACACGGTATTGGTCCGACGAGTGCCACATCTGCGGGGAGCAGTCGGCATCGGCGAACCCGGATACCGGGACGGGGGTGGAGCGCGTGATCCGAGGTGACGTGGACCTTCTCCGAGCGCCGGGGTAGCAACTCGTGCAGGAACGCTGCGGTGACATCCGATGCGACGGTGATTGGTCCACCCCAGAGGGTCACCGCCATGGGTCTTTGCTCCCAGCACTGGGGCACCGACGCCACCCTGTAGACCGTGGGGAGAACGCGTATAAGGCTCCCTCTACGGCAGGCGCCCTTGATGCGAGCTCGGGTCAGGCCCAACCCGAGCAATTCCGCGAGAGACAAGATCCCGTAGGCGCGACGGCTGCGGCGAGCGAGCTCCCGGTCCGGACTCATGGGAACAGGTTCCCAGTCTCTCGTCCCAGCGACTGTGACGCACGTCACCATCAGGCCTTTCTCCGCACTCAGGGTCCCTGGAGAGCCCTGGGTGCAGAAAAACCCGGAACGTTCCGGCCGCCGGCCGATGCCGGGGGATGTATCCCGGGCACAACCGGGTGTCGGCAATGCCCACTACCATGATAGTGCGCTTGTGCATCAGAGCACACGCGATGTACGCTCAGATATCCGGGCCGGCAGGCGTGATGCGGGCCCCCGCAGCACCAAGCTGAAAGCTGTAGCTCGCATACCGCCCGAATACGACATCAAGTGCCAACGAGGAGTACGTCTGACTACTGCCGGTCGACCCACCTACACCGAACCGCAACAGGAGAAACTGCGGCAGATCCACGCCCGACTGATCGAGGCGCGGCGAGAACTCGATGCTCTGATCGGAGACGCGTACCTCAGACCTCGGGCGAACATCGTGCCGGTGCACTTTCTCGACCTGGCATCCGCCACCGAGAAGCTGCGATGGGCGGAGAAGGAATGGCGTGAGCTCGAGCGGGAACTCGGTGAGCGGGAGGGCTCAGAGGATGTCGTAGTAGATCATCCACAAGATGAGCTCGGGCGAGAAGCGTTGGTCGAAGCGGTCCACGCGGAGGGTTCTCGCCGCTGATCTAGAGCCGCCCCCCTAGCGGACGGGATGGGCTCCGTGCTCAGGGTGGTCGCGGTGCAGACGCTCGAGCTCGGAGTCGGCGGAGCGCTCCCAGAAAACCACGACGGCCCCCGTGATGTCGTCGCCCTCGGTGATCGGGGTGACCAGGTACTCGACCTCGAGAGGGCTTCCGTCGCTCCTCCAAAACACCTCGTCACGAACGCGCGCCACACTTCCGCTCCTGATGGCTCCGAGAATCGGACATTCCGCAGCGGGATAGGGAGTACCGTCCGGGCGGGAGTGATGAATCGTCTGATGCTGAGGGCGCCCAATGAGCTCGTTGGTCTCATAGCCCAACAACGACGCCGCAACCGGATTCACGAACTGCGTGATGCCGTTCGCGCCGAGACCGTAGATGCCCTCTCCGGCTGAGTTCAGAATCAGTTCCTGCTGCCTGCTGATGCTCCTCAGTTTGTCCTCGGCGTCCCTACGATCGGATACATCGCGCAGGATGCCGGTGAAGAAACGCTGCTCGTCGACCGTCCAGGTGGACAGGGACAACTCGAGCGGAAACTCGCTCCCGTCCTTGCGGAGTCCCTCGACCTCGATCGTGGTTCCGATGATGCGGCTCTCACCGATCGAGAGATAGCGAGCGAACCCTCGCTGATGGTCTCCTCGATACCGTTCGGGCATCAACATCTGAACCGGCTGGCCCGTGACCTCCTCGACCCAGTAACCGAAGACCTTCTGCGCCCCTCGGTTCCAGAAGACTATGTGGCCGCTCTCGTCGATGGACACGATGCCCTCATTGGAGCTTTCGGCGAGGCTCCGGAAACGCGATTCGGACGCGCGCAACGCGGCCTCCGCGTGCTTTCGCCGGGTGATATCTTGCGACGTACCGATGACGCGCACCGCGCGGCCCCCGATATCTCGCATCACCTTGCCGCGCGCATGCATGATGCGGACCTTCCCGTCCGGTCGAAGGACTCGGTGATCGACGGAGAAGCTGTCTTCGGACTCGTACAGCCTCTCGACCATCGTCCTCATGGCCTCTCTGTCGTCCGGATGGACGATCTCCATGAAGCCCTCGAGGCTGGCGCTGAAGCTGGTGGGATCGACGCCAAAAATCTGGTACATCTGGTCCGACCAGTGGATTCTGTCCTTCTCGACATCCCAGCGCCAGCTTCCGAGCATGGTTAGCTCCTGCGCCTCGGCAAGCTGCATCTGGCTCTCGATCAGGTCCTCCTCGGTCCTGCGTCTCTCGGCGACCTCCTGCTCGAGCTCGGCAGTGGCCGACTCGAGCTCCCTGTTAGCCGTCTCGAGCGATCGCCGAGCCCTGCGTTCCCTCTGAAACAGTTCCGTGCGCTCGAGAGCGAGGCCCGTGAGTGCGGCGAGGCTCTGCAGAAACCCGATCTCGTCTTGTCCGAACACCGGGGTGGCCGGGCTTCCCCACACCACCAGCTTGCCGAAGGGGATCTCCAGGACGATGACGTCCTGGGCGAAGGCGCTCTTACTGCCGTCGGCCTCGATCAGCGCAGGAATCGATCGCTTCATATCCTCGGACACGTGATGGGAGTCCAAGAGGTTGTTCTCGCGATCCAGCAGAGCCGCGGCCCGGCCCCCGACCATGGCGCTGGTATGGGGCAGGATGCTCGAGGTCACCTCGGCGGAAGAGGTCGCCACTATGAGCTTTACGGTGGCCCTGCGCAGCTCCTCCTCTTCCTCACGTCGCCACAAGACGCGGAGGAACGAGGGCGGAGCGAATCCGGCGAAGAACAACAGCGCGCTGGCGACCGCTAGTAGCTGCACCACCAGCGAGATTCCGATGGACTCGATCCCCGAGGTCACCCCGGCGAGGATGAGTGCCAGGTTTAGGGCGGCCGAACCGAGGGCGAGCAGGCGCATCCGGCGCCGGGCGATCGCGGGTTGTCCGCTGCCCGTCCTCCACAGGCCGATTGCCACCACCCAAGTCAAGACCGTCCACTGGATCAGAACGAGCGCTACGTAGAGCGCGTAGACCACGGGACGGGAGTCGAGCTCGTCGGCGCCCATGGGGAGCGCAAGCGTCCCGACGATGGACGCCGCCGTAAGCCCGCCGGCCAGGAGCTCGAGCTTGCGCCCCGCCGGCTTCAACGACGACATGAATCGGAAGAGGAAGTAGGGGAAGAGCACGAGGATCGCGACCAGCAGCTTGCCCAGCAGTTCGATGGCGAGTCCCTCTGACTCCTCCGGCGTGAAGACGCCCGCGATTACCACCGTCGCCAGCGCGCCGAAGGTCGCGGTCAGCCAGCCGACCGAGGAACCTCCGTCACGACGCCATTGCCTGAAGGCCAGGACCGTGAGCGCGCCGAACACGACTGCATCGACCCAGCCGATGAACTCGATCAGGGTCCCCAAGCTGGTGCCCCCTTCAGCCGTCCGCCCAACGGTCCTGCTCCCCCTTGGCCTTTCCGCTCAATCTCCTGAAGTTACGACGTCGCGCGCTCGCGTGCACGACCGAGCCGTCAGCGGGGGGGCATCCTCAGCGCCCCATCAAGCCTGATCGTGTCACCGTTGAGCATGGGATTGGACACGATGTGCAGCGCGAGGGCCGCGTACTCCTCCGGCCGGCCGAGCCGGCGAGGATGGGGAACACCCTCGGCCAGCTTTTGTCGTGCTTCCTCCGGCAGACCGGCGAGCATCGGTGTGTCGAAGGTTCCGGGCGCAATGGCGACGCAGCGAATCAGCTTCGTCGACAGGTCGCGCGCCACCGGAAGAGTCATCCCGACGATCCCTCCCTTGGAAGAGGCATAGGCAGCTTGCCCGATCTGGCCGTCGAAGGCCGCTATGGAGGCCGTGTTGATGATGACCCCCCGCTCTCCTTCCTCGGCCTCTTGTCGCGCCATCTGTTCGACCGCGAGCCTGAGCACGTTGAAGGTCCCGATCAGGTTCACCCGCACCACGAACTCGTACCGTTCGAGATCGTTGGCCACACCCTCGCGCGTCAGAACGCGCCCAGGGAATCCGACTCCCGCGCAGTTGACGTTGACGTGGATCTCTCCGAAAGAGTCGACGGCCGCGGCTACGGCCGCCCGTACTTGGTCTTCGGAGGTGACGTCTGCAGGCACGAAGCGAGTTCGCTCGCCGAGCTCGGTGGCGGCGGTCTCGCCGTTGGATGATTCGAGGTCGACGAGCACCACCGAGGCACCGGCGGCGATGAACGCCTTGCCGGTGGCGAGACCGAGTCCCGACGCCCCACCCGAGATGAGCGCAACCTTGCCCGCGATGTTCAAGGGTCCTCCTTAGCATTCGAGTCGGTCGACGACCTAGCCGGTCGAGTTGTTCAGTCGGGGACGCGCTCGGAGACAACCTCTCCGCTCGCGAGGACGAAGCCATCTTCGCATCTGGTCTCGACCGCTCCGTCCGAGAACTGCTCGTGATAGAGCGCAGCGTACGCGCCGTCCTTTCCGAGCAACTCGGAATGGGTGCCGCGCTCGATGATCCGTCCACGGTCGACGTAGAGGATCTGGTCTGCAGCGAGGATGGTCGACAGCCGGTGAGCGATCGCGATGGTCGTGCGCCCCCGGATGACCTGACCGAGAGCGCTCTGAACCAGACGTTCCGAGTGGGTGTCGAGCGCGCTCGTCGCCTCGTCGAGAATGAGGATGCTCGGGTTCTTGAGAATCACCCGGGCAATGGCGAGGCGCTGCTTCTCGCCGCCGGACATCTTGTAGCCGCGTTCGCCGACGATCGTGTCGAATCCATCGGACAGCTCTTCCACGCGCGCCCAGATATTCGCCGCGCGCGCCGCCCTCTCGAGGTCCTCGTCGGTTGCGTCGGGATTTCCGTAGCTGAGGTTCTCGCGCACGCTTGCGTTGAACAGATAGGTCTCCTGAGTGACCATGCCGACGATGTCTCCGAGCGATTCCAGCCGGATGTCGCGCACGTCGATGCCGTCGATCTTTACGGCACCGCGGTTCACGTCGTAGAGACGGGGCAGCAAATAGGTAAGAGTCGTCTTCCCGGCCCCCGATGGACCAACGAGCGCAATCAGTTGGCCGGGTTGAGCCTCGAGCTCGACGCCTCCGATAGTCCAGAGGCGGCCCTCCTCGGACTCCGGCTGAAGACTCGGAGAAGGGGCGCTGTGGGAACCGTACTTGAACCAGACGTCGTCGAAGACGACGCGTCCCGAGACCTCGTCCTGCGACAGCTCGATGGCACCGTCGTGATCGATGATGTCCCGTTCCAGATCGAGGTATTCGTAGATGCGATCGAACAGAGCGAGGCTCGACTGGATTTCGACGTTCACGTTCAGCAATTGACCCAGGGGGAAGAACAACCTGCTCTGCAGGGTCGTGAAGGCCACGATGGTCCCGACGACGTTGCGGGGATCCCCGGCAAGTGAGCCATTGAGGAACAGCAATCCGGCGAGCAGATAGACAAACGCAGGCATGACCGAGAAGAACACCTGGATCAGAGCGAAGAAGCCGCGGCCCACCATCGTGCGCCTGATCTCGAGACCGAAGAGCTTGTCGTTCTTCCCGCGAAAGCGGCCGATCTCGTAGTTCTGACGACCGAAGGACTTCGACAGCAGGATGCCCGACACGGACAGGGTCTCCTGCATGTGAGCCGTCAAATCGGCCAGCGACTCCTGCGTCTGTCCCGAGATCTCACGGCGCACCCGTCCAACCTTCCGGCTCAACCACAGGAAGAACGGCAGAATGCCGAGCGACAACAGGGTCAGCTCCCACGACAGGATCGCCATGGTCACCACCGTCGAGATGACGATCGTGACGTTGGACAGGGTGCTCGATGCCGTGTCGGTCAGGACCCCCTGAACGCCGCCCACGTCGTTCGACAGGCGCGACTGAATCTCGCCGGTGCGGGTCGAGGTGAAGAACTTCAGGGACATGTTCTGAAGGTGGGCGTAGAGGCTGTTCCGCAGATCTCTCATGACGCTTTGACCCACGATGTTGTTGAGATAGGTCTGCCACAGACCGAGCGCACCGTTCACGACGGGGGCCGCGATCATCGCGCCCACGACGAGCCACAAGAGCTGCAGGCGCTCGTCCGTCGGCTTGTCCACCGCCAGGATCACGTCGTCGAACACGACTTTGATGAGCAGCGGGTTGATGAGCCCGATCGCGGAGATGACCAGGATCAGCAGGCCGACGACGCCGACCCTGCCGCGGTAGGGCCTGAAGGTCGCCGCGATCCGGCGGAAGGTGCCGGGCTTGGCCCTGCGCTCGGGCGCTTCGGGTGGTGCCAGTCGATGCGGTCGGGGCAAGGGTCTCCTCTGGGATGGGGTCAATTACAGAATTACAAACACGCCCCTCCGAGGGCGTATTCCGGTGCCCATGGTCGCAGAGACGGGCCGTCGAGGTCGAGTCAGTGCGGGGCGACGGTGGCACCGTCGGGTTCCGTCGGCAGGCCGGCCTCGAACCACGCTCGAAAGCCGCCCTCCACGTTGTAGGCGTCGTGGCCGCGCGCTCTGAGGGCGCCTGCAACCACGCCGCTGCGCCCTCCCCCGAGACACAAGAAGGCAACCGGCCGGTCGCTGGGGATTTCGTCGAGTCGCCCGCCGATGGTCTCCATCTCCAGATGGGTGGAACCGGGAACGTGTCCGGCCTCCCACTCGTAGGGCTCGCGCACGTCGATCAACACGAGGTCGCCGTCCTCCATGCGGCGGGCGGCCTCCGTCGGCGTGATGTCCATCCGTGCGTTCCCGGCTTGGTCCATCACCGAACTCTAACGGCGCAGACGACGCCGTCGCGAATCGGCAGGATGAACGAACGCCAGCCGGGCTCCGCCGCGATGAGCTTGTTGGCCCGGTCGATGGTGCGCGTTAGATCCGGGTTGGGGTCATCGGGTTCCTCGCCGGTCACGCGCCCGGACCACAGCATGTTGTCGCACAGGTAGAGCCCACCGATGCGTACGCGCTCCTTCGCAAGCTCGAACGCCTGCGGGTACTCGTGCTTGTCGATGTCGCAATACACGATGTCGAACTCGCCCTCGGTGCCGTTGAAGGCGTCGAATGCGGACGACACGTGATAGTGAACCGGTCCGTCGAGTCCGGCACGCCCCAAGTAGTCGAGCGCCCTCTTCTCGTTTGCGGGGTCCATATCGGTAAGGTGTATCTCGCCCTCGGGGCCCGTCGCGCGTGCGAACCAGTAAGCCGAATACCCGTAACCGGAGCCCATCTCGAAGATGCGCCGCGCGCCGGCCGACCGGGCCATGACCTCGAGGAAGCGGCCACAGAGCCGCCCGATGATCGGAAAGCCACGAGCACGCGCATACTCCTCCATCTCGAGCAGCACCGGTTCGTCATCGGTCGTTGCGAGAGCGCCGAGATAACGATTGATCGCCGGATCGAGCAGGTCCATCACCGCACTCCTTGTCCTTGTGGTGCACCCCGAAGCAGCTTGCGAAGCTCCCGGTGCAGGGTGGCGTTACCGGCAACGAGGGTGGTCCCCTCATCCGCAGGCGCTGGTTCCTCGCTGACCGTGCCTCCGGCCTCGGTCACGATGAGCGCTCCAGCGGCACGGTCCCACGGTTCTGTATAGGCCTCGTAAAAACCGTCCAGCCTTCCGCACGCCACGGAGCATAGATCGAGCGCAGCCGATCCCGCTCGTCGGATGTCGCGCACCCTGGTCAGGACGGCGGCGGCGACGCGCGCCTGCGCGGCCCGCCTGGAGACCTCGTAGGCGAACCCCGTACCGATCAATGCGGTGGCTAGATCGGTTCGGTCGGACACCTGAATGGGACGGTCGTTGACCCTGGCGCCTCGGCCCCGCTGCGCGGTAAAGGTCTCGTCTCGATTCGGGTCGTGCACGACCCCGACCAAAGCGCTCGTTGGGTCCTCGACGGCAATGCTCACCGCCCACACCGGAATGCGAAAAAGGAAGTTGACGGTGCCGTCCAGGGGGTCGATCACCCACCTAAGCCCGGTGGCCGACTTCGAGCGCCCTCCCTCCTCGGCGAGGATTCCGTCGTCGGGCCGCTTCGAGGCGATGAAGTCCACCAGGAACTGCTCCGCGTCCCTGTCGGCCTGGCTGACCAGGTCGGTAGGGCTCGACTTCGTGGCTACCCCCTCGAGGGGACCGGCGAACGACCTGGATAACAGCTCGCCCGCGCCGTGGGCCGCCTCGACGGCCAACGTGAGGAGATCCGCCGTCACTCTGGATCCACCTGCATGGTCTCCTCTACGAGCTTCCATGCTCGGCGAGCCGCGATGAGCACCGGATCCCATACCGGCGCAAAGGGAGGGGCATACGACAGGTCCAAGTTCAACATCTGCTCCACGGTCATTTGGTTCCACAGGGCGGTCGCAAAAACATCGATACGTTTCGCCGCGCCCTCCTCGCCGATTATCTGAGCGCCGATCAGCCGCCCCGACTGCTTCTCGACAATCAGTTTGGTCTTGATGGGGCTCGTTCCGGGGAAGTAACCGGCGCGCGTCGTGGAGTCCGTCGTGCTCGTGAGGAAGTCGAAGCCGGCGTCGGCGGCCTCGCTCTCTTTGAGCCCTGCACGCGCGACCTCGAGGTCGCAGATCTTCGACACCGCAGTTCCTACGACTCCGGGAAAGGTCTCGTAACCACCACCGATATTGATGCCTGCGACCCGGCCCTCTTTGTTGGCATGGGTGCCGAGCGGGATGGCGACGGGTCGACGCGACACCAGGTGGAACTTCTCGGCGCAGTCCCCCGCCGACCACACACCCTCCTGGGAGGTCCGCATGCGTCGGTCCACGCTTATGCCGCCCGACGGGCCGACCTCGATTCCTGCTCGAAGTGCGAGCTCGACGTTCGGCTGCACTCCGAGGCCCAGAACCACGATGTCGGCGGGGATCGTGCGCGCCTCGGTGACCACCGCGCGCACGCGTCCTCGCGCTTGCTCGAGGCTCTCGACCTTCTCTTCGAGGTAAAGAGCGATGTCCATGGCGCGCATTCGCTCGGCGACGAGCGCGCCCATATCATCGTCGAGCGTCGTCATCGGTTGGGGTGCCAGGTCGACGACCGAGACCTCTACCCCCCGGACCTTGAGGGCCTCGGCCATCTCGATACCTATGTACCCCCCACCAATGACGACGGCACAGGTGGGCTCTCTCTCGTCGACCCACTTGCGTATCTCGATCCCGTCGCCGAGCACCTGCACGCCGAAGATCCCGCCGGCGTCGCGTCCGGGCCAGTCCGGCTTCAGGGGCGTCGCGCCGGTTGCGAGCACGAGTTGATCGAAGCTCTCCGAGCGTTCCGAGGAGTCTCGGTGATCCCGCACCTTCACCTTGCGCTCGTCCAGATCGATCTCCGTCACCTCGTGTCGTACGTGGGCCGTAATGTCGTAGCGCTCACGAAAAGCCTCGGGTGAACGAACGATCAAGGTCTCAAGCTCCTCGACGATGTCCCCGACAAAATAGGGAATGCCGCACGCCGAATAGGAGGTGTAGTGCCCGCGCTCGAAAGCGACGATCTCGAGGTCGTCGGATCCGCGCCGCCTGCGAGCCTGCGTCGCAGCGCTCATGCCCGCGGCATCGCCGCCGACGATCAGCAAACGTTCGGGCACCTCTCCCCCTCCTCCTGGGTCCGTGGACTCGATTTTCGTGCCACGCACCTCGACTTCGACTTTGCCTTCTCACCAAACCTTTGCGAGGCTGAACCGGCGACATGACACTAGGGCAAGCGTTCGATTCCGTTTTCGCAGCGGCGCGCGCGGGGG
The DNA here is from genome assembly GCA_050694055.1 of Actinomycetota bacterium. GTDB lineage: Bacteria > Actinomycetota > CADDZG01 > CADDZG01 > WHSQ01 > WHSV01. The sequence continues at coordinate 9,984 of JBOGWX010000125.1, forward strand.
CCGAGTGGGCCTGGGTCGAGTTGTACGACGATCTCGCGCCCGTGGTACTCGGTTACCTCCGAGGCAAGGGGGCCGGGGATGCCGAGGATCTGACCGGCGAGGTGTTTCTTCAGGTGGTGCGCGACATCGGCTCGTTCGCGGGAAACGAGCGTGACTTTCGGGCTTGGACGCTCTCGATCGCCCACCACCGGCTCCTAGACGAGGCGCGCCGCCGCCGGCGACGCCCCGTCGATTTCGTCGAGGGCGAGGTCCTGGCGGGCACCCCGTCGGAGGACGACGTGGAGACCCGGGCCCTTGCCGCGCTCGAGACGGGCCGCGTCGTCGAGGTCATCCGCTCGCTGTCACCCGATCAGCAGGACGTGCTTCTCCTGCGCATGATCGCCGGCCTCAGCAGCGAAGAGGTCGCGCACGTCGTCGGCAAGCGTGTGGGTGCAGTCAAGGCACTCCAGCGACGTGGGCTGGCCGCCCTGAGAAAAAGAATCTCGCGTCAGGGCGTATCCCTGTGAGCGATCCCGGCGCTTACGAGAGTGACATGGGTTGGCTATCGAAGTTGCGGGACGAGGAGATCGAGCAGGTTTTCGTCGGCGAGTATGCCGGTGAGGATCCCGTGCTCGATGACCTCGCCGCCTTCGCCCGGGACGCCAAAACCGCCTTGGAGGGTGCTCCGGGCGACGCAACCCGCGTCGCGCATTTGGCCGCGCTGGCCGAAGCGGCCGCCGACCTCGAGGGACAGGTCGTCCCGCATACACCCGCTGCGCCTCGCAGCCCACTCAGGAGGATGAAGCCCGTGCTCGCATCGCTACTCGCCACACTGACGGCGAAACTGACCCTTGCAAGCGTCGCTCTGGCGGCCACGACCGGGGGCCTGGCGGCCACCGGTTCCCTGCCGGAGCCGGCCCAGGAGGCGCTCGCGAAGGCCGCCGCCAAGGCGGGCTTCGAGTTGCCGGCCGGTGACGACGGCGAGACCGAGGAAGAGGACGGCGAGGGGATACCAGAGGAACTGCCCGAGCAGACCGAGGGCTCGCCGGCCCAGGCCGTGCTCGATGTGATTCGCAACTGGGCGGGCGAGAAGGGCTGCGAGTTCGGACACGCCGTGGCCGAAGCCGCCGGGGGCGACCCGGGACCCTGCCGGGACGAGGATGACGGCGAGGGCGAGGACGGCGAGACCGAGGGCCGGCCGGAAGGTGCCGGCAAGCCCGAGGGGACGCCCCAGGGCAAGCCCGACGGGGCCGGAGACGGTGGCAAGCCGGAGGGCACGCCCGACGGCAAGCCGGAAGGTGCCGGCAAGCCCGAGGGCACGCCGGGAGGACAGCCCGACACCGCAGGTCCGCCGGAAGGTACTCCCTCCGGTGGAGGTGGCGGCGAGGACTCAGGAAGCGATTCCGGTGGCCCGCCGAGCGACATCTCGACGGGCAAGCCCGGCTCCGTTCCGGGCGGCCAGCCGTAAGAGGGAAACTCCGCTGCGCTTCAAGACGACCCCCGGTCCTCCGGGGGTCGTTGCATTCGGGGACAATTACAGCCATGACAATGGAGGCAGCAATGGACTCGGATGACTTCCGGATCGACAAGGACTCACTCGGCGAGGTGCGTGTGCCCGCCGAGGTGCTGTGGGGAGCGCAGACCCAGCGGTCGATCGAGAACTTCCCCATCGGACGCGACCGCTTTGTGTGGGGACGCCGCGTCATCAGAGCTCTGGGACTACTCAAGAAGGCCGCCGCGCTCGCCAACGGCGAGCTCGGACAGCTTCCGCGCGAGAAGGTAGAGCTCATCGTGCGCGCGGCGGACGAGGTCATCGCAGGCCAACACGACGATCAGTTCCCCCTGGTCGTATGGCAGACCGGTTCGGGCACCCAGTCGAACATGAACTCCAACGAGGTGATCGGCAACCGCGCCGTTCAGCTCGCCGGCGGCGAGGTCGGTTCCAAGACGCCCGTGCACCCGAACGACGACGTCAACCGAGGGCAGTCGTCCAACGACACCTTCCCGACGGCCATGCACATCGCCGCCGTAGAGGAGGTCGACGACGTCTTGTTACCCGCCGTCGAGCAGTTGCGCGACACCCTGGCAAGCAAGGCCGAGGAGCATGGGGACGTCGTGATGGTCGGTCGCACCCACCTGCAGGATGCGACGCCGGTGAAGCTGGGACAGGTGATCTCAGGATGGGTCGCGCAGCTCGACCACGCGCTTGAGGGCATCCGTCGCGCGCTGCCCGGCGTCCACGAGCTCGCGATCGGTGGTACCGCCGTGGGAACGGGGCTGAACTCGCACGCGCGCTTCGGCGATACGGTCGCAGCCAAGCTGGAAGAAGAGACCGGCAAGCCCTTCCGAGCCGCCGCCGACAAGTTCGCCGCTCTCTCGGCTCACGACGCGATGGTCACCCTCAGCGCTGCCATCCGGACTCTCGCGATTGCGCTCTACAAGCTCGCCAACGACGTCCGTCTCTATGCGATGGGCCCGCGCGCCGGGATCGCGGAGCTCAAGATCCCCGAGAACGAGCCGGGAAGCTCGATCATGCCGGGAAAGATCAACCCGACCCAGTCGGAGGCGATGACGATGGTCTGCGCGCAGGTCATCGGAAACGACACCAGCGTCGCATTCGCCGGTTCCCAGGGACACTTCCAGCTCAACGTCTACAAGCCCGTCATCCTGCACAACGTGCTCGAGTCGGCGTCCCTGCTCGCCGACGCCTGCCACTCGTTCAACGACCACTGCGCGGTCGGAATCGAGCCCCACCAGAAGGCCATCACCGAGCACCTCGAGAGCTCACTGATGCTCGTGACCGCCCTCAATGTGCACATCGGCTACGAGAAGGCGGCCGAGATCGCACTCAAGGCCTACCGGGAGGACAAGAGCCTGAAGGAGAGCGCGGCCGAGCTCGGCTACGTGTCGGAGGGCGACTTCGACAAGTGGGTCGTGCCGGAAGACATGACGCGGCCGCTCGACGACTGACGACGGCGTCGTCAGTCACTGTCACAGAATTCTGGAAAATTGTCCTCATGATCCGGCTCGCCCTGCTCGATGAAGGGTATGAGGACTGCCAGGCTCAGACGCAACGATGTGACTCCAGGAGACCAGAGATCATGCTTGCCATATGCACCCAATGTGACTCGGCGCAGGATGTCGAGAAGGCCGGCATCGTGTGCTGGTTCTGTGGCGAGGAGATGAGCGACCCGACGCGCGACCACAAGGGTGAGCGCGGTCCCTCGGAATGGCTCACGGCGCAGGCGGGCTGACCGCTACGTAGCCATGCAGAACCTCAATCGGTGAGGTTCGTGTAAGAGACGTAGGCGATCGCCGCGAGCAAGGCCACTGCAATCGCGAGCAAGGTCCTTACGGTTGCGGGGCGCCGGTGAAAGGGAAGCGTCCGCTCAACCCTGCGTCGTTCGTACTCCTGGGGACGCCGCCGGGCTCCCCAGATCCTCAGCCCCAGCACTACTGCGGCCACGAGGAGGCCGGCAACGATCTTCATCCGGGCAGCCTGCCCGCGCCCCGGGCGCGCTGCGAAACTCTAGTCGCCCCGTGCAGTGAGCTTCGCCTTCAATCCCTCGATGATGGCCTCGATGCCGAACTCCCAAGCTGCATCCATGTCGTAGTTCTCCATCGCCGGCAGTGTCGCCAGCAGACAGGGAAACTCGTCCGGGGGGAGCACGCGTCGATGATGCAGCGCGAGGGCCTGGTTGACGGTCATACCGTCCCCCTCGTTCTCGAGCAGCGGGTTGGTCAACTGCCACAGAACATGACCCATAGCGAAGCCCGAAAGCGTCCAGTGCGCCTTGAGAGCCTCCTCCGGAGAAAAGCCGGCACCCTGGAGGATCGACACGGCCAGCTCTATGGGGCGCAGCGCGTCTGGGGACATCTCGGTCTTGCGTTGCAGCACCGGCAGCAGGTTCGGGTGGCGCAGCAGCACCCGGCGGAACTCGGTGTACCCGGTCTTGATCGACCGGGCCCAGTCGCTCAGATCGATTGCCGAGACATCGATCTCCTGCAGCATCTGGCCCGCCATCCCGTTCATCAACTCGTCTTTGTTGGCGACGTGGTTGTACAGCGCCATGGGAGTGGCTCCCAGCTCGTGCGCAACCCGGCGCATCGAGACCGCCTCGATCCCCTCGGCGTCCGCGATGCCGATCGCGCAGGAGATGATCCGCGCGCGCGAGAGCGCGCTGCGAGGAGTGTCCTTTAGGTCCGGGTTGTTCATGGCTGCCTCGAAGTTTCTCGCATTCTTCGTCCCCCTGGAGTTGACAATATACACCGTACATCTTTGAATGTACGACGTACATATACATCGTAGATATACGTCGTACGCAACGGTCGTACGCAACCAGGGAGGCGAACCAACGATGTTCTCGACGCAAGCACTCGCTCGGAGGAGCGCACGACGACCGTGGGTCACGATCGGGCTGTGGGTGGCGGCCATCGCCGTCGCCGGTTGGGTCTCCTCCCAGTACCTGTCCGATGCGTTGACCACGAGCGCGGACTTCACCAACTCCCCCGAGGCCAAGCAGGCGGCCGAACTGATGGAGTCCCGGTTCGGCGAGGAGGGCGTCACCGAGGTACTGATTCTCAGCGCACCCGAGGCCACGATCGAGGATCCGGCCTACGAGGACGCGGTGCGCACGGTACAGGCCCAGGTGACCGAAGAGGGGGGCGAGGCGGTCACCTTTTACGACACCGAGGATCCCTCGATGGTGTCGGAAGACCGGCGGACCACGCTGATGCCGGTCACCTTCGAGGACACGGGGAGCCTCGCGGACCATGTGCCCACCGTCGAAGGCCTTCTCGAAGACACGGAGTCCTCCGGCATCCTGACCGCGCAGGCGTTCGGTCCGATCACGATCGACGACGACTTCTCCCACATCGCGGAGGAGGATCTGGCACAGGGCGAGACGGTCGGCGTCCTCGTCGCACTCGTCGTGCTCGTGCTGGTGTTCGGCGCTCTGGTCGCAGGTCTGATCCCCATAGCCATGGGAGTTGCCTCGATCGCCGTCGCAATCGGTTTGGTGGCTCTCGTCGGTCTCGCCGTCGACTTCTCGTTCTTCGTGACCAACATGATCTCAATGATGGGACTGGCGGTCGGAATCGACTACTCGCTCTTCATCGTCAGCCGTTACCGCGAAGAACGTTTCAAGGGACTAGAGAAGTTGGACGCAATCGAGGCGGCGGGCTCCACCGCCAGCCGCGCCGTGTTCTTCAGTGGCCTGACCGTCGTGCTGGCCCTCATCGGAATGTTGATCATCCCTACGACGATTTTCCGAAGCCTGGGAGCGGGCGCGATCTTCGTCGTGGTCGTTGCCATGCTGGCGTCGCTGACCCTGCTCCCGGCGTTGCTGGGATTGCTCGGGGACCGGATCAACTCGGTCAGCATCCTTCGTAGGAAGGCCGATCTCGGCTCGGAGAACTCGCACCGTTTCTGGAACGCCATCACGCGCCGCGTCATGGCGCGTCCGGTCGTCTCGCTGGTGCTGGGGGCCGGGATCTTGATTGCAGCTTCACTTTCCTACTTCAACATCGACACGGGGTTCGCGGGAGTCAGCACGCTTCCGGAAGACAGGCCCTCGTGTCAGGCGTTCGAGGTTCTGTCCACGGAGTTCTCCGGGGGCCTGAACTCACCCATCGAGATCGTCGTCGATAGTGATGTCAACTCGCCCGAGGTGCAGGGTGCGATCGAGGATCTGCAAGCCTCGCTGGGAAGCGAGGAGTTGTTCGGACCCTCGCAGGTGCGTTTCGATGACGCGGGCGACACCGCGGTCATCGCCGCTCCGGTCAACGCCGATCCTCAGAGCCAGACCGCAACCTCGTCCATCGATCGCATCCGAGACGACCATGTGCCGCAGGCGTTCGAGGGGGTCGATGCAGAGGTCCTCGTCGGCGGTGACACCGCCTTCAACAAGGACTTCTTCGATCTCACCGACACCTACACGCCCATCGTTTTTGCCTTCGTGCTGGGACTCTCGTTCCTCTTACTGATGGTCGTGTTTCGCTCGATCGTCGTCCCGCTGAAGGCCATTGTCATGAACCTTCTGTCGGTCGGGGCGGCCTACGGGCTGATCGTGCTCGTCTTCCAAGAGGGAGTCGGAGCCGATCTCTTCGGTTTTCAGCAGGTCGAAGCAATCGAGGCATGGCTACCTCTCTTCTTGTTCTCGGTGCTGTTCGGGTTGTCGATGGACTACCACGTGTTCTTGCTCTCGAGAATTCGTGAGCACTTCATGGAGACCCACGACAACGCAGAGTCGGTGGCCTACGGGCTGCGCACCACGGGTGGCTTGATCACCGGTGCCGCCGCCATCATGGTCGCGGTTTTTGCAGGCTTCGCTGCGGGAGAGCTCGTCATGCTTCAGCAGATGGGCTTTGGACTCGCCGTCGCGGTGTTCATCGATGCAACCCTCGTGCGGTCCGTGCTCGTGCCCGCGTCCATGAAGTTGCTGGGCGACCGCAACTGGTACCTGCCGAGCTGGCTGCAGTGGCTGCCCAACGTGTCCGTCGAGGGCAAGCACCTCACGCCGGATGAGCCACTGGTCGTGCCCGAGCTGGAGCCGGAGCGAGTCGGCTAGACCAGCTCTGCGCGTTGGCTGTGGATGATGAGGCCGGGCCCCCTCG
>JBOGWX010000126.1:0-17018 GCA_050694055.1 Actinomycetota bacterium
ATGATCGACGAGCGCCTCCAGTACGTGCCGCGCTTCCGTCAGAAGCTCGCCACCGTCCCGCTCGGCCTCGGCCGGCCCGTGTGGGTCGACGATCCGCACTTCAACCTCGAGTACCACGTGCGCCACACGGCCCTGCCCGCCCCCGGGTCGCGCGCGAAGCTCAACCGGCTGACGGCCAGGATCATGAGCCAGCAGCTCGACCGGGCCAAGCCGCTGTGGGAGATCTGGTTCGCCGAAGGTCTTGCCGGCCATCGCTTCGCGCTCATCTCGAAGACCCACCACAGTCTGGTGGACGGAGTCTCGGGAACCGACATCATGTCGGTGCTGCTCGATCCCGCGCCCGAGCCACCGGTCATCGAACGAGAGACCTGGCGTCCCCGCATCGGACCGAGCTCGGATCAGCTCATGGTCGAGGCCCTGCGCGAGCGGCTCACCTCCCCGGCCGAGGCGATTCGTTCGCTTCAGAGCGCGGCGAGCGATCCCGCCAAGCTGCCCGGCCTGGTCGTCGAATCGGCCCGCGCCCTCGGCGAGTGGATGGGCAGCGGCTTCGCCGCGCCCGCGTCGTCGTTGAACCGGCCCATCGGCCCCCATCGCCGCTTCGAGACCGTGACGGTGCCGCTGGACGACCTCAAGCGCATCAAGAACGCGTTCGGCGGGACGGTCAACGACGTCGTGCTGTCGGTCGTCTCCGGTGGTCTCAGACGGCTGCTGCGAGGTCGCGGCGAGCTCGTGGACGAGCTCGAGCTGCGCGCCATGGTGCCGGTGTCGGTGCGCGCCGATCACCAGCGCGGCACCCTCGGCAACATGGTCGCCAACGTGTGGGCGGTGCTTCCCGTCTACGAGCCCGATCCGCTCGAGCGACTACAGGTCATCAGCGAGTCCATGCGCGACTTGAAGAGCTCAGGCCAGGCCGTGGGTGCTCAGCTGTTGACCACGCTCGGTGAGTTCGCCCCGCCGACCATCGTCGCCCAGGCCTCCCGGCTCGTGGCTCGTCAGCGAGCCTTCAACCTGGTCGTCACCAACGTCCCCGGCCCTCAGATTCCGCTGTACACGCTCGGGCGCGAGATGATCGAGGTCTTTCCCGTGCTTCCGCTGTCGGGCAACACGACCCTCGGCGTCGCGCTGCTCAGCTACAACGGCTCGGTCGGGTTCGGCCTGCTGGGCGACTACGAGACGACCGAGGACCTCGGCGAGCTCGCCGAGGGCATCGAGAAGTCGGTGGCCGAGCTGCTCGCCGCCATCGCCTAGAGCTCGGCGGCACCGGAAATGGGGCGGTAGACAAACTTCGCTCGGATTGTTCCATTATGCGGGCCAAAGTGAGCGAGGTTCCGGCCGGCCGGCCCCGGATTACTCGTCGTCGTCGGTGAGGTACTCGTCGAGCCGCCGCACGACGTCGATGGCGCGCCGCTCGAACTCGTCGTAGCGCCCCTTGGCGGCGGCGTCGGCGCTGAACACCGAGCTGGTGAAGCCGACCAGCTCGGCCCCCGCATCGAGGTAACCGAGGTAGTTCTCCGGCGTCAGCCCACCCGTGACCATCAGCGGAATGTCGTCCAGGGGGCCGAGCACGTAGGAGATGTAGTCGGGACCGCCCAGGGCCTCCGCGGGGAAGACCTTGACCCAGTCGGCCCCCGCCTTGTGGGCGTGGTGGATCTCGGTCGGCGTCGAGGCGCCCATGATGACCGGCAGGCCGAGGCTGTGGGCCGCCTCGATGACCTCGGGAGCCACCACCGGCGTGACGATGAACTCCGCCCCGGCGTCGTAGGCCTCCTTGACCTGCTCGGCGCCGACCACGGTGCCGGCCCCCACGATCGCGTCGATGCGCCCCGCCACCTCGACGAGTGCGTCCGTGGCGCCCGGAGAGTTCAGGGTGATCTCCACCGCCTCGAAGCCGCCGCGCACGGCCGCGGCCGCCCCCTCGACGGCGTGGGCCGGCTGCTGCATCCGAAAGATCGCGACGACCGTCGCGTCCGACAGACGCTGCGCGCGCTCCTCGAAGAGCTTGCTCATCCGTGGAGGTTAACCGAGCCGCTCCCCCATTCGTACGACCGACATTCCGTCCCCATCCTTCTCGAGCTCGATACGGTCCTCGACGCGCAGGGCCAGGGCGGGGACGTGCGACACGAGGCCGATGAGCCGGTCCTCGGTCACGATGTTCTCGATGCCCGTCATGGCCAGGTCGAACGACTCGGGGTCGAGCGATCCGAAGCCCTCGTCGAGGAAGAAGCACTGCAGGCGGCCGCCGGAGCGAGTCACCAGCTCGGCCAGGGCGAGCGCCAGCGCAAGCGAAGCGAGGAAGGTCTCGCCTCCGGAGAGCGTATCCACGTTGCGCCGTTTCTCTCCGTCGAGCTCGTCCACGACGTTCATCTCGGCTCCATCGACCGCAAGCCGATAACGGTCGGTCATTGCCCGCAGGCGTTCGGAGCCGAGCTCCATCAGCAGCCTCGTCTTCTCCTCGAGCAGGAACGAGATGAAGCCCCGGGGGCCGAAGTCCGTGTAGAGCTGAGCGAAGTCGGCGCGCCGCGCCCGGAGCTTCGCCTCGAGCTCGTCGAGCTCGGCGGCGCGCACCGCCTTGGCCTCGAGATCGGCGACCTCTTTGGCCGCCACGTCCGCATCCGCTCTCGCCCGGGCCATCGCCTGCGCGATGGTGGCGCCCTCGGCTAATTGAAGCTCGGCGCGCAACGAGCTCAGGCTTGCCTCGGTGTCTGCCTCGGCGCGGCTCGCCTCCTCGAGTGCGGAGCGCGCGGTCTTCAGACGTTCCGTCACCTCCTCCAAGGCACGCCGGGCGCCGTCGGCGAGGGCGTCGACCGGGTCCTCGATGCCCGGAGGGTCGAGCTCGACTGCTGCTGCGACCTCGATGAGCTGGGCGGCGGCGGCGCGACGGGCGGTCGCAAAGCCATCCTCGAGGGCCTCGCGGCGGCGGACCTCGGACTGTGACTCCTCGAGCACTTTGCGCGCGTCCTCGACCTCGGCGCGGGCGGCGGACAGCATCGCAAGCCAGGCATCGATGGCGGCGAGCGGGTCGTCGGTTTCGCCGACCGCCGCACCGACCTCGGAGCGAGCCGCCGTGAGTCGCTCGACGGCCCCCTCGACGCGTTCGGCCAGACCTGCCAGCCGGGCCTCGGAGCGCGTCAGCGCCCCGCGCGCATCGGCCACGAACGCGGCCGACCTGTCCTCGGCCTCCTTGGCGGCGCGCGCGGCGGTCTGTGCCTCGGTGACGCTCGCCACTACCGCGCCGGTGGGAAGGGCGGTTACCGCCTGCTCGCACACCGGGCAGGGCGCGCCGATCTCGAGCTCACTGCGGAGCGCGTGAGCGCGATGAGCGACCTCGATCTCGGCGCGCTTCACCTCGGCGCGACTGAGCGCGGCGCGCGCCGTGCTGTGCGCGCCCTCGGCGCTCTCGGCCGCCTTGCGCAGACCGTCGACCTCCTCTTGCGTGGACTTGGCGCGCTCTCGCAGAACATCCACCTCGTGGGCGAGCCGGCCGAGGCCGTCGGCCTTGGCGCGCAGCTCGGCCAGCGCGCGCTCGGAGCCGTGCTTGACCTCGAGCGAGCCCAGCGCGTTCAGCGCGGCCCCCCTGCGCTTGCCGGCCGCCTCAAGCGCGGCGCGCCCCTCGGTGAGCAGCGCGCCGATGGAGGACTCCTGTTCTCGCAGTTCCGCGAAGCTGGCTTGCTCCGGGAGCCTTCTCGACGCCGAGTCGTAGCGCGCCAGCTCCTTGGTCGCTCGTTCGCTGCGGGCGTGGGCGTCGCGCAGCACGCTCTGAAGCTCCTCTTCCCGAGGGAGGGCCTTCTCGAGCCTCGTGGCGCGCTCGGAAGCGGCCTCGTGCAGCCCGGTCGCCCGAGCGATGAGCGCCGCGACGTCCTCCGGAATCCCGCGCCGCTCGCCCTCGATCTCGCGCAGGTCCCCGTCGAGGCCGTCGAGCTTGCCTTTGGCGGCGGCGCGGAGAGCATCGATCTGCTCGAGCCGGAAGACGCCCTTTAGTATCTCGCTCCGCTTGCCCGCGGTGGCGCCGAGGAACTTGGCGAACTCGCCCTGGGCGAGCAGCACCGAGGAGCAGAACGCGGCGAAGTCGAGCCCCAGCAACTCCTCGACGCGCGTCGACACGGCGGCGACGCCGCTGCACAGGTGCTCGCCTGCGTCGAGGTCGATGAGCACGTGGGGCGCCTGCCCCTTGCGCCGCACCGCGCGCGTGACCTCGTAGGTGCGCCCGTCGACCGCGAAGGTGAGCTTGACGCGCGCCTCCTCGCCGCGCGAGCAGATCAGCTTCTGGGGTCGCCCCTGCTCGCGCGGGGTCTTGCCGTAGAGCGCGTAACAGATCGCGTCGAGGATCGAAGACTTGCCGGCCCCCGTTGGTCCGACGATCGCGATGAGACTGCGGTTCCGAAACGAGATCTGGGTCCTGTGCTCGTGGCTGCGAAAGCCCTCCAGGACGAGGTCGAGGGGTCTCACCAGTCGGCTCCCACTTCAGCGCGCAGCTCGTTGAAGGCCGCCATGAGCTCGGCGGTTGGTTCGGCGCCGCGCGCCTGGAGCACGAAGCTGGCGTAGAGCTCGTCCAGGCTCATGCCCTCGCGCTGCAACACCTCGGCCTCGGCGCGTTCGTAGTCGGCGCGCACGTTGAGCGCGTTCGGGAGGACCTCGCGCACCGCGTCGGCGAGCCCCGGTGAGGGTCCCTCGGTGCGCACCGAGACGTCGAGGTAATCGTCGCCGAACTCATCAGCTCTGGAGGTGAGCTCGTCGAGCGTCCCGGAGACCTTTCGCAGGCCGCGCGCGCTGGTGAGGGGAATCTGCTTGTCGATGCGCGTCCGGTCGCGCGTCACGTCGACGAGAAGGCAGAACTTGTCCTGTTGCGCCTCGCCGAAGTCGAGTTGCATGAGGCTGCCCGCGTACCAGGCCTCGCCGGCGCCCGAGGGCGCCTTCTGACAGGCGTGGATGTGGCCCAGCGCGGTGTAGTTGATCTCGGCCGGCACCGCGGCGGCCGTCGTCATGTAGGCCTCGCCGATGTGCAGCGTTCGTTCGCTGCCCGAGGGCGTGGCCCCGTCGATCATGAAGTGGCCCACGAGGAAGTTGAGCGCCGAGGGATCGGCACCGGCCATGTAGTGCGCGTAATGGCTCGAGATCTTCCTGATGCGCTCGGCGTAGGACTTGAACCACTCCTCGCTCGCGTCCATGAACTCGACGATCTGGGTCTCGTGCAGGAAGGGAAAACAGGCGACCTGGGCCCTGGTGGTGCCGTCGCGCGCGGTGACCGCGACGACCCCGCCGGCCTCCGGACGCAGCGGTTTGTGCACCAGCGTGATGTTGTACGAGGTCAAATAGGGCGCCAGGACCGCGAACAGCTCGGCCGAGTCGTGGTTGCCGGCGACGGCCACCACCGGCGCGCCGGAGCTCGCCAGACGAACCAGCGTCGTGAGCACCAACCCCATGGAGGCGAACGGCGGCAGCGCCCGGTCGAAGAGATCCCCGGCCACGAGGATGAGGTCGGGTTGCTCCGCCTCGGCGATCGCCACGAGCTCGTCGAGCACGGCGCTCGTCTCGTCGAGGCGATCGATGCGACCGAGCTTCTTGCCGACGTGCCAGTCGGCGGTGTGCAGCACCTTCACACTTAGATTCCCTCGAAGGGGTCTGAGTCCTCGGCCACTTCCTCGGGCCGCGTCGCCCACGCCGGGTAGGGGAAGGTCAACACAGTCGGGGCCGGTATCGAGGGCTGCGACAGCACCATGGTGCCGGGCTTCAAGAGCCGGGCGCGCGCCCGGGTCGAGGGCAGCATCCAGCCGTACTCGGCGCGTTCGGCCTCGGCCGCGTCGAGGCGTCCCGACACGCGCAACGCTGCGTTCGCAAGGACGTCCGGCTCGATGCGGGAGGCGCTCTGCTGCGCGCCGATCAAGATGACTCCGAGCGAACGTCCCCTCTGTGCCATGTCGACCAGCGTGTCCTTGATCGGCGACCATCCCTCGCGCGGCGCGTACTTGTTGAGCTCGTCCAGCACGATCACCGACAGCGGGAAGCGACCCTTGCCCTCCTTCTCGCGATGGACCTCGGAGATGAGCGCGCCGACCACGAAGCGCTGAGCGGCCTCGTGGAGGTCGTGGATGTCGACCACAGTGACGGCCTCGCGGGCGCGGTCGATGCGGCGCGAGGCCCCGGCCGCAACCAGGCGACCGACCCGTCCCAGCGAGCCGCGCAGCCGGCGCATGAAGGCGGCGACCGTTCCCGACGCGACGCGCCCCGTCCAGGCGAAGTCGCCCTCGCCACCGTCGTCGGGCTCGAGGAACTCGCCGATGCCCTCGACGAGGTCGTAGAGGTTCTTGATGACTCGCTCGCCTCCGTAGGGGACCACGGCTCGCGCCGGGTCGGTCCCGTCCTGCGGATCGCGCAGCACGATGGCGCCCGGCACGCCCTCGACGTCGCGCGCGAAGCGCTCGAGCTGGCGGATCACCCGCTCGGCCACGAAGGTCAATTGCTGGCGCGTGTCCTGCGTGTCGGTGAACAGAAACGACAGCAGCCGGTCGTCGACGAACTCGCGCGGGGTCCAGCGGAAGGCGCTCACGCCCTCGACGCGCGCGCTGGTCTTGGGGATGCCATCCTCTTGCGTGGGGGCCCAGAAGGACACCGAGGGAAAGGGGCCCGGCTCCATGCCGAGCCTGCTCCACATCTCGGCGCTCTCCTCGTTGAACTGGTTGTTGGGTTTGTCGAGGAAGAGCAGGTCCTCGCCCTTGACGTTGAAGATGAGCACGCGCAGGTTGCGCGCGCTGCGTCCGAGGATCTCGGGGTGCGAGGTCAGGCAACGGAGAAAGAACAGGGCGTAGGAGGTCTTGGTCGCCACTCCCGAGACACCCGAGATGCTCATGTGCGCGCCCTTGGTTCCGTCGAAGAAGTCGACGTCTACCCACACCGGTTCGCCGTCGCGCGTAAGCCCGACCGGCAGCGCCCGGTCGCGCTCGCCGGCGCGCATCTCGTCGACGTACAGCGCGCGCTCGCGCTCGATGCCTGCCGCCCGGTAGACGTCGCCGCCGGAGTCGGGCGCGATCCAGATCTCGGGCACGACTCTGACGATCTGGACCGTTGCGGTGCGCGACTTCTCGGCGGGAAAGGTGCCCTCGACCGCAACCCGCCTGGTGTCGGACTCGAACGCGGTGCCCTCGTAGCGGGCATAGGTCTCGGTCACGACCCCGTAGGTGGTGACCTCGCCGACCTTGGGGACGGGGGTCTTGACGACCACGAGGTCGTCGAGTTGCAGGTACTGGTCCTCGTCGAGCACGACCCGGAACTCCTGGGTGGTCGTGGGCTCGGAGCCGAGCACGAGCCCCACGGGATCCAGAGGCGCGGGATCCAGTTGCGGGTCGCTCATGTCGCTCATGTTCCCACCGCGGCGGACTCGGCGGTGCGTGCGGCCGAGTCCCTGATCATGCGAAACACGAGCTCTCTGTCGCCCAGCAGGTGGCGCAGCCTCCGCTCGAGGCCGGCGACCGGCACCAGGTTCTGGGGCGCGCGCTTGTCCCAGTAGGGCAACGAGGCGAAGCGGACCAGAAGGAGCGCCGAGGCGTCGGCCAGCGAGACGACGTCGTCGAGCTCGAGCGCCGCGGGGGCCTCGCACCGGACCAGGCCGTGCCAGTTGTGGTCGCCGGAGGCCAGCTCGCAGAGGCGCAGGTACCAGGAGTAGCGGGGACGGGGCTCGCCGAAGGAGAACAGTGGGGTGCGCTCGCCGCAGCCGAGGCGGCCGAGCACGGCCTCTTCTTCGGACTCGAGGTAGCGGCGGTGGTGCGCCTTGATGAAGCCGACGATGCGCTGGGGGCCGGGTCGCATGACCGCGAGCGGACCGTCCACGAAGACCATACCGCCCCGGTCGGCGAGCTCCTGCGCGAGCTGGGCCTCGAGGTTGCGCATCGCGTCGTGGATTGCGTAGGTCAGCTCTTCGACGCTCTCGCCGGGAACGGGAAGGCTCCGGTAGCTGAGGCCCCCGGCGCCGTTCAAGGCCACTGCGGTGCCCGACCCCACGGCGAGCATCCGCTGGATGCGGAGCTCGTCGATCTCGGCCCGGCCGTGGGTCTCGCCGTTCGGAGGCGTGCACACCACCGAGCCGGCCCCCACCGAGCCGGCGAGGCCGGCGACGGGGGCACGGCCCCCATTCGAGACGAAGAGACGCGCGTCTATGCGTCGGGTGCCGTCGACGAAGGCCACCGGCGCGTCGAGCAGCCCGCCCGAGTAGCGCGGCGCCACCGGGGCCCACGTGCCGGTCTCACAGTCGGTCTTGACCTGTTCGACCGAGGGCTCGAGGCCCCCCAACTCGACCTCGCCCCCGTACTCGGGGCTCCACGCCTGGACTGCGATCCGCATGGATTCACCCTAGCGAGGGCCTGCGACGAAAAGCCGTCAATCGCCCGGCCCCCGGCCCGGCCCCTCGGCCTCGGGAGCCGATTGTGGGGCGCCATGCGCGCTGAGCGCGCATATTGACCCAAAATCGAGGCCAGGGTCAGGCCTCCACGACCTCCGCCACTCCGGCCAGCACCCGGTCCACCAGCGCGTCGGTCGCGGTGCGGCCCATGAGGCCCACCCGGATCGACTTGCCGTGCAGCGGCGGCAGGCCCCCCGAGATCATGATCGAGTGGTGCTCGAGCAGGTGGCCCACGATCGGGGCCGGCTCCTCGGCCCACATCGCCACGACGAGGTTCGCGCCGAAACCGGGTTGCGCCACCGGTTCGAAGCCGAGCTCCATCAGCCCCTGCCGGCAGCGCTCGGCCAGGGCCGCCCGCCGCGCGACCCACGTCTCGATCCCGGACTCGCAGATCCGCCTGATGCTCGAGTACATCGCGAGCATCACGTTGGTCGGCATCGTGACGGGGTGCGGGTGCCAGGAGCCCCACTCGCTCCGGTAGTAGTCCCAGCGCTTGAGATCGAGATAGAAGCTGTCCGGCCGCCGGCTGCGAGCCTCGACCCGCGCCCGGCCCCCGGCCCCCAGGGCGAGAATGCCGAGGCCCGGTGGCGCCTCGAGCCCCTTCTGCGACGCGGTCACGAGGCAGTCGAGGCCCATGGCATCGACATCGGAGCGCTCGCCGCCGACCGAGGCGATGCCGTCGACCAGGTAGACGGCGCCCGCGGCGTGCACCGCCGGGGCGATCTCTTCGACCGGGTGGCGCACGCCGGTGGCGGTCTCGACGTGCACGGTCAGCACGCCGTCGGCCCCCTCGGCGGCGCGGCCGATGGCCTCTGGATCGATGGGCGCGCCCACCTCGACGGGAAACTCCACGACCTCGAGCCGGTGGGCGGCCGCCACTTCGACCAGGCGGTTGCCGAAGAAGCCCGTGTTCGCGACGACGACCCTCTGGCCCGCCTCGAAGAGGTTCCCGACTGCAGCATCGAGACAGATCGTTCCGGATCCCGGAACGACGTAGGGCGGATCGGCCGCGCCGAGCAGCTCACCGAGCGCGGCGATGCAGTCCTGGTGCAACTGGGTCCAGATGTCGCCGTAGTGCGCGATGACCTGGTGACCGAGGACGTCGAGGTCCTCCTCGTGCAGCTCCCCCGGCCCCGCGATCATCATCTCGGGCATGTCGGGAAGCTTCCTCGGGTCGTAGGGCTCCATTGCACCTCTCTCTCGTGTCACCGTCCGTCGTTGCTCCGGTCCGCGGGTGCCGGGCCGCCCGCGCTCTCTAGTATCCCCGAAAGCCCCCGTCTGGAAGCTGGTTTGTCATTATCCGGCGCTGGATCCGGACTCGCTATAGGGTCCGCCGAAACCACCACGCGCTGAGGCCCGCCGCGGCGACCATCAACAGCAGTCCTCCCCCGACGAACACCTGGGTCAGCTCGACCCTCTCGGTCGTCCTCGAGGCGCGCCGGCCGATGTCCCGGTAGATGCCCTCGAGCTCGTCGGCCGAGGGGGCCGAGAAGAAGCGGCCGTCGGTGAGCTCGGCGATCTGCTGCAGCGTGTTGACGTCGGCGCCCTTGTCGTCTCCCGTGGTCCCGACGACCACGGTGTTGACCTTGACGTCCAGGGCGGCAGCCTCGTCCGCCGCGACCAGGGGCTGGACCTCGCTGCTGGTGTCGTTGCCGTCGCTGAGCACGACGAGCTGCACCGCGTCGCCACCCTCGGGCACGTTGGCGAGACCGGCCATGATCCCGTCGCCGAGCACCGTCTTGAAGCGCGTCTCGAGCGACTCGAGTGCCAGCGCGATGGCGTCGCGATCGCTGGTGGGAGCGCTGAGCGTGCGGGCCTGGCCGCTGAACGCGACCACTCCCACCTTGTAGCTCTCGGGCAACTGATCGACCAGCACCCGGCTCGCGTTGCGGGCCGCCTCGAGCCGGCTGGGCGAGATGTCGGTGAGGTTCATCGACCTCGAGGCGTCGATCACGAGCATGATGGTGCCGCCGGTGCGCGTGACGATCTGGGTGCGGCCGGGCCGGGCCATGCCGAGCAGCAGGACGGCGAGCGCCAGGAGCAACAGCGCCGCCGGCACGTGCCTCCTCCAGCGCGGCGGCGAGGGCACGACGTTGGCCGCCATGTGAGGCGCGGCAAACGCCGCCGCGGCCTGTGCCCTGCGGCGTTCGAACAGCGCGTAGGCGAGCGCCAGCAGGGGGACCGCCAGCAACCCGACAAGGAGCGCGGGCAGCTCGAAGTTCACCACGATATCCGACCACGAAACTCGTAAAAGGGATGTAAGGAAGCGATCGTCTCGACGATCGCGAGCATCACCCGATGACGCCGCGGGGCGGCGGCACGACCGGAGCTGTGCTGCGCACGGCGCAGAGAGAGGGAAACAGAAACGAAGTCACGCAGTCGCAGGGTCGAGGTCGGGGGTCTCGGGGGCCGTGGCCTCGCCGCGGTGACCGTCCGCGGGGATCCAGATCACGAAGGTCGAGCCTCTGCCCATCTCGCTCGAGAGCTTCACCAGACCACTGTGTGCCTGGGCCACCTGCTGCACGATGGCAAGCCCCAACCCGCTGCCACCGAGCGAACGGGCGCGCGACTTGTCGGCGCGCCAGAAGCGCTCGAACACCCGCGGTTGCTCCTCGTCGGGGATCCCCGGCCCCCGGTCTTCGACCGCGGCCCAGATCCAGCCGTCCTTGTGGCCGGCTGCGATCGTTATCGTGCTGCTCGCGGGAGCGAAGCGCAGCGCGTTCTGAGCGAGGTTGGCGAGCGCACGCTTCAGCGCGTAGCGGTCGCCCGTGACGAAGTTCCCGTCGGCTATCGAACGGCGCAACTCGATGCCGTGCGACTGCGCGACCGCGGTGAACTCGTCGGCGATCTCATTGGCCACCTCGCCGATGTCGACGCGCTCGTCGAGCTGCTGGGGAGATTCGAGGCGTGCGAGCGCGAGCAGATCGTCGACCATCTGCGACATCCGGTCGGTCGCGCGCCGGACCACCACCGAGGTGTCGCGCAGCGCTTTCTCGTCGGCGTTCGGATCGCTGAGCACGACGTCGAGATTGGTTCGAATGACGGCGAGCGGGTTGCGCAACTCGTGCGACGCGTCGGCGATGAACCGTCGTTGTCCTGCAAACGCCTCGTCGAGGCGCTGCAACATCGAGTCGAAGGTATCGGCGAGCCGCTTGAGCTCGTCCTCGGGGCCGACCAGCGAGATCCGGCGCGAGAGATCGGTCGCCTGTATTCGTCGAGCGACGTCGGTGATGCGATCGATCGGCGCGAGCCAGCGACCCGCCACGACCCAGCCGACGCCGAGGCTGACGAAGAACAGCACGCCGAGAGCAAGGAAGGAAAACTGCTTGAGCAGCCCGAGGGTCTTGTCGCCGACGGCCTGGCTGAAGGTCCGCATGCCGGGCTCGAGCGACACGGTCCGCTCGCCCGTCTGGGTGTTCACGCGCAGGACGAGGTCGTCGCCGAACTCGCGGGTCGAAACGGAGCGGCTCAGCGCGAAGTAGAGGCTGGCGAGCAACAGCCCGCCGATGAGAAAGAGGCTCGCCGAGTACACCACTGCGAGCCTGAAGCGCGCCGAGCGCATCCACTCGGGCAAGGAGCCCATCGGGGACTCCCTGGGAGACTTGACCGGCGACTCGATTCCGTCCATCAGATAAGGCTTACACCCGCTGTCGATCTATGTGTCCTCGCGCAGCCGGTAGCCGCTCCCGACGACCGTCTCGATCGGCTGCTCACCTCCGGCCGTCTCGAGCTTTCGCCGGAGCGTCATGACGGTCACACGCACGGTCTTGGTGAACGGATCGGCGTTCTCGTCCCACACGTGCTCCAGCAGATCCTCCTGACTGAACACGGCCCCCGGGTTGCTCATGAAGTAACGAAGGAGGGCGAACTCCTTGGGGCTCAGCGACAACCGTTGCCCGGCGCGGTGCGCCTCATGACGAGCGGTGTCAAGCTCGAGGCTGCCGACGCGCACCACCGCGCTCGATCGCCCGGCGGCGCGTCGCAGCAGGGCCCTGATGCGCGCACGCAGCTCGTCGAAGTCGAACGGCTTGACGACATAGTCGTCGGCCCCCTCGTCGAGTCCACCGATGCGGTCCGAGGCTTCGCCGCGCGCCGTGAGCATCAGGATGCGCGGCTGCTCTCCCGGCAACACGATCTCTCCGGTGCGGATCCTGCGCGCGAGCGAGCGTCCGTCGGTACCGGGAAGGTTCAGGTCGAGACAGATCAGGTCGTAGTCGTTGACCTCTACCTTGGACAGGGCCTCGTCACCGTCGTAGGCGACGTCGGTGGCATAACCGTCGTTGCGCAGCCCGCGCGCGATGGCATCGGCGAGATCGCGCTCATCTTCCACCACCAGGACCCGCATGTCTTAATCGTAAGGTTCCTTTTACTCTCTCTTTAGACCACGACCCGCACACTGGGTGCTCGACTGGGTAGATAACTGGGGCGCGGAGCCCCGATCCCACGCCACGGGTCGTGCGCCGCCGAGGAGGACGAGAGCATGTCGCAGCGCCCATACTGGGAGGTGGAGCAACAGAGCCGGCCCTACGGCCCGGCCCCCACGAACCCCCTGCCCCCCTTCTCGAGCCCCCCGACCCCGCCTCGGAGGCAGAAGCCGGGCACTTCGACCATCGTAGCCATCGTCCTGGGCGCGCTGCTGCTGGTGAGCGTCGGCTTCGGGCTCGGTCAGCTCGTCGAGGACGAGGCCGGGCCGGCGGAGGCACCCAGCGCGCCGGCAGGGCCGGTCTCGCTCGAGGCCGAGGAACCGGTGGCCGAGGTCGCCGACGCCCTCCTGCCCTCGGTCGTCCAGCTCGAGACCGGCGGCGGGCTCGGGTCCGGCGTCGTTTACCAGGAGGGGGGCCTGATCCTCACCGCGGCGCACGTGGTGGAGGGCAGCTCGGAGGTGGTCGTGCGCCTCAGCGACGGGCGCCGGGTCGACGGGGTCGTGGTCGGCACCGACCCCAACACGGACATCGCGGTAGTGGACGCCGAGGCCGACGACCTCGAGGTCGCGACCCTCGCGCTCGACGTTCCGCTCGATGTGGGCCAGATCGCCATCGCCATCGGAAGCCCCTTCGGGCTCGACTCCTCGGTGACCTCGGGCATCGTCAGCGCCGTGGGCCGCACGCTTCGGACCGGCAACGGCGGCGCCGTCAGCACCGTCCAGACCGACGCCCCGATCAACCCGGGCAACTCCGGCGGAGCCCTCGTGGACCGCACCGGGCGGGTCATCGGCATCAACGATGCGATCCTCAGCGACGGCGGCGACAACGCCGGGATCGGCTTCGCCATCCCGATAGATACCGCCTATGCGGTGGCGCAGGCGCTGGAAAAGGGCGAGACTCCGACCATCGGCTTTCTCGGAGTTACCCCGGCCGACGGCACGGGGGCGCGCCCGGGGGCGCTGGTCACCAGCGTGGTGCCGGGCTCGGGGGCCGAGACCGCCGGCCTTCAGGAGGGCGACCTCATCACCCGATACGAGTCACAACCGATCGAAAGCTCGGCGGACCTCATCGCCAGGATCCGAGCCACACCACCCGAAACCACGGCCACAATAGAGATAGTGCGAGATGGACGGCCACAGGAGCTCACCGTCAACATCGGAGAGGCCCCTGACTAGACCCGAGGCTCTGCCAAGCCGCGTCGATCCTCGATGCGCCCCGGCGGAGGCTACGAAGAAAGGAAGCAGATGACCGACGGGCAGCGGCTCCATGTGGCCGGCGAACCGGACCGGGTACACGGCAAGCTTCAGGACGCGGTGTACGAGATCAAGCGCGTGATCGTCGGGCAGGACGCCATGCTCGAACGTGTCATCGTTTGCCTCCTCGGCAACGGTCACCTCCTGCTCGAGGGCGTGCCGGGCCTCGCCAAGACGCTCACCATCCGCACGCTCGCCGGAGTCCTGGGCGGAAAGTTCCAGCGCGTGCAGTTCACGCCCGACCTGGTCCCCTCCGATCTCGTCGGCACTCGCATCTACCGGGCCGACAGCCACACCTTCGACACCGAGCTCGGCCCGGTCTTCTGCAACTTCCTCCTCGCGGACGAGATCAACCGCGCTCCGGCCAAGGTCCAGAGCGCGCTGCTCGAGGTCATGCAGGAGCAGCAGGTCACCATCGGGCCCAAGACCTACAAGCTCGAGAGCCCGTTTCTCGTCATGGCCACCCAGAACCCGATCGAGTCCGAGGGCACCTATCCCCTGCCCGAAGCGCAGATGGACCGCTTCATGATGAAGGTGGTCGTGGAGTACCCGAGCTTCGGCGACGAGATGGAGGTCGTCGGCCGGGCGCTCGCCACTCCGGTCGAGGTCGACGAGGTCATGACCGCCGAAGAGGTGGTCGCCTTCCAGCAGTCGGTGGCCACGGTCTACGTCGATCGTCCGGTCTCCGAGTACGCGGTCGCGCTGACGATGGCGACGCGCAATCCGGGAGCGTTCGGGCGCGGCGACCTTCTGGAGTACATCAGCTTCGGGGCGAGCCCACGCGGCTCGATCAACCTCGTGAAGTCGGCGCGCGCGCTTGCGTTGACGCGCGGGCGTCGCTACGTGCTTCCCACCGATGTGAGCGAACTCGCCAAGGACGTGCTGCGGCACCGCATCGTCCTCAGCTACGAGGGCCTCGCCTCCAGCGTCAGCTCCGACGACATCCT
Source organism: Actinomycetota bacterium (assembly GCA_050694055.1). GTDB lineage: Bacteria > Actinomycetota > CADDZG01 > CADDZG01 > WHSQ01 > WHSV01. Next base: position 15,014 of record JBOGWX010000126.1, read on the forward strand.
CGACGCCGTGCTCGAGTCCGTGCCCGTGCCGCGCGTCGATCTGACCAGCCAGACTTCGAGCGCGTGAAGGTCAGCTACCTCCGGCCGACCCGAGCAGACCGGCCGGGGCCCGGCCCCCTGCCCGACCAGCTCCTGCGAGCGCTGGACGTGCAGATCCGCCGGCGCATCGACGGGCTGGCCGCGGGTGACTTTCGCTCGACCGTGCTGGGCGAGGGCACCGAGCTCGCCCAGGTCCGGCCCTACGTCGCCGGCGACGACATCCGGCGCATGGACTGGAACGTCACCGCCCGCACTGGCGAGCCGCACGTGCGCGTCCACGTCGCCGAGCGCGCGCTCACGACCTGGGCGTTGCTCGACTGCTCGGCGTCGATGACCTTCGGGACTCAGGACCGGCGCAAGCTCGACGTCGCGGAAGGCGTGGCGCTCGCCTGCTCGCACCTCGGCACGCGCGGCGGTAACCGCTTCGGCTTGATGACCGTCGGGGGGCGCAAGGACGAGGTCTGGCCCTCGAGCTCGCGCCGCGGTGGCGTCGTGTCGTTGCTGTCGCGCGTGCGCGTCGAGGACCCGGTTCGGGGTGGGACCTCTCTGGCCGAGGGGCTGCACCGCGCGGTGCTCACACTTCGGACCCGGGGGCTCGTGGTCGTCATCTCGGACTGGCGCGAGGAGTCCAACTGGCGCAAGCCCCTGGCGATGCTCCACGAGCGCCACCACGTGATCGCCGTTGAGATACGCGACTTCCGCGAGATGGAGCTGCCCGACGTCGGAGACACCTACTTCACCGACCTCGAGACGGGACGTCAGGTGCACGTAGACACGGCCGACCCGGCGGTCCGCCAGCGCTTCGCGCAGGCGGCGCGCGCCGAGCGCGACCGGGCGCGTCACGAGATCCTGTCGGCGGGGGCCGAGCACGTCGTGCTCCACACCTCGGGCGACTGGCTGCGACCCTTTGCGGCCTTCATGTCGAGGAGGGAGCAGTACCGGTGACCTTCGACTCACCGTTGTGGCTCCTCGTCGCGCTGCTCGTGCCCTTGATCTTGATCGCGCAGTGGGTGTTGCGGCGCAGACGGATGCGCTATGCGATCGCCTACAGCAACACCTCGGTGCTTGCGAGCGTCGCCACCCAGACTTCGTGGCGCCGTAGCGTCCCCGTGGCTCTGTTCGCGACGGCTTTTCTGGTGCTCGCCCTCGGGATGGCGAAGCCGCAGGCCGAGGTCGCCGTGCCGCGCGACGAGGCCACGGTCATCCTCGCGATCGACGTCTCCGGTTCGATGCAGGCCACCGACGTCACCCCCGACCGCATAACCGCCGCCAAGAAAGCGGCCTCGTCCTTCATCAGCAGGCTTCCCGACCGCTTTCGCATCGCGGTGGTCTCCTTCAGCGACGTCGCCAACGTGCTCGCCCAGCCGACCACCGACCGGGGTTCGACGCTCGACGCGCTGGCCTCGCTCGAGGCCGAGGGTGGAACCGCCATGGGTGAGGCGCTGAGCCAGTCGGTCCGGCTCGTCCAAGACGACCGCGAGCGCATCGCGCTGCCCACTCCCACGCCCACGGTGTCGCCCTCACCGGGCTCGTCTCCGCCCCCGGCCCCCGACCAGCGCGAGCGGGTGAGTGCCGTCCTGCTCCTCTCCGACGGCTACAACACGACCGGGATGAGCCCCCTGGCGGCCGCCGGCCAGGCGCAGCAACTGGGCGTCCCCGTCTACTCGATCGCGCTCGGCACGCCCGACGGCGTGGTCACCGTGCCCGATCAGTTCGGCAACCAGCGCCTGCTGCCGGTGCCGCCGGACTACGCCACGCTCGAGCAGATCGCGACCATCACCGACGGGGACTACTTCGAGGCTCCCTCCGACCGCGACCTCCAGTCCGTCTACGACAGCCTCGGGGAGCGCATCGGCTACACGACCCGCCCCGACGAGATCACCTACGCCTTCGCCGGCGCGGGCGCGCTCCTGTTGCTGCTCGCGGCGGCCACCTCCCTGCTCTGGCGCGGCCGCCTGCCCTAATG
>JBOGWX010000127.1:0-46822 GCA_050694055.1 Actinomycetota bacterium
CTGAGCCGGATGGCGTACGGGCTCTCTCTGGGCAAGCTGTTCCTCCCTTCCTCAGAGGGAAAGCATGGCCCAGCGAGGTTCAGCAACCTCGGATTATACGTAGTGATATTTATGAGAGAGAGTACTAAGTTTCAGCGGCCTCGGGCCGACAACGCCGGCCGGCAAAGCCAATCGACTCCCGTTGCCGGCCAAAATACGCGAAAACTTTCGGCCGGAAAAGCGCGTTGTTGTCACAGACCTTCGTTATACGAGAGGTATGAGCACGACGAGTGAGTCTTTCGGCCCTCCGCCGGCGGGTGCGGCGTCCGGCTCCCTGCCCGAGCGGCTGCGCGTCTTCGCCTACGCGGTCGAGCCCAAGGCCCCCGTCTACCGCTCCATCATGCGGGTCTTCGCTCAGGCGAAGGCTTGCTACGAGCTTCGCCTGCGGCCCTCGGAGTTGCACGGGCGGCTCCCAGCGGCGGCACGCCACGACCTCGATATCGAGGGACTCGAGACCACGCTCGATCAACTCGTGACCTGGGGCAACCTCAGGCGTATCCAGGACACGGCGCGCGCCCGCAACCTCCAGGAGTTCGCGCGACGCCGGTCGCTCTACCAGTTGACGAGCGAGGGCGAGGCGGCCCAACAGGCAGTCGAAAGAGTCGAGGCCACGCTCGGCCGGCAGGGCTCGCTGCAGCAGTTCATGCTCTCGGCCGTCTTGGACGAGCTCAAAGCGCTCGCGGTGGATTCCGGCCGCTCGCGACCCGATCCCGGCGCGCTCTACTCCAGCCTGTTCGGGTTGTTCGGCAAGTTCGACGAGCTCGTCAACAGCGCAAGTGTGTTCATGGGCAATCTCAACGACGCGATCGATGCCGGTGACCTCGCCGACGAATCGTTCCGCTCCTACAAGGCCGCGGTGGTGGTCTATCTCGAGCACTTCATCTCGAGGCTCAGCGAGCTCGCCCCTCAGATCGAGCGGGCCATCACCGAGGTCGAGAGTCACGATGTCGGGGCTCTCGTCGCTCTTGCTTCTGACGCGCTCGAGGCCCCCACCCTCGGCGACGGCACCTCGGCCGCTGCCGCGCTCGGCGATCGGTGGCATGGTCTGAGAGCGTGGTTCGTGGGCGCCGGAAGCGAACCGCCCACGGTCGAGCTGCTGCGATCGGCGGGGCTGGACGCAATCAACCGGCTGCTCGCGGTCGTCGAGCGAGTCAACGACAAGCGCTACCGGCGAGTGACCCGCAGTGCCGACCTGCTGCAGCTCGCACGCTGGTTCGAGCGGAGTGACGATGCCGCGGCTCATCGCCTCTTCGGGACGGCCTTCGGGTTGGTGTCCGCTCGCCACATGTCGTTGGTGCGCGACGACGAGGATGCGGTCGCGGGTGGGAGCTGGTGGAGCGCCGGGCCGGTCGAGGTTCCCACCTATCTGCGCAGTCACGGTCGCTCTACCCGCAGCGGGGGCATCGGGGCGGTCGAGGACCATTCGACGACCAAGCGGGTGCTTGCCGAACGCGTGCGAGCCGAGCGGGCGCAGGTCGATCGCGCCGCGGCTCGCTTCGTAGGGCGCGGTCCTCAGCAGCTCTCGAAGCTCCCGGCCCTCGACGGCGCCGAGTTCGCCCTGTTGCTGGATCTCCTGGGACGGGCGCTGGCGCGCGGGAGTCTGCATCAATCGGTGCGCCGCGGATTCAGCGCGGACGGGCGCTTCGAGGTGCACGTGACCGAGCCCGTGGACGGCGAGCGCGCCGTGATCGACACACCCCGCGGCCGCTTCACGGGCCCGGATCTCGCAGTTGAAGTGATCGGGGTGGCGCCGCGCGCCGCGCTGGTGGTGGGGTGAGCGGCGCCGCCGCGCTGACGGCGCAACTCGATGCGTCGAGCGACTTCGACCGCACGCGGGCGGTGCGATTGCTGCTCAGACATCCGCTGATCACGTCGGCCACGCCGCGGCCGGGAGTCTTGGCCGCTGTGCGGCGGCACGAAGCCTTTCTGCGTGCTTGGTTCTCGGAGTGGTTGGGCTACCGCCTGGTCGTCGAGCACGACTTTGCGCGACTCTTCAAGTCCTGCGAACCGGCGACGCCGCCTCGGCCGCTGCGGACGCGCTCCGGCGCAGATTTCTCACCGAGGCAGTACTCCTTGCTGTGCCTCGCGCTCGCGGCGCTCGAGAAGGTCGACGTGCAGACCAGCCTCTCCGCGCTGGCCGAGGCGGTGCACCTGCTGTCGGCCTCGACGCCGGGGGTGGCCGCCCTCGATCTCGACAAGGCCACTGAGCGCCGGGGCTTCGTGTACGCGCTGCAGGCGGTGGCGGAGCACGGCTGCATCGAGTTGCGCGACGGCGACGAGGAGAGCTTTGCGCGCGGCGTCGCGGGGGCCGATGCGCTCTACGACGTGCATCCTCATCGCCTGCGGCAGATGATCGGCGCCCCGGTTCCGCCCTCGACCGTGGCCGCGCCCTCCGAGCTGATGGTGGACCCCTACCCTCACACCGACGAGGGGCTGCGCCGACGGACCCGCCACCTGCTCATGCGCCGGCTGGTCGAACGGCCCGTGCTCTACTATGACGACCTCGACGGCAGCGAGCGCGCCTATCTGCGGAGCCAGCGACACCATCTCGCCCGTCAGCTCGAGGAGGTCTGCGGCTTCTCCGTCGAGACGCGGGCCGAGGGCCTGGCGGTGATCGACGACGATGCGACGGCGAGCGACCTGCGCTGGCCGGTGGAGGGCACGCTCGGTCACGCCGCGTTGTTGCTCGCCGAAGAGCTCGCCCGGCGCGGGCGCGCCTCTGAGGGACGCCCCACGCCGGAGGATCCGGTCGAGATCGAGCGGATGGTGACGCGCTTCGTGGGGCGCTTCGGGCGGCAGTGGCGGGCGGACGCGCGCGCCGAAGGTGGGGCGGCTCGCCTCGCACGCGAGGCGGTCGGCTATCTGACGGCGTTCGACCTGGTCCGTAGTACCGACGCGGGGATCGTGCCTCAGCCTGCGATCGCCCGCTTCGCGCCGCAGCAGGCTCGAACGAGCGACCGGGGGGCGAGATGAGGGCTACCGACAACGGCCACAACAGACGAGAAGAGCTGCGAGTGCTCACCGGTTTCGAACCTGTGTCCGAGGTGGTTTCGGAGCTGCCGCGCCCGCTCAGCGAACGCTTCGTCCCGCTGCGCGCCGGCATCGTCAACCTGTGGCAGTACGACGATCACGAGTTCCGTTTCCACAACGGTCGCCTGCTGTTGCGCGGCGAGAACGGAATGGGCAAGTCCAAGGCGCTCGAGCTGCTGCTCCCGTTTCTGCTCGATGCCGACCTCCGCCCCGAGAGGCTCGATCCCTTCGGCGATCGCGCAAAGACGATGCGCTGGAACCTGCTCGAAGACGTCCACGCGTCGCGGCTCGGCTACGCGTGGATCGAATTCGGACGGCTCGACGGCGAGCTAGAGCGTCACGTCACCATCGGGGCCGGGTTGCGCGCGACCGCGTCGGTCCGAGACGTCGACTCGTGGTACTTCGTTGCTCATGCTCGTCCGGGACGCGACTTCGAAGTCGTCGAACAGCGTGTGCCACTCACCAAAGAGCGGCTCAGGTCCGTGCTCGAGGACCGCGGAGCCGTCTACGACACCAAGGGAGACTATCGCCGGGCGGTGGACGACGCGCTGTTCGAGCTGGGGGCGGAGCGCTATCACGCCCTCGTCGAGCTGCTGCTGGCGTTGCGCCGTCCTCAGCTTTCGGCAAAGCTCGATCCCGACGCGCTGTCCGGGTTGCTGACGACGAGCCTTCCTCCACTTGACGACCAGAAGGTCGAGCGCTTGGCAAGCGCGTTCCAAAGTCTCGAACGGCTGGAGCAGGAACTCGACACGCTGCGCCGAGCGCACGACCAGTTGGGCGCATTCCTGGAGGAGTACCGAGGCTACGCCCGGGTCGTGGCTCGCCGGCGCGGCGCCGCGGTGCGAGCGGCGACCACGCAACTCGACAACGTGACTCGCACCGTCCGGTCGGCGCAGTCAATGCTGGACGAAGCGCGCTCGGAGCTGCATAGCATCGCGGACGCCAAGGCCGATACGGGGCGTGAGCTGGCGGCGGCCGAGGGTGCCATTCAGGCGATTGATCGATCCAAGGCGATGGAGCAGGCGCACGCTCTTCAGGGGGCAAAGGAGTCCGCCGAGCGGGCACGGGACGACGCTCAGCGCGCCGAGCAGGACCTGACCGCGGCGGCCGAACGCTGGGAGCGGGCCGGAGCGAGTGAACGAGGCGCAGCGGAGGACTTCGGGGGGGCCGGGCGCGAGCTCGGCGCGGCTCGGCTGCGCGCGCGTGAGCTGGCCGCGAACGCGGCCCTGAGCGAGTGGTACGAGCTTCACGACGACTTGTTCGTGACGGACCCGGCGGGCACGCATGCCGCAGCGGTCGGGATGCTCGCCGAGCGACGACGCGCTCTTCATCGCCTCAGCGCTCTGGCGGGGACGCTCCGGGAAGCGGTCAATCGGGTGAGGGGCAGCGAGGAGCGCCGCGACGACCGTCGCGCCGAGGTGACCGAGGCGCGCGCGCGAGTCACCGAGGCCGAGCGAGTCACCGAGGCCGCCCTCGAGACGCTGCGCGCCGAGATGGAGGACTGGCGTGCGTCGTTGAAGGAGCTGACCGTTGATGACGGTCGCTTCGACACGCTCCTGAGTGCTGCGTATGAGGCCGGGCTCGACGAGGGCGCAGACATAACTCGTCTAGTAGACGACCTGGCGTTGCATGCTCGCACCGAGATGGCTCGGTCGAGCGCGTCCGTGGACGGGCGCATGGAGGCGCTCGACGAGGATGTCGCCGAAACGAACGCCGAGCGCTCCAGGGTCGCCGACGAGCGTGAGGACGGGCCTCGACCGGTCAGGGCGAGACCGTGGCGCGACACGCTGGACGGCGCGCCGCTGTGGCGGTTGTGTGATTTTCGCGCCGGGCTGGACGACGCGGGGCGCTCGGGGCTCGAGGCGGCGCTCGAGGATTCGGGCCTGCTCGACGCGTGGATGACTCCGGCCGGGACGATGCTCGATCCCGGAACGCTGGACACCGTGCTCGTCGCGGCACCACACGACGGCCCGACGCTCGCGGACGTCCTCGCACCGGTCACCGTCGCTCCGGTCGACCCGACGGTGATCGACACGGTGCTGCGCTCGGTGCGCTTGGGGCCAACTGGAGAGGTCCGAGTGGACCGAGACGGATCGTGGGCCTTGGGGCCGCTACGGGGGCGGTGGACTAAGCCGCGCGCCGAGCACATCGGGGCGGCGGCGCGCGCCGCGGCGCGCGTCCGGCGGCTTGCCGAGCTCGACGGACTGCTCGAGTCACTGGCGGCGAGCCGGCATGGGCTCGAGCGCGAGCGAGCGGAGCTGCAGGAGCGCGCGCAGAGGGCCGAGCGAGAGCGCGGCGAGTTGCCCTCTACGACCGAGCTCCGTGCCGCGCGGCGCGAGGAGCGGTCCGTTGGCGAGCGCCGGCTGGCGGCGGAGTCCGAGCTCGAACGGGCCGAGGCCGAGGTAGTGACTACGCGCGCCGAGCGCGATGCGGCACAGCGCGCCCTACGAACTGAGGCGAGCTCGAGCGGACTCGGGGCGCACATCGACCACCTTCACGAGCTCCAGTCGGCTCTGGGGGACGTTGCCGACGGGATGGCCGATCTCCACGGCAAGGCGCTGGCGCACTTGCATGCCCGCGGCCTCCTCGAACGCGCTCGTGCGGAGGTCGCCGAGGCGACCAGCGCCCACGACGAGACGGCGCGTCGCAAGCTCGAAGCATCACAACGCCTGGCGCGCTGCGCAGGCGAAGTGGATGCGCTCGAGGACACCGTGGGGGCCGAGGTGGCCGAGGTCATAGCGCGCCGTGAGTCCGAGGTCGTGCGCGTGCGGACGGCCAGACAACGCGCCGAGAGTCTGCATCACGACGAGCTCGATGCCACGGGGCGCGTGGCGGCCTCCGAGGAGCGACTCCAGACCGCCCAGCGTGAGCGAGCCGAGCGAGAAGAGGAGCGGGCTGCGGCCGCCGTGCGTTTCGCACAGCTCGGGAGCGAGGGGTTGCTAGGACTCGTGCTGGGCGACAACCGAGTGAACGATGCCGCAACCTGGTCGGTCACCAGGGCTCTCGACGAGGCCCGTGGGGTCGAGGCGGCTGTATCCGAGGTGGACGCGAGCGACGCGTCGCACGACGACGCGCGCAACAAGGTCATGACCTTCCTCACGCAGCTCCAACGCGGACTGGGTGCAGACTTCACCCCGCTCGGCGAAGAGTCGCAGGGCGTCTTCGTCGTGCGCGTCGAACACAACGGCAAGATCCATGGCATCGCCGGGATCGTCGCCTTCATCGGGACGGAAGTCGAGCGTCATGCCGAGGCGTTCCAGGCAGACGAGCGGTCGGTGATCGAGGACTTCTTGCTCAAGGAGCTAGGGCTTCACCTGCAGAGCCGTATCACCGAGGCCAAGGACACCGTTAGGCGCGTCAACATGCTCATGCGTTCGCACCCGACGGCCTCTGGCCTGACCGTGCAGCTCCGGTGGCGGCCCAATGTCGGGTCGGTGCCGGGGATCGCCGACGCTCTCAAGTTGTTACTCAGAGACATCTCGCTGATGACCGACGTCGAACGGAGCGCGCTGGTTCGTTTCCTACAGGAGCGCATCGAAGTCGCGCGCATCGACGACAGCGCGGGGACCTACGTGGAGCACCTCGCACGGGCCTTCGACTACCGATCGTGGCACAGTTTCATGCTCGAGGCCGTGAAGGACGGCAGGACCGAGGTTCTGACTAAGCGGAAGCACGCGGCGGGATCGGGTGGCGAAAAGGCGGTCGTACTTCACCTTCCGCTATTCGCGGCCGCCGCCGCTCACTACCGTTCGGCGGCCGCCCATGCCCCGCGCCTCGTGATGCTCGACGAAGCCTTCGCCGGCATCGACCAGGGCATGCGTGGCAGCTGCATGGCGCTGCTGGTCGCGTTCGACCTCGACTTCGTGATGACGAGCCACGACGAGTGGGGTTGCTACGCGGAGCTCGACGGACTTGCCATCTACCATCTGGTACGCGATCCGTCGGCGCGCGGTGTCGCGTCTATTCCCTTCACCTGGGATGGGAATCGACGCGTCGAAGGTGTGGGGCGGCGGGCATGAACAGCGCAGCCGACTCGGAGCTCGGCGAGCTGATTGCGTCGCCCGGCCTGCAACGCCTGTTTCAGCGCGCGCGCATCAAGCTCGAGCGGGAGGGTCTCGAGAGCAACGGTACCGTGAGCCTTGCCGAGCCGACCCACGAGGAACGTAGCGCATGCGCGCGCACGCTGGGTGTTCCCCCTTCGGGGGCGAAGGTGTTGCGTGTGTCACTCGCCCAGCTCGATCGCTCGCTGCGCGCATCGCGCCATGCTAAGTCACTGCATGAGGTGCTCGAGCTGCAGGGAGGTCCACTCCTGGACCGCAGGGCCGCGGCCGAGCTCGAGGCCCGCGCGCTCGAGCAGATGTGGTCCGAAGCGTCGGCGCACCCCGCGGTCGAAGGCACGCCCGAGCTGAGATCGTGGCTCGAACGGCTCCGCGCCACCGGCTTACTCAAGCGTGTGGCGCCGGACGAGGAGCGTGCTGCGCTGCGCCGAGCGTTGTCGACTCTGGGTGCTCTCCCGGCCGATGGAGTGGGCCTGGGGCTTCTTGCGACTCGTGTGTCGGGTGAGGCTCATGCTCTGGACAACGGACGCCCACTGGCGACCATCGTGCAGCATGCGCTCGCATTCCTCAGGGGCGAACAGCTTCCCTCGGGAGCCGCCGGCAGACGCCGTCTGTGGGCGACGTTCGGGGTTGTATGTGACGAGCTCTCCTGCGACGTCCTCACTCTGGGGCTCGCGCCTCGGGGTCGACATCGAGCGGCGCGCTCGCTGCGGGGTCTCGCCACCCACGGCGAGCCCCTGCGCCTCACGTTACGCCAGCTCGTGCGCTCCGATCTTTCGTTCGCGGCGAAACGCGTGTTCGTGTGCGAGAACCCCGTGGTAGTTGCGGCCGCAGCCGACGGCTTGGGCGCCGGCTGTCCCGTGTTGCTGTGCACTGATGGCATCCCCAACACCGCGGCGATGACACTGGCGCGATCACTCGCGGCCGGTGGCGCCGAGATCTGTTTCCACGCGGACTTCGACTGGGGTGGGATCCGCATCGGCAACGTGCTGGTCAAGCGGCTGGGCGCCGTCCAGTGGCGCTTCATGTCCCCCGACTACGAGCGAGCACTCTCACGTGTAAGCCGGCCGGCCGACTTAGCCGGCGCACCGTTGAAGGCAGCCTGGGACGAGGCGCTGCACCTGGCTATGTCGCGCGCCGCCGCGGCGATCTACGAAGAGCAGGCACTGGAGAGCTTGATGGACGATCTCTCCTCGGCGAGGACCCGCCGATGAGGCGTCGTGCCGGCAGCAGAGGGAACCGAGTCCAGGCGGCTTGAGCCGCGGAAGGGAGACCGATGGAGGGAGAGCCGGCGTTCTTCGAGATCGGCGTGGAGGACGCAGATCGGGGCCGTGCGTTCTACGCGGGACTCTTCGACTGGAAGTTCGAGCCCGGACCATCAGGCAACGGGTTCGTGATCACCGCGCCCAAGATTGCCGGCGGGATGCATGGCGGCGACGCGGGCGCGCCCCCCTACCTCTTCTTCGAGGTCGACGACATGGAGGCGGCCATCGCGCGCGTACGCGCGCTGGGCGGCGAGGTCGAGGAAGCAGACGTCGAGGGTGACCAGGACTCGATCGCGCGCTTCGGTCGCTTCAAGTTGTGCCGCGACGATCAGGGCTCTCCCTTCGGGTTGCACCAGCGGCCGGGCGCTAAGCACGCGCCGGAAAAGTAGGGAGCCATGAGCTTCGACGTCCTGGGCGACCTGAACTGGCTCGCCGTCATCGTCGCGACCGTTGCGTACTTCGCGCTCGGCGCGATCTGGTATGCCCCACCTGTCTTCGGCAACCTGTGGATGCGTTCGGGCGGTATCCAGGTGCCCGAGCAGCCACAAGCGACCTTCTACATCGTGCCCTTCATCACCTGCCTGCTCGCCACCATCGCCCTCGCGATGCTGGCCGCCGCCACCGGCTCGGATACGGTCGGCGAGGGAATCGTTCTTGGACTGGTGACGGGTGTCGGGATCGCCGCGGCCGCCCTGCTCGTGTCAGGCTTCTTCGATCCTCAGAAGCCGCAGGCCCCGGTGTGGGTCGCGGTGGTCGCCGGCTACCACTTGGTGGGCCTCTTGATTGCCGCCATCATCCTGTCCCTCTGGACCTGAGCCGCGGGGTGGTTTGCCCCGCCGGGCATAATGACAAGCATGGATTTAATGTCGGGGCTCAATCCCGTCCAGCGCGCCGCGGTCGAGATGCCCGAGGGGCCCGTGCTGGTGGTTGCGGGGGCCGGGTCGGGCAAGACCAGGGTGCTGGTCTACCGAATCGCCTACCTGCTCGAGAACGGGATCGGGCCCGAGTCGATCCTGGCCATCACCTTCACCAACAAGGCCGCCGCCGAGATGCGCGGGCGGGTCTTTGATCTGATCGGGTCCGCCGCGCAGGAGATCTGGGTCTCGACCTTCCACAGCGCGTGCGTACGAATCCTGCGTCGCGAGGCGCCTCGCCTCGGCTACGCGAACAGCTTCTCGATCTACGACGCAAGCGACTCGCTGCGGCTCATCCGCATGATATTCAAGGACCTCAACATCGACGAGAAGCGCCTGCCTCCACGTGGTGTCGCGGCGGCGATCTCCAACGCCAAGAACAAGCTCATGGACGCCGGGTTGTTCGCCGACTTCGCCGATAACCCCTACGAGAAGCGCATCGCACAGGTCTATGTCGAGTACGAGAAGCGTCTCGCCGAGCAGAGCGCGTTCGACTTCGACGACCTCATCATGCGCACGGTCGAGGTCTTCGACCGCCACGAGCACGCGCTCGCCCGCTACCAGAACCGCTTCCGTCACGTGCTCATCGACGAGTTCCAGGACACGAACCACGCGCAGTCCCGGCTCGCGACTTTGCTCGCCGGCAGGTGGCGCAACATCTTCGTCGTAGGCGACGCAGATCAAGGGATCTACGCATTCCGTGGAGCCACGATCCGCAACCTGCTGGACTTCGAGCGCGACTGGCCCGACGCCAAGGTCGTCACACTCGAGCAGAACTACCGTTCGACGCGCACGATCCTCGATGCCGCAAACGCGATCATCGAGAACAACCACATGCGCAAGCCGAAGGCGTTGTGGACGGCGCAGGAGGGCGGCGAGCGCATCGTTCGCTACCACGCGTCCGACGAGCACGACGAGGCGGCATGGGTTGCCCAGGAGGTGCGCAAGCTCTCGGACCGCGGTCACCCGTACGTCGACCTCGCGATCTTCTATCGGACCAACGCGCAGAGCCGCGTGCTCGAAGAGGCCTTCAACGCATCGAGCCTTCCTTACCGGGTCGTCGGCGGTGTCGGCTTCTACGACCGCAAAGAGGTCAAGGACCTGATGGCATGGCTGCGCGCTGCCATCAACCCTCTGGACACCATCAGCGCGGAGCGCATCTGCGGCGCGCCCAAGCGTGGCATCGGTCCCGGCTCGATCTCGAAGATCCAGGCCTTTGCCGCGTCGCGGGTCATGCCGCTCGGACACGCGTTCGAGCACGCCGAGGAAGTGGACGGCCTCACCAAGAAGGCGCGCGGCGGAGCGCTCGAGATCGGACGCATCCTGGCCCACATTCGCGACCTCGACCACTCCGGCGTCCCGGTCGCCGACATCGTCGCGACCACCTGGGAGATCACGGGCTACTTGGCCGACCTCCAGGCCGACCGCAGCTTCGAATCGCTCTCCCGCCAGGAGAACCTCAAGGAGCTGGCCGGCGGCGCGGCCGAGTACGACGAGAACACGCAGCAGGGGAGCCTCACCGACTTCCTCGAGCTCGTCGCGCTGGTCAACGACACCGACGAGGAGGAGGGCGAAGAGACCGGCGTCACCTTCATGACGCTGCACAACGCCAAGGGCCTCGAGTTTCCGATCGTGTTCATCGTCGGGATGGAGGAGGCCGTCTTTCCACACATGCGCTCGCTCGCCGACCCCGAGCAGCTCGAAGAGGAGCGCAGGCTCTGCTACGTCGGTATCACGCGCGCGCAGGAGCGTCTCTACCTGTTGAACGCGTGGAGGCGGAGGCTGTGGGGGCCGGACGCCAACTACAACACGCCCTCACGCTTCCTCGAGGAGATCCCCCCCGACCTTCTCGAGGAGGCCGCCAAGAAGGATCTCTTCACGACTCGCCGCTCCTCGGTCGACAAGCCGAAGACCGTGGGCGGGCGCGATCTGTCTCGCTTCAAGGTGGGGGCCGAGATCGAGCACGATCGCTGGGGCCGGGGCATCATCGTGGACCTGCGTCAGAGCGCACTCGGTATGGAGGCGACGATCCACTTCCCCGACATGGGCTCGGACAAGCGACTCGACCTGACGCTCGCCCCGATCAAGGCTCTCTGAGCCCTCTCTTCCTGACGCTTGCGGGGTTGAGTGAAGCTCTCAGGGGTACGAGTAGGGGGCGGCCCCGCGCCACCGGCAGGGGCCTGAATGGGTGGGCCACGCAGAGGAGGTAACTATGGGAATCGTGTGGACGATTCTAGCCATCATCGGTCTCATCGTCGTCCTTCAGTACATCTTCTAAGGCGACGCAGCCAACCAACTTGTCGCAAGGCGTACGGCGTGGGGACGTGCGCCTTGCGCTTTTTTTGTGTCCCCTCGCTCGCTCGGTAATCCGAAGTTGTCGAGGGACACCCCCGTAGACTGAGCCCATATGGGTCTCAAGAAAATCGGCGGGCTCCTGCTCGTCGGCTTTTTCGTGTTCTTCATAGTGCAGTCGCCGCGTGAGGCCGCCGATGTCGTACGGATCACGGGCCAGAGCCTCGGCGAAGTGTTCAGCGCGGCCGCCAACGCGTTCTCGGACTTCCTCACCGATTTGTTCTGATGCGCAGGCTGTTCTGATGCGCAGGCGTCGCCCCCGTACGGGTTGGACGCACGGCCCCCGGCTCAACTACGACAAGTACTTCTCTCACGGCGAGTACACGGTCCTCGAGGTTCGCAGGCACTGGGCCGCGCTGCTCGTTCCCTTCCTTCACGTTCTGCTGGCATTAGTGGTCGGTTCCCTTCTGGGCGCGTGGCTCGGCCCGTCCAGCCGCTCCGATCCCATCGATACGCTCGTGTTCATCGTGGTCATGGGTTTCACGATCCGGCTGGGCTGGCGCTTGTTCGAGTGGCAGATCGAGCGCGTCGTCGTCACGAACCGCCGCATCGTCGAGGTAACGGGGCTCGTCACCCGGCGCGTCGCCTCGATGCCACTGGCGAAGGTGACCGACCTCACCTACCAGCGCACGCCGCTGGGACGAGCGCTCGGTTACGGCGAGCTCATCCTCGAGTCCGCGGGACAGAAGCAGGCGCTCGAGAACATCCCGTTCATCCCGCGGCCCGACGACTTCTACCGTGACTTCGCCGAGCTCTTGAACTCGCCCCCCACCAGCCGCAATCCCGACGAGGAGGACACGGGCCCGATCCCGCGGGTCCGGTTCTAGTGCATAGAACCCGAGCTGAGTTCGATTTCTGGGGCGAGATGTTCGCTCGGCGCGCACCAGTCCCCAGAAAACGTGCCTAGCGCGCTTGGATGTCCACCGAGAGGATGTAGAGGGGCTCGACCGGGCGGTCCTGGGTGGCTTGCTCGGTGCTGGTCTCGACCTTCTGGAGCGCGTCGAGGGTCGGGAACGACTCCTCGCTCGCCCGGCCGAAGTAGGAGTAGAGCGGCTGCAGGCCCGCGGGCTGCAGGTTGTTCTTGCCCTCCAGTGCCGCGTCGGCGTCGTGCGTCACGAAGAAGAACTGGCTCCCGTTGGTGTTCGGTCCCGAGTTGGCCATCGCCAGCGCGCCGAAGGTGTACACGTTCGACTGCTCGGGCAGCTCGTCGTCGAACTGGTAACCGGGCCCCCCGCTTCCGTCGCCCTCCGGGTCGCCACCCTGGATCACGAACTCGTCGATGACCCGGTGCCAGGTGAGCCCGTCGTAGTAGCCGTCCTCGGCGAGAAAGATGAAATTGGCGACGGTCGACGGCGCCTCCTCTTCGAGCAGGTCGATCTCGATCGACCCGCAGTTTGTCTCGATGGTGGCCCGGTAGTCGACGCCGGGGCTGAGCACCTGCTCCTGGGTCGCCGGCTGATCGTATTGCTGCGCCCGATTCTCGGGGGGTTCGACATCGAAGTCGCACTCGCCGTTGCCGCCGGCGGCCCGCTGCCCCCCACCCCTCGCGGGCTCCGAGTCGCCATCGTCGTTGTCTTGCGTTCCGATGACGAACACGACGATCACCGCGAGACCGGCGAGGAATGCGATCAGTCCCGCGATGCGTCCCTTTCTCCGCCGGCGCAGCTCCTCTTTGCGCCGGCGGGCCTCGGCAGCTTGTTGAGCGGAGCGGCTGCGCGCTTTCCTGTCGTTTTTACCCACCGTGGTTTCTCCAGCGTTTGATGCGGGCCGGTGCCGGGTCGTCGCCCGCCCGCCAGTTCGAGCACAACGATTCGAGATGATAGGCGACCACCGTCGCAAGTGACGCGGGAGTGAGAGGCTCGGCCACGACCTCGTCGGCGATGCCGAGACGAACGAGGTCGAACGCGCCGATCTTGAGGAGGTTCGCAGCTTCGTCGGCGCGCGTCGCATCGCGCCACAGGATCTCGGCGGCGGATTCCGGTGCGATGACCGAGAAGATCGAGCCGGCGTAGGCGACGAGCCGGTCTCCGACCGCGAACGCGAGCGCGCCGCCGCTGCCGCCTTCGCCGATCACGACGCCGAGCACCGGCACCTCGGCGCGCAACTTCGCCCGCAGGAGCTGCGCGATCTCGCTGGCGATGCCGGCGTTCTCGGACACCTCGGAAGGATTGGCCCCCGGTGTATCGATGAGCGTGACCACGGGAAGCCTCAGCCGGCGAGCGATCTCCAGAGTGCGCCGGACCTTCCGGTAGGCCGCCGGGCCGGGCGCCATCGAGCGATCGAGTCCGACCATCAGCAGCCGCCTGCCTGCGAGCCGGCCGAGGGCGACCGCCACGGCCGGATCCTCGCGGCCGGCGCGATCACCCTGAAGGAGCACGTGCGCGTCGAGCGCGTCGCGCAACAACCCAGGACCGGTCGGGCGGGCATCGGATCGAGCGGACCGCACCGTCTCCCATCCGGACGGCTCTTCCATGGCGCCGACCGGAGGTCGTGATACCGAGCTGGGCCGGTCCGGCGCCAGCACCTCGAGAACGTGGGCCACGGTCCGGCCCACCTCCACCGACGGCACCACGGCATCGAGCAGCCCCGCCGCGAGCGCGGTCTCTGCACTGTGGGATCCGGCGAGCCGGCGCCCCGTGAAGGCCTCGACCAGACGCGGGCCAGCGAAGCCGATGCGAGCCTTCTCCTCGGCGATGGTGACGTCCGCAAGGGAGCCGATGCTGGCAAATGGTCCGCCCGTGGTCGGGTCGGCCAAGACGACGACGAACGGTTGAGCCGCCGCCTCGAAGCCGATTCGTGCGGCGACGGCGCGCGCCATCTGGACCAGGGAGCGCATCCCCTCCTGCATGCGCGACCCGCCGGTCGCGAGTCGAAGCACGAAGGGAACGCGCCGTTCGGTGGCGCGCTCCAGCGCACGAGCAACGCGCTCACCGGCGACCTCGCCGACCGAGCCTCCGAAGAACGTGAAGTCGAAGGCGGCGAGCTCGACCTCGATTCCCCCGATGCGAGCGGGCCCCGCGGCAACCGACTCGTCTGCCTCCGAGCGAGCACGAGCGCGCGCCATCGCGTCGAGATAGCCGGGGAAGCCGAGCGGATCAACGGTCGTCAGGCCGTCGGACACCGGCTCGAACGAGCCCGGGTCGACCAGATGCGCGACCGCCTTCAATCCGCCTCCTGTTCTTAAGTGGGTTAGCCTCCGACGGTAACAACCCCGCTAGTAGGAGTCTTGCTGGTGCCATCCGGACGACCACGAATACTCGTCGCGAAGCCTGGCCTCGACGGTCACGACCGGGGCATAAAGGTCGTCGCCCGGGCACTGCGGGACGCCGGTATGGAGGTCATCTACACGGGGCTGCACCAAACGCCGGAGCAGATCGCCTCCGCCGCCATCCAGGAGGATGTCGACGCCGTAGGACTGTCGTGTCTCTCCGGAGCACACATGACGCTATTCCCCAAGGTCGTGAAGTTGCTCGAGGAGCAGGGCGGCGAGTCCATCGCCGTGATAGGGGGCGGCATCATCCCCGAGAGCGATATCCCGGCCCTCAAGGCCGCGGGGATCAGCGAGATCTTCACCCCCGGCGCCACGACGACCACGATCGTGCAATGGGTCCGTGAGCACGTAGCGGACAAGCAGGAGGCATAGCTCTTTGGACCTGTTCGAATACCAGGGCAAGGAATTGCTCAGGCGTTTCGAGGTGCCGGTCCCCGAGGGGCGAGTCGCCTCCAACCCGGCCGAAGCCGCGGCGGCGGCCGAGGGCCTCGGGGGCAAGGTCGTGGTCAAGGCTCAGGTACAGGTGGGGGGCCGCGGCAAGGCCGGCGGAATCAAGGTCGCGGAGTCGGCGGATCAGGCTCGAGAGGTTGCCGGCGGGATCCTCGGCATGGACATCAAGGGCCACACCGTGAAGCGCGTGCTCGTCGAGCGCGCGGGCGACATCAGAGAGGAGTACTACCTCTCCTTTCTCCTGGATCGCAGCGAGCGCAAGTTCCTCGGCATGATGAGCGCCGAGGGTGGCGTCGAGATCGAACAGGTAGCCGAACAGAACCCCGGCGCGATCGCGCGCGTCCACGTTGATCCCTCGATCGGCATCAGCGACTATCACGCGCGCAAGCTCGTGTTCGGAGCGAACCTCAACCCCGACGCGCGCAAGGGCGCCATCGCGATGATCCCCAAGCTCTACCGGGCATTCGTCGAACTCGATGCGTCTCTGATCGAGGTCAATCCCCTGGTGTTGACCGGCGACGGCAAGGTCATCGCGCTCGACGCAAAGGTGACCCTCGACGACTCCGCCGACTACCGCCACCCCAACTTCGCCGAGCTCAAGGCGGCGCACGAGGTTGCAGAGCAGGAGCGCCTCGCCAAGGAGAAGGGACTCAACTTCATCAAGCTCGACGGTGACGTCGGGATCATCGGCAACGGTGCGGGGCTCGTGATGTCGACGCTCGACGTGGTAAAGGCCGCAGGCGGCGAGCCGGCGAACTTCCTCGATGTCGGCGGCGGTGCGGGGGCCGAGGTGCTGTCGAACGCGATCGAGGTCATCACCTCCGATCACAACGTGAAGAGCATCTTTCTCAACATCTTCGGTGGCATCACGCGCGGCGATCTCGTCGCCGAGGGCATCATCGACGCCTTTGGACGGCTCGACGTGAGGATTCCGATCGTTGTACGCCTCGACGGTACGAACGCGGAGGAGGGGCGCAAGATGCTGGCCGACGCCCCTCACGAGATGCTGCACTCCGAGGAGACCATGCTGGGAGCGGCCGAGCGAGCCGTCGAGCTGTCTCGATCGGCGGGTACGCGCTAGATGTCGATACTCGTCGGCCACGATACGAGGCTCGTCGTCCAGGGGTTGACCGGCCGCGAGGGTAAATTCCATGGTCTGCGCAACAAGGCCTACGGGACCAACCTCGTCGCAGGCGTTACGCCGGGCAAGGGCGGGAACGACGTCGAAGGGGTTCCGATCTTCGACACCGTCACCCAGGCGGTGAGCGAAACCGGAGCCAACACCTCGATGGTGTTCGTCCCGCCGCCGTTCGCCTCCGACGCGATTCTCGAGGCCCACGACGCGGGCATCGACACCATCATCGCCATCACCGAGGGCATCCCCGCGATGGACATGGCGCGCGCGGTCGGCTACATCCGTCGTTCTGCGAACGGGACGATGCTCGTCGGGCCGAACTGCCCGGGCGTCATCTCCCCGGGCAAGGCCAACGTCGGAATCATCCCCGGAGAGGTCTGCGAGCCCGGCCCGATCGGCCTCGTCAGTCGCTCCGGCACGCTCGTCTATCAGATCGTGCACGAGCTTTCGCAGAAGCACCTGGGCCAGTCGACCTGTGTCGGCATCGGCGGGGACCCCATTCCCGGCAGCGACTTCATCGACGTGCTGGCGAGGTTCAACCACGACGACGAGACCGAGCTGGTCGTGATGGTGGGCGAGATCGGCGGCGACGCCGAGGAGCGCGCCGCGGCCTGGGTCAAGGACCACATGACCAAGCCGGTCGTCGCCTACATCGCGGGCTTCACGGCTCCGCCGGGCAAGCGGATGGGCCACGCCGGGGCCATCATCTCCGGCAGTCAGGGGACTGCGGCGGCCAAGGCCGAGGCGCTGGAGGCCGCCGGCATCAGGGTCGGTCGCAACCCGACCGAGGTGGCCGATCTCGTGGTCGAGGCCCGCCGAGGTTAGCCGGGCTGGGATCGGGCGGCTCGCTCCGAGGCCTCGACCGCCCACGAGCGCCACGACTCGGGAAGCTGCGGCGCTGCCAGCATCTCGGTCGCACGGGTGTGGTCGTCGTGGTAGATGCTCGCGATGAGGCCCACGGTCACGCGGTGGCCGGGACGGCTTCGCACGGTCGCCGCATCGCCCGCCCCGATGTCACCCTCCTCGATGATGCGGAGATAGGCGCCCCAGCGAGCGGCGGCGGCGAACTGCCGGGGGAACGAGCGGTCGCCCATGCGCACGCCGAGCTTGTAACAGGGGAGCCGTGGATGCGCGACCTCGAGCACGGTGTCGCCCACGGACCAGCGCTCGCCGACGAGCGCGGTGTCGAGCGCGAGGCCGGCGACGGTCAGGTTGTCGCCGAAGGAGCCGGGGCCGAGGTCCCGGCCGAGCTCTTCGGACCACCACTCGTAGTCCTCGAGCGCGTAGGCGTAGATGGCCTTGTCGGTGCCACCGTGTACCTTGCGGTCCGCCTGATCGTCGCCCGCCAGATTGACGCCCCGCACGGCCACGCGCCCCTCGACCGGCTCTTTCCAGATCGCCGAGGTGTGGCGCTTGCCGTTGAGCAGGAACTCCCGCGGAGTCCCGACGTTGACCGAGACGACGCGACCCTCATGGGCTCGTGACACCGCCCCAGCCTAATTTCATCGGCTCAGGTAATTTTCATTGCGTTGACGGCCGGCGGCCACACTCTTGGACCCTGAGGTGTCGTCTCACGCGCCCCTCAGGGTCCAAGAATGGTCTCGGGCCATGGTGACGACGAATGGGGGCACCTCGTGAAGGAAGACGCAGGCCGGTCACTGGGACGGCCGTGGGGCGGGGAGTTGCGCGGGACCTTCGATCAGCTCGTCGTCGAGTCGGAGGTGCTGGCGGGCAACCCGCTCGGCGACCCGGTGCGCCGGCCGCTGTTCGTCTACCGCGCGCCGGAGACTGCCGACGACGGCTCCTATCCGAGTGTCTACGTCATCCAGGGCATGACCGGTCAGGTCGACATGTGGCTCGCTCGCAGCGCCTTCGAGCCGACGATGCTCGAGCGCGTCGACGACCTCTTCGCCTCGGGCGGCTGTCCGCCGGCGATGGTCGTGTTCGTGGACGCATGGACGAGCTACGGCGGATCGCAGTTCATCAACTCGACCTCGACCGGCCGCTACCTGGACTACTTGTGCGACGAGGTCGTGCCGTTCGTCGACGACCGCTACCCGACGAGCGCGTCGCGGGATCGGCGGGGATTGACCGGCAAGTCTTCGGGCGGCTACGGTGCGATGGTCGTCCCGATGCTGCGCCCCGACGTCTTCGGCGCGCTGGCGAGCCACGCCGGTGATGCTCTCTTCGAAGTCTGCTACCAGACGGAGTTCCCCATCACCGCGCGCGTCCTGCGTGACTCCTTCGAGGGCAGTTGGGACGTCTTCTTCGAGCGCTTCCGCTCGGCCCCCAGCCTCGACTTCGAACTCTACGGACATGCCCTCAACACCTACGCGATGGGCGCCTGCTACTCGCCCGACCCCGATAATCCCGGCAAAGCGCTGCTGCCCTTCGACCTCGAGACCGGCCGGCTCGACGACGAGCTGTGGAGCAGGTGGCTGGAGTGGGATCCCGTGCGCATGGCGCCGAAGCGTGCCGAGGCGCTCGGGTCCATGAAGCGGATCTACCTCGATGCCGGCAAGAGCGACGAGTACTTTCTCGACCTCGGAGCCCAGGCGTTCGCCAAGGAGCTGGACAGGCTGGAGGTCGACTACACCCTCGATCTCTTCGCCGGCAAGCACGGGGGCCTGCAGTACCGCTACCCCGGGGCGATCAAGGAACTGGTCGAGGCGCTGGCGCGGTAGCCGCCCCACGCGGCGGACCTCGGAGTGTCGTTGGCCGTAAGCTGGCACCGTGGCGGGTCGCATCGTCGTACTCATCTCCGGATCGGGCTCCAACATGGAGGCCCTCGCGGATGCCTGCTCCGATGGCCGTGTCCCGGGAGAGGTCGTCGCCGTGGTTGCCGACCGCGAGTGCACCGGGTTGAAGCTCGCCGAGCAACGAGCACTGGATCACCGGCTCGTTTTGCCGAGCGACTACGCATCGCGCGACGCCTGGTGCGAGGCACTCCGCGACGAGGTCGCCGGTTACGAGCCGGACCTCGTGGTGTCGGCGGGTTTCATGCGCATCCTGGCCCCCGTTTTCGTCGACGCCTTCGCGGGGAGGCTCATCAACCTCCATCCCTCGTTACTGCCGTCCTTCAAGGGGGCCCATGCGGTGCGCGACGCGCTCGACTTCGGCGTCAAACTGACGGGCAGCACCGTGCACTTCGTGGACAACGAGGTCGATCACGGGCCGATCATCATGCAGAAGCCGACTCCGGTGCGAGACGACGACACAGAGGAGACCCTTCACGATCGCATCAAGGCACTCGAACATAGGTTGTTGCCGGAGGTGTGCGCGTTGTTCCTCGACGGGCGAATCGAGCTCGCCGGAGGGCGCGTGAGGATCGCCGGCCGTTGAACGTTAGGGTCCAGCGGTGACGATCCAGCGAGCGCTGATAAGCGTGTCCGACAAGAGCGGTGTAGTGGACCTCGCACGGGGGCTGACCGAGGCGGGCGTCGAGATCGTGAGCTCCGGCGGTACCGCGCACGCTCTGTCCGAAGCAGGTATCGAGGTGATCAAGGTCGCGGAGGTCACCGGCGCCCCCGAGATCCTGGACGGGCGCGTCAAGACCCTCCATCCCAAGATCCACGGAGGCATCCTCGCCGATCGCCGCAAGGACGCGCACGTCGCCGAGCTCGCACGCCACGACATCCGTGCGATCGACCTCGTGGTGGTCAACCTCTATCCCTTCGAGACCACGGTCGCCCGGCCCGGCGTCACCGAGGACGACGCAGTCGAGAACATCGATATCGGGGGCCCGGCCATGGTGCGCGCCGCGGCGAAGAACTTCCATTCGGTGGCGGTGGTGGTGAATCCGGAACGCTACGACGAGATCCTCGAGGAGATCAAGGACTCCGGTGAAGTGTCGTTGGACACGCGCCGGGCCCTGGCCGTCGAAGCCTGGCGTCACACCTCGAGCTACGACGCCGCCATCGTCGAGCACTTCGCGCGCGCTGAGGAGTCGTGGCCCGAGCGGATGGTGCTGTCCGCCACCAAGATGATGGACCTTCGTTACGGTGAGAACCCGCACCAGAGCGCGGCCTTCTACGCCGGTGGGGGGGCGCGCGCCGGTCTGGCCGCAGCCGAGCAACTGCACGGCAAGGAGCTCAGCTACAACAACCTGCTCGATACCGATGCCGCCCTCAAGCTCGTCGGCGAGCTCGACGAGTTCGGCTGCGCCATCATCAAGCACTCGAACCCGTGCGGCGTCGCGGTGGCCGCGTCCATCGACGAGGCCTACGTCCGAGCTTACGAGTGCGACACGACTTCGGCCTTCGGTGGAATCATCGCCCTGAATTCGCTGTGCACTCAAAGCGCAGCAACGGAGATAGCCAAGATCTTCTGCGAGGTCGTAGCCGCTCCCTCCTTCGAGGAGGCCGCGCTCGAGGTGCTCGAGGCCAAGAAGAACCTGCGCATCCTGCGGGCGCCGGCCTTCAACCCGACCGACACCGAGGTGCGGCGGGTTGCGGGCGGCTTCCTGCTGCAGTCCCCCGATGGACCCGACGACGCGGTGGGGGCGAAAGTCGTCACCAGGGCTCAGCCGACCGCGGAACAGCTCTCCGATCTGCGCCTGGCCTGGACGGTGGTCAAGCACGTGAAGTCGAACGCCATCGTGCTCGCCAAAAACGGCGCCGCCGTCGGAGTCGGGGCCGGCCAGATGAGCCGGGTCGAATCCACCCGGCTGGCCGCCGCCCGCGCGGGCGAGCGCGCCGCCGGCACGGTCTGCGCGTCGGACGCGTTCTTCCCCTTCCGCGACGGTCTGGACGCCGCAGTCGAGGCGGGGGCCGTGGCGGTGATTCAGCCCGGCGGCTCGGTGCGCGACGACGAGGTCATAGAGGCCGCCGACGAGCACGGCATCCCCATGCTCTTCACCGGCCGCCGTCACTTCAGGCACTGACGATGAGCGACGAGCAGTTCGTGGCGGTCTATCAGGGCGGCGGCGGACCCCCGCAGTTCGAGCTGCTCCGCTCGGTGCTGGCCGGGAGCGGCATCGACTGCGTCATCGAGGGGGGCACGGTGGGGCCCTACCCGGTCAATGTGGGCGGGCTCGGGGAGTTCACCGTGTACGTCAAGGAGGCGGACGCCGAGGACGCGGTGGAGCTGCTGAGGGACACGCTGGAGCAGTAGAGCGACCCGCCGCGGCGCGGGTCCCAAGATCCAGGGTTCCAACAGAATCTGCCAGAGGTGGCATATCTCGCCGGCGGCGGGGGAATGAAGCCTCCATCAAGCCGAGCAACTACCGGGAGGTAGAAGTTGCGCCGTCGAATCGTCGCTGCACTGGCATCTCTGTCTCTGCTGGCCGTCTGGCCCGGGTCGCCGGTGGCGGCCCAGGTCTCGGTCGAGGATCCCACGGGCCTCCTGGCCTCCGACAATGTGTCGTTCGAGACCACGCTGCCCAACCCGGGCGTCATCGGGGCGCACTTCAAAGGCGACGTCATGTTCGTCACGACGCTGACGGGGCTCACGACCTACGACGTCTCCAACCCCGCCGCCCCGCAGGAGATCGGCCGCCTGGCGCTCCCACACTTTCAGAACGAAGATGTCGATCTCGGCGGGGACATTCTGCTGATCTCCAACGACGCGGCCGAGTCGACCGGAATCCTCTACGTGATCGACATCTCCGACCCTGCGAATCCGTCGATTCTCGCGACCCATCAGATGGGTGGGAACCCACTTCTGGGGGGGCCGGGGCACACCGCCTCGTGCGTGCTGGACTGCCGCTACGCATGGGTCACCGACGGTGGAAGCATCAGGGTCATCGACCTCACCGACCCCGCCAATCCGGTGAACAAGGGCACCTTTGCGACCCCCGCCGGCGGTGACGTCGCGACCCACGATGTCCAGGTAGACGCCAACGGCCTCTACTGGGTGGTGGGCTTCGGTGGCGCGACCGCCTACCAGTTGCCGCGCGCCTACTCCGGAGAGGGACTCGGCACGGTGGTGGCGCAGACCGACGCCTCGGGTCGCTCGACCTATTTCGAGGAGTTCGGCCTCGGCGACGGCGGCAACCCCAACGACTTCGTCCTGCACAACTCCCACCGTCGCCGCAACGACGACGTCGTGTTCATCACCGAGGAGGACTACACCCGTCCCGCCTGCCAGGGCGCCGGCTCGCTGGGGGCCTGGCAGCTTCCCGTGGACAAGCGAGGGCGACCTACGGGGGCCGAGCTGTCGCCGCTCGACCAGTGGGTCCCCGAGCTGCTCGAGGACTCGACGCCGACCGCGGCGGTGTGCTCCGCTCATTACTTCGACCTCGAGGCCAACGTCGTGGCCCAGGGTTGGTACGAGATGGGGCTGCGCCTGCTCGATGTGAGCGACCCCACGGACATCCGGCAGGTCGGTTACTTCGTGCCTCGCAGCGCGATGACGTGGTCGGCCTACTTCCCGCCGACCGATCCCACCGGCGAGATCGTCTACGTGGCCGATGCGACCCACGGCATCGACGTCATCCGCTGGGACCGGCCGGACGAGGGCCCGCTCTCGATGTCGGGCGCGGATTGCAGGAACCCCAACGGTTGCAAGCCCAAGACCAGGCAGGCGCCGGTCAGAGACGAATGGCGCGCCTCGCCGACCTCCGGGATCCCGAACGGCAGCTTCGGCTACGCCTGCCGCTTGAACGTCCTCGGCTGACCAGTGGCATCCTCGTTGAGCTCAGGAGCTGCGCGTCGGGTTAGCCTCTCAACTCATGACGGCCAAGATCATCGATGGGAAAGCCATTGCCGCTGCGGTTCGTGCCGAGGTGGCCCGGGCCACCGCCGAGCTGTCGAGCGCGGGCGTGACGCCTGGCCTTGCGACGGTGCTCGTTGGCGACGACCCGGCAAGTCATGTCTACGTGCGCGCCAAGCGCAAGAACTGCGCCGAGGTCGGGATCAAGTCCTGGGACCACGATCTATCCGCTGAGACCACTCAGGGCGAGCTCCTGAAACTGATCGACGAACTCAATGCCGACGACGCGGTTCACGGCATCCTGGTGCAGATTCCGCTTCCGGATCACATCGACGAGCAGGCGATCCTCGACACGGTCACGCCCACCAAGGATGCCGACGGCTTCCATCCCTTCAACCTCGGGAGGCTGCTGTCCGGAAGTCCGATCGTCCGCCCCGCCACTCCGGCCGGCATCCAGGAGTTGCTCCTTCGCAGTGGCGTCGAGACCTCGGGGGCCGAGGTCGTGATCGTCGGCCGCAGCAACATCGTAGGCAAGCCGATGGCGGCGCTCATGGTCCAGAAGGCGGCCGGAGCCAACTCGACGGTGACGATCTGTCACACCCGCACCAGAGATGTCACCGAGCACACCAGGCGAGCCGATGTTCTGATAGCTGCGCTCGGCCGGGCGCACGCAATCACCGCGGACATGGTGAAGCAGGGGGCGGTCGTCATCGACGTGGGCATGAACCGGACCGATCAAGGGCTCGTGGGAGACGTCGATTTCGAGGCGGTCCGCGAGGTCGCATCGGCAATCACTCCGGTTCCCGGCGGAGTCGGGCCCATGACGATAGCCATGCTCCTCAGCAACGTCGTAGCGCTCGCCCGGCGAGGGCTGGACCGAGAGATTGCGACTAACGGGAGGACGTAAGGTCCCGGCGGTACTCCTCGAGAACCTCAGTGATGGCCGGCATCGCGCCGAGGAACTCGTCGAGCAGTCCGGCGTCGAGATGCCGTCCTCCTCCGCTCACCATGAGGTCGACCGCCTCGCTTACCGGGACCGCCGGCCGGTAGACGCGGTCGCTGGTCAGTGCGTCGAAGACGTCGGCGATGGCCGCGATGCGCCCCTCGATCGGAATCTCTTCGCCTCGTAGTCCCCGGGGGTATCCCCGGCCGTCCATCCGCTCGTGGTGGGTCCACGCGATGGTGGCCGCGGTGGACATGAGCTCCGAGCGAGAGCCGGCCAGAATGCGCTGTCCGATCTCTGCATGCCGCTGCATCTCGTGTCGCTCGCTGGGCTCGAGCGCCCCAGGCTTGAGCAGGATGCTGTCGGGGATGGCGATCTTGCCGACGTCGTGCATCTGGCTTGCCACGCGGATCATCTCGGCCCGCTCGAAACTGATGCCGATCCTCTCGGCCAGCAACATGCAGTACTGGCTCATCCGCTCGATGTGAGCACCGGTGGCGGGATCTCGCAGCTCGGCGGCCATGGACAGACGCATGACCGTTTCCTCGTGTGAGAGCCGCAGGTCCTCCTGCATCGCCTCGACGCGCTCCAGTGCCGCGGAGAGGGCGGCCGTCCGCTGGACGACGATGTCCTCGAGCCGGTCGCTGTGGGCGCGGAGCCTGAGGTGAAGCGATCTCGTCTCGAGCAGGTTGGCGATCCGCAGCACCATCTCGGTCGGATCCATGGGCTTGGTGAGGAAGTCTTTCGCCCCGAGAGAGAGTGCTCTCTCCCGGGTCTCGGGCGTGATGTCGGCGGTCAGGATCACGATGGGAACGTAGGAGTTCTCGGGCAGCGCGCTCTCGAGCTCCTGCATGACCGCGTAGCCGTCCAGTCTCGGCATGTGCAGGTCCAACAGCACGAGATCGGCGCCACCGCTCTGGACCGCCGGCAAGACTTGTCTGGGGTCCTCGATGGTCTCGAAGTTCGTATAGCCGGCGGAGGTGAGGACGTGCGCCGCGAACTTGAGATTGATCGGCTGGTCGTCCACGACGAGGATGCGAGCGTCGAGGAACCCGGGGCTGCCCGAAGCACGGTCCCTGGTGCGACCCGGGCCCCCGACGAGGGGATAGGTTCGTGGTGCCATTCGCTCAGCTCCGCTTTGGGGGAAGTTACGAGGCGCAAAAATACCCCTCGCGCTCGGCGAACCGGCGGTTTTCTGGCCTGCTCGCCAAGGAACAATTTGGCAGACGATGGACGAAAGCGACACCCCCAAACGAGGTTTTCTCGGGACCCGTTTGGGGGAAGGAGAGCGCGGCGCGGGCGTCGAATATTAAGTGCTGATTTCGGGCGGACGGAGCACTGATTTCGGCGGACGGAGCAGACGTCAGCCGTCAGTCACCCTCGTCCTCTCGCTCCTCTTCCCTGCTCTCCCTGCTTTCCTCCGCGGCGTCCTCGGCCTCCTTGGCCCTTTCCTCCTGCGCGTCGAGGCGTTCCTCGAACACCTCCTGCTGAAGCTTCTGCGCGTTCTCGCCGAGGTCCACGATCTCGTCCGCGAAGTCCTCTCTCTGCTCTCCCCTCAACTCCCCGAGCAGCCCCTGCGCGCGGCCGAGCCGGCGAAGTGCGCTCGCGATCAGGTCATCGGCGCCGTTGAAGTCCTCCGCGTCGAGCACGTCGTCGGCTCGTTCGATGTCGGCGTCGGCCGCTCTGAGCTGTCGCTCTACCAGCTCGACGGGCGGTTGTGCGATCCGGAGGGCGCTGAGCGCCTTGCGTACCGGATACAGAGCCTGTCCGGGCGCCGCTCTCAGGCTCCCGATGCTCAACGCGAACAGGATTAGAAAGATAGCGGTCGCCGGTACGAGGGCGCGGCGCCACACCGGAGGCGGACGCCGGGCCGCGACTCCGGCGACGAACATCGCTCGGTCTCGTCGATCCCGTGGTTCGGGCGTCTCGTTGAACATGTCCTCGAGTTCCTTCTCGAGCTTGTCGCTATTGCTCATTTTTCTTCCCTCATAGCTCCGCTCCGTCTCGCATCCGGCCCCGCAGTTGTTCGAGGGCGCGATGCTGCAGCTGTCGCACGGCGTTGGGCTTGCGTCCCATCACCGCCCCTATCTCGTGGGTCTCGAGACCGCCGGCAAAGCGGAGCACGAGTACCTCGCGCTGGTCGTGAGGCAGAACCGACAGGAGGCCGTTGAGTTGCCTCGTCGTCTCCCCGGCGATCGTCGCCCACTCGGGCGTTCGCAGCTCGGTCGTGTCGGCGTACTCGGCCGTGTCGGCTCGAGGCAGCTCTCGTTGCCTCGACCTGACGTGGTCGGTGATCAGGTTCGAGGCGATACGAAAGAGCCATGCCTCGAAGCCTGCACCTCTCCACTTGAAGCGATCGAGGTCCCTGAGCACGCGCGCGAAGGTCTCGGAAGCGACGTCCTCGGCCGCTCCTTGATCCCAGAGCTTGGACAGGGCGTAGCGATAGACGCGGGGATGAAAGTGGTCGAACAACTGTCCGGCCGACTCTTCGTCGCCGCGCGCCGTGGCCCGTATCAACCTCTTGAGGTTGGCTTCATCCACTGCCGGCTTGCCGATCTATCGAGGGCTCCCTGTCCCATGCTTAACGGGTGGAGCGGCCAAAACGTTACGCGATCATGCGGTGCGGTCAGCGCTCGTTGATGGCGCTCCACTTGCGCGGCTCGGGACCGACGTACGCGTGGTCAGGTCGAATCAAGCGGTTGTCGGCGTATTGCTCGCGCACGTGGGCGGTCCAGCCCGCCACCCGGCTACAGGCGAACACCGGAGTGAAGATGTCGGTCGGAATCCCGAGGTAGCCGTAGACCGAGGCCGCGTAGAAGTCGACGTTCGGGTAGAGGCCCTTGGTGTCCATTACGGTCTTTTCGATCTCCTGGCTGATCTCGAAGTAGTTGCCGTCGCCCGTCTTCTCGGCGAGGTTCTTGCTCATGCGGCGCAGCCAGGTCGCGCGCGGGTCCTCGGTCTTGTAGACGCGGTGCCCGAAGCCCATCACCTTCTCTTTGTTGGCGAGCCGATTCTCGATGTAGGCGCGCGCCTTGGAGGGCTCTTTGATTTCGGTCATCATCTTCATGACCTGCTCGTTGGCGCCTCCGTGCAAAGGACCCTTGAGCGCGGCGATGGCGGCGGTCGTGGCCGAGTGGATGTCGCTGAGCGTTGCGGCGCACACGCGCGCCGCAAAGGTCGACGCGTTCATCGTGTGATCGGCATGAAGCGTCAGGCAGAGATCGAAGATGCGGGCATTGTCGTCGTCGGCCTTCTCGCCCTTGAGCATGTAGAGGAAGTTGGCCGCCTGGCTCAGATTGGGATCGGGCGTCACGAGCTGCTCGTCGTTTCGAAGCCGGTCGTAGTAGGCGACCAGGCTCGGGGTGACGGCGCACAACCGGATCGCCTTGCGGTAGTTGGCATCCTCGGACATGTCGTCGCCGTCGGGGTCCTTGGCGGACGAGGCGGAGACCGCGCTCCGGAGCATCGACATGGGCTGTTCGTTCTTGGACAGCGCCGGCAAGAGGTCCATGACGAACCGGTTGGGCTCGCGCTCCGCTCCGAGCTGTTCCTTCAGCTTCTGAAGCTGACGCTCGTTGGGCAGCTCGAGATGGTGCAGCAGATAGATGGTCTCCTCGAAGGTCGAGTGCTCGGCCAGGTCGTGAATGTCGTAGCCGACGTAGAACAGGACACCTTTCTTTCCGTCGATGTCGCTGATCGAGGTTTCTGCGGCTACGACGCCCTCGAGCCCTTTGCCGGGTCCAGCCATCAACACCCTCGCCTTTCTAACCCCGGGTTCTCGCGCAGCCCCTTCGGGGCTCCTAACCCGTCTCTCTCACCCATCTCTTCGCGTCAAACCTAGCAGGTAGGGTAGCCAAGCTTTCCTAACGGCGCCCTACTCACAGGAGTTTCGATGCCCGCCAGTACCCATCGCGTGACCCTCATTCCCGGAGACGGGACGGGTCCCGAAATCGCAGAAGCGACCCGCCGCGTCCTCGAGGGGACGGGAGTCAAGTTCGACTGGGAGGTGCAGAACGCGGGTGTCGACGTCATGGACGAGCACGGCACCCCGCTCCCCGAGGCGGTGCTCGATTCGATCAGGGAGACCAAGGTCGCCATCAAGGGACCGATCACGACCCCGGTCGGCACCGGCTTTCGCAGTGTCAACGTGGCGCTGCGCAAGGAGCTCGACCTCTACATGTGCCTCAGGCCGTGCCGGTCCTACCAGGGTGTGCGCTCTCGTTACGAGGACATCGACCTCGTGGTCGTCCGTGAGAATCACGAAGATCTCTATGCCGGCATCGAGTTCGAGGAGGGGAGCTCCGAGGCCAGGAAGCTGATCGACTTTATCGCCGATCTCGGAGCCCGGCGCATCCGCGAGGACTCAGGCATCTCGATCAAGCCGATCTCGGTGACGGGTACCAAACGGATCGTGCGCGCCGCCTTCGACTACGCGGTGAAGATGGGCCGTAAGAAGGTCACCGCCGTGCACAAGGCCAACATCATGAAGTATTCGGACGGCCTCTTCTTGAAGACCGCGCGCGAGGTGGCCGAGGAGGAGTACGCCGACTCGGGCGTCGAGTTCGAAGACCGAATCGTCGACAACATGTGCATGCAGTTGGTGCAGAAGCCCGAGCTTTACGACGTCTTGGTCCTGCCGAACCTCTATGGCGACATCGTGAGCGACCTCGGCGCCGGTCTCATCGGTGGTCTCGGAGTTGCCCCGGGTGGAAACATCGGCGACGACGCGGCGGTCTTCGAGCCGACTCACGGCTCGGCCCCCAAGTACGCGGGCCAGAACAAGGTCAACCCGATGGCGATGATGCTCTCGGGAGTGCTCATGCTGCGTCACCTCGAGGAGATGGAGGCGGGGGACCGGCTGGAGTCGGCCATCGCCGCGGTGATCGCCGAGGGCAAGGACGTCACCTACGACATGAAGCCACACCGAGACGATCCCTCGGCGGTGGGTACGTCAGAGGTGGCGGACGCCATCATCGCCAAGATGAACGGCGCCTGATGCATCACGCCAAGGGTAGCGACACGAGGGTGACGGTGGTCGGGGCCGGCAACGTCGGTTCGAACACGGCCCGTCGCATCGCCGAGAAAGACCTCGCACACGAGGTCGTGATGATCGACATCGTCGAGGGGCTGCCCCAGGGTCTCGCGCTCGACATCAACCAGAGTGCGCCGGTCGAGCGGTTCTCGGCTCACGTCACGGGGACCAACGACTACGCCGACACCGCCGGCTCGGAAGTGTGCGTCATCACCGCGGGGCTTCCGCGCAAACCCGGGATGAGCCGCATGGACCTGCTCGACCGCAACGCCGAGATCGTCGGCGGGGTGACCGAGAAACTGGTCGAGCACAGCCCCGACACGATCCTTATCGTGGTGTCGAACCCACTCGACGAGATGACCTACCTCGCCTCGCTCGTGTCCGGACTTCCCAAGGAGCGGGTCTTCGGGATGGCCGGCGTGCTCGACTCGAGCCGTCTGCGCTACTTCATCGCCGCCCGGCTCGAGGTGAGTCCCTACGAGGTCGAGGCCCTTACGCTCGGCAGTCACGGGGATCAGATGGTGGCCCTGCCTCGCCACGCCACCGTGCAGGGCAAGCCACTGCCCGAGCTCGTCGACCAGACCACGCTGCAGGAGCTGTTTCAGCGCACCAAGGATGGGGGGGCCGAGATCGTCGGCTACCTGAAGAA
Source organism: Actinomycetota bacterium (assembly GCA_050694055.1). GTDB lineage: Bacteria > Actinomycetota > CADDZG01 > CADDZG01 > WHSQ01 > WHSV01. The sequence continues at coordinate 29,790 of JBOGWX010000127.1, forward strand.
GGGGTCGGCGTTCTACGCGCCTTCCTCCTCGGCCGTGGCCATGGTGGCCTCCGTCATGGACGACGACGGCGGCGTGCACCCGACCTGTGCCTGGACCACCGGCGAGTACGGGGTCAGCGACGTCTATCTGGGCGTCCCGGCGAAGCTCGGCCGGCGGGGGGTAAGCGAGATCATCGAGCTCGAGCTGAACGACGACGAGCGTTCCCAGCTACACGAGGCCGCGGCCGCCATCCGCTCGAAGTGCGAGGAACTGGCCGCTCGCCGGTAACCCTGGAGGCGCCGACGTCTGCTCAAGCCGGAGTACGCCGAGCTCGAGACCGCCTCGACGCGTGCCTTCGAGCACGATCGGGACGGCTACACGAACTCCAAGGACGAGTTCATCCGCAAGGCCCTGAGTGAGGCCCGTTCCTGGGCCCAGAGAATGAATTGGCACCAGGGCTTTCCCTAGCGGTCACGAAGGAGCATAATTGGCCGTGTAGCACAAAGACAGACCGGATCAGGGGGCTACACAGGGCGTTGCCTTGTGTCGAGGGCACAGGAGGATAGAGTCGTGGCCCATCGCCCTCCGGTTCGGACGGCCGTCTCGAACGTCCTGGTCATCGGCACCGGCGCGGCCGGTCTGCGGGCCGCCATCGCCGCTCACGCCGCCGGCTGCGAGGTCACCGTCATCGGGAAACGCGCCCGCAAAGACGCCCACAGCGTGCTCGCGGCCGGAGGGATCAACGCCGCCCTCTGCACGCACGACCCCGAGGATTCGTGGCAGCAGCACTACGCCGACACGCTGCGCGAGGGCTATTTCCTGAGCGATCCGCGCGTGGTCGAGCTGATGGCGCGCGAAGCCCCACAAGCGATTGCCGAGCTCGACGAGTGGGGCTGCGAGTTCGCTCGTACCAAAGACGGCCGGATCGACCAGCGCTTCTTCGGAGCTCACACCTATCGTCGGACCTGCTACGCGGGTGACTTCACCGGGCGGGCGATGATCAAGGCCCTCGGACAACAGGTTGCGGCTCTAGGGATCGAGGTCGTCGAAGGACAGTACGTCTCGAGCTTGCTGGTCGAAGACGGCACCTGCTTCGGGGCCTATGCCTTCGATCTGAACAGCGGCGAGCGCACGGTCTTTGTCGCCGACGCGGTCGTACTCGCGGCCGGAGGACATACGCGCATCTGGCGCCGCAGCTCGTCGCGACGCGACGAGAACAACGGTGACGGGATGTATCTGGCCTTGCGTGCGGGCTGCCGGCTCTCCGACATGGAGCTGGTGCAGTTTCACCCCACCGGCATGGTGATGCCCGAGGAGGTTGCGGGCACGCTCGTGACCGAGGCGGTGCGCGGCGAGGGCGGACGTCTTTACAACTCGAGGGGCGAACGCTACATGGAGCGCTACGACCCTCGGCGCATGGAGCTGTCGACCCGTGATCGGGTTGCGCTCGCCAACTACACGGAGATACACGAGGGACGCGGAGGCCCCAACGGGGGGGTGTTCCTGGACCTGAGCCACATCGGCAAGGACGTGATCCTAAAGAGGCTGCCGCGCATGTACCGGCAGTTCATCGAGTATCAGATGCTCGACATCTCGAGCGCTCCCATGGAGGTCGCGCCGACGGCGCACTACTCGATGGGCGGAATCGTGGTCGAGCCCGACACCCACGCGACCGAGGTCGAGGGACTGTATGCCGCAGGGGAGGTCACGGCCGGCCTCCACGGCGCCAACCGGCTGGGAGGCAACTCCCTCGCAGAGACCATGGTGTTCGGCCGGCGGGCCGGAGAGGCCGCAGCGGCGCGATCGCGGAGCCGCGAGGTGCTGCTTCGCTCTCGTGGGTCCATTGCGGCCGCGGGAGAGGAGCTCGATTCCCTGATCAAGCCCGGAAGCTGCTTCGCTCGTCCCCTGCAGAGAGCCGTGCGCAACGCGATGTGGGAGCACTGCGGCGTGGTGCGCACCGGAGACGGACTGAACGAGGGCGTGGTCGAGATCGACGACCTTGCAAGCTCTCTCGGTGACGTCGACGTGCGGCCCTCGAGTGAGGGTTACGCCGATCTTGCACACGTCCTGGACTTGCGAGCTGCGCTCGTCTCGGCGCGCGCGACCCTGCTGGGCGCGCTCGAGCGACGGGAGACGCGCGGGTGCCATTTCCGCACGGACTATCCGGAGCCGGACGAGTCGTTGAAGGTCAATATCCGGTGCGAACTGACCGGCGACGGTGAGCTCGAGCTGGCGCGGGATCCCGTGCCGCCAGTGCCTTCCGAGCTCGAGCAGTGGGCGACGCCGGCACAAGAGCTGGAGGCAGCGGGGCGTCTGGTCGAGTAAGTGATCTCGAGACGGCTACTGGAAGAAGAACGCCCAGGTGACGTAGTCCACGTCGACTCCCTCGCCCGCACCCCATGGGGCCAGCGGTTCGCGCGTGATTTCGGTTCGTCCCGCATCCTTGGCAAGAGAGTCGTTCGCACGAACTAGATCTTCGGCCTTACTCGGCGCCGGCGGTGGCCGCAGCTCGACGACTTCACCATCCGGTCGTAAGAAGGAGGACTTACCCGCTTCGTCGCACTCAATCGTGTAGCCGCCTTCGTGGAAGAGCCGGTGATGCCAGCGACAAAGCATCAGGAGATTGACGAGCTTCGTCTCGCCATGGTGGCCCCAGTGAGCGACGTGATGGGTCTGCAGACGATCGCAGCTTCCGCACCCGGGGAAGCGGCAACGCTTATCACGCGCGGCCACGGCCCGACGCATCCCATGCGGCGCCCTGCGGGACTTTCGCCCGATCGTCAGCGCTTCGCCACCTCGCTCGAGCAACCCAACGATGCCCCCGTCACACGAGAGCCTCTGTGCCGTCTCGGCCGGGATCGACGTGGCGCCTTCGATCTCGCACTGACCGCCGGGCGCGCCGTCGGCCAGCACATCGGCATCGACGTGTACCACGACCTCGTACGCCCCGGGGCGTCCCCCCTTCGGTTGCACCGACAGCCAATCCTCGGCCAGCAACGTGAGGGCATCGGCCCTCAGTTGCTCGTAGGAGATATAGCCAGGATCGCTTTCCGCCGGGACGCCCACATCCCCGAGGCCGTCCGGCTTGCGGCGATCCGCCATGATCCGATCTCGGGCCCGGTCCAGGGCCTTGGCGACGAGGGCTCCGTCTTCGACGGGGAGCCGTCCCTTCAATACAAAGGACTCATCGTCGAAGAAGTAGCTGAGGTAGCGTCGCTCGCTGACGTCGTTCGCGGACTCGAGCTCCTGATTGGCAGTGGTCTTGCGATAGGCCCGCACGACCCGTTGGAGCTGTCCCGTGGTCGTCTGTTGCGCGAACTCGACCAGCTTGGCCTCGTGCTCGGGCGCGTCAGTGCGCGCGATCGCCTTGGCCTGGTCGAAGGAGATGGCGCCCTGAGACAGGGCCGAGCGAGTCTCATCGAGAACGTCGAGCTTGCGCGCTACGAAGGCGTGGTCCCGGGCCACCGAGGGTGACAACCCGGTGAGCCATGAGGTCCACTCGGCCAGGCTGCGAGCATCCCACACGCCCCATAGCTCCCTCGAGTCCGCCTCGGCAATGAGCTCCAACAGCCGTGCGGTGCCGGCGGCCAGGTGGGCTGCCAGTTGCGAGACCTCCGCCGTCAGCGCCTCGTTGTCGAGATGAGCGAGCCGTTTCGACCGCTCGCCTGCGTGCCCGTGCCGGGTCTCGGTCGAGGGCTCTCTAGTATCGAACATACGTTCGATACTAGGCTCTGAACGGGTGCAATTCAAGATCTAACGGATAATTCGTCAGAGCATTTTTCCTGAGCGGGACGGCGGGGCGCGCCGCGGGAAGCGCACTCGCCTGGGTAACGTTGAACCCCCTATGAGCCCCTACTTAGAGGTAACCGAACAGACCTTCCAGACCGACGTCGTGGAACGCAGCTACGAGACTCCCGTAGTCGTCGATTTCTGGGCCGCATGGTGCGGGCCTTGCCGCGCGCTCGGCCCGGTGCTCGAGAAGCTCGCCGGCGAGGCGGACGGGACCTGGACGCTCGCCAAGGTCGACGTCGATGCCAACCAGCAGTTGTCCGCCGCCCTGGGTATCCAGGGGATCCCTGCGGTCAAGGCGGTAAAGGACGGCAAGATCATCGCCGAGTTCACGGGCGCTCTGCCCGAACCGCAGGTCCGGGACTGGCTGAGGCAGCTCGGTCCCACCGCGGTTGAGCTGCTGGTGGTCGAGGGAACCCAAGCGGAGGCGCGCGGCGAGCTCGCGTCCGCCGCCGATCACTACCGTGCGGCGCTGGCCCAGGAGCCGGCCAACGCGGAGGCCAAGGCCGCGCTGAGCCGCGTCGAGCTGCAACTGCGGGCGGGAGGCGACGAGGAGCAGCTTCGTGAGCGCGTTGCCCAAGGTCCGGCCGACGTGGAGGCCGCCGTGGCGCTGTCCGACGTCCTCGCCGCGCGCGGCGACTTCGACGAGGCCTCACAACTCTTGATCGAAACCGTGCGCGTCACAGCCGGAGAGGAGAGAGATCGCGTGCGCAATCATCTCTTGGGTTTGCTCGACGCGCTTCCGGCCGATGATCCGCGTGCCATGACCGCTCGTCGCGCTCTCTCCCTCGTGCTCTTCTAGTCACCGGACCAAGGAGTTGCAAGAGGAGCTTGCCGGGCAGCTGAGGACGCAGGCCGGCTGGTGCGCCCAACTGGGCTCGAGACTGTACGCAACCCTGCTCGCGCAAGCGTCGAGTGACGCGGCGAACGGCGGGCCCGTATGGCGGGCGCTCGGCGACCACCTCCCCGCTCCGCAGTTGGAGGTGATGCTGCCTCTGCGTTTCATGGCCGCCATGCACACCCTGGTTCTGCGAGGACGAGCACCCGAGCTGGCGCGCTTCTATCCGTCCGTCGGCGGCGACGGAGAGCCGGAGGAGGCTTGGCCGGCTTTTGCGTCCACGCTGGTCGAGCGGCTCGACGAGGTGCGCTCGCTGAGCCGGTGGCCGGTTCAAACCAACGAGGTCGGTCGCTGCGCGTCGCTCATCGGGGGCTTCCTGCGAGTCGCCGCCGAGACGAGCAAGCCTCTGCGACTCCTCGAGGTGGGTGCGTCCGCCGGCCTGAACCTGCGCTGGGACCACTTCCGTTACGAGTCCTCTGGGGGGTCGTGGGGGCCGAAGGACTCCGCCGTGCGCCTGACCTGGGACGCTCCGCCACCACACCTCGACACTCCCGTCGAGATCGTAGAACGGCGCGGTTGCGACCCCAATCCTTTGAACCCACTCGGCGAGCGCGATCAGGTTCGTCTGCTGAGCGCGGTCTGGCCCGACCAGCTCGATCGCGTCGAGCGCCTGCGCGGCGCTTTCGCCGCGGCACCCGCCGTGCCGGTGGAGCTGGACGAGGGTTCCGCCTCGGTCCTGGTGCCCCGCTGGCTCGAGCGGCCGGCAACCGGCGCCGCGACGGTCGTCTTTCACTCCGTGGTGCTGCAGTACATGAGCGACGAGGAACGTGACGAGTTCTTGCGGGTGCTCGAGTCCGCCGGGAAGGAAGCGACGCCCGCTGCGCCGCTGGCCCACCTATCGTTCGAGCCGGGCTCCGAGCTGCCCGGATTCACGGTGCGCCTCAGGACCTGGCCGGGAGGCGACCAGATCGTGGTCGCAAACAGTGGTCCGCACGGCCGCGACATCGTCTGGAGGTGAGCCTCTTTAGAGGGGTGTCAACCCGCGTTCGAGGGGATACGTTTGAGCTTGCCGGTAGCGGTGCGGTCGAGCTGGTCCACCACCGCGATCACCCGGGGGCATTTGTGGCGCGCGATCCGGGACCGGGTCCAGGCGCGGAGGCCCTCGGGGTCGGGGGAGGCGCCCGGTACCGGCACGATCATGGCCCGTACCTGCTGGCCCCACTCGGGATCGTGGACCCCGTAGACGAGCGCCTCGAGGACCTCGGGATGGGCCATCAGGGTGGCTTCGACCTCTCGGGGATAGACGTTGACTCCTCCGCTGATGATGAGGTCTCCTGTCCGCCCGGTGAGGTAGAGGTACCCCTCGGCGTCGAGGTACCCGAGGTCGCCGACCGTGAAGGCGTCGTGGTCCCACGCCTCGGCCGTGCGCGCCTCGTCACCCCAGTACTCGAAGCGCTCGGCGCCGGGATCCCGGAGCCACACGACGCCGACCTCGCCGGTGCCCAGAATCCGCCCGTCGTCCGGGCTCTTGATCTCGATGCGCGCGGCCCCCTCCGGGCGGCCGACGCTGCCGGGGTGGTCCCCGGCCTCGGCCGGCGACAGCCGAGTGAACCCGCCCTCGGTCGAGCCGTAGAACTCCCACACGGAATCCGGCGGAAAGAGCTCCATCGCCCGCTCTTTGGTCACCCTTCGGATGGGCGCCCCAGCATGGGCGACCACGCGGAGCGACGACAAGTCGTAGCGCCGGAGTTCGTCCTCGGGCAGCGCCAGGATGCGCTCGAGATGGGTGGGCACCATGAAGGTGGTGGTCGCCCGGTGACGTTCGACCGCCTCGAGCGTGGCGCGCGCCTCGAAGCGCGGCTGGACGACCACGCAGCCTCCCGCCTCGAGGGTGCGCAGCGCGTAGCGATGGGGGGCCGAGTGCGTCAGCGGAGAGCACACCAGATGGACGTCGGAGGCGGTGATGCCCCACTGCCGTCGGAAGCTCTGCGAACGGCGGGCGGCCTCCCGCTCGCCCGCGGGCGGAAGCCAGACGCCCTTGGGCCGGCCGGTGGTTCCCGAGGTGTAGTGCAGTGGCCGAGTCAGCGCGACGCCGGCGAGCTCCGCCGGTTGATGGTCCCCAAGCCGATCGGTGAGGTCCTCGAATCTGACCACTCGCTCTAGGGGGGCCGAGCACTCGTGGCGGCGATCGGCGAACAGCACGCGGGCACCGGAGTCCTCCAGCAGATGGTGGCGTTCGGTTGGGGTCAGCAGCGGGGAGATGGGAACCGGGACGATGCCGGCGCGCAGGCAGCCGATCGTCACAGTGAGCAACTCCGTGCTGTTGTCGGCCAGAACGCCGGCGCGGTCGCCGGAGGTCAAGCCGGCAGATCGCAGCCAGGAGGCCAACCGAGCCTGAAGGTCCTCCAGCTCCGCAAACCGGTGCGTGCGGTCGTTGCAGACGAGAGCCGGAGCATCGGGGGTCGTTCGAGCCCAGCCCCCGATGCCGCTCACCGCGGTTCGCTGCCGGTCAGGCCCCGGGCCAGTGGAGGACAGTAATCAGGAGGCTCCTTGCGCCACACGTCGCGGATCCGGTGCGGGGTCGGTTCCGGTTGAAACTCGAGCCACTGAGCGATGGCCCCCGTCTGGCGGAAGTACCACGCGAGCTGGACCAAGGTGAGAAGCACGAAGAGCCAGAAGCCGGCTCGCTGGCCCCCGATGAAGAGTGCGGAGAGGCCGTAGAGCACGGTCAGCAAGGCCGCGCCGGCGGCCGCTCGACCGAGCGATGCGGCGATCTGGTCCTTCGACATCTCCGACAACTTGGGATCTTTGTCGATGGAGCTCTGCACCTTCTCGGTACGCAGCACGACGAAACCTACGAACGCCGCCTGGAGAGCTGCGGCGATCGCCAGGAGACGAAACGCCCAGCCGGCCTGGGCGCTCGTGAAGGGGCCGTTTCTCTGAAGCTGCACCATCAGCGCATCGGGCAGCCTGAAGACCGCAAGGGTGGTTATGGCAAGCACGGCGAGGGCGACCCCGAAGGGTCGCCACGGCCGCGTGACCTCCGCTTTCATAGGTGCAGGGTACTGCCCCCGGCGTCGCGGGGGACCCGGCAGAACGGTTGCTCGGAGTGGATTACTGGATATGAACGGCGGATATCCTCTGCTGCGTGGACCGCGGTGAAGACCAAGCCCTGGTAAAGAGGTTGCTCGAGCGTGACGAGGATGCGCTCCGCGAGATTATGTCCACCCACGGGGGCGTGGTCTATGCCATGGCCAGGAGGGTCGTGGCGGATCCGGCCATGGCCGAGGAGGTGGCGCAGGACGCCTTTCTGGCCCTGTGGCGACGGCCCGGGTCCTACCACTCAGAGAGGGGCAGTCTCAAGGCCTTTCTGCTGGGGGTGACCAGAAACAAGGCAATCGACCTGGTTCGCCACGAGGAATCCCTCAAAAAGGCGAAAGATGCGCTCATTACGGAGGCCGAGGCGGCATCCGAGACACCCTCGACCAACGAACTAGCACAGGGACTAGAAGAGAGGGACGAACTGAAGACGGCCCTGTCGGAGATCTCCGACGTGCAGCGGGAGGCGGTGGTTCTCGCCTACTTCGGGGGCCGCACTTATCGCGAGGTGGCCGACGAATTGGGTATCCCCGAGGGGACCGCCAAGACGAGACTGCGTGATGGATTGTCCAAGCTTCGCACGCTGTTGTCGAGCCGGACGGAACGCAGATGAACATGACTCACGACGAGATGAAGAGCCTCATAGCTCCGTATGTCCTCGGCGCGGTGTCGCCCGAGGAGACGGAGCAAGTACGCGCCCACATCGTCTCGTGCGACGAGTGCATGGCCGAGGCCGATAACTACGCGAGCGTGGTGTCGTCCCTCGCGCTGTCGGTCGAGCCGGAGCCGGTGCCGGCGGGTCTGGTCGACGGCGTGATGTCCAAGGTTCACCGGGAAGCAGCACACGACGCGCCTCGGCCCCTTCGCGCAGCCGTAGCGGAAACCTCGGACGACAAGGTCAGCCGGCTGCCCCGGCGTCGTCCCACCTACGGGCTCGTCGCGGCTGCCGCAGCGGTCCTGGTGATCGTCGCGGTGCTCGCCGGAGCGCTCATCACGACGACCAACGAGCTGAACGACGCCCGGGATGACCTCGCGCTCGAGCGAGACCGCATCACGCGCCTCGTGGAATCGGAGGGAGCGATGCGCCTCGGCAGTCCGGGTGGCGACACGATCGGCGCCATGATTCCCACCGAGGAGGGAGGAGTCTTCGTCGTCCACGGCCTCGAGGACGCTCCCGAGGATCACACCTATCAGGTGTGGCTGATCGACGACGATCGACCGATCAGTGCGGGAACCTTCGATCCCTCTGCCGGCACGGGAGCCCTACAGACGGATCACTCGCTCGACGGCATCGAGGGCGTCGCCGTGACGGTCGAACCGACGGGTGGCTCCAGGGCCCCCACCGGTCTCCAGGTCCTACGCACCTAGCTCGGCGCCACCCGAGCAGTGTGACCTCCCCACCTCCGGTTAACTTGCATCGCATGGATCGAGTAGTGCTCGTCAGCAATTCCTCGTCGGGAAGCTCCGACGACAAGGTGCTCGAGCGCGTGACCGAGAGGTTGTCGGCCCTGGGATCGGTCGATCGCGTCGAGCCGGCGCACGCGGACAGCTTCGGCGACGAGATCAGAGCCGCGCTCGGCCGGGACGGGGGCCTCGTGGTCATCGCCGGCGGTGACGGCACCGTGAACTGCACCATCAACGGTTTCGAGGAGCGGTTCGATGAATGCTCGTTCGCCGTCGTGCCGATGGGCACCGGCAACGACCTGGCGCGCACGCTCGGCAGCGACCCCGATCCGGTTGCGGCGGCGGAGCAAGTCGTCGAGGGCAGGGAGGTCACCCTCGACGTCGGACGAGCGAGTTGCCCGTCGGCCAGCAGGTTGTTCGTCAACGCGTGCATGGGCGGCTTCCCCGTCAAGGTCAATGAAGCCATCGAGGGAGACGTCAAGCAACGCTTCGGCCCTCTCGCCTTCTGGGTGGGGGGAACCAAGGCCGCGGCGGACCTGACGCGCTGGAAGGTGCGGGTCGACGACGACGAGTTCAGCGACGTCGTGGCCCTGGGTGTCGGCAACGGCAAGACGGCGGGCGGGGGCATCACGGTGTGGCCCGACGCCGAGCCGGGAGACGGCGAACTCGACCTCTGCGTGCTCCCGGCCGAGGGCGTGGGTGACGCGCTGAAGCTCGCGGCGACCGTGCGGCGCGGGGCGCACCAGCGCATCGAAGGCGTCGTGACCCGCCGCTCGCCGCGCTTCGAGGTCACCTCCGAACCGAGGATCGAGTTCAACTGCGACGGCGAGCTCATCGACCTCGTAAGTCCGGTGACGTTCGAGCTGGTCGATCGCCTGCAGATGCGAGTTCCCGCCCGCCCGCAGCCCCGGTGACGCCGCCCGCTCGCGCGGCCCCCTTCTGGGGCTCGATACAGTTCTTCGTATGAATTTGCGTCAGACGCTGTTCGCGGCGCTGCGCAGAGATCCGGATCTCGTCGGCAAGATGACCCAGTCCCTGCGCGAGCGCATCGAGCAGGACGACACCAAGCTGGGAACGGTCGTGCAGGTGGCGGGAGCGCTCGAGCCGATCCTGGCCGAAACGGTGGCGAAGAATCCCTCGCGCGTCGCCCGTCTCGGGTTCTCGACCGCGCACATACTCGCCAGCCTCGCGGCCGACGACGAGGGATCCAACGAGCGGCTGGCCGAGATCGCCAGGGGCTCGTCGGTCGGCATCGTCTTCGTCGATATCGCCGACTTCATGAGCTTTACGCAGCGTCATGGCGACGTGGCCGCGGCCGAGCTGCTGGCGACGTTCGATCATCTCGTGCAGCGGGCGATCGGCGCCCCGAGGGGCGAATGCGTGAAGAAGCTCGGCGACGGCTACCTGCTGGCCTTTCCGTCGGCGTCCCAGGCGGTGAGAGGTGCGGTTGCGGTGCGCAACGCCGTCGAACAAGAGAACAAGAGCAGGGACGAGCCCGTGCGTGTGCGTGTTGCCGTGCATGCCGGAGAACCGCTGGTCGAGGGCGACGATTTGCTCGGCCACGACGTCAATCTCACCGCCCGTCTGCTCGATCACTGCAAGCCGGGTGAAGTCATTGTCTCCGAGGCGGCGTACGATTTGGCCGTCAAGCGGCTCCGTAAGATCGGCTTCACCAGAGCCAAACGCATCAAGATCAAGGGCCTGACGAGCAGGGTGACGGTCACCACCGTCGATCCCTCGTCGTTCTGAGAGACCGTAAGGGTCCGCTCCGCAACGAAGACGAAGGTCGAGATTAAGTGCCTCGAGTGACCGCGGCCCCCGCCGGGGGCCTCACCCACAAGCGCATCATGATCATCTTCGCCGGCCTGATGCTGGGCCTGCTGCTCGCGGCGCTCGACCAAACGATCGTCGCCACCGCAGCGCTGAACATCGTCACCGAGCTGGGTGGTGTCAAAAACCTGTCGTGGGTCGTGACGGCTTACATGCTGGCGTCCACGGTCTCGGTGCCTCTGTACGGCAAGCTCAGCGATATCCACGGGCGCAAGCACATCTTCCAGGCCGCGATCGTGATCTTCTTGATCGGCTCGGCTCTGTCGGGGGCGGCGCAGTCGATGCTGCAACTCGTGATGTTCCGCGCCGTCCAGGGCCTGGGGGCCGGGGGCCTCATTTCGCTCACCATGGCGATCATCGGCGACATCTTGTCCCCGCGTGAGCGGGGCCGCTACCAGGGCTATATCGGGGGCGTCTTCGCCTTCGCCAGTGTGGTGGGACCGCTGTTGGGAGGTTTTTTTTCCGACCATCTGTCGTGGCGGTGGGTCTTCTACATCAACCTGCCCATCGGAGTGATCGCGTTGCTCGTCACCTCGTTCGCGCTCGACCTTGACTTCAGACGTCGAGACCACGAGATCGACTACACGGGGGCCGGGCTGCTGTCGGTCGGCGCCACCTCGCTGCTGCTGGCGCTGGTCTGGGGGGGAAGCACCTATGCGTGGGGCTCCGGTCAGATCTTGGGGCTCGTCGCCGTGGCCGCGCTGGCGGCGTTTATGTTCCTGGTGCAGGAACGGCGTGCGGCCGAGCCCATCCTGCCGCTTCACCTCTTCCGCAATTCCATCTTCACGGTGGGCACGGCCCTGGGATTCGTAGTCGGCATCGCCATGTTCGGTGCGATCGTTTATCTGCCCGTGTTCCTCCAGGTAGTAACCGGAGTGAGTGCCACCGAGTCGGGACTTCTCCTTACTCCTTTGATGCTGGGGATCATCGTCATGTCGGTGATCTCCGGACGGACGATCTCGCATACCGGGCGGTATCGCATCTGGCCCATTATCGGAACCGCTCTGATGATCGGTGGCTTTGCGCTGCTCGCGACCTTCGACACCGGCACGAGCCGCGCGGAAGTCGCAGTGGCCATGATCGTGATCGGCTCGGGGCTCGGCAACACCATGCAAGTCGTCGTCCTCGCCGTGCAGAACGCGGTGGCGCAACGAGATCTCGGTATCGCAACTTCGTCGTCGATGTTCTTCCGTTCGATCGGCGGAACCGTCGGCATAGCGCTGTTCGGTGCGATTCTGAACAACCGGCTGTCGGTCAATCTGCGGACGGTCAACGGCTCTTCCGAGCTTGGATTGAACGGGATAAACGCCGACAACCTCACGCAACGCCTCGAACGGCTCTCGAACCTGTCACCCGTCACCGCCGATGCGATCAGAGAGGCCGTGGCAAGCTCGATTCAAGTTGCTTTCTTCGTCGGCGTCCCCCTCGCCGCTCTTGCGTTTCTCTTGAGCTTCAGACTCAAAGAGATTCCACTACGCGAAACCGCCCATGTCGGATCGGTCGAGGCCGTCGAAGGGGCTCTTCCCGTCGAGCACGCGGAGGACCTGCACTCCTCGGACGGGTCGGGCAAGTTGCGCGTGTAGCTACCCTGTCTTCTACTTGGCCGATGACAACACCGCCGAAGCCCCTTCCCGACCTCGACTGGTCTCCGGAGCGCGCTCGCTCGCTGGGCGACGCCGCCGTCAACTTGTACGAGGAGTGGCTGAAACGACTCCCCGACCTTCCCGTCTACCGCGGTCGAAATGCCGCCGAGGTCAGCGAGGCGGTGCGACTGGACGTACCCGACGAGGGCATGAGCGACGAGGACTTGATCGACTACCTGAGAAAGCTCGTCTTCGACTACTCGATGTACCCCGGGCATCCCGGCTTTCTTGCTTACATCGTGGGCGGTGGCACCGTTCCCGGAGCGATCGCAGACCTGGTTGCGGGAGGCATCAACCAGAACCTCGGTGGCTGGAGACTGAGTCCCGGGGCCACCGAGGTCGAGCTGCACCTCATTCGCTTCTTCGCCGAGCGGTTCGGCCTACCCGACGAAGCGGGCGGACTGATGGTGTCGGGGGGATCGATTGCGAACTTCGTCGGCCTCAAAGCGGCGCGCGACGCCAAGGGCGGAGTCGAGCTGCGCGCCACCGGCCTGGCCGGCAGGACGCAGCTCGTCGCGTACACCTCGGCAGAGGTGCACTTCGCGACGACCCGCGCGGGAGACATGATCGGAATCGGCACCGATCAGGTTCGCCTGATCGAGGTCGACGATCGCTATCGAATGGACGTTACGGCGCTGGCCGGACGCATCGAGGAGGATCTCGCCGCCGGACTCCAACCCTTCTGTGTCGTTGCGAGTCTCGGCACCGTCGCCACCGGAGCCGTCGATCCGCTCGAGGCGATTGCCGACCTCTGTGCGCAGCACGGACTGTGGATGCACGTCGATGCAGCCTACGGGGGCCCGATCGTGCTGTCCGAGGAGTTGAGACACCTGGCGGCCGGCGTGGAGCGAGCCGACTCGAGCGTTCGACCCGCACAAGTGGCTCTACACACCTCAGAGCGGTGGTTGCGTTCTCGTCCGCGACGTCGCCCACCTCGCCGAGTCGTTCTCGGCCGACGCCGGCTACGTTTACGAGAACAAGGAGCTGACCGGGCGCGGCGTAGACCTCGGGATGCTCGGCCCCCAGTTGTCGCGCAGCTTCTGGGCGCTCAAAGTCTGGGTGTCGCTCCTGGCGCACGGGACCGGCGCGTACGGCCGGCGGATCGCGCACGACGTCGAACTCACACGCTACCTGGCCGAGCGCATCGAGGCCGGCGACAGCTTCGAGCTCGCTGCTCCCGTCGGTCTCTCGATCTGCTGCTTCCGCTACGTGCCCCCGGATCTCGCCGGCGGCGGCGAGGAGCGCGAGGAGTACCTCGACCTTCTCAACGAACGGATCATGGCGGCGGTCCAGATGGACGGGCGCGTTTATTACTCGAACGCGATCCTCGGGGCCCGCTTCGTCCTGCGGACCTGCATCGTCAACTTCCGCACCGAGGCCGAGCATCTCGATCTGGTACTCGAGGTCACCGAGGAAATTGGGGCCAAGCTCGACGCCGAGTTGCGCCCCGACCATCTTCGGCGGTGAGGTCAGCGGCCCAGGATTTCGTAGGCGGCCAGCGCCGCCACCTCGTGCAGTAGCTCCTCGAGTTTCGTCTCGCGGCTCCGGTTGAGGCGTGTGTAGGAGGTCCAGCTCGCGTAGGCCTCGTCGAAGCCGAGGTCGGTGGCTATGGCCTTGATCCGCTCGGAGTGAAGGGGGTCGCTCACGAGCAGCACCGTGGCGATTCCGTGGTCGGTCGCTATGGCGTGAACGTTCGTGAGGCTCTCGAGCGTCGTGGTGCCCTCGTCTTCGCTCAGAATGACCTCGTCGGGCACACCCTGCGCCGTGAGGTAGTCACGTCCCACCTCGGACTCGCTGAAACGGTCACCCTCTTGTTTCCCGCCGGTGACCACGATATGAGGCGCGAGCTCCTCGGAGTAGAGGTACTCGGCCTGATCGAGCCGCGCCCGGAACACCGGCGACGGGTCGCCGTCGTACTGCGCCGCGCCCAGCACGACGATGGCGTCGGCGAGCCTGACCTCGTCGACGCGAGACTGCTGCCAGATTCGGAATGCGAGAAAGGCCGGATAAGCAACGATCAGTACGGCCAGGACGAGCGCGACGCGCCGGAGAATCTTCACAAGGAGAACCTAGAACAAGGGAGGCACCAGCAAGGGACGCCGTTGAAGATCACATCGAGTCGAAGAGGGCGGCGCGCTTCACTTCCTGGATCGCAAGCGTCACCTTGATCCCCCGAGGACAGGCGTCGGTGCAGTTGAAGGCCGTCCGGCACTTGAAAGCGCCGCCGGTGCCGGACAGTATCTCGAGTCGCTCCCCGCCACCGGAGTCGCGCGAGTCGAAGATGAACCGGTGCGCGTTAACGATGGCCGCCGGCCCCACGTAGTTGCCGTCGGCCCAGTAGATCGGACACGCGGTCGTGCAAGCCGCGCACAGGATGCACTTGGTGGTGTCGTCAAAGCGCTCGCGGTCCGCGGGGCTCTGGATGCGTTCGCGCGCGGGTTCATGTTCGTCCTCGTCGACTATGAGCCACGGCTTGACCTCCTTGTAGCCGGCGAAGAACGGCTCCATGTCGACGACGAGGTCTCGGATGACCGGAAGACCGCGGATGGGCTCGATGACGATCGGCTGTTTGAGGTCGCGGATCCTCACCTTGCAGGCGAGCATGTTCACTCCGTTGATGATCATGGCGTCGGATCCGCAGATCCCGTGCCCGCAGGAGCGTCGCAGCGCCAGTGAGGAGTCCCTGTACCACTTGACGTGGTGAAGGGCATCGAGCACGCGCTCGGTCGGCTCGACATCCGCCTCGTAGTCTCCCCACCATGGCCTCTCGTCCCGGGAGGGATCGAAGCGCAGGATCCTCATCCAGACGCTCATTCGGCGCCCGCCGAACGACGAGCCTTGATTACCTTGGCGAGCCAGACGATCGGGTCGTACTTGCGATCCACCACTCGCTCCTTGAGCGGGATGATCGCGTTGTCGGTGATGTGGATGTCCTCGGGGCAGACCTCGCTACAGCACTTGGTGATGTTGCAGAGGCCGAGCCCCATCTGCTCCTGGAGCAGGTCTCGACGGTCGCCGCTATCGAGCGGATGCATCTCGAGCTCCGCGTACCGGATGAACATCCGGGGCCCGGCGAAGTGGGGCTTGTTCTCTTCGTGGTCGCGGATCACATGGCAGACGTCCTGGCACAGAAAGCATTCGATGCACTTTCGGAACTCCTGCACCCTCTCGATGTCCTCCTGGAACATTCGGTGGCCGTCGGGCGGCTTGGGCTTCGGACGGAAGGGCGGGACCCGTTTCGCCATCTCGTAGTTGAACGAGACATCGGTCACGAGGTCCTTGATTATCGGAAACGTCCTCATGGGGGCGACGGTGATCGGTTCGGCGGGATCGAGGATGCTCATGCGGGTCATGCAGGTGAGCCGGGGATTGCCGTTGACCTCGGCGCTGCAGGAGCCGCACCGGCCCGCCTTGCAGTTCCAGCGAACCGCGAGGTCGGGGGCCTGCGTCGCCTGGATGCGGTGGAGGACGTCGAGCACGACCTCTCCGGAGGAGACCTCGACATCGTGATCCTCGAACCCGCCGCCGGTCGCGTCGCCGCGCCAGATGCGCATCGTGACGGTGGAGCGATCGCCCATCATGGGCTCCTCTCGACGAGCGAGCGAAGGTCCTGCGGGAGGGGTTCGAGAGGACCCCGGTCGACGTATAGTTCGCCGTTCTTCATGCGGAGCACGACGTTGATCTTGCCGAGCTCGGGATCCGTCTGAGGGAAGTCCTCTCGGGTCTGGGCACCCCGGCTCTCCTTTCGTTCGAGGGCCGCGAGCGCGATGGCCTCGGAGATCGCAAGCAGCGAGCGGAGATCGAGCGCGAGGTGCCAGCCTGGGTTGTAGAGACGGTTGCCCTCGGCCGTGACCCTCTCGGCGCGCTCCTTGAGCTCGCCGCCGAGCGCGTCGAGCCCCCTCCGAAGATCGTCCTCGGCCCTGATGATCCCCACGAGCGCCTGCATCGTGTCCTGGAGCCTCTGCTGAAGGAGGTAGGGGTTCTCGCCTTCGGTGCGCTCGAAAGGCTCGAGGGCCTCGCGCGCGACCTCTCCCGTCTGATCCGCGGTCGCCTCGGGCCGGACCTCGATCGCGCGGGCGTAGTCGGCGGCCGCGCGGCCGGCCCGGCGCCCGAACACGAGCAGGTCCGAGAGGGAGTTCCCCCCCAGCCGGTTGGCGCCGTGCATCCCTCCGGCCACCTCGCCCGCGGCGAACAGTCCATCAACGGTGGCGGCGGCGGTCTCGGCGTCCACCTTGAGACCACCCATCATGTAGTGGCACGTGGGCCCCACCTCCATCGGCTCTTTCGTGATGTCGACGTCCGCCAGCTCCTTGAACTGGTGGTACATGCCGGGGAGCCGGCGAGTGATGTACTCGGGATTCTGGCGAGAAGCGATGTCGAGGTAAACGCCGCCATGGGGGGTGCCGCGTCCTTCCTTGATCTCCGCCACGATCGCCCGGGCGACCTCATC
>JBOGWX010000128.1:0-10177 GCA_050694055.1 Actinomycetota bacterium
TCTCACTCCTGTATCCCTGTTCAGTCGTCCGTGAGGTACCCGATGCTCTTGTCCATCACGCTGGCACGAGAATCGGCGCCGCTGATCCCCTCGAAGCCGAACCCGAAGTACAGGGTGTCGTCCGTGCGGACGACCGCGCCCTCCTCGAAGCCGACCGACTCGGTTCGCATCCAGTCGTTGGCATTGTCCGCGCTCCCCTCAGGCGGACCCGGGAAGGTCCACCCATCCATTGGGTCCCCATCCTCCTCAAAGGAAGTGCTTCCCTCACCGGTGGACACCTCGATCAAGTCCACGAACGATCCCAGTCCCTGGATCGCCCAGTCGCTCGCGTACGAGATCGACACCTCTACCTGGTCGCCGGCGTAATCGGAGAGATCGACCGTCCACGGCTCCCACCCATCAGAGCGTCCGGAGCTGGCGTTCCACGCCCCTCCGGTCGTGGGGTTGGAGCCTGAGCAGTCGGATCCCTGGTACTGCTCGAGCCAGGGATGAAGCTCGAACCAACCCGCCGCGCAGCTCTGGCCGGTGTCTTGGCTCGTGTGTCCGTTCTGATCCGGCAGCGTCGTCCAATCCTCGGCGCCCACCGTGTGCGCCTCGACGAAGAGGAAGTCCCATTCGGGTTCGGTGTCGTAAGAGGTTCTGAACGACATCGACGCGGGATCGCCTTCCTCCAAAGCGGTGAGGTCGATGGTGCGCATCAGCCGTTTGTAGCTGATGTCGGCGCGCTGCGAGTACATGTAGAAGTCACCGTCGAAGGGCTCGAACACCCCGGCGGCGCCAGTGTCCCACACGGCCGGAGCGCTACTTGTGAACTGCGGATACTCGTCCGGCGGCAGCAGACTGCTGGTGGTCAGAAACGACGCCGTGTGAATCTGATTGGCAGCACTGTCCGCACCGTTGAACTCCCAGTTCTCGCCCGTGTAAGGGTCATGGACACCCTGCACCGGGAAGGGACTGCCGGTCGCCGGATCGGTTCCGGCATCGGAGTTGTAGAGGAACGCTCCCAGGTAGTACTGGAGGAAGTCGTTCTTATCCGACATCAACTGGCACCGATCGAGGACCAGGGCGCCTCCCACGACGCATTCCTCGTCGGCTATCGGATCGTAGAACTGACCGCCCGCCAGACCGTTCTCGAGCGCGCCGGCCCACTGGCCGGTGTAGAGCAGGTTCCCGCCCTCATTGAGGTACTGCCGGGCCTCCAGCATCATGTCGTTCGCAAGGCGAGCCACGTTCCCCGGCCCCCGCCCGAGTTGCCGGGTGACCAAGTCGTTGCCCGTGTACCAGATGACGGCATCGTAGTGACTGAGCACGCCGAGCTGATCCGGTGCCGTCCGGCCCATCGCGTCCACGTCATACACGTCGTAGTCGATGCCGTTCGCCTGGAGCGCGGCCTCGTAGTACGAGAGGTAGTTGGGCTCGGTTGCGCTCGGATACGCCGGCAAGTTGGTCGCGCCGGTCCGGTCCTCGGCGGCCAGGATCAGCACATCCGCATCGGCTTCTTCGACCACCTCGAAGGTGTGGACTGCGCTGCGAGAATCCCTCGACGTGAACCGATACCTGACCTCGTCTCCCACCTCGAGATCGCGTGCCGATCCGCGTAAGTAACGATAGTGGGTGTTGTAGGCGTTGTTGCCTCCGAAGACCTCACCATCTGGGGTCTCCGAGGTACCCACCGTCCGCGTGCGTCCGCCGTTGATCCTGTAACGCAACTTGACGTTCCTGGCCGACCGTCTGGCGAGCACGTCGATCGGCTGATCTCCTCCACCGGCGAACGACACGTCGAAGGTGAGGTCCGTCATCGGGTTGTTCGTCTTGTGCGGATCGATCTTGGAGACGTCGAGGTAGAGATCCCTGGTCTTGATACCTGCATGGCTCTTGGGATCATCTGGATCCTCCGCCGAGCGCGCCACTCGCTTGGCGAAGCCGAGGTTTCTGCGGAACTCTTCCTCTACGAGCGTCTCGTCGTCGGGGAACACGAACCCACAGCCATCACAGCCTTCTGACAGCTCGGGCGTCCACGCCAGCACGTCCCTCTCACCATGTGCCCAGTCGGTGAACTCGCCGTTGGTCGTATAAAGCTCGGCGCCCAGATCCGGGTCGAAGCCCTCGACCGCAGGATCCTCATCGGTTCCCGTCAGCGCGACGTACACGGGATCGTCGGCCGAGGGTGTCTGGACCTGCCATCCCTGGGGATAGAGAAGCAACTGGCCGAACGAGTGGTAACTGATGGCGAACTCGAAGTCGACCATGTCGAACAGATCGATGTTGGCCGCCGTCTCGGGTTCTGATGCGGGGGCCGGACCCCTGTAGACCTCGCTTGCAAACTCCGAGGACGAGCCTTCCTCGTCGTAGTTCCAGTGCTCTGGATAGTTTCGGTTGAGGTCGACACCGTCACCCGGCTCGGTGGTTCCGTTCCCGTTGTTGTCCCTCAGGTTCTTACGCCACAGTCGCTCCTCGTCGAACGTGTACTGATACCCGTCCGGGTTCAAGACGGGAATGAACCAGAGCTCGGTCTTCTTGAAGAGTTTGCGCTTCATACGCTTGTTCTCGTTGCCCTCGACGAACCACTCGAGCAGGCGCATATCGACTTCGGTGCTGATCCATTCCCGTGCGTGTGTCGTTGCCTGATAGAGCACCGCAGAACGCCTGCCGATGGGATGCTTCTGTGCGTTCTTGGTTACTCGCACGGCGAGGATGTCTCGTCCCTCGTGAGAGTCTCCCAGGTCGAAGAGAGCAGTCGTCTTCGGATTGTCCTCGACCAGTTTCCTTATCTGCGCCTCGATACCATCGTCGCCGTCCCAGTCCCGCCATACCTCGAAGCCCTCGGAAGCCTGCAGCGCCGCGCGCTGATTCTGTGTGCGTCCTTGGTTGTCGCGCCACACCTCGAGATTCACACCGCTGCGTCGTAGCTTGTCCCGCTCCTCGGCGGACAGCACCAATGCGACCTCGACGCCCCTGCGCTTGTCCTCGACCGATGCGATGTCGTGTCCGCCGCGAACGAGCTCTTGGAAGGTCGCCACATCGACGGTTGCCCGGTACATCTCGAGTCCAGCGTTCTGCTTGGTTGGGGCTCCCGATACGCCGGGAGAAAGCCCCATCATGGCCACGATCATCACCAATACGACGAACAGCGTTGTGCGTCTCATTGCTTTAACCCCTCGCCTTCCTTTCGTTGTACGGCACCTGACTTACGCAACCTCTGGCCGGAGTGGATCAAAAAAACATTCGTCGATGAAAACGGTCGACATCAGTGAACGGCGCGGTGAGAGACGTCGTCACCATTGACTTCGCTCGTTGGCAGAAGCGAACTCGAGTGCAACGCCACCAAGGCATCGCAGGAAGACATCACCCCCCAGTGTGTCACTAGCTACGCGACCACGCCGTGGTGATCGTAGTGCAAAACTGCTTGGGCGCGCCCACCCCCAATTTTTCAGGTGACGGATTCTTGACGGGCGCGCCGCAGTAGATACATCACTAGCGGCCGGATCCGGACAATCCGAACCCCACGGTGCTGTACGGGCCGGCGCGACCGAGATAGACAAAGCCCTATGAAACCGACCTTCTTTGCTACGCCGGCCGAGTGGCGGGCGTGGCTCGAGGAACATCACCACCATGCTCAGGAATGCTTGGTCGGCTTCTACAAGAGGGCATCGGGGAGGCCGAGCATCACGTGGTCCGAATCCGTGGACCAGGCTCTCTGCTTCGGGTGGATCGACGGTGTCAGAAAGAGCATCGACGACGTCAGCTACTCCATTCGATTCTCGCCGCGCAAGCCGCGCAGCTCGTGGAGCGCGGTGAACATCAAGAAGGTGGAGGAGCTAAAGAGACTCGGGCTCATGCGTCCTGCAGGTCTCGCCGCCTTCGAGAAGCGCTCGGAGGAGAGATCGGCGGTCTATTCCTACGAGCGAGCCACCGCCGAACTGGGCGCGGCCTACGAGCAGCGACTGCGCGCGAACAAGAGAGCTTGGGTTTTCTGGCAGGCACAGCCTCCCTGGTACCGCCGAGCGGCCTCGTGGTGGGTGATCAGTGCAAAGAAAGAGGAAACGAGGCTGCGGCGACTGGCGACGCTGATCGAGGATTCGAAGCAACAGCGCACCATCGCGCCGCTGACCCGACCACAGAAGAAGTGACCGGTCTTACTCTTCGAAAGCGCCTCAGCATCAGATCGCTGATTTGGAGCGCCGAGGTGCCGGCCGAACGAGGGAGGTGCCGGTCGAACGAGGGAGGTCTCGATGAGAAAAGTAGTCGGATCAGAGTTCGTGTCACTGGATGGTGTCATGGATGCGCCGGATCAGTGGCACCTCCAGTTCTGGCATGAGGAAATGGGGAACTACAAGCAGAACGAACTCTTTGCGAGCGACGCTCTTCTGTTGGGGCGGGTGACCTATGAGGGCTTCGCCGAAGCCTGGCCATCCATCACCGACGAGGATGGTTTCGCCGACAGGATGAACAGCCTCCCCAAGTACGTGGCCTCAACGACCCTGGAAGAGACCGCGTGGAATGCAACCCTTATCAAAGGGGATGTGGCGGAAGAAGTATCCAAGCTGAAAGAGCAGCCCGGTCGAGACATCCTGATCGCCGGCATCGCCGATCTCGTCCACACGCTGACGCAACATGACCTCAAACGTCTGTGCGAAGCAGCGCCACGAAAATAGCGGCGAGCACCTTTGCTCGACCGATACCGACGCTCACCGTCGCCAGAGGTCGAAACTATGGCCCTATCTGTGGAGCAGATCGTTGGTTGTGGAGCGGATCGGAATCGAACCGACGACCTCCTGCTTGCAAAGCAGTACCGGCTGAGCGCTGTGCTATACGCCGTTATCCCAGGTCAGTAACGAGCGGAAGTCGCAGAGTTAGGGGCTCAACTCAATGTTCTAACCAAGGCTCGCTATCACCGACTCGGCAAGCCCGACCAACCGCTCGGCTGAGCGAATAGCTTCCTCCGCCTGTTTTCGGGAGACAAGCTTGGGATCGTACTCAGCGCGCGTCTTGAGCGGCAGCAACCGACGTAGGTGTTTGGCAGCTTCCGCTCCGTCCTTACCGGCGGACCCGACCAGCTTGACCGTCTGCGAATGATCGGGGGCTGCCGAGCGAACGCCTTGACGCCCACCACTTACCGCATCGGCCGAACAGATTCCCGCATGGACGGCCATGCTAGTGGCTGCGTTATAGCGACCGACTTCAAGACTCTCCTTCGCGGCCTCGAGGTACTCCCGAGCCTTGACGGCATAGTCGCGCGCTTCTGCGACTGTGACCTTTCTGGTCTTCTTGACGCTAGTCATTCCCGAGCGTTTTGGAGAGAGGAACTCCCAGCAGATGTATCCCCTCATCCCTTATTTGTCGCCAAAGCTCGCTGCTGCTCGTTAGCAGTTCCGGAAGCTCCTCCTCGGCGACCTCTACAACGCTTAAGTTGTTCCCTGCGAGTGTCTCGACCTCATGCTCAAACATGCCAAGTGACTTGGCCCACAGGTCATCTTCTGGAGTGGTGCCGGCCGCCCGGACAACCAGAAGATCGATATCACTTTCAGGGCCTACCTGATCGCGAGCCATGGAACCGAAGATTGTCACGTTCACGGGCGCCGGCTCGATCGACAATGCTGACGTTGCCGCGCGGTCCAAAAACGATCTCCTTAGTTGCGTTAGTTGAAGAACGAATTGACTGGCGAGGTTGCCCTCAAGTAGGCGGAAGAGTGCAATGGGTGGGACATCCCGTCGCTCCACCAAGCCAAGTCCCACGAGCCGGCCCAGAACGCGGGACGTCTGTCCCGCGCTCACACCGGCGAGCTCGGCGATGGTCCGTAGATTCAGTGGCTCGCCCGCCCGCGTCATGACCGACAAGATCTTGCCCTGTGCTCCGGGAATCAAGGCTTGAACAGGCGACCTGAAGTCCATGCTCGCTATGGTACAGGTTCAACAACAATAAATCGAACAATCGTTTCATTAAGTTGCGCATTAATCTCAGCCTTGTGATTCGGAGAGCACATTCACCACGCCTACTCGAAACGCACTGGGAGACGACTGCCTGTGAAGGGTTCGGCACCCGTATTAGGTGTGAGGTCTCACCACCCGTATTAGGTCTTGGTGGAGCGGATCGGAATCGAACCGACGACCTCCTGCTTGCAAAGCAGCATCAGCTGAGCGCTGTGCTTATAAGGGAGCGAAAGATGCAAAGTTAGGGGCTCTTCGATGGCCTCAAACTTGGTCAAGGAATCGCAGGTTGGCCGCTGACTCATGTGAGACGCGAGCTGGTGGCTGCTTCAGACGCAACTCCTGAAATCAGCTCTCATCAGTTAGCGGAGCGATTCGGAGTGATTCCTGCTCGTCGTTCAGGGGTTGATGACTCTATTGAACAGCCTCCCTATTGAATGCTACCTTGCCCCTTGGAGAGGTAGGGGGCAAGCGCGATGCACATTCGCTCGTTTGGCGTTAAGAACTTCATGGTCCATCGGAACACTCAAATCGATCTGTTTCCGATAACGGTTCTGGTTGGTTCGAACAACGGAGGGAAGTCTGCGCTTTTCAATGCCCTCCTCAACTTCTCCATGGTTTCAAGAGGAAAACTCTCGCAGGCATTCGGCCCCGGTCCTTATTCCTTTGGATCGAACAAGCATCATGGCGCAGGTCCGGCTGCGAGGATTAGCTTTGACGTCACCCTCGCTGAAACCGGAGAGAGTGAAGGAGGGCTTCGGTATCACATCTCCTACGCGCAACTCGGGGGGGAGGAGAGCGAGTACGTGATTTATGAGGAGACCCTCCACAATGGGGAATCAGGGGAGGTTGTCTTTGATCGTTCCAATCCCGATGAGTACCAAATGGGCCAAACGAGTACCTACCTCACCAACGACAGAAGCATTTTCGCGGCCATCAGAAGAGCGCAAGTGGCAGGCGAGTACGAGGAAACCCACCCTCTAGTGACTCTGTGCGCACGAGAGATTAGCCGGATAAGTAAGTTCCGACTCGATCCTTCCAACCTTGCTCGACCGTCTCGGACTCCAGATGTTGTGACTGAGGATTTTGACGAATCGCGGACTCCGAGATTGGACTATCGAGGGGAAGATTTGCCAGGCGTTCTTTATTACCTGTTCGAAACTGAGAACGAGGCCCTGGAAAAAATACTCAGAATCCTGCGGGAGGTGTTGACCGGTTTCGAAACAGTCGAATTCAATACAGTGGGGACCGATCGGATCGGGTTCTCCGTGCGCTTCTCGGATGCTAGAGGCCTAGTTCCTGCAGCCAATCTTTCGGACGGCACTCTGACTTTCCTGGGGATGATGATTCTTCTTTATCATCCCCAGCGTCCATCGGTTCTCTGCCTAGAGGAACCGGAAAATGGGCTAACGCCGAAAACGACCCGGGCTGTTTATGAAGCAATCCGCACTGTTGCACTTGACGAGGACGTCTCGAAGCGAGCGCAAGTCCTTGTTTCCTCCCATAGTCCTTTCGTGATTTGCGAGGCGTGGAATGGCGAGGATCGCGATTTCATCTTCCACATGAAGCCTGAAAATGGCCAGGCTCAGACGCGTACCTTCGCCGAGGTTATTAAAGGTCACGAAATCCAACTCCAGAAGATCAAGGGCGGAAATAGAGAACAGTTGGGGCTGAGAACTGCGGATCTTGTCATGGAGGGCTATTGGTCCTGAAGGCTCTGAGGCCCGGATTCAGCTGAGGTTCATTCGCGGGCATGGTGGCGTCTACTCGGTCGTGTTCCCCTTGCCCTCTAGGCATACTCGTTGAAGAAATCGGGGACGAGGATCACATCTTCCTCAATTCGCTGCTTGATCTCGACACCGAGTTGGTACTCCTTGAGGAGGTCGCAAAGTCTCTGGCCGTCGATTAACTCCACGGGAGGGGCGCCATCTCTGTTGGCCCTCATTCTGGGCCTCCTTCCTGAAGGAGCCCGTTGTGATGAGGAGCCCTTTTCGCCTCTCCCGGCCATCGCCCCCCTGAAATCTCGTACAGCTCCTGCGGTGACGGTGCCTCTATAGCGCTTGCACTGGAAGTACACCGGGAAGGAAACCAGCGATAGACGATATGTTCCGACCCCATCAATCCCGCCATCGCTGTTAGCCGCCACTCAGACTGATCACGCGCCCGCGGATCTACGCCACAGTCGGTAACCACCACCGAGCACTCGATCCTCGGGTTGCCTCCATCCTGATGGCATAGCAAGCTCTCCCCGTTAACCCATACGCGCAAGGGCCCTCCCACGAGGCTTGCAAAACCCGGGAGGGCCCTTCCATACACAGGACAGCACCTGTGCGTTGTTGATCGTAGACACCGATCCGCAGGAAGTCGAGAGGTTGCTGGAGCACGGGCGGCTTGCCTGCCCCGCATGCTCGGGTCAGCTGCGACCGTGGTCCTACGCGCGGCGGCGCAGGCTCGGACGGGGGTCCCAGGAGATCACCCTGCGCCCCCGCCGCAGCATCTGTAGCGCCTGTGGTCGGACCCATGTCCTGCTCGCGGCGCTGGCGTTTCTGCGCGGCGCGACCTGGCCGAGGTGATCGGGACCGCGCTGGCCGCCAAGGCGACCACGGGATGGGGCCATCGCCGCATCGCGAGCTCGCTCGGGGTGCCCGAGACGACCGTGAGGGATTGGATGCGCGCCTTTGTTGGGCGCGCCGAGGCGATCCGAACCCACTTCACGCGCCTGGCGGCGCGCCTCGATCCCCAGCTTGGCGCCATCGAGGCGCGGGCGTCACCGCTGCAAGACGCCTGTGAAGCGATCGCGCTGGCCCACCAAGCGGCCGACCATCGCCTCGGGGTGGCCCCGCTGTGGAGCTTTGTGTCCGCGGCGACCGCGGGCCGTCTCGTCAACAACACCAACCTGCCCTTTTCGCCGTCGTGGTGAATGGGTTTGATGGCCTCGACCGCTCCGAAAGGGCTTCCCCGGTCGCAAACAAGCTCGACGACTGCAAGGAGGCCCGTTGCACGATCACCGGCGAGACATCGCGCTGTTCAGGTATTCCGTCATCCGGGAAGCCGCC
This sequence comes from Actinomycetota bacterium, assembly GCA_050694055.1. Classification (GTDB taxonomy): domain Bacteria; phylum Actinomycetota; class CADDZG01; order CADDZG01; family WHSQ01; genus WHSV01. The sequence continues at coordinate 8,985 of JBOGWX010000128.1, forward strand.
GATCCATCGCTCTCAAAGCGCGAGCGCGGTGAGCTCGTGCGCGCGCTGGCCGAGCGCGACCACATGTCCCCTCAGGGGACGCGCGTGCGGGTGTCGCGACCCACGCTCGATCGCTGGATCCGCGCGTGGCGGGCTGGCGGCTTCGATGCATTGGTGCCCGATCCGAGGAAGGATCAGCCGCGCACCCCCAAAGAGTTGCTCGAGCTGGCCTGCGAGCTGAAACGCGAGCAGCCCAAGCGCACCGCAGCACACATCGCAGCCATCATCAGAGAGGAGCTCGGCCGCGCCCCGTCCGAGCGCACCCTGCAGCGTCACTTCGTTCGCCAGGGGCTCGAGCGCACCTTCGGCGGTCACGGGCCCGCGCGCTCCTTCGGGCGCTTCGAGACACAGAGGCGCAACGAACTGTGGGTCGGCGACGCCCTGCGCGGCCCGGTGATCGCAGGCCGCAAGACCTATCTGTTCGCGTTCCTAGACGACTGGTCGCGCGCCCTCGTCGGCTACCGCTGGGGGCTCTCCGAGGACAGCCTGCGCCTCGAGCCGCGCTCAGACGGGGCCTCGTCGCGCGCGGCGTGCCCGAGACCGTGTATGTCGACAACGGGAGCGCGTTCGCGTCGCGCCGTCTGCTGCGGGCGTGTGCGGTGCTCGGCATCAGGCTCACCCACAGCGCCCCCGGGCGACCCCAGGGACGGGGCAAGATCGAGCGCGTCTTCCGCACGATCAGGGACCAGTTCCTAGTTGAGATCTCCCAGCGCGGGACCCAAGACCTCGAAGAGCTCAACCGGCTGTTCCAGGCATGGGTCGAGGTCGTCTATCACCGCCGCGCCCACTCCGAAACCGGCGCCGCGCCGCTCAAGCGCTTCCTGTCCGCGGGGCCGGTCACCCTGCCCACGCCGGCCGAGCTCAAGGAGGCGTTTCTGTGGTCCGAGCGCCGCAGGGTCACCAAGACCGCCACGGTGTCGCTTTTCGGCAACACCTACGAGGTCGATCGAGCGCTGGTCGGCGCGCCCGTCGAGCTGGTCTTTGACCCTTTTGTGGCTCCTCAGGAGAATTTGTGCGCGGTCTTGGGCAATTCCAGACCTCCGAGACAATGCAGTAGCGACAGGGTGAATGCTTTCTCGGTGCGGTAGCCGCGCGCACGATGGGATACGGCCTTCGCATTGTTGTTCATGGCCTCCGTGGCCCCGTTGTCGATA
>JBOGWX010000129.1:0-7988 GCA_050694055.1 Actinomycetota bacterium
CATCGGAGATCACACCGGTGGAGACCAGCCTCACGTAGACGTCCGTGAGAGCGACGCCGAAGAGGCTGACCCAGGCGATCTCACCGTGACGCACGTTGAGGCGCGAGACGAAGAGCCAGAGCCTGGAGCGCACGGGTGATTTCGAGAAGACATCGACGTGACCGCCACAGAGGTGCCGGCACGAGTGGCATGACAGCGTGTACGCACCCAGCAGGCCCGCGTTGACCAGAAGAATCAGCGTGCCGAGGCCCATGCCGAATCCGTCGGGAAATGAGAAAGCCCGGATCCCGTCTACGAAGAGGATGATCGGGAACGGGATAGCCGCGTAGAAGAAGTAGCGGTGGATGTTCTGGAGGATCAGGGGAAAGCGGGTCTCCCCCGTGTAGCGGCGGTGGGGCTCGGTTACTGCGCAGGCAGGCGGTGACATCCAGAAACCGCGGTAATAAGCCTTGCGGTAGTAGTAGCAGGTAAGCCTGAACCCAAGCGGAAAGGGGAGGATCAGCAGCGCCGGCGAGAGCGTCCACCAGTCGCCGATCACGGGCAGCGTCGCGTGCGTGCAGTTGCTGGCCAGGCAGGGAGAGTAGAAGGGTGACAGGTAGGGGTCGGTGAAGTAGTGCTCGTTTGCGAACGCCACCCAGGTGCCGTAGACGACGAATCCCACAAGCACAACGACCGTGACGAGCGGCGCCCTCCACCAGCGGTCGCGTCGCCCCGTCTGAAATCTCGGGCGCTGCCGGCGCGGGGATGCCGCGAGGCCGTCCTGATTATCTACCGTTCCCGTGTTCAATACTTTCGCTCCACCGGCTCGTAGCGACCCAGAGTCACGTCCATGTAGGCGAGTCGCGCTTCGCCATCTGTGGTCTTGGTGATGAACGTGTGCTTGAGCCAGTATTCATCCTCGCGAAGCTGGTGATCCTCACGGTAGTGACCGCCGCGACTCTCGGTGCGAGCCTGCGCCGAGACCGTCAGCGCCTCGGCCATGTCCAGCAGGTAGCCGAGCTCCATGTGCTCGACCAGCTCGGTGTTGAAGATCTTGCTCTGGTCCTTGACGCGCGCGTCTGCGAAGCGGTTCTTGAGCGAGTCTATTGTCTTCAACGCATGGGCCAAACCCTCTTCGTCGCGCGAGACCGAGACCTTGTCCCACATCTCGTCCTGCAACTCGGTGCGAATCGCGTGAGTGGGCTCGGTCCCGGAGCCTTCGAGGAGTTCCTTGATCCATTCCTCGGACTCCACGTGCACGTTCTCGGGTACCTCGAGCTGCTTGTGGGTCGACGCGTACTCGGCCATCGCAAGGCCCCCGCGGCGTCCGAACACGACGATGTCGAGCAGTGAGTTGGTACCGAGACGGTTGGCGCCGTGGACGCTGACGCAGGCGCATTCTCCCGCCGCGTAGAAACCGTCGACGATGTCCCCGGCATGATTGCGGCGCACCTCGGCCTCGACGTTGGTCGGGATGCCCCCCATCGCGTAGTGAGCCGTCGGCACGATCGGCACGCCCTCCTTCAGCGGGTCGACGTCGAGATAGGTCCTGGCGAACTCGGTAATGTCGGGGAGCTTCTTCTCGACGACCTCGGGATCTACCTCGGTGAGATCGAGCAGCAAGTAGTCCTGTTGGGGACCTGCGCCCCGCCCTTCCTTTATCTCGAAGAACTCTGCGCGGCTGACCATGTCACGTGGAGCGAGATCCTTGATCGTGGGCGCGTACCGTTCCATGAAGCGCTCGCCGTCGGAGTTGCGGAGGATGCCACCCTCGCCGCGCGCCGCCTCCGACAAAAGTATGCCGAGCCGGTAGAGGCCGGTCGGGTGGAACTGGAAGAACTCCATGTCCTCGAGCGGGAGCCCGCGCCGGTAAACGACGCCGGGTCCGTCGCCCGTCAAGGTATGAGCGTTCGAGGTGATCTTGTACATCTTTCCGTAACCGCCGGTGGCGAACAGAGTCGACTTCGAGCGGAAGACGTGCAGCTCGCCGGTGGCGATCTCGTAGGCCACGATGCCCGCACAGGCGCCGTCGACCAGGATGAGATCTACGACGAAGAACTCGTTGAAGAACTCGACGTCCTCCTTGTTGCACTGCTGGAACAGCGTCTGAAGGATCATGTGTCCGGTGCGGTCGGCCGCGTAGCAGGCTCGCTTCACCGCGGCCTCGCCATGGTTGCGGGTGTGCCCGCCGAAGCGACGCTGGTCGATTTTCCCCTCGTCGGTGCGGTTGAAGGGCAAACCCATGCGCTCGAGTTCGAGCACCGAGGTCACGGCCTCCTTGCACATGACGTCGACGGCGTCCTGGTCGGCGAGGAAGTCGGAGCCCTTGACCGTGTCGAACGCATGCCACTCCCAGGAGTCTTCCTCGACGTTGGCGAGGGCGGCGCACATGCCTCCCTGAGCGGCGCCGGTGTGGCTGCGGGTGGGGTAGAGCTTGGACACGACCGCGGTCTTGACGCGCTTGCCGGCCTCGAGCGCAGCCCTGAGCCCCGCTCCTCCGGCCCCCACGATGACGGCGTCGTAATCGTGATATTGAACCAAGTCCTCTAGCTCCCCCGATCCATCAGCCGCCCACCGTGGGGTCGAACATGACGATGACGGAGGTGCCCATGATCATGCCGACGGTGGTAGCGGTGTAGAGCGTGCCCTTGTAGAAGGCTCGCTTTCCCGGCGACTGCACGTAATCGTTGATGATGATCCTCAGCCCGTTGGCCCCGTGCAGCAGCGCGAGCACCAGGAGCAGCCAGTCGAACGTCTTCCACCCGACGTTGTCCCAGCGCTCGGCCACGAAGGCGAAGTTGACCCGCTCAACCCCCTCGTCGATCAGATGCATGATGTACAGGTGGATGAGGACCAAGAAGAACAACACGATGCCCGAGAGCCTCATGAAGAACCACCACCAGACCTCGCGATTGGTGGGAGAGCGCTCGGCCTCGAAAGCCTTCGGCTTGTGCTTTTGATAGACCTCGCGAACAGGAGTTGCCATACGGAGGCGCATCCTAGCGCAGTTCACCCGCCCCCCCTTGGCTGTGGGGGCCAAAGTGTAGAGGGTCAACCCTTAGTCATTTCAGAAGCAGCATGCCTGACTTCTGCCCCTGGGAGCGGTGGGAGCAACCCCCGATTCAGCAGAACTCGAAGGGCCACGCTTCGAGCTGTACCACCTCGCCGTGTTTCACCTTGGCGAAGAGCCGTGAGTCGTTGGCGCCGAAGCGGAGCAGGTAGTGAGTGTGCCCGCTGTGGGTGATCGGTTGCGACTTTGGATAGAGGCGCCGGAGCTTGCGATGACGGTCACCGACCCTCAGCTTCTTGGCCGTGTGGATCTCGAGCTCTCCATGTTCGCTGCTGACAATGGTTCGCTCCTGGATGAAGATCGCTTCGACCGGGCGGGGAGTGGTGCGAGCGGCGTAAACGACGAGCTGGTCTCCCCACCGTGCCTTGATCACGCGGACACAGCCGACCCGGATCTTCTTGCGGACGTCCGGCTCTCCGAACCACTCGCGCAATTCCGCCATGGTGGTCTCTTGTCGGATGATGGGACCAGCCTTGGTGGGCCGGATCGCATCGGACGGGTGAGCGGACGCCTGGCCGGCGGGGGCCAGCATGGACCCCACGAGGCCGACCAGCAGCGCTATGCGAATCCTCTTCATCGCCTGCCCCTTAGGTTGGATCATCCGCCTGCATTCATTCCGACGCCCAGCGGCCCGACCGGGTTGCCGGCGTGTGGCATTCGCTCGTCCACGACCGATCTCGAGGGACCCGAACGCGTAGCCGGCTCGGCGCCATCTTGGTTTCGACCGTTAACGACTCTGAACGTCGGTTTTCGTCGAAACTACCGGTGGGTCGAATCGAGCGTCACTAGCACTAGCATCTACCGGTGGACAACGAGCGCACAACCGACTCCGGCATCGAGATCGAGCCTCTCTACTCCCCAGAGAACTCTCGGATCGACGATGCGTCGCTCGGCCGGCCGGGTGACTACCCCTTCACTCGCGGCGTCTACGAGCAGATGTACAGGGGCCGGCTGTGGACGATGCGGCAGTATGCCGGCTTCGGCTCGGCCGAGGCTACCAACGAGCGCTTCCGTTACCTCCTCGAGGCGGGCCAGACCGGACTGAGCGTGGCCTTCGATCTACCGACCCAGATGGGCTACGACTCGGATCACATCAAGGCCCAAGCCGAGGTCGGCCGAGTCGGGGTCGCCATCGACTCGCTCGCCGACATGGAGTTGCTGCTCGACGGAATCCCACTCGACGAGGTGTCGACCTCGATGACCATCAATGCCACCGCCTCGACCCTGTTGCTGCTCTACCAGCTCGTGGCCGAGAAGCAGGGGATCGCTCCCACCAAGATCACCGGCACCGTGCAGAACGACGTTTTGAAGGAGTACACCGCGCGCGGGACCTACATCTACCCGCCCAAGCCCTCGATGCGGATCATCACGGACCTCTTTGCGTATTGCTCGAAGGAGATGCCTCGGTTCAACACGATCTCCATCAGCGGCTACCACATGCGGGAGGCCGGAAGCACGGCCGTTCAGGAGGTCGCGTTCACCCTGGCCGACGGCATCGCCTACGTCCAGGCTGCGCTGGACGCAGGCCTCGACATCGACGACTTCGCTCCGAGGCTGTCGTTCTTCTTCGCCTGTCACATGAACTTCTTCGAGGAGGTCGCCAAGTTCCGGGCGGCGCGCCGGCTGTGGGCCAAGATCATGAAGGAGCGCTTCGGAGCCACCAGTCCGAAGTCCATGATGCTTCGCTTTCACACCCAGACGGGCGGAGCCACGCTCACCGCGCAGCAGCCGGAGAACAACATCGTCCGCACGGCACTCGAGGCCCTGTCGGCGGTCCTCGGCGGAACCCAGAGCCTCCACACCAACTCGTTCGACGAAGCGCTCGCGCTTCCCAGCCAGAAGGCGGCGACCATCGCGCTCCGCACCCAACAGATCGTGGGCTACGAAAGTGGCGTGGTCGACACCGTCGATCCGCTGGGCGGCGCCTACTTCGTAGAGTCTCTGACGGACGAGATCGAAGCGCGTGCGAACGACTACATCGCACGTATCGACGACATGGGAGGAGCGGTCGAGGCCATCGAGCGCGGCTGGATGAAGGCCGAGATCGAGAACACCGCCTACCGCGTGGCCCAGGGCATAGAGGACGGATCTCGCCCGATCGTCGGAGTCAATCGCTTCGCAGCCTCCTCCGAGGAACCGGTCGAGCTGCACGGTCTCGATCCCGAGCTCGAGCAGCGCCAGATCGAGCGTATCGAGCGGGTGAGGTCCGAGCGCGACCAGGGGGCGGTCGACGCCGCGCTCGAGCGCCTGACCGAGGCGGCCCAGAACGACCGCAATCTGTTGTATCCCTTGAAGGAGGCGCTGGCCGCGTACGCAACCCTCGGAGAGGTGTCCGACACCCTGCGAGAGGTCTTCGGAGAGTACGAGCCCACTTCTTTCTAGCGAGGGGTGTTGCGGTGTGACTGTCGAGCGGGTCGCGATCATCGGCGGGACGGGTGACGAGGGCTTCGGCCTGGCGCTGCGCTGGGCGAAGGCGGGAATCGCGGTCACGATCGGCTCGCGCGAGGCGACGCGCGGACGAGATGCGGCGATGAGGTTGAGCGACATCCTGCCGCACGCGCGGGTCGACGGAGCCGCGAATCCCGAAGCCGCGGCGTCGCATGAGGTCGTGGTGGTCACGGTGCCCTTCGCCGGGCAAGCGGCGATCTACAAGTCCATCGCCGATCACGTGCGCGCGGACGCGATCGTCATCGACGGGACCGTGCCGGTGTCCGCCGCCGTCGGAGGACGGCCCACCACCGTGCTCGGCGTCTGGCAGGGGAGCGCGGCCCAGCAGGCGAGCTCGCTACTGCCCAAGAGCGTGACCGTCATGGGGGCGTTTCATACGCTCGCCGCCAAGGCCGTCAACGAGATAGCCACGCCGCTCGAGGGCGACGTGCTCGTGTGCGGTCCCAAGAGGGGCAAGGCGGTCGTTAAGGAGTTGGTCGAGGCCATCGAATCGTTGCGCTACGTCGATGCCGGGGGCCTGGACCAGGCCCGCATCGTCGAACCGATGACCGCCCTTCTGATCGGGATCAATCGTCGCTACAAGACGGACCGAGCGGGAATCCAGATCACCGGGCTCGACCACTGACTTTCATTTCGACCTTGGGTGGCACTCTCGGACCCTGAGGTGTCGTCTCACGCGCCGCTCAGGGTCCAGGAGTTACGAGTCCCACCTCGTAAGCGAACACCGCCGCCTGCGTGCGGTCGCGCAGACCGAGCTTGACCAGGAGACGGCCGACGTGGGTCTTCACCGTCTGCTCGGCGACCACGAGGTGGCTCGCGATCTCGGCGTTCGACAGCCCTTGGGCGATGAGACTGAGCACCTCGGTCTCGCGTTCGGTGAGCTCGTCGAGCCGCTCTCTGCGAGGGCCCCGCGGCGCGCCCAGGCGCGCGAACTCGGTGATCAGGCGCCTGGTGATAGAGGGTGCCAGCAGCGCGTCCCCGGACGCCACGATCCGCACCGCGTCCGCCAGCTCGCGCGCGGAGGAGTCCTTGAGCAGAAACCCGCTCGCGCCGGCACGCAGCGCCTCGTAGACGTACTCGTCGAGGTCGAAGGTGGTGAGGACCAGGACCTTGGTGGTCAGCTCGGAGGCACCGGCGATGTGGCGCGTCGCCTCGATGCCGCTGAGCACCGGCATGCGGATGTCCATGAGCGCGACGTCGGGTCGCAGCTCCGTGACCTTGTCGATTGCGTCACGCCCATCGATCGCCTGGCCGACGACTTCGATATCGGGCTGGGCGTTGAGGAGCACCGAGAACCCTTCCCGCACCATCACCTGGTCGTCGGCGATCACGGCTCGAATCGTCATTGGACTTGACTCGCGTCCACGGGCAGGAAGGCGGCCACCTCGTAGCCCCCGTCCCCGGTGGGGCCGGCGCTGAACTCCCCGCTCAGCATCGCGACTCGCTCGCGCATGCCGAGAATGCCGTGGCCGCTTCCGGACGTGCGGTTCGCCGTTACGCCGGGTGAGGGACCGTTGACCACGCGCAGCCCGACGCCACCGAGCACGTAGGAGACCTCGACGCGCACCGGTGAACGGGGCGCGTGCCTCAGTACATTGCTCAATGCCTCTTGGACGATCCGGAACGCGGACAGCTCCACTCCCGGCGGCAGCGGTCGGACGCCTCCGGTCACGGTCGTCTCGACAACCAGGCCTGTGGCGCGCAGGTTGGCGACGAGATCCTCCAATCCTTCGAGCGTGGGCTGCGGCGCGTCGCCGGCGTCCCAATCGTCGGCCCGCAGGACATCGAGGACGCGCCGGAGCTCCGCGAGCGCATCCACTGCGTTCTTTCGGATCGTGGCGAGGCTCGCGGTCAGCTCGTCCGGAGGATCGTCAACCCGGAAGGGCGCGGCCTCGGCTTGAATCGCTACCACCGACATGTGGTGGGCGACCACGTCGTGCAGCTCGCGCGCGATGCGGGCTCGTTCCTCGAGCAGGGTCCGCCGGGAGCGCTCGGCGGAGGTCAGATCTGCTTGCCGGGCCAGCTGCTCACGCGCCTCGCTGCGACCGCGCACGGCGACGGTTACCACCAGCGCGGTCGCCGACAGGATGGTCATCAGCGGCAGGTTCGAGTTCGCCGAGAGCGCGCCGTCGTAGGCGTAGGCAACCAGCGCCGCTCCGGCCAGCACCGTGAGGACCCAGAGCTCGACGATCACGCGCACCGGAACGCGCAACGCGATGAGGATGAGGACCACGAGGTGCGCCTGCAACCCGGGCTCGGTCCAGGGCCACTGCGCGCCGGCTTCGGCGGCGAAGGAAAGGGTCAACAGCGCGATGGCTATCGTCCCCGTCAGCGACAGCCACCATCCGGCCATCGGCCGGTACAGTGGAGTTTGCCCGGTTTCGTGGACACTTTGTGACTGAGCGCGATGGCTCAGGGAAAGGAGTCCACATGGCAGGAAGAACACGGCCGCCGTATCCGCCCGAGTTCCGGGAGAAAGCGGTCCGGCTGG
>JBOGWX010000130.1:0-3772 GCA_050694055.1 Actinomycetota bacterium
GCTCGGGAACGGTTCCCTCGACCGTCTCGCCCTCCTCCAGGCGGTGGCTGGGACGCACCTCGTTCCCGGACACGCGGACCTCGCCCGAGCGCAACGCGCGCTGGGCGAGGGTACGTGTCACGCCCGCGGATCAGCAGTGTTTCGTCCGGGCTGAGAAGGGCGGCGACGGCTTCGAACATCTCCGAGATACGGCTGGCTCCGTCGAGCATGGAGTACTCCGTATGCGCATGCTGATGCACGAAGCTCACTACGTCAGCACCTTCGCCTTTCCCGAGACGTGCTGTCCCGAGTCACGTGCTGTCCCACGTCTCCAACGCGGCGTCCCGTCCGAGCGGCCGACCTCGGGCACGCGCCCCGACCCCCCCGTCCCGACCCTCACGTCCGACCGCGAATTACAAGGGTGTACTTAAAGTAGACCTCGCCCCCAGGGCACGCAAGCCATTCCCGCTCATTCCCACTCCCTTGGGCCCTTCTTCCAGCCTGGCCCCCCAGCTTGGTGGTATCAAGGTCCCAAACCTGTGAATTGGCAGTGGATTTCGCACACACGCTCGTCACCGCTCCCAGCGGCCGGGCGAATGACGGGCCGGGCGGTCCTGTCGTGCCTATGCTCTCGCTGCCGTCGCTTGTCCGAAGGGGCCCGACCGATTTCCAAAGTCACTTCCGAAGTGGACCACCAAGCGGCCGCGCGTCACCCAGGACGGCGGGCTCTCGGCTTCGCCTGGAGACATGCGGCATTCATGAGCCTGCTCGGCCTGGGCGCAGCTCTGCGCGCGCTGGCCTGGGCTGCGTACCAACCGGCAATCATCGTGCTCGCCGACTCCAACGGCTACCTGCGCACGGTGACGTCGATGGCCGAACGAAAGCAGTTGCGGCCGGCTCTCTATCCGGCCTTTCTAAAATCCGTCCTGTCGATCGACTCGCTCGCCCTCGTCACCGCTCTTCAGCACGTCTTCGCCCTGTTGATGGCCGCCGGCCTCTATTGGCTGCTGCTGCGGCTCGACGTCCACCCGGTGGTTGCCGCACTCGGCATGACCCCTCTGCTCCTCGACGCCTATCAGATCAATCTGGAACAGCACATCCTCGCCGAGGCATTGTTCCAGACCTTCATCGCCGGCGGCATCCTGCTCCTCGCCTGGAGCGCTCGCCGAACCGTGTGGGCCACAGCTCTTGCCGGCGCGTCGTTCTCGTTCAGCGCGTTGACGCGCTTCGTGGGTCTCGCCGTCGCCCCCGTGGCGGTGCTCTACCTCCTGGCTCGAAAAGCGGGCTGGGCCCGGCTCGGCGCCGTCCTCTTGGGCATCCTCGTGCCGCTCGCTGCCTATTCCGCCTGGAATCGCGGCGCCACCGGGGAGTTCGGCCTCACGGACCGAAACGATCATGTTCTCTATGCGGCGAAGGTCTCTCGCTTCGCAGATTGTCGAGGTGTCTCGATGCCCGAGGTCGAACGCCAGCTATGCATCGACACGCCCGTCTCGGAGCGAGCCGACCTCTACCCACCGTGGAACAAGAGATCTCCGTTGAGCAGGTTGGAGATCCCGGATGGCATCGACGAGAGCGCAGTCGTGGGGTCGTTCACGAGGAGGATGATCCGCCATCAACCTCTCGACTACGCCCGCCTGATCGTCACCGACTTTGCCGAATTCTTCGCGTGGCGGTCCCCGGTAGACAAGGAGTCGCTACGCGTAACGCGCTGGCAGTTCTTCGAGCACCTTCGGCAAGTAAAGGGAATGCCGCCGGCCCTGCGCGAGTCACGCGGGTCACCCCCGGCCGAGTACGGCATCGAGGGGACCTTCGAAGCCGATCCCAACATCGGCTCGTTCCTACGCGGCTATCAACACTACGCATACCAGTCAGGATTCATCAGCACGATCCTGGCCGTGCTGGGACTACTCGGGGGAACTTTCGGGCTGGGCCTGAGTAAGGACCGAGATACCCGCATCGAATGTCTCTTCATCACCTTCACCGGCCTGTCGCTGGTTGCGTTTCCCGCCGTTCTCTCGACCTTCCACTACCGTTACGTCATAGGAATGATTCCTTTTCTCGGACCCGCAGGCGCCCTTGGAGCCTCTCTGCTGTGGCGCAGGGGCGCGACGCTCTGGCGGGCACGAAAAGAGAAGCACCCGCGCGCCGGCGGCGAACAAACGGAACCCGTGCCGGCAACGGAGGACGCCGGCGTTCCGGGATGACAAGGTCGGTGCGGGGACTCCTTCACAACGCGACGGCGGCCTCCTGTGTTGCGCTTCTTTCGTTGGGCGTTCTCGTTGCTGCTTGCACCGGCGCCTCTCGAGACGAACGCCCCAACCTCATCCTGTTCATCACCGACGACGAATCCGTGGGCAGTACTGAGGTGATGCCCCATCTCCGCAGTTGGTTCGTTGAGTCGGGTCGATCGTTCGAGCCTGGATTCGTCACGACGCCGCTGTGCTGCCCGTCGCGCGCCTCGATCCTCTCGGGCCGGTACATGCACAACCACGGGGTTCGCCTGAACCGCGAGGCGGAGAATCTGGATCTCGACGAAACCCTTCAACGCCACCTGAGCGCGGGTGGGTACCGCACCGGAATCGTGGGGAAGTTTCTCAATGCGTGGCCTTCCGACAGGGACCCGCCGGACTTCGACTACTTCGTCGTTTCCAAGGGGTTCCCGTTCGAGGGCGGGACCTGGAACGTCAACGGTGACACGCAGGATGTGGCCACCTACTCGACCACCTTCATTCGCGATCACGTAGCGGAGTTCCTCGAGACGACGGACGCCGGCACGCCCTGGCTCTTGATCGTCTCTACGATCGCCCCGCACGCTCCGGCGATCCCGGAGCCCAAGTACGCGGATGCTCCAGTGCCCCCTCCCACCACCAACCCGGCTCTCGAGGTTACGGACCGCTCGGCCAAGTTACCCCTAGGGAGCAAGCGCTCCTTTCAGACACGTCCGCGGTTTCGAGCCGACCAGCTCAGGACGATGATGTCCGTCGACGACGTCATAGGGGACGTCGATCGCGCTCTCGAGGAGCGTGACGAGAAGAGCGACACGCTTGCCTTCTACATTTCCGATAACGGCCTGCTGCGGGGCGAGCACGGGTTGACGGGCAAGGGTCATCCGTTGCGGCCGGCCGTGGAGGTGCCCTTCTACATGGCGTGGCCGGGGCGCATCGAACCTTCGACGGACGATCGACTGGCCGCGAACATAGATATCGCTCCCACGATGATGGACGCTGCCGGGCTCCTCGACGAGATCGACCATCCGTTGGACGGCCGGTCGCTGCTCGAGGACTGGCGCCGCGCTGAGATTCTGCTCGAATACCAGAGAAATCCGAAGTTCGTCTCACCGAGCTGGGCATCGATCCGCACCGACGTCGCTCAGTACATCGAGTACTACGACCAAGCCGGCGAGACGAGGTTCCGAGAGCTCTACGACCTGGCCGACGACGAGTGGCAGCTGACCAACCTGCTGGGAGGCGGACGGAAGACCCACCACGGCGCTGCGGCTGCTTTCGGGGAGCGCCTGGAGCGCTACCGTCGCTGCTCGGGAAGCGGATGCCCGTAGTCCACGGCTGCCGCCGTTACCACCGCCTCGAGGTCCGCCGGGAGCTCGTCGGCCACTTCTATCCGCCGGCCGTCGTCGGGATGCGGCCACGCGAGCCGGACGGCGTGCAGGAACGGACGCTCGAGACCGAGACGCCGGGAGAGCTCCGAGCGCCCGCCGTAGGTCTTGTCTCCCAGCACGGGGCGGCCCAGATGGCTTAGATGCACCCTGATCTGATGCGTACGGCCGGTCTCGAGC
>JBOGWX010000131.1:0-80858 GCA_050694055.1 Actinomycetota bacterium
GCTCGGGAACGGTTCCCTCGACCGTCTCGCCCTCCTCCAGGCGGTGGCTGGGACGCACCTCGTTCCCGGACACGCGGACCTCGCCCGAGCGCAACGCGCGCTGGGCGAGGGTACGTGTCACGCCCGCCCGGCGGGCCAGAACGACATCGACTCGTTCGCCCACCTCGGTCGGGGTGGGGGCGAACCGGATCATCCGGCGCCTTCTTTATCGGGGTCGCCGTCCCGCTCTGCTTTGAAGCTCATGACCACCAGTGCGAGCACCCCGATGGTGATGGCCGAATCGGCCACATTGAAAACCGGCCACACGTGCAGGTCCACGAAGTCCACCACGCGCCCATCCGTGTCGCGCAGCACGCGATCGGCGAGGTTCCCCAGGCCCCCTCCGAGCACGAGGCCGAGCGGGAACGCCCAGGTGGTCGATTCAACGGTGCGCGCCCAGTACAAGATGAAGATCACGATGACCACGGTAGCGATCAAGAAGAAGTTCGGGACGCCCTGAAGCACGCCGAAGGCACCGCCTGGGTTGAAGGTGAGGCGCAGCGTCAAGACACCTTCGATAATGTCGATGGGGCCGTCTGCAAGCGCCTCGAGAGCGATCGACTTCGTGATCTGGTCGACCGCCACGATCACGGCGGCCGTGATCAGCAGCGCGACGTACAGGCTTAGCGCGCCCGCTCTTCGCGTCTCTTGCAATCCATGCACAGCAGCGCGTGTGGCAGGGCCTTGAGCCTCGCCGCCTCGATTGGGTTCCCGCAGCGTTCGCAGGTCCCGTAGTTGCCGTCATCGATCCGCTGGATGGCGCGCGTCGTCTGGCCGATGAGGTCCCGGATGTTGTTCTGAATCGAAAGGTCTCGTTCGCGCTCGAAAGTTGCCGAGCCTGCGTCTGCGAAGTCATCATCCAGGCCCACTTCACCGGTCATGTCCGACTGCGTACCGTCGAACGAGTCGGCGGTCAGTTCCTCGAGCTGCCGCTCGAGGTCGCCCCGTTCGCTCTCGAGCTGCTTTCGGATGGCGTCGAGCTGTCCCTTGTCGAACTTCGCGGGTCGCGCCCTCGATCTTGTGGTCTTCGCGTTCGTCACAGCGCTCCTCGAGGAGGGGCGTGAGGCCGGCCTCCGTGGCACCGCCGGCTGCGCTCTCGACTTCCCGGCTGCCGCCGCTCCGCCGCCGCCCTGCTTGCGGGAGGTCGTCCGCGGTGGTGTGGACTTAGACCTCGTGGCTTTCTTCGCGGTCTTCTTGGCGGTCGTCTTCTTCGCGGTCTTCTTGGCGGTCGTCTTCTTCGCGGTCTTCTTGGCGGTCGTCTTCTTCGCGGTCTTCTTCTTCACGGTCTTCTTGGCGGTCGTCTTCCTCGGCGTCTGCTTCGCCGTCTTCTTGGCGGTGCTCTTGCTCGCAGTCTTGCGGGAGGAGGATTTCTTGCGCGCGCCCGACCTCTTACTCGCCGTCTTGCCGGTCGCGGGCTTGCGAGTTGGGTTGCGCCCCTTCCGGGTCGAGGACCGCTGGTTGGTCTTCTTGGCGGCCGGGTCGCGACCGGACGACTTGCGCGCGCGCGTCTGCTTGGTCGTCTTGCTGGACGACCCCGAGGAGTGCGCCGAGGCCTTCCGGCTGCCTGATTTCTTCTTAGCGGGCGTCATGGGCGCGGGACGATAACACAGCGCTAATTGCGCGTGCGACTGCTTCCGGCCGGTCGGCGAGGGTGGGGCCGGAGCGGCCACCGAACGGCTCACGCTACCCTTAGGCCCATGCCGACCTCCGCCCCAAACCGCCGCTCGAAGCCCGCTTACCGGCCGGTCGACTCGCAGGTCGCCTGGCCCGCTATGGAGCAGCGGATCCTCGAAACCTGGGAGCGCGGCAAGATCTTTCAGCGCTCTCTGTCCGAGCGCGAGGGTATGCCCGAATGGGTGTTCTACGAAGGGCCCCCTACCGCCAACGGCAAGCCCGCCCTCCACCACGTCATAGCCCGCTCGATCAAGGATCTCTTCTGCCGCTTCCAGGCGATGAAGGGCCACTACGTCCATCGCAAGGCGGGCTGGGACTGTCACGGCCTGCCGGTCGAGATCGCCGTCGAGCGCGAGCTGGCCATCACGCAGAAACGCCAGATCGAAGAAGAGGTCGGCATCGAGAAGTTCGTAGAGCGCTGCCGGGAGTCGGTCAAACGCCACGTCGACGAGTGGGAACAGTTGACCGGTCGCATCGGCTTCTGGCTCGATTTCGACGACGCCTACTGGACGATGGACCCCGACTACGTCGAGAGCGTGTGGTGGATCCTCAAGCAATTGTGGGACCGGCACCTGCTCGAGGAGGACTTCAAGGTCGTTCCCTACTGCCCCCGGTGCGGGACGTCGCTCTCGAGCCACGAGCAGCATTACGCCGGCAGCTATCAGACCGTCACGGACCCGTCGGTCTACGTGCGCTTTCCCCTGGTTGCCGACCCCGGCTCCTCGTTGTTGGTGTGGACGACGACTCCGTGGACGCTGCTGGCCAACATGGCGGCGGCGGTCGGCGAGGACATCACCTACGGGCGCGTCGTCGATCCTCACCTGGACGGGAGATACCTGATCCTCGCGGCCGACCGCGTCGAGCCACTGCTCGGCGAGAACGCCGAGGTGGTCGAGACCATGCCCGGCACCGAGCTCGCCGGCGAGCGCTACACGCCGCCCTTCGGCTTCGTCGAGAGCGGCGAGACCGGCCACACGGTGCGCTCCGGTGACTTCGTAGCGACCGACGAGGGCAGCGGAATCGTTCACCTCGCGCCTTACGGTGAGGACGACATGCTGGTCGCGCGCCGTGACGGCCTGCCGGTAGTCCAGATGATCGATTCGACCGGGCATGTCGCCGAGTCCGGAGGCAGGTTCTCCGGCATGTGGTTCAAGGATGCAGACGATCACATCGTCGCCGACATGAGCGCCCGCGGCATCCTCTTCCACAGCGAGCTCTACGAGCACTCCTATCCGCATTGCTGGCGCTGCGACACCCCGCTCATGTACTACGCGCGCCGCGACTGGTACATCCGTACCTCGCAGTTGCGCGACGAGCTCTTCGCCAGCAACGAGGCCGTCACCTGGCAACCTCCTACGATCAAATACGGTCGCTTCGGGGACTGGCTGGCCAACAACGTCGACTGGAGCCTGAGCCGCGATCGCTACTGGGGAACACCGCTTCCGGTGTGGCGTTGCGAGGACGGCCACGCCGTGTGTGTCGGGTCGCGCGCCGAGCTCTCGGAGCTGACCGGTCAGGACCACTCGAAGCTCGACCCACACCGGCCCTTCGTCGACCGCATCACCTTCGACTGCCCGGAGTGCGGCAAGACCGCAGCGCGCGTGTCCAGCGTCATCGACGTCTGGTTTGACTCGGGCTCCATGCCCTTCGCTCAGTGGCACTACCCCTTCGAGAACAAAGAGGCCTTCGCACGCCGCTTTCCTGCGGACTTCATTAGCGAGGCGATCGACCAGACGCGTGGCTGGTTCTACTCCCTCCTCGCGATCGGGACGATGCTCGAGGGCCGCAGCTCCTTCCGAAGCGTCGTGTGTCTCGGCCTCCTTGTCGACACCGAGGGACGCAAGATGTCAACGAGGCTCGGCAACGTCATCGATCCCTGGATCCCGATAGACGAGTTCGGCGCCGACGCGACGCGCTGGCTCCTGCTGACGGGCGGGAGCCTCTGGCAGTCGCGCCGGATCGGCCTCCACATGGTCCAGGAGTCACTACGCAAGCACTTGATGACCCTGTGGAACACCTATGCCTTCTGGGTGACCTACGCCGAGGTCGAGAGCTTCGATCCGACCGGTCTCGATATCGCAGTCGCCGAGCGCTCCGAGATGGATCGGTGGGTGCTCGCCGAGCTGGACGACACCGTGCGCGTGGTGACGGAGGCTCTCGACGACCTCGATGCGCAGCGCGCGGGCCGGCGCATCGAACGCTTCGTCGATGACCTCAGCAACTGGTACGTGCGTCGCAGCCGGCGCCGCTTCTGGAACACGGGTGACTCAGACTCCACGGCAGCCGGGCGCGACACTCAGGCCGCCTTTCTGACGCTGTGGGAGTGCCTCACCACGGTGGCCCGCCTGACGGCGCCGTTCACCCCCTTCGTCGCGGACGAGGTCTACACCAACCTGACTTCGCTCGACGGCACCGCGCCCGACTCCGTACATCTCGCCGCCTGGCCCACGACCGACGGCGCCAGGCGCGACGACGAACTTCGCACCGGCATGTCGCTCGTGCGCAAGGTCGTCACGCTGGGACGCGCGGCCCGTACCGAAGCCAAGGTGCGGGTTCGCCAACCCCTGGGACGCGCGCTCGTCGTGCTGCCGTCCAACGAGGCCGCTCGGTTCGAGGAGTTGCGCTCGCTCGTCGCGGAAGAGCTCAACGTCAAGGCGGTCGAGGTTGCAAGGGGCCTAGAACAACTGGTCGATTACACGGTGAAGCCGAACTTCAAGGCGCTGGGCCCCCGTTACGGCAAACGCGTCGCTGATATCGCGCAGGCACTCGCAGCCGCAGACGCCCACGCGCTCGTCGGTGCCATCGAAGAGGGGGGCACTGCAACCCTGTCGCTGGACCATACCGACGTCGAACTGACCGCCGGCGACCTGGACGTTCGCGTGTCGGGCCGTGAGGGGTTCTCACTGGCCCAGGACGGACCTTACGGAGTCGCGCTCGACCTCGACCTCGACGATGAGCTCCGGGCCGAGGGCGTCGCCCGGGAGGTCGTGCGAGCGGTGCAGGATCTACGAAAGTCCAGTGGGCTCGAGGTCGAGGATCGCATCGAGTTGTGGCTCGCGACCGAGGAGACGGTCGTTCAGCGTGCGCTCGAGGCGTTCCGCAGCTACGTCGCCGCCGAGGTGCTGGCGACGTCCATCCACCTCGACGCACCGGAGGGAACCGGGGGTCCGGCGACGGACGCCGTCGAGGTGCCCGGAGGCACCGTCTTGCTCGCGCTCCGAAAGGCAAGCCTGCCGGAGCGGACCTAGGGCTTGCAGATTCCGCAGGCGTCGAAGTTCCTTCTCCGCGCGGTCGACTTGGTCATCTTCGTCGCGCCTCTTACGCGCGCGTAGCGACAATCGGGCCGGTGGAACTTGCGGCGCTCGGGTACCGCGACGACCTCTCCGTCGTTGGGTGACGTGCGGTCGCGGCTGCGCGTGTCGGGGCGAGCCAGGGGCTGCGTGGCGAAACCACCCGCGGCCGCTCCGGCTCCCCTGCGGCTCGGCGCCCTACGAGGCGACCGGGCTCGGCGCGCGCTCTCGGCGAGGTGCTTGCTCTTGGAGTATGCGGCCGTAAGGGCGACCGCCGTCCCCGCGCTGCACAGAATCGAAACCCATACGAGCGTGCTGTTCGCGCCCACCCAGCCGAACCCCAGCGTTACGGACGCGACCGCCAGGAGGGCGAGGGAGCCGGCGATAAGCCCAACCACGGACTACTCCTCGTCGCGTCCGAACAGCGAGCGCAGGCTGCGCCGGGCCGTCCCGTCGTCGTCCCCCGGGTCGTAGTCGGGCGTATCGGAGTCCGAGCGTGCTCCGGCGTCGCCGGCCTCCCATGCCCCCTCGCGGCTCGGCGCCTCTCCCGCTCCCGCGGGCTCCCCTCCGGTCGGCCGGGGCGCTTCCCCGCCCACTCCGTAGGGATCCTGGGCCGCACTCCGTTGCGGCGAGGATTGTGTCCCTGCACCGTGTGACGGCGCGGCCGTGCCGGCCGGGCGCGACAACAACGTGCGCCGTTCGCTCAACGCCGTCAGGGAGCGCTGCTGTCCGTCGAGGAAGGCCTTGAGCTTCTGCTTGGTCTCTACCTCGAGGACGCGCAGTTTTTCGATCGAGGACTCGAGGTCGCGCTTGCGCTGCTCGCCGGCGCGCTCGGTTTCCTGCGCCTTCTTGCGCGCCTCCGATTCGATGGTGGTCGCCTTGTTGCGGGCCTCCTCCAGCAGACCTCGCCCGCGCTCCGTCGCCTCCTCGACGAGCTTGTCGGCCCTCGCCCGCGCGGACGCCACCGCCTCCTCGGCATGGTGCTGGGCGGTGACGAGCGTCTTCTTCAGCATCTGCTCGCCCTCGCGCGCTTGCGACAACTGACTCTCGAGCTCGGCGACCCGCGCGGTCAGCGACTCGCCGGCGCGCTGCGTCTGCTCGAGCGCCTCGGCGACGCGATCGAGAAAGTCGTCTACCTCCTCGCGGTTGTAACCGCGCCACTCGTCGTGGAACTGCTTGTCGTGGATGTCGCGTGGGCCTAGTTCCATAGCGGTCTCTCCTCCATCGGGGCAGTATCGCAGACCGCGCCGGCCCCCGACGCTGGCCACGGCTGACTAGCAGATGACCCCCTGGAGGATCCGTATGAGGATGAAGACCACCAGAGGGCTCAGGTCGAGCATGCCGATGGGCGGAATGTAGCGGCGGGCGAAGCCGAGCACGGGCTCGGTGAGGTCGTAGATGACCCTCATCACCGGCGCCAGCCCGGAGGGCAGCGCGCGGAACTGGGTCACGAAGCTCAAGATGATCCTCACGAAGAGGATGAGCACGTAGACGCTCAGAAGCTGAGCGATGAAGCAGCCGATTCCCGTCACAGATCTCCGAAGGGCCTAGAGTTGGTTGAAGAAGCCGCGCTCTTCGACGAGCCGCCTGCGTTCTTCGGCCGACACCTCGACCCCTTGAGGTGAGATCAGAAAGACCTTGTCCGCCACCGGCTGCATCGAGCCGGACAGACCGTAGGCG
Source organism: Actinomycetota bacterium (assembly GCA_050694055.1). GTDB lineage: Bacteria > Actinomycetota > CADDZG01 > CADDZG01 > WHSQ01 > WHSV01. The sequence continues at coordinate 6,684 of JBOGWX010000131.1, forward strand.
AGACCGCTCGCGAAGTCGACCAGACGGCGGGACAGATCCGGGCCGGCGGCCTGCAGATTCATCAGCACCGAGAACCCATCGCGGAACTTGTCCCCGACCTCCTGTGCGTCGTTGAACGCGGTCGGCGTGACGAGGTGGACTCGCGGCGCGCCGGTGACGCCGGACGGCATCGCCCTTACGACCGCGTCCTTGCGCTCCCGCTCCTCCGGGGCGTAATCGTCCTCGTCGCGCGCGCGTCCCCGGTCGCGCTCGGGGAGCCTCCGCACGGGGGCGTTGCGCCGGTCGCGCTCCGGTTCGTCGGCCCCTAGATCGTCGTAGGCGTATTCGTCGTAGTCGTCGTCCTCGGCCAGACCGAGGTAAACGAGCGTCTTCTTCCACACACCTGGCATGCCGTCAAGAATATCCATGACTCGGACCTCCAAGCGGCTATGGGCCAAGTTGGCCCAACTTTCGGTTCTGGGCCCGGTCTGCCGGGGCGGCCGCCGGAGCCGCGGTCTGCCTCCGCTCAGCGGCTCCTGCGGGGGCCGAATATGGCCGTTCCGATCCGGACGATGGTCGCGCCCTCTTCGATGGCGACCTCGAAGTCGCGCGACATGCCCATCGACAGCTCCTTCGCCTCAGGCAGCTCCTCGACGAGCTGCTCCGAAAGCGCGGCCAGGCCACGGTAGAAGGGACGCGACTGCTCGGGCTCTTCGGGATACGGGGGCATGGTCATGAGCCCCCGCACCCGCACCCCTTCGAGCGCCTCGATCGCGCGCGCCAGGGCAACCGCGCGCGCCGCCTCGACCCCGTGCTTGTTCGGATCCCCCGCAACGTTCACCTCGATCAGGACGTCTTGCACCGAGTCGGTGGCGGACGCTCTGCGGGCGATCGCCTCGGCCAGCCCGGGCCGGTCCACGGAATGGATGAGGGCGCAGGCACCGACCACCTGTCGCACCTTGTTGGTCTGCAGCGGCCCGATGAAATGCCAGCGCGCCTTGCCGCCGAGAAGGGTGACCTTCTCCCGGAACTCCTGCGCCCGGTTCTCGCCGAGGTCGGTGACGCCCGCTTCGATCACGCCGAGCACGACGTCCGCGGGCTGGGTCTTGGACACGGCGACCAGAGTCACCTCCCGTGGGTCCCGCCCCGCGCGCCGAGCGGCTTCGGCGATGGACGAACGAACCGCCTCGAGCCGCGGGGCCGGGGTCACGGCCGGGGCTTCGTCAGGGCGATATAGCTGCCCTGCCGGCCGGTGGCGCCGTCGCGCCTATGAGAGAAGTAGTCGGCGCTGCAGGAGGTGCATTCCTCCGACCGAGCGATGTTGGTCACACCCGCTCGTGTCAGCACCGCGCGCGCGGCATCCGACGGATCCACTCTGCGTGCTCCGGCAACGGGCAATCCAGCCCCCCGGAACGCGTCCATGACTTCGTTGCCGACCTCGTAACAGCAGGCGCGAATGCTGGGCCCGATCCAGGCGCCGGCGACCGGCCCCACCGCGGCCACGCCTCGCTCGAGAACTCCGGCAACCAGCCCGCGCCAGCCCGCATGAAGGGCCGCCACGCCGCGGCGCCCCTCGAGCAAGACGGGCACGCAGTCCGCACTGAGGACCCCGAGCACGACCCCCGGAGCGCGCGCCACCAGTCCGTCGGCCTTCCCCTGAATCCCGGACCGACCGGGCGCCGTCTCGAGCACCTCGGCTCCGTGGACCTGGTGCAACTGCGCCAGCGATGCGACGTCGAATCCGACCGCCGTGGCGGCGCGCTCCTTGTTGATCGCGGCATGGCGTGGGTCGCCGACGCTGACCGAGACGTTCAAACTGTCGAAGGGCGCTTCGCCTACGCCCCCGTTGCGATCACAAAAAGCGACCAGCAGCCCGCGCGCCCGCGCTTCGAGATCGGTGAGCCATCGAATATCACCGCAGTGTTGGTCGGTCAGTGTTGCCGGCGCGCTCGTCATGCCCTGCAGTCTCTCAGGAGCTGCAACCCGAACGACGGAAGGTCTGGCCGATACGTTACGACCCGAACTACTCGTTCCGCAGGAACGAGGGGATGTCGAGGTCGTCTTCGGCGTCGAACACGATGCGCTCTGACTCCTCGTCGCCCCCGAGGGATAGCGCCGGCTCCTCCTTGCGCTCCAGCGACCTCGAGAAGATGTCTTCGTCCGGACGGACGATCGCCTCGTCCTCGCGCGCTCCCCAGCGGTCGAAACCGGCGGCGATGACCGTGACTCGAACCTCGTCACCGAGCGTGTCGTCGACGACCGCGCCGAAGATGATGTTGGCGTCTTGGTGAGCGGCCTGGCTGATGATGCCGGCGGCCTCGTTCACCTCGAAGAGGCCGAGATCCGACCCCCCGGCGATGTTGAGCAGCACCCCGCGCGCTCCGTCGATGGAGGCCTCCAGCAACGGCGACGAGATCGCCGACTTGGCCGCCTCCGCCGCGCGATTGTCGCCGCGCGCCTGACCGATGCCCATGAGCGAAGACCCCGCGTCGGTCATCACGGCTTTGACGTCGGCGAAGTCGAGGTTGATCAGCCCGGGGGTCGTGATCAGGTCCGTGATGCCCTGGACTCCCTGAAGGAGCACCTCATCGGCCATACGGAAGGCCTCGAGCACCGACGTCGTCGCGTCGCCGACGTCGAGCAACCGGTCGTTCGGGATGACGATGAGCGTGTCGACCTTCTCCTTGAGCAAGGCGATTCCCTGCTCGGCTTTCACCGCGCGCTGCCTGCCCTCGAAGGTAAACGGCCGGGTGACCACGCCGATGGTGAGCGCGCCGACCGACTTGGCGACCTCGGCGATGATGGGCGCGCCACCGGTGCCGGTGCCACCGCCCTTGCCCGCGGTGATGAACACCATGTCGGCGCCTTTGAGGACCTCCTCGATCTCCTCGCGGTGGTCCTCCGCGGCCTGTCGCCCGATCTCGGGATCCGCGCCCGCGCCGAGCCCGCGCGTCAGGTCGCGCCCGATGTCGAGCTTGACGTCCGCGTCGGACATCAGCAGCGCTTGCGCGTCGGTGTTCACCGCGACGAACTCGACGCCCTTGAGTCCGACTTCGATCATGCGATTGACGGCGTTAACGCCGCCTCCACCGATGCCGACGACCTTGATGACGGCAAGGTAGTTTTGCGGGCCCGAAGCCATGTTGCCCTCCTCTCCCACCCTCGATTCCGAGTTGAACCTTTGACTTCGCATGCTCCCGAGTTGCAAAAGTCCAGGTCAGAGCGGGTGGATCAGCGACTCACTCTTAACTTGAGGGTTATAGTTATGTCAACCTACACGTTGGGTTGAGGAATATAACACTCGAGGGGCCGCCGTCAACCGTCCCGGGACTAAGAGCCGGGACTAAGAGGAAGTGTCCGCGTCGTCGTCCTGCGACTGGGGCGCGGACGGCAGCGGCGACACCGCGGGCGCCTGGGGCACGCGCACGTCGACGTAGGACGCCGGCCGGCCCTCGGCCCGCAGTCGTTCGAGCAGCACCTTCAGGACCTCGTTCTTCGACGCCGTGCCCTCGGCCGCTCCGTAGCGAACCTGGATGCCGTCGGTCAGCTGAAAGGTGATCCGTTCGACCGTCGGCGCGAACACGGCGACAACCTCCGCCCGCAGTCTTCGCGGCATCGAGGAGAAGGCGCGCAGTGCGCTTTGCAGCGGGACGGCGGTCAGGCGCTCGCCGGGTTGGGGCGAGAAGAGTTGAGGTCCCGCGAGGACCGGGAGGTCCTCGTCGCTCGCCCCCACCGCCAGCACGCGCGCGCGCCCGTCGAGCAGATAGCGCTCGTCCCCCATCGCCAGGACCAGGACGGGAGTCCTCTCGGTCACCGTCACCTTCACGGTACCGGGCAACTTCCTCTCGACGGTTGCCGACTTGACCCACGGCAGCGTCCTCACGCGCGCGGCGACGTCGGTGGTCGACAGGAGCAAGAGATTGTCGGATGCATCGAGGCCGACGACCCGCGCCACCTCGTCCGCCGACGTGTGCTGCGCGCCGGCGAGCTTCACCTCCGAGATCGCGAGCAACGGCGAGAAGAAGGCCAGCCATAGCGCGAGGGCGAGGCCGCAGACGGCCAGCGCACGCACGATCGCGCGCCGCCTCTTGTTTCTTGCCACGGCCCTGCGCCTGCGGCTGATGCGGGGGTCCGTCCTGGTCCTGGCCGCCGAGTCGCTCATCGTCGGAAAACCTCGGCTTCGCGGTGCGCGAACGGTCCCACGAACCTGACCTCCGGCACCAGTTCGACTCCAAACGCGTCGGTGACCCGGCGCTGCACTTGGTGGATCAGATCGAACACGTCCTGTGCCGTGGCCGCGTCGTCGGCCATGAAGAAGTTGGCGTGGATCTCGGACACGGATGCTCCGCCGACGCGAAAGCCCTTCAGTCCGGCGGCCTCGACCAACCTGCCCGCCGAGTCTCCGTGGGGATTCTTGAAAGTGCTTCCCGCGTTCTGAAGCGCGCCGGGTTGTGTCTTTGAACGATGACGCCGGTAAGACTCCATCCGAACGCGGATCTCGTCTCGCTCCTGTGGCTCCAACCCCAACCGTGCCGCGGTGACCACCTGACGATCCGTCAGGTTCGAGTGGCGGTAGCCGAGATCGAGATCGGCGCGCGACCGGTCCGACACCTCGCCGGTGTCGAGGTCGAACACCGTCGCGTGGACCAGACACCTCGCTATGTCGCTTCCATGCGCCCCAGCGTTCATGCGCACCCCCCCACCGATCGAGCCGGGCACGCCGACCGCCCACTCCATACCGGCCAGCGCGCGCCGGGCCGACCAGTTCGCCACCAGGGGTAGCGGTTTGGCGGCGCCCACCTCAAAGGTGGCGGCATCGTCCCCGTGGGTTACGAGGGCCGCGAACGGCTGGCCCAGGCGCAGTGCGATACCGGGCCAGCCCGCGTCCGAGACCACCATGTTCGAGCCGCGGCCGACCACGAGCACGGGCACCTCTCCGCTCGGATCGAGCTCACGGAGTTCGGAGCCCAGCGCCATCAGATCGTCGAAGTCGGCGGGCTCGACGTAGACCTCGGCCGGGCCACCGAGACGGTAGGTGGTGAAGCGGGCCAGAGGATGGGAGCGCGCGACGGTTCCGCGCGCCGCGCGGGAGAGGGCAGCGTGCAAGCGATCGAGCTCGACGTTCATCGCGTTCCCCATCCGGCGGTCAGCAGCTCCTCGCCCAGCGCGCTGATGTCTCCGGCACCGAGCGTGAGAAGCGCGTCACCCGCCCGGGCCGAGGCGCGGAGGTAGGCCACGAGCTCGTCGTGGTGTGGGAAGTAGGCCACCGCCCGGCCCGGCAGATGGTCACAGACCGAGTCCGCGATGAGTTTGCCGGTGACGCCGGGCACGGGTTGCTCCCCCGCCCCGTATACCTCGGTCACGACGATGCGATCCGCGCCATCGAACGCGGCGCCGAACTCCCCGTACAGAGTCTGCGTGCGCGAGTAGCGGTGAGGTTGGAAGACCGCAACCACGCGTTTCCAGGGGCCGCTGCGCGCGGCTTCGAGGGTGGCTCGCACCTCGGTCGGGTGGTGCGCGTAGTCGTCGATGATCGTGACACCATCCCGCTCGCCGCGGATCTGAAACCTTCGCTCGACCCCCCGATACCCGGCGAGTCCGTGGGCCACGGCTTGGATCGAAACACCGACCTGCAGACAGGCGGCCGCCGCCGCAAGGGCGTTAGCGACGTTATGGCGCCCGGGGACGCGCAGCCTCACGGGGACCTCGGAGCCGTCATGAACGAGCGTGAAGGTCGTACCCGAGCCGCGCGGGCTGATGTCGCGCGCGGAAAGGTCGCCGCCCGCCCCAAAGCTCACGCGACCGGTGTCTGGAGGAGGCGTGTAATCATCAAGTACGTCGTTGCCCTCTGGAAGTACGACTCCACCTCCCTCTTTCACCGCTCCTACGAAGGATCGGAATGCATCTTTGATCGCGTCGAAGCTCCCCCAGTGATCGAGGTGGTCCGCTTCGACGTTGGTCACGACCGCGACTTGCGGAGCCAGCAGCAAGAACGAGCCGTCGCTCTCGTCCGACTCGGCAACCGCCCACTCGTCGCGGCCGTGCCGCGCGTTGGTGCCCACGTCGTTCAGACCACCGCCCACGAGGTAGGTGGGATCACGGCCGTCCGATCGCAAGATCGAGACGATCATCGAAGTCGTCGTGGTCTTGCCATGAGTTCCGGCCACCACGATGGACTTCAGATCGTTTAGCAACGCAGCCAGTGCGCCACCACGCGTCATCACCTCGATCCCGAGCTCACGCGCGCGCACCAACTCGGGATTCCGCTCGGGAATGGCGGTGGAGATCACGACGACGTCCGCGCCCTCGACGAGCGACCCGGCGTGGCCGATGTGCACCGCGACGCCCATGGCTTCGAGCATGGTTGCGGCGCGCGACCTCTTCAAGTCCGAGCCGGACACCTCGAAACCTCGCTCCATCAGTACCTTGGCAATGGCCGACATGCCGGCCCCTCCGATGCCGACGAAGTGCACTCTCCGAGCATCGCCGAGCATCAGTGCACCGACCGCCTCACGAGCCGAGCCAGCTCGGCGGCCGCCCCGGGACGTCCGGTGTCGAGCGCGGCGGCGCGCATGTCCTTCAGGCGCGTCTCGACCGCCAGGATGCCTCCGGCCAGTTCCGACACCCGCTCGGGAGTCGTGGCGTCGTCGGCCAGGACGACCGCGGCGCCGGCGCGTTCGAGGACGCGACCGTGACGCTCTTGCTGACGGTCCCGGTGGTACGGGTAGGGAACGATGATGGCGGGCAACCCCACGACCCCAAGCTCGGCCACGGTGGTGGCGCCTCCCCGGCACAGGGCCAGATCCGCGACCGCGTAGGCTGCGACCATCTCTGTGACGTAGCCGGCGACGCGGTAGATCAGTTGCCCTCCCGCCACCAGTTGACGGGCCCGCTCGACGAACGACTCCGCTTGAACCCTGCCGGCGATGTGAAGAATCTGAACGTCGGCGCGCTCCGCCCATTCGGAGGCGAGGCCGAGCGCGGCTTCGTTGATGCGCTGCGCCCCCTGACTCCCGCCGAACACCAGCAGGACCTTACGTTTGGGATCCAGTTCGAAGCTCTCGAGGCCTCGCTTGCGATCCGCATCGTGATCCACGTTCACGATCGCCGGAACCACGGGATTGCCGACCAAGACGCCTTTGCGACCGGCTTGTTGAAGCGTCTCCTCGAAGGACACCGCAATGGTGCGAGCAAACGGGCGGCACAGCCGGTTGGCCAGGCCGAACACGATGTTCTGCTCGTGAAGCACTACCGGCAGGCGCAGCCTTCGGGCGGCAACGCATGCGGGAAGACTGACGTATCCGCCCATTCCAACCACGACCTCGGCCTCGGTGCGTCGCAGTAACTGAATCGACTGTTTCGTCGCCCTTAGCGCCTGCATTCCGGTGGACACGATGCTCGAGGGCTTCGAACGATCGAACCCCCGAACCTCAACCACCTCGAGTGGATAGCCGGCCTCGGGCACCAGGGTCGCTTCGGCCCCCCGACTGGTGCCCGCGAAAGTGACCTCGTCGGCCGGCAGCGCTCGGGCCAGAGCGAGTGCGGGGTTGACGTGGCCCGCGGTGCCACCACCCGCAATAACCACCTTCATCGTGCGGGAACTGACCTCCGGCGCCGCTTCCTGCTCCGCGGCGTCGGACCATCTTCACCTTGCTTGGCGATATTGAGGAGAACGCCCATGGCCGCCAGCGAGATCACCAACGAGGTCCCGCCGAACGAAACCAACGGCAGGGGCACCCCCGTGATCGGAAGCGATGAGGTCACCGCGCCCATGTTGACGAGCGCCTGCATCGAGATCCAGATCGTGATGCCCGACGCGATCAGCATGCCGAAGCGGTCGGGTGCCTTGAGGGCAGTTCGGATTCCCATGTAGGCCAGGAACACGAACAGGCCGAGTACCACAAACGTTCCGAGCAACCCGAGCTCTTCACCGATGATCGCGTAGATGAAGTCGGTGTGCGCGTTCGGAATGTAGGACCACTTCTGGCGGCTCGCACCAAGACCCACTCCGAAGAAACCCCCGGAGCCGAGGGCGATCATCGACTGGATCGCGTGATAGCCGCTCTCGAGTGGATCCTGCCACGGATCCATGAAGGCCATGATCCGCTGGCGCCGGTAGGGAGCGGCGAGGCTGGCCAGAACGGCGAGGCCGGCCCCCAACATGCCGATGGGAACGATGTGGCGCAAGGGCGCGCCCGCGACGAACAACATTCCGATCGCGATGCCTGCAAGCAGCATCGTGGTCCCGAGATCGGGTTGCATCATGATGAGCACCGCAAGCACCCCCAGCGCCGGAAGGGTGGGTATCGCGGTGTGCGAGAACTCGAGCAAGGCCGCTTCCTTCTTGCGCGCGAACACATCGGCGGCGAAAAGGACCAGTGCGAACTTGGCCGGCTCGGAGGGCTGGAAGTCGGTGATGCCGAGAGGAATCCAGCGCTGGCTGCCACCCACAGTGATCCCCAGACCCGGGACCAGTACCAACAGCAACAACAGCGCCACCGCCGGGAGCAGCAGATAACCGAGTCCCTTGAGTCTCCTGTAATCGACGCGATAGGCAATGCCAAGGGCCGCGAGTCCGAGCACCACCGAGACGAGTTGCTTCTTGAAGAAGACGAACGACGAACCGTAGCTCGCGAACGACTGGACGGAGCTCGCCGACAGGATCATTACGACACCGACAACCAGCAAGGCTCCGATCGTGATCGTGAGAAGCGCCACCGGATGACCGAATCGAATGGCTGCTGCATCGTCCTGGGTCGCGCGCGCACGACGAAGCTCGACCGCATTGCTATTCGTCGCCATGCTGTGGGCCCCTCGTCGTAGTCAACAGTGCGTGTACGGCGCGACTGAACGCCTCGCCTCTCTGCACATAGCTCTCGTACATGTCCAGCGAAGCACAACCGGGCGAGAGCAACACGGATCCTCCGGCGATTGCCCGCTCGTGCGCAGCGCTCACCGCCTCGGGCATGGAGGCGGCCCTGGTCACCGGAACCAGGCCGGAGAAGGTGCGCTCGACCTCGTCGGAGGCCTCCCCCAGCGCCACCACCGCGATGACCGGCGGTACGGTCGACCTCAGCACCGACAGGTCGATCCCCTTCGCACGTCCTCCGGCGATCAGGACGACGTCGCGCAGTCCTCTCGTGGCCGCCATCGTTGCGTGAGGATTCGTGGCCTTCGAGTCGTCGATATAGGTGATTCCCAGAGCCTCGCCCACCACCTCGAGCCGATGCCGCAGGGGTTGGAAAGACGTGACCGCTCGGCGCACGGCGTCGATCTCGACTCCGTACTCGAGCGCGGCACCGGCCGCGGCTGCGACATCCTCTCGCCCGGCGGCTCCCGCGAGGGACACGTCGGCGGCAGTGAGGACCTCGCGGTAACGCCACAGGAGCCGGTCGCCGTCCCAGCCGATGCCGTCCTCGGGAACCCCACCTTCCGAGAACGGCACGACGCGCGCGACGACGTTCTCGGCCACGGACATGGCCGCGGCGTCGTCTCTGTTCGGAATAAAGACGTCCTCGGGGGTTTGATTCAGCGCTATCCGAGCCTTGGAGGCGAGGTAGTTGTCGAAGGTTCCATGCCAATCGGTGTGGTCCTCCGCGACGTTGAGAAGCACCGCCACGCTGGGACGGAAGTGATGTATGGCCGCAAGCTGAAAGCTGGAGACCTCCACCGCGATCGCGCCACCGTCGGGAATCTCGAACACGGCATCTATCAGCGGCAGTCCGATGTTGCCCGCCGCGGCCGACCGTATTCCCGACTCCGCCAGCATCGAGGCCAGCATGCTCGTGGTGGTCGTCTTACCGTTGGTGCCGGTCACGGCCAAGAAGTCACAGCTCGCGAGGCGGTAGGCGAGCTCGACCTCACTGAGCACCTCGATGCCCGACGCGGTCAGCGGTCGCATCACGGCCGCGTGGGGAGGAATCCCCGGACTCACGACGGCAACGTCGGCGTCCAGAGCCTCGGGGTCGTGGCCGGCGGTCGATACCTCGATTCTCTCGCGGCGCAAACGCCGGGCCCGCTCCTCTATGGCCGCCGAGGTGGAGCCTTCGGTGACCTTCACCTTGGCGTCGAGCCGTGCCAGCACGCGCGCGGCCGCGAATCCGCTCGCCCCCAGACCCACCACGAGGACGCGCCGGCCCGCCCACTCACTTCTCGAACCCGGTCGCTCTCGCTCGCCGGTCACACCAGGCCTCCCTTGGAGAGGAAGTCGGCGTAGAAAAGTCCGATTCCGAAGGCGACCGACATGCCCGACAGAATCCAGAAGCGCACGATCACCGAGTACTCGGGCCACCCGAACAGCTCGAAGTGGTGATGGATCGGCGCCATCAGCAGCAGGCGCCTTCCGCTCTTCTTGAAGATCGCCACCTGCACGATGACCGACAGGGTTTCGAGCACGTACAGACCCCCGAGCAGGATCAGAAGAAGCGCGGTGTTGAGCAGGATGGCCAGCACCGCCATCGCTCCACCGAGCATCAGCGAGCCGGTGTCGCCCATGAAGATCTTGGCGGGAGAGGTGTTCCACCACAGGAAGCCCGCGCAGGCACCGAACATGGCGGCGGCCACCAGCGCGAGGTCGAACGGGTCAGATCCGGTCTCCGTGAGGTCGTAGAACACCGGGTGCCGGAACTGCCAGAAGGCGATCACCACGAACGACGCCAGCACGGGAACCGCCGATCCCACCGCGAGTCCATCCATGCCGTCGGTCAGATTTACGCCGTTGGAGGTTGCGGAGATGATCAAGAACGCCCACAGGTAAAAGAAGATGCCGAGGTTGATGGCCGTCGAACGAAAGAACGAGACGTCGTCGCCGATGCCGACGAACTCGAGCGCGATGAAGGCGAAGATCACCGAGATCAACAGCTGCCCCATGAACTTGGCACGGGTGTTGAGTCCCAGCGAGCGCGACTTGCGTATCTTGATGAAGTCGTCGAGAAAGCCGAGGAAGGCGAAGGCTATGATCGAGCCGAGGGCGAGCAGACCCGAGTCTCTGAACGGGTTGAAGCCCTCGCTGCCGACGTGTCCCGCCACATACCCGAGGACGCAGCCCGCGAGGATCACGAGCCCGCCCATCGTCGGCGTGCCGCGCTTCTCGTAGTGAGCCTGCGGGCCTTCCTCTCTAATGAGCTGGCCCCAACCCTGACGCCGGAAGCGCTTGACCGCAACCGGTGTCCCGAGCAGCGTTACCAGCATTCCCACGATGGCGCTGATGCCGATGCTCAGCATCAGACGGCCCAACCCTCGGCCGCCAGCGCCTCGCGTGCGACGGCGCGGTCGTCGAAGGGCTCGGTATGGTCGGCGAAGATCTGCCCGCTCTCGTGGCCCTTGCCTGCGATCACGACGATGTCGCCGTTGCCTGCCGAGCCGAGCGCGAGCGCGATGGCGGTCCGCCGGTCGGTGATCGAGTGATCTGGACCTCCGGCGCGCACGGTTGCAACTCCCTCTTCGATCGCGGCAATGATCGCGCCGGGATCCTCACTGCGAGGGTTGTCGGAGGTCACGATTACGACGTCGGCGAGAGTCGCGGCGACCCGACCCATCAGGGGGCGCTTGGCCGCATCGCGGTCGCCACCGCATCCAAAGACGCAGATAACGCGTCCCTTGCTCGCCTGCGCGATGCGGCGCGCCTCCCGCAACACGTTGTCGAGGGCGTCGGGCTTGTGCGAGTAGTCCACCACCACGGAGAAGGGCTGTCCGGCGTCGATGGCCTCGAAACGGCCCGGCACAGCTTTGACCGCAGCCAGCCCCGCCTCGATGGCAGCGGGCTCGATGCCCGCCTCGAGCGCCAGTGCGATCGCCGCGAGACAGTTCGACAGATTGAACTCGCCGATTAAAGAGGTCTTGATCTTCAGCTCCCCGGCGGGGCCCACGGCAACGAACTCCATGCCCCAAGGGCCGGTGCGGAGCGACTCGGGCCGCACCTCGGCGTCGGCGGCAACCCCGAAACCGAGCATCGGGATAGGCGCGGACTCTCTGATGAGGCGCCCGTAGGCGTCGTCGACGTTGATTGCACCCCACTTGACCCTCTCGGGTACGAAGAGCGAGCGCTTGGCCGCAAAGTAATCCTCCATTCCCGCATGGAAATCGAGATGGTCCTGACTCAGATTGGTGAACGCGGCGGAACGGAAGCGCAGCGTCTCGACGCGCTGCAGCGCGAGGCCATGTGAGGTCACCTCCATGGAGACCGCGGTTACCCCCGCCGAACGCATCTCTGCCAGGAGGCGTTGGAGATCGAGCGATTCCGGCGTCGTACGCGCGCCGGGCTTTGCGGCTCCGGCCACGCGCGTCTCGACCGTCCCGATCAGGCCGGTCACGTGTCCGGCGGTGGCAAGGATCGACTCCAGCAGCCAGGTCGTCGTGGTCTTCCCGCTCGTGCCGGTGACGCCGAGCAAGAGCAGGTCGTCGGCGGGCCGCCCGTAGAACTCGGCCCCCATACGCGCCATCGCAAGCCGGACGTCGGTCACGAGCACTTCGGGCACCCCGAGGTCGAGCGGGCGCTCGACGCACAGAGCGGCGGCGCCGGCCGCGACGGCCTGGGGCCCGAAGAGGTGACCGTCGGTGACGAATCCCGGTATGCAGAAGAACAGGTCACCCGCACCGACCGAGCGAGACTCGAAGGTCACCCCGCCGATGGGCGTGGAGGGGTTGCCCGTCACGGTCACGAGGGCGTCCCTCGCGGCGCGCGCCAGGGTGGCGAGGTCGGGGGCCGGGGTGGGCTCGGGACTCATGGGGCTGAAGCCTAGTCCTGCGCCGGAAGCGAACTGTCCTCGTCGGCCTCGATCGCCTTTGCGGCCCGCTCTGCGTTGTTGGACGGAGCCACGGACAGCTCCCGCAGGGCCCGCTGGACGATGATCTTGAAGGTCGGCGCGGCCGTGAGCCCTCCGTAGATCGGTGTGGGCGAGTCGAGGATGACGATGGCCGCCACCTCCGGCCGTTTGGCCGGCGCGTACCCGGCGAAACTGGCGAAGTAGTCGTCGCCGTAGCCGCCCTCGGCCAGCACCTTCTGGGCGGTTCCCGTCTTTCCTGCCACTTCGTATCCGGGAATCTGCGCATGGATGCCGGTCCCCTCGCCGACGACGTCGGACAGGATGCGCGAGACGGTGCGGGCGACCCCGGCCGGAAGCACGCGTCGGGTGGCCGAGGGGTCCGTGGCCTCGGGCCCGAAGTCGCCCTCGATGGTGCCCGCGAGCATCTTCGGCTCGACCCACACTCCCTGGTTCGCGATCGTGGCGTAGGCGGACACCATCTGAAGGGGCGTCACCGCGACACCCTGACCGATGGGGATGTTGCCGATACTCGAGCCGGACCAGTCCTCGAGTGCGCGCACGATCCCGGGCGACTCTCCGGGAAAGTCGAGCCCCGTTCTCGAGCCGAAACCGAAGCGGTGAACGTAGTCATCGAGGGCCTCGCCTCCGAGTTTCTGGCCCAGCATCACCGTGCCGACGTTCGAGGACTCGACGATGATGCGGCGCACCGTCATCCTCTCCGTCGCGTGCGGCGACGAGTCGTGGATGACCCTGTCCGCCACCCTCAATTGGTCCGGGACCGTAAAGGTCGTCTCGGGCGACACGACCTTCTCGCTCAACGCCGCGGCCAGGGTGATGGCCTTGAAGATCGAGCCCGGCTCGTAGACATCGGCAAGGGCCCGGTTGCGGCGCTCGTCGTCGCTGAACTCGTTGTAACGGTTGGGGTCGAAGTCGGGCACGTTGGCAAGAGCCAGGATCTCGCCCGTCCTGGGACGCATCAGAATCGCGGTGCCCGAGTCTGCCTTGTACTGCCCGACGGCGTCCGCGAGGGCTCGCTCCGTGAAGTACTGGATGTCCTTGTCGATGGTCAGCAGGATCGAACGGCCCGGCTGCGGTTGCTCGTAGGAGGAGTCTGCCTGCGGGAGCTGGTGCCCGTAGGTGTCCTTCTCGAAGTGCACGACTCCGGGACGGCCCTCGAGCAGTTCGTTGTACTGAGCCTCGACGCCCTCCATCACGGTCCCGTCGACGTTCACGAAACCGAGCAGGTGCGAGCCGAGCCGGCCGTTGGGATAAAAGCGCTTGGGCTCGGCCTCGTAGAAGATCCCCGGTAGCTCCATCGCCGCGACCCGCTTCGCCACTCGGGGTTGGACCTGGCGGGCGACGTACTCGAACTGGTCGCCCTCGAAGCTGCCGCTGAGCGAGGGAAGCAGCGACTCGGGCTTCTTGTTCAGCGCCGGCGCGAGCTGCGCGGCGACCGCCCGCGGGTCGTCGATGAGGCTCGGATCCGAGTAGATGACCTGGAGGTCGACCGAGATGGACAATGTCTCGGCAGTGCGATCGAGAACCGTGCCTCGGCGCGCGGGGAACTCGATGTGGGTCCGCCGCTGCTGAGCTGCGATCTGCTGAAACTCGTCGCGCGCGACGATCTGCAGCATGAACAGCCTGGCCCCCATGAGCCCGAACGCCAGGATGATCACGACCAGAGTTGCGACGAGGCGTCGCGGCGAGAGCGATCGCCCGGTCGCCCCGGCTCGCCTGCGCCGCACCGAGCGCTTGCGCGGCGGAACGCTGCGCAGATGACGGGGGCGCGCTCCGGCAGCCGCGCGCGAAGCGGGGGCCGGCCTCCTGCGGCCCGACCCCCGTGATCGCGAGTCACCTCCCGAGCGCCGGCTCACTTAAGGACCCTCCCCTTGGCCGGTTACGATCGCTGCGGCCGTGCCCGTTAGGTCGAGATCGTCCTCGCGTTCGGCGCGTGCAAGCCGCGTGTCCGAGCCGCCGGCGATGTCGGCCACCATGTACTCACTGGTGTGCGCGTCCGTTTCGATCATCCCGAGCTGGTTGCGTGCGTACTGCTCGATGCGTTCGTTGTTCTCGAGACGCGTCACCTCGAGCACCAGCTCTTGATGACGAGTCTCCGCCTTCTCGGTGCGCCTGCGGATCTCATCGAGCTTGAACGCGCTCTGCGCCATCAGCACCTGTTCGAGCAACACCGTGACTATCAGCAGCGTCACGAGGATGACTCCTGCGATGACCACGGGAGTCATCCTTCGAGAGGGGCTGCGTTGAATCAGCCCGCGCCTCTTGCGCCGCACGACTCTCAGGTCGCGCTGAGGCTTGCGAGCGCGCGCGGGCGCGGCTGCACCTGAGTATGCCCGGGCGCTCATACGGCCTCGGCTCCCAGCTTGGCCGCCACGCGCAATCGAGCGGAGGCGGCGCGCGGGTTGCGTGCGAGCTCCCTGGCGTTCGGCCTGACCGGTCGACGCGTCACCAGGCGCAGGGTGGCCCGGGCTCCGCACACGCACACGGGAAAGTCGGGAGGGCACGTGCATCCTTTGGCGCCGTCGCGAAGAAAACGCTTCACGATGCGATCCTCGAGGCTGTGATAAGTGAGTACGGCGAGACGGCCGCCCGGACGCAGCGCTTGCACCGCGCCGGGCAGAACCGTCTCGAGTGCATCGAGCTCCTTGTTGACCTCGATGCGGATCGCCTGGAAGGTGCGCTTCGCGGGGTGCCCACCCGTCCGGCGAGTCGCTGCGGGAATGGCTTGCTTGACGACCTCGGCGAGCGTGACGGTGTCCTCGATGGGCCGCGCGCGCTCGATTGCGCCGGCTATGCGCCGGGCGAAACGCTCTTCGCCGTAGCGGCGAATCACGCTCGCGAGCTCGTTGCGAGAGAAGTTGTTCACCACGTCGTGCGCCGTGGTTCCAGCGGTGGGGTCCATTCGCATGTCGAGGGGGCCTCTGACTCGGTAGGAGAACCCACGATGCGCCTCATCAAGTTGGGGTGAGGAAACTCCAAGGTCGACAAGGACTCCTGCCACCTCCGCAATCCCGATTCGTTCCAGTACGGACGCGAGGTTTTGGAAGTCGTCACGAACGAGCCGGACCCGATCGGCGAACGCGGCGAGGTCGGCGCCGGCCGCCTCCACGGCGTCGGGATCCCTGTCGATGCCGACGAGCTCCAGGGCCTCGGACGAATCGAGAAGGTGGCGCGCGTGCCCCGCTCGACCGAGCGTTGCGTCGACGAGGACGCCCCCATGCTCCAGTGCAGGGAGGAGGGCCGCGGCGACCTCTTCTGCGAGTACCGGTTCGTGAGCCACGTATTCATTGTGCTCGTGTCCTGGGTCGGGTGCGGGTTCGTGCTCATCCACCCAGCGCCCGCGTCGCGATCGCTACCATGCCGAGCAGCCCACCGACCGAAGCGCCGGCGAGGGCGAGGAGCATCACGCCCTGGGATACCTCTCGAGCCAGCCCGACGCTCCGTTCCGAGCCTGCCCCGGTTACCACGTTGATCAGTCTTGCCACCTCGCACCTCCTTTGGCCTCGTTGCTCCGCTAGAAGCTCATGCCTTCGACCAGCTCGTTCAGCTCGTCCATCTCTGCCCGTCCCAGATCGAGCCGGTCCGGGCTCCACAGCTCGGCGTGATCCAGCACTCCGACGACCACCACGTCCTTGTCGATCCCGGCCTGCGCCCTCAGGTGCGGGGGCACCGAGATGCGGCCCTGCCGGTCGACCATGTCGGTGAAGGCGCTGGCCGCGAAGGTCCGCACGACCTTGCGGGCGTCCTGGCTGCCGGCCCGCTGGGTCAGCAGCTTGGCCTCGAACGCCTCCCAGCCCGCGCCCGACCACATCGCGATGCACCCGTCGGGCCAGGCCGTGAGGACGACCTTGCCCTCGACCAGTTCGTCCCGCAGGCGCGAGGGGACGATCAGGCGCCCCTTCGTGTCGATCGTGTGGCGGTACTCCCCGGTGAACGACAACCTGTCCCCATCTGTCGCCGGAACTCAGTTCCTTCTCTCTCGCGAAGGGTGGCGGAGGACGGGTTTGGGGACGATGTCGAGTCCTCCCTAACTCCCCTTTTTCCTCCACTACGCTCCACTTGAAGGGCAACGTAAGCCCTGACGGCGCCCAGAGTCAACGTTTGAGCTCGAATCACACTTTTGTAATTCTGTGGCCTAGTGTGGTTTCTGTTACTGATGTTCAGTAAAGAGGCGCCGCAGACCGGGCAAAACGGACGCAACGTCGCACCGCGCGCGGAAAAAAAGCCTCGTGGGGCTGGGTGGAGGGAGGTTTTCTCGGTGCCGCACAACCTTGCTCACATTGTTCCGTTATGCGGAACGAAGTGGGCAATGTTTTCGGCCGTCGGCGGGAGGGGCGCGGCTAGGCCAGGGAGACCTCTAGCCTCCGGTGCTTTCGGTGGCGCAGCTTGTGCGGGAACCGGAGGTACTGCTCCCAGCTCGGATCCACCCGGTCGACGGCGACGACGATCCACACGCTCTCGTTCGGCGCCTCGGGTCTCCGCTTGAGCCGGTAACCGACCTCGTCGATGCTGCGGTTCTCCTTGCGCGAGTTGCACGACTTGCAGGCGGCGACCACGTTCTCCCAGGTGTGGGAGCCCCCCCTGCTGCGCGGGACGACGTGATCGACGTTCTCGGCCGTCCGCCCGCAGTACTGGCACTCGTAGCCGTCGCGCACCATCACGGCCCGCCGGGACAACGAGGCGCGCGCCCGGTAGGGAACCTTCACGAAGTAATTGAGCCGCACCACGGTGGGTGCGGCCAGCTCGAGATGCTCGCTGCGATAGAGGTGTCCGTTGCTATGGAGCACCTCGGCTTTCTGGCTGAGGGCGAGTACGAGCGCCCGCCGGACGGGAACCACACACAGCGGCTGGTAAGAGACGTTTAGTACGAGCACCCTTGCCAAGATGTCGAAAGTATAGCCAGCCTCGGGGCGAGCGCCCGCTCATTCGATCTGGGAGCGAGGAGGCGGAGGCGAGCCGGGCTAGCTTCGGTGCTCTTCTCTCAGGTACTCGACGTAACGGTGGAAGGCGAGGTGGTCGGAGGTCACGACCACGGTCTCGCCGTCCTTCCTGACGGTGACGGAGTCGGCGGGCCCCCCCGGCGCGCCGGCGTCCTCTGCGATGTCGGTGACCTTCCAGCCCGCATCGACCAGTTCTCGCAGCCGCTCGAGCTCGGGGTCGTCGCCCCATCCCGCCATGATTTCTCCTTTGGTAACGCGATCGCCGTGAGCAAGGAACCTAAACGCCGAGCCGGACCTTCCAACTCTCTCGAATTCAGGACCCTTGAACCCGCGGCCCTCGAAGCGAGTCAATAAGAGCCTAGCCCTTGCTAGGCTGAACCCACTCGTTACGATCGGGACGGGCCGACTACTACAGGGGTAAGAGGCGCGTCCGACCTCTGGCCGAGAACGGAGCCTCTATGAGCGATGGTGTGACCGACTTCTCGCACTTCCAATCGTCCTACGAGCGTATCGCCGCCAACATCGAACGGGCGATTCGAGGCAAAGACGAGGTCGTGCGCCTAGCGTTGGTCGCGCTGATCGCCGAAGGACACTTGCTGCTCGAGGACGTGCCGGGCGTGGGCAAGACCATGCTCGCAAAGTCTCTTGCCAAGACGCTTGGTTGCACCTGGCAGCGCATTCAGTTCACCCCGGACCTTCTGCCGAGCGATGTGACCGGCGTCAACGTCTGGAACAAGGCAACCGGAGCGTTCGGGTTCAAGAAGGGGGCCGTGTTCGCCAACATCTGCCTCGGCGACGAGATCAACAGGGCCTCTCCCAAGACCCAGAGCGCGCTGCTCGAGTGCATGGAAGAGCGGCAGGTCACGGTCGACGGGACGACCCACGAGCTCGAGGCTCCCTTCATGGTCATCGCCACCCAGAACCCCATCGAGCACGAGGGCACCTATCCCCTGCCCGAGTCCCAGCTCGACCGCTTCATGATGCGCCTGTCGGTCGGTTACCCAGCACGCGCCTCCGAGCTCGAGATCCTCGACACCCATGGAACCCGCTCGCCGCTGGAGGAGCTGAACGCCGTCACGGACGCCGGCGAGGTGATCACTCTCACCAAGATGGCGCACGAGGTTCACGTCGCTCCCACGCTCAGGCACTACATCGTCGAGCTGGCCGAGTCGACGCGCGACCACTCCGACGTCTATCTCGGCGCCAGTCCACGTGCGTCGCTCTACCTGCTCAAGGCGGCGCGGGCACTGGCCGCGAGCAGAGGCCGTGAATACGTGGTTCCCGACGACATCAAGGACCTCGTGATCCCCGTGCTCGCCCACCGGATCCTCCTGTCTCCCGAGGCCCAGATGCGGGGGGCAGACGCCGAGGACGTGCTCGAGTCGTTGCTCGGCAGAGTGCCGATTCCGGCGCGCGAACAGGCTTAGCAGGGTGCCGACCCCCAGGGGGTACCTAGTCGCGGCGACGGCGTTGTCGTTGATGGTGGCCGGACGAGCGTTTGGCTCCGGGCCGGTCGAGCAGCTCGGCTTTGCGCTGTTGATCCTGGTCTTGCTCGCGGTCGGCCTGGTGCGACTGGGCCGGCACGATCTCCACCTCCGCCGCTCGGTCTCGCCTCCGAGGGCCGGCCAGAACCAACTAATCACGGTGACCATCGAGCTTCGCAACGAGGGCCGGGGCGCGGCCCCCCTGCTGCTGCTCGAGGACAAGCTTCCGCCCGGCCTGTCGGGCAATGCCCGCTTCGCCGTTCACGGAATCGAGGCCACGGGGCGGCGGGAGACGGGGTTCACCATGAAGGCGGTGCGGCGGGGCCGCTACGACATCGGCCCCCTCCAGGTCGGCTTCGTCGATCCCTTCGGCCTGGCGCGCGTGCGCTGGCGGGCCCTGGGGGTGTCGAGCTTCCTGGTGCATCCTCGGGTCGCGCGCCTCTCGACGGCTCGGGACATGGGCGAGCGCCGGAGTCTCGCCTCGGCGGCCAGAAAGCAGCCCACGGGGGCGCGCGGCGAAGACTTCTATACCCTGCGCGAATACGTGGAGGGCGACGACCTCAGGAAGGTCCACTGGCCCGCGACGGCCAAGCGCGGCAACTACATGATCCGGCAGGAGGAAACCCCATGGCACACGCGTTCGACGATCCTGCTGGACGACCGGGCTCACAGCCACGGCGGCATCGGTGAGTCCTCGAGCTTCGAACGGGCCGTCGAGGCGGCCGCGTCCCTGTGCGACCTTTACCTCAGGTTGGGCTACGGCTGGCGCTTGACCTCGGCCGGCGGATCGGGGCTGCCGCCCGGAAAGGGCAACGAGCACTTCAATCGCTGCCTCGACGCGCTGGCGACGATCGAGGCCACGGCCGGCGAGGGCGCGCTCTTGAAACGGCTGGCCGAGATGGAGGCCATCGGGACGGTCGAAGCGGCACTCGTCGTGGTCGGCGGAACCCTTACGCCCGAGATCGCCATGGCGCTGACCCGGTGCCGGCGGCGCTTCCGGGCCGTCACCGTCATCAGCTATCCGGCTCATCGCTTCGGAACCGAGGGCACCAAGGATCGCTGGGAGGGTGAGCGTCACGTGATGGAGGCGACGCGTCTGCTCGGCCGTTCGGGTGTGCGGGCGATGGTCCTCGGGCCCGACGAGTCGCTGGCCGTCGCCTGGTCGATGTCGAAACAGGGACGCAGGGAGGGAGACCCGTGGGGTCGGAAGCCAGAACTCGTCTAGCCTTCGGCGGCGTCCTCGCGGTCACCCTGATCACGTTCGGCCAGCTGTTCGCGGGCGGCGATTACGCCGGCCCGGCGCTCTTGGCCGCTCTGTCGGCCACGGGGATCTCGATGCTCTGCCGCCGCCTGGGCGCGGGGCCCTGGTTGACCGCGTGGGCCTCGCTCACCGCCATGGCCGCCTACCTCTGCCTGGTGTTCGAGCCCGCCGAGCTGTTCTACGGGCTCCCGACGCCCGCTGCGGCTGCGGGCATCGCGGGCTCGGTCAGGCGCGCCGTCACGGCGTCCAGCGCCGATTTCGCACCGGTCCCGCTCCGGCCGGGCTACGTCATCATGACCGTCGCCGGGATGTGGGCCTGCGCCACGCTGGGCGAGATCGCGACCTTCCGCTGGCGCCGCCCGCTACTGGCCGGCCTCGGACCTACCGTGCTGGTGGCCTTCCTCATGATCGTGGGCGAGGACTCGATCGGAACCGCGCTCGTCCTCGCCTTCATCGCGGCGCTGCTGACCTACTGGGCCCTCGAGTCGACCCACAGGCTGCGCTCCTGGGGGCGCTGGGTCGGGGCGTGGACGAATCGCGAGGGCGACTCCGACGGCGTCACCGGCCGGGTCGCCCGGCGCATGGGCTTGGGGGCGGTGGCGGCGGCCATCGCCGCTCCGCTCATCGTCCCGGCGTTCGGCTCGGGGTTGCTGACCTGGCGCACCCACGTGGAGGGGGGCCCGGGCAACGGGGCCGGGTCCGGCTCGGGACCGGGTGGCGGAGGCGGGGCGATCAATCCCTTCGTGGACCTCCAGCCCAAGCTGCTCGAGCAGACCGACGCGGAGCTTTTCCGAGTCGAGGCCGAGGCGCCGAGTTACTGGCGGCTGCTGTCGCTTCCCGATTTCGACGGGCGCCTCTGGACTCAGGGCGACTCCGAAGCCCGGCCGCTGGACGGAGACACGGTCGCCGGGGAGCGCCCCCCCGAGCTCACCCGCACCCTCGATCAGGCGTACGAGCTCACGGGACTGACCGGCCGCTTCGCCCCGGCCGCGGAGAGGCCCTTCGTGGTCACCGAGGGGAGCGATCAATTCGGGGCCGACGACGAGACGCGGCACCTCGAGGCGAGCGACGGTGATGTCTCCGGCCTCGACTACTCGGTGCGATCCCTGTTGCCGGAGCTGAAGTTCGAAGAGCTGAGGGTGGCCCAGGTGGGAGGCCTCGGCGAACTCGAGGACGACTATCTCGAGCTTCCCTCGAGCATCGATGTGCGGATTGCGAATCTGGCTGCACGCTGGGTCCGCCGGGCCGGCGCGACCACCGACCTCGAGAGCCTCGTCGCCCTCCAGGACCGCTTCCAAAACTCCGGCGGCTTCCTCTACGCCGAGAACGTCGCGCCCCAGGACGACGACGGCTACCTCTACCGCTTCCTCACGCAGACGCGTGCGGGGTACTGCCAGCAATACGCCACCGCGTTCGCCGTCATGGCTCGCGCCCTCGGCTACCCCACCCGTGTGTCGGTCGGCTTCCTGCCGGGAAACGGCGATCCCGACAACGAGGGCACCTTCATCGTGCGCGGCACGCACGCCCACGCCTGGCCAGAGGTCTACTTCGAGGACTACGGGTGGGTGATCTTCGAGCCCACCCCGCGCAGCATCGCAACGGAGCCCGGCTACACCCGAGAAGCCCAAGTCAACGGCAACTTCGAGGGCAACGTCTTCTCCGACCCCGACATCAGCGGAGGCCTCTCACTCGACGGTCGGAACAACCCGAGCGTCGGTGAGGGCAGCATCGGGTGTCCACCGGAACTCAGTCAGGCGGAGTGCGAAGCCAACCTGTCGAACCCGGCCGCAAACAGTCCGTCGCGCGACCCGGAGGACGACTTTGCCTGGCAGGAGCGTTTCGCCGTGATCTGGCGGGCCTCGCTCGTTGCCCTGGCATTGTTCCTCGTGCTGGTTCCCCTAGCCAAAGGATTGCGCACGAGACTTCGTTACGGGAGAGCCGCAACACCGTCGGAGGTAACGGCCGCTGCCTTCGCCCAGTTCCTCGACGACGCGTCCGAACTGTCGCTCGTGCGCGCTCCGTCCGAGTCGGCGATTGCCTACACCTCTCGGTTGGCCCGGCGGCGGGTCGTGGCAGAACTTCAGGCCGGCCGTCTCGCTCGTCTCTACGAGCAGGCCGAATACTCGGCCCCCGGCACCACCGAGGAGCAGGCCGGGGAAGCCAAGCGGCTGGCCAAACTGCTGCGCAGGTCGCTGTGGGATCGCGCGTCATGGTGGATGAGGTTGCGACGGCTGTTCTCGCCCACCGGCCTGATCGCCGGCGCTCGTCGGGGGGCAAGACCGAGGTTACGGCCGCGCGCGGCGAGCACGCTGCTGGACTAGCGGATCGAGCCGCGGATGACTAGCGCGCTGCGCGCGCGTTTCGCTCTCGCATGTTCAGCTCGTGCGCGAGCTGGGACTCGACCTTCCGAAGGGCCCCTACGAACTCCTCGCGGTCGTAGAGGTAATGCGACACCTTGCTGTCGACGCTGCGCGCAACGTCGTCGATCGCCAAGAAGAAGGACATCTGGCCCTCACGAAGTGCGTCCTGGATCCTTCCATCGCTCTTGGTCAGCTCGAAGATGCTGCTGCCATCCGTGACCAGCTTGAGGGCGCTTAGGTGCTCGTCGAGATCGGCCTTCTTGCGCAGGAACTCGATGGCCTTGCGAATCCGCTGGAGGCTCATGCCTCCATCGAGCAGCGACTTGATCACGCGCAGTGACACCAGGTCACGAAAAGCGTAGAGGCGCTTTACTCCCGGGCGGCCTCCCGTGGACTGCACTCCTGGTGTGACCAGACAGATGCGATCCCAGTAACGCAGTTGATGCGGCGTGCAACCTGTGTAGCGAGAAGCCTCGTGAGCAGAAAAACCCTCCATAGGGACGCGCGGACCTCCACCGATCGAAAAGCGCTGCCAAACTTGGACGAAGTGATCCCCCGATGCGGACCCCCACCAAAATCCCCCAACCGGTTCCGACACCGCTCACGGAATCTAGCGTGCTCGCTTCGTGCGCGGCAACCCCAAAGAGCGGATACACGCCGTTCGCGGGAAAGTTTTTTTAGATTCGCTTGTTACGGTTGCGAATTCGCTGCTCGAAGTTCTTCAACGAGCCCTTCAATCTGGCCGACGCGTCGCGCCCGCCCTCTCGCCCCGAGTTGACCAGAGCCGAGCTGGAGCCGAGCACCAGCACGATCCCGGCGACCATCGCACCGAAGGCGAACACCCCCACCACCACGAGCTGCGTGGCGAAGAAGGCCAGTAGCGTCGAGAGCCCGAGGACAAAGAGGACCCCGCCGAGGCGGGCGCGCTTGGACCGGTCGAAGCGCGGCGTTGCCCGCCGGGTTGCCCGAGCAAATCGGGGATCCTCTTCGTAGAGGTTCTTCTCTATCTCTTCGAGGATGCGTTGTTCACGATCAGACAGCGGCACTTCGTGCCTCTCTCCCCAACTAGGGTGATGCAGCGGTCGCAGTACGGCCGCTGTAACGATTATAGGAACGCCTCGGGATTAGCCAACCCTTCTTTGCTGCCTCTTTACCCACACTCGTCAAGGCAACCGGTCGAGCAGGGTCGCCGGGGTCACGGCCCCCTCACCGAAACGGCGCCGAATATCATCCACCGCGCGGGCGGCCTCGTTCCACGATGCCTTGCCGCCCTCACCCAGGAGAAGCTGGCGGCGAGCGGGGCCCGGTGCCAGAGAGGACACCGACACTCCCAGCAGACGGATGCGAGGACGTTCGGGATCGAGCTTGCCGTAGAGCTCTCTCACCGCGGAGTAGATCTCCGCGGCGTTGTCGAGCTCGGCCGCCAGGGTGCGCGAGCGAGTGATGGTCTTGAAGTTCGAGAAGCGAACCTTGAGAGTGACCGTGCGCCCACACAGACCCTTGTCCCTGAGACGCGCAGCCGTTCGGTCCGCCAGCCGCAGGATCTCGCGCAGGATCGTCCGAGGGTCGTCGAGGTCGGAGCCGAAGGTCTCCTCGGAGCCCACCGACTTGGCGGGCTCGTGAGGGGTTACCGGGCGTTCGTCGACCCCCTGAGCCAGCAGATGGAGGTGGGCGCCGAGAGCCTCGCCCACGGCCCGCTCGAGGGTTCGCCGGGGTATCGTCGCCACGTCACCGACCGACTTCAGGCCCAGCCGTCTGAGGGTTTCGGCGGTCGCCGCCCCCACGCCCCAGAGAGCGTCCACCGGCAACGGATCCAGGAACGAGCGTACCGAGTCCGCCGTGACCACGAGTAGCCCGTTCGGTTTCCCGCGGGTCGAAGCCAGCTTGGCCAGAAACTTGTTGGGCGCCACCCCGACGGTGCAGGGGAGGCCGAGGGCGGCGATGTCGGCTTTGATGCGGCGGGCGATCTCGGTGGGAGCACCGAAGAGCTTGACCGATCCACCCACGTCGATGAACGCCTCGTCGAGACTGAGCGGCTCGACCAGCGGGCTGTAGGAGATGAACACGGCCCTGATCTGGGTGGAGAAGTCCAGATAGGCCTCGAAGTCGTTGGGCAGGTAGACCGCATCGGGGCAGAGGCGTTGAGCGGTGATCATCGGCATCGCGGAGCGCACGCCGTAGGCTCTCGCCTCGTAGCTGGCCGAGGTGACGACCCCTCGTCCCGCCTGTCCGCCGACGATCACGGGCTTGCCTCGCAGCCCGGGGTCCTTGGAGACCTCGACCGACGCGTAGAAGGCGTCCATATCGACGTGGAGGATGGGCTCGGCGACCGGCATGATCCCACTCTATGGGGTAGCAATGAGACCGTGGCCTCTTCCAAGACCAAGATCGCCGTCGGGAACCGCCGGCTCGAGGTGTCCAACCTCGACAAGGTCTTCTATCCGGCCACCGGCTTCACCAAGGGCGATGTCATCGACTACTACCGTTCGGTGGCCGAGGTCGTGCTGCCGCATCTCGGACGGCGGCCGGTCACGCTCAAGCGCTACCGGGACGGCGTCGAGGGCTTCTCGTTCTACGAGAAGTCGTGCCCCGATCCCCGGCCGTCGTTCGTGAAGACGGTGGCGCTGCGCCGCAAGCGCGACGGCAAAGACGTCAACTACTGCCAGCTCAATACCGAAGCGGCGCTGGTATGGGCGGCCAATCTCGCCAACCTCGAGCTCCACGTGGCCCTCGGTTCGGCGCGCGCTCCTCGCAAGCCGCACAGCGTGGTCTTCGACCTCGACCCCGGCGAGGGCACGGGCGTGCTCGAGTGCGCCGAGGTGGCGCTCCGTCTCCGAGAGCTCTTTGCCGAACGGGGGCTCGAGTGCCTCGTCAAGACCTCGGGGTCCAAGGGCCTTCAGCTCTACGTTCCGCTCAACACCCGAGTGACCTACGAGGACACCAATCCCTGGGCCAAGGCCGTCGCCCTCCGGCTCGAGAACGAGACACCCGAGGCGATCGTCTCCAAAGCCTCGAAGGAGGCTCGCCGCGGGCGGGTCTTCATCGACTGGAGCCAGAACAACATGGCTAAGACCACGGTGTGCGTCTACTCGCTGCGGGCGATGCAACGCCCGACGGCCTCGACGCCGGTGACCTGGGAAGAGATCACGACCGCGCGGGACGGCGGCGACCCGCAGCGACTAGTGTTCACCTGCGACGACGTGCTGCGGCGCATCGAGGAACGCGGCGATCTCTTCGAGGAGGTCCGCACGCTGAAACAACGACTCCCGAAGCTTCTCGGACCCTGAGCGGCGCGTGGCACGACGTGCGCATGGCACGACTCCTCAGGGGTCCGATAGTGCCATCCCCCTCTAGTGGCCGGCCGAGCCTCCGCTCGAGTGCCACAGCTTCCGTGCGGGTTTGGCCCCGCGCTCCCGGGCGTTGAGCTCGGCGGCGACCGGGGCCAGTCCGGTCATGGCCTGGCGCTTGCGCTGGCGGCCCAGCGCGGTCGCCAGCGTGCACCCCTCCTGGTGATCGGCGGCGAGCTCGGCGAGGTCAAAGGCCTCGTGTGCAACCACGGTGACACCGACGTTGGTGGGATCCATGGCGTGGGTCAGCGACGCTCCGCCGCGCTTGCGGACCACGCCTCGGACCAGCAACAGCCACGAGTGAAACACCGTGCGGGCGCAACGAGCCTGCCGGCGCTCGAACAACGTGACGTCGACCGGGCCGGTGAGGTCGTCGAGCGTGAGGAAGATGATCCGCTGGCCCGAGCGGATCGCCGGCGTCTGGGTCGAGACCTTGACGCCCGCCACCCACGCCTCGGCGTCGTTGCGCATGAAGCGTAGATCTGCCGCCGGCGTCGCTCCGAGCTCCCGCAGCAGGGGCCGGTAGAGGCTCATGAGGTGGCGCCGGGCATCGATGCCCGTGATCTCGAGCTCGGCGGTGACCTGCTCGAGCTCGCTGTAACCGCTCAACTCGTCGAACTTCCTAGTCGGTTCCGGTTCGTCGAGCACCAGGCCTAGTTGTGCTCCGAGGACGGGACGGGGCTCGCCGGACAGCTCGGCGGCCCGCCACAGCAGCTCGCGGCGTGTCCGCCGCGGCTCGATCGAGTCGAGCGCGCCGACGTGGACGAGGTTCTCGAGCACGGGCCGGGACAGGTCGACCCGCCGCCACAGGTCCTCGAGCGAGGTGAAGGGATGGGCTCGGCGGGAGTCGAGCAGCGCGTCGACCTCGGCGCTCGAGATGCCCTTGATCTCCGAGAGCGACATCCTGATTCCCCACCTAGCCTGCGGTCCGGCCGAGCCCGCCCCGCTGGTCTGCGGTCCGGCCGAGCCCGCCCCGCTAGTCTGCGGTCCGGCCGAGCCCGCCCCGCTAGTCTGCGGTCCGGCCGAGCCCGCCCCGCGTTCCACCCGGTAGTCCTCGTGGGACGCGTTGACGTCTACCGGCAGGATGGCGATGCCGAAGTGCCTGGCGTCGGCGACGATCAGCCGGCGCGGGTACATCCCGGGGTCGTGGGTCAGCACCCCGGCGAGGAACTCCGCCGTGTAGTGCGTCTTGAGATAGGCCGAGACGTAGGTCGGCAGCGCAAAGGCGGCCGCGTGCGACTTGCAGAACCCGAACGAGGCGAAGGAGAAGACCTCCTTCCACAGCTTGAGCGCCTGGGGCTCGCTGTAGCCGTTGCCGACGGCGCGGTCGATGAACCAGCGTCCGACCTCGTTTTCATCGGAAACCCCCGATCTCGGTCCATCTAGTCCTTTGCGCGCCGGCCGTGAGTTGGGGTCATCCGGCAGGCTGGGGCGGTCTGAGTCCAGGTGGCGGCGGATGTAGTCGGCGTCGTCGAGCGAACAACCGGTCACCGCGGCGATCACCCGGATGACCTGCTCGTGGTACACGATCACACCGTTGGTCTCCTCGAGAATGGAGGCGAGGCTGTCGTGGGGGTAGACGACGTCGGCGAAGCCGTGGCGACGATCGAGAAAGGGACTCACCATGTCGGACTTCACCGGACCCGGCCGGAACAACGAGATGTCGACGATGAGGTCCTCGAAGCGGGCAGGCTGAAAGCGGGCCAGCAACTCGCGCTGTCCGGGCGACTCGATCTGAAAACAGCCGAGCGTGCGAGACGACGCGATGAGCTCGAAGGTCGGCCGGTCGTCGCGCGGGATCGCATCGAGATCGACCGACCGGCCTCTGGTCCTGACGATCTGGTCGCGTGTGTGAGCGATCGAGCTGAGCATGCGCACGCCGAGCACGTCGAGCTTGACCAGCCCGAGATCCTCGACGTCGTCCTTGTCGGCCTGGAGCATCGTGAAGCCCCCAAACGACTCCTGCATGGGAACCCGGTCGCCGAGGTCGGGCGACGACAGGATCACCCCCGAGGGATGCAGCGCGAGGTGACGGGGGAAGCCGTCGATGGCGAAGCACAGCTCGAAGAGCTGTTCGAGCTGGCCGGCGCGCAGGTTGCTGTGGCGCAGCTCCGGCAGGCCGGCGATCGCCCGCGGGATGTCCCGCGCCCTGATGCGCGGGAACGCCTTGGCGACGAGGTCGATCTCGGCGGGTGCGATGCCGAGCGCCTTGCCGACCTCGCGGATCGCCATGCGCGCCCGGAAGGTGTCGACCATGCAGCAGATGGCGGTCTGCTCGGCTCCATAGGTCTCGGCGATGTAGGTGAGCACTTCCTCGCGCCGGTGTGACTCGACGTCGACGTCGATGTCGGGCAGCTCCTCGCGCCTGGTATTCATGAAACGCTCGAACAGCAAGTCGTAGCGCACCGGATCGACGTCGGAGATCCCGAGCACGAAGCACACCAGCGAGCCCGCCGCGCTCCCCCGGCAGGCACAACGGATGCCCAAGTTGGTTCGTACGTGGTCGACGATGTCGGCGACCAGCAGGAAGAACGAGGCGAAGCCCATCGTGAAGATCATCTGCAGCTCGTGGGTCAGGCGGTCGGTGACCTCGGCCGTGAGCCGGTCGAAGCGCCGGCGTGCCCCCTCGTAGCAGCGCCGGGTGAGATAGCTCGTCGGACTCTGGTCATTCTCTCTCCCTCCCCGCCCCGGCAAGTTCGGGAAGTGGTAGTTGCCGAGATCGAGCTCGAAGTCGCATTCCTCCGCGATGCGCACGGACTCGTCGACCGCCTCGGACGCGTCGAAGAAGAGGTCGCGCATCTCCTCGGGGTCCTTGAGATAGAACTCCGACGTCGCTCTGAGCGCTTGGGTGCGTGACAGAGGGACGATGTGCTTGATGGCGTGGAGAACCTCGTGCGTGGCGGCGCCGCGCGGTGAGGCGTAGTGCACGTCGTTGGTCGCCACCGCAGGCACGCCCGAGTTCTTGGCGACGCCCAACAGCCGGTCCCGCAACGCTCTGTGCCCGTAGCCACGATGGTCGAAGACCTCGACGCGGAAGCCCTCGCCGAGCTCGGAGCGCAGCCGCTGGGCCACGGC
Organism: Actinomycetota bacterium; assembly: GCA_050694055.1. Classification (GTDB taxonomy): domain Bacteria; phylum Actinomycetota; class CADDZG01; order CADDZG01; family WHSQ01; genus WHSV01. The sequence continues at coordinate 35,912 of JBOGWX010000131.1, forward strand.
GATGGCCTCGTTGACCCGGCCGGATGCCGCGAGCCGGGCGACGTGGCCCCGTTCGCAGCCCGAGAGCACGAACAGCCCTTCGGCTCGCTCGATCAGATCGTCGTAGGTGATCCGGGGCTTCGACCTTTCGTTGGTCAGGTGGCCCTTCGAGATGAGCCGGCAGAGGTTCCCGTAACCCCGCGCGTTGCGAGCGATGGCGGTGACGTGATGGAGGTGGTCGTCCGGCCGGGCCTTGCGGTCGGGAGCGGGTTGCTCCGGCGCGATCGTTAACTCGGCTCCGTAGATCGGTTTGACGCCGGCCTCTCTTGCGGCCCGGGTGAAGCGCACGGCCCCCAGCAGGGAGTCGTGATCCGTGAGCGCAACCGCCTCGTAGCCCTGGAGCGCCGCGCGCCGCGGCAACTCCTCGACCGCCATCGCCCCGTCGAGCAACGACCAATTCGAATGACAGTGAAGCTGAACGAAGCCGCTCATCGGCCCGGATCGTTCGAGGTCGCTGCGGATCGGTAGTTTCGACCAAAAACGACGCTCAGAGTCGTTAACGGTCGAAACCGCGCGGGGGGGTGGCGGCTCAGTCCCAGATGCGCGCCAGGCGCCACCCCCCTCGGACGCGGTCGCGATAGACGTCGTAGACCGCTCCGGCGGTGACGAGGAAACCGTCGGCGTCGACCTCGCCCGAACTCGATACTCCAGAGGGCCTCGCCAGCACGCGGAAGAACTCTCGGTCGGTGACCTCGGCGCTCGCCCACCACTGCCCCGCCTCGCGCCAGGACCCGAGCCGCTGATCGATCTCGTAGCGTTGGCCGCGCCAGGCGAACGCGATCGGCGCATCGTCTACGATCGGATCCGCCGTCACTTCGATCTGTTCGTCGTACCTCTTCGTCACCCAAGCGACCACCGTCAGAGTCGTCATCGATTCAGTTCTGCGTTGCCCGGACGCAAAAGGGCCCGGGAGGACTCCCGCCCCGCGAGTCCATCGGGCCCCGTCTAGGCTGCGGTCCGGCCGAGGCCGCCCCGTCTAGGCTGCGGTCCGGCCGAGGCCGCCCCGTCTTTCTTTTGGCAGGTCCGATACGAGGGGGCCGGACGGGGCCGGGGAGCCCGTCCGGCAGGCCGGGGGAACGGCCGCAACCACCTCGATATCGAACGTATGTTCGATACTAGAGAAGAACCGATCGGGCAGTCAAGACCTAATCGGGATTGCAGAGGAAACCCGGCGCTCCCGGCCCCCCCCGCTACCAGCTCAGGTCGCGCTCGTACCCCAGCCGAATGAGAACCTCGCCCGCCACTTGCTTGAAGGCCTCCCTGTGGTCCTCATTGAAGTGATTTCGCCAGTCGCCTATCTGCCCCCTACGGAAGGTCGCCGTGCTCTGGGACCAGTTGCGCCGGGCCATCCGCTCACTCTCCTCTTTCGAGAGAGGTCGCTCGAGATGCTCGGCCACGGCTCGCACCGCCCTCATGGCCTCCTCTCGGGATCCACCGCCCGGAGAACCAACCAGTGCCTCGAAGCGGCACACCAACACGTTGGGGCTCGTGTGCCAGCCAAGGTACTGATCGAAACGCTGCCCTATGGACTCTAGTCCGTTACTGATCTCGTCGTCGGGAAAACCCGTGATCGAGGCCATCAACCGTTCCTCGGGCGTGAGAAGGATCTCGGTGTAACGCCGGTGAAGCCAGTGTCGCTCGGTACCGCTCACGTATAAGGCATGTGACACGGCGACGTCGCGTGGATCTCTGAGTATCAGCAGCGAGGAAAAGCCTCGCTGTTCCAGCATCAGTTCCACGTCCTGGCGGTAAGGGAAATGAGCCGTCATGAACTGTCCGTTACGGACTTTCTCCAAAACGCGACCGAATGCATCGAGGTCAATCGCAGGGACATGCTCCGGCGGCGATCCGGGCTCGATCGAAAAGTCACGCAGCGCGTGATGTCTGCCGGAGAACATCATCCTTGGAAGGTTTCTCACGAGCTCCATTAGCAGGTGCGTTCCCGCCTTTGGCACGCTGTTGAGAAACACTCGCGGCGGCGGGCCCGTCATCGAGCGTGCCCTACCACGGTAGTAGCTCGACGCGACGAGCCGAAGGAGGCGGATGCTCGCGAGCCGTCTGATGGGAACCGCCACGCCTTCAACACCACCCAGGGGATCTCGCAGGTCGGTTCCCGCAAGATCCTAGCGGTTGCAAAGCTCCCCTACTCCGGCATACGAGGAGATCCTGCGCCCGACGGGGGCGACGAATCTGGCCGGCGCGCACGCAGCGGCGCGCGCCAACCCCACTACCTGAGCAACTCTAGATACTTGGCGCCGGCCCCCGTGTTGTAGAGCACGACCGGCTCCCTCAGGGCCCCGGTGCGCGCCAGGCGGGCGGCCGCAACCAGCGTTGCCGCTCCCTCCGGGCAGGCGAAGATCCCCTCGGTCGAGGCGAGGTCGCCGATGGACGTGCGAATCTCTTCCTCACTCGCCGCCAGCATCGAACCGCCCGAAGCCCGGACCTCCTCGAGCACCAGCCGTCCCTCCGACGGAGCCGGCACCCGCAGGCCGGCCGCGCTGGTCGTGGGTTGCGACTCCCACGGGGCGACCTCGTCGGTGCCCGCCTCGAACGCTCGGACGATGGGGGCACAGTCGGCGCTCTGGACCCCGACTAGCGCGGGGGCCGGACCCTCGGCCCAGCCGAGCTTGACGACCTCGCGCGCCGCCTTGGCCAGGGCGACGGCCGCGACCCCTCCGCCGACGGGCAGCACGACGGTGCCCGGCATAGCCATGGAAGACTCGTCGCCGAGGCGGTCGAAGACCTCGAGCCACGCGGTCTTCTTCCCGTCTACGCGATAGGGCTCGTTGAAGGTCGTCGCGAGCCAGGCCCCCGTGTCCGCGGCGATCTCCCTGGCGCGCGCCCCGGCGTCGGCGATCGTCCCGTCGACCAGCACGAGCTCGCCTCCGGCCAGCGACACCTCGGCCCGGTTGAAGCCCGGCGCCCCGCTCGACATGGTGACGGTGATCTCGACGCCCGCGCGGGCTGCGTACAGCGACCACGCTCCTCCGGCGTTGCCTGCGCTCGGCATGACCACGCGCTTCACGCCGAGTTCGAGCGCGCGCGAGAGCCCCACGCTCGCCCCCCGGGCCTTGAAGGTCGAGCCGGGCGACGGAGAGTCGTCCTTCACCAGTCTCGCTCCCCAGTCGCTCGGACAGCCGTTCGCAGAACAGCAGCGGCGTCTCGACTTCGCCGAGCGACACCGGTGCGCTCTGAAGCGGCAGCACCTCCTCGTAGCGCCACGGACCCGGTGGGCGCGACCTGACCGCCTCCAGCGACACCGGCCGAGAGAGGTCGTAGCGGGGCAGCAGAGTGCCGCCGCAGGAGCAGCGGTTCTGCAGCGAGAACGCGTCGAGGCTTCGGCCGCAGCGCGCGCACTCGAGATGAGACAGACGTGAGCTCATACGACGAGGCCCACGACGAACAGGACCCCCCAGACCACTGCTGTTGCGTAGCTGTGGTCGAGGCACAGGCGCCAGTCGATGGTGCGCCCGCCCCTGGCCTTGAAGAGCGCGACGGGAACCGCGAAGAACGCGGCGAACAGCGCCAGGGGAATCGCCGTGAGGACTATCGCCCCGTTACCCGCGCGCGCCAGCGCTCCGGTGACGATCAGGCCGACCAGGAGGAAGCTCTGAAACAGAACCCATGGCATCACCGCGGAGACACGCTCGGGAACCGGCCGGCGCAGCAGGCGCGTGAAACCCCGCCACACCACGAAAGCGATGCCCCAGTCGATCGCTACCGCTCCGATGACGATCAGCGTGGCTCCCACGACGATCCCTTCATCAGCTGAAGTACCACAGCCGCACGCTCACCCACTGGAGCGGGAAGCCGAGCGCGTCCGCCACTCCGAAGTCCTGCTCGGTGCCGACCCCCAGCGCGTAAGGGCCCGCCGAATCGTCGTCGGCGCGCACCGCCACCAGGTAGCTTCCGCCGGCCGGCAGCGTGACGGTCGAGCTGGGCTCACCCGGCTCGGCATAGCTCCAGTAATAGGTCTGCGTGAAGCCCTCGTAGACGCTGGCGGGGGCGGCGGAGGCGGGGATGCGCTCGCAACCTTCGGCCTCGAGCACGAGGCCGTGGCAGTCGTCCGTCAGGCCGGGACCGGCGAGCAGCACCTCCGGGCGAAAGTCTCGCAGGTCGTCCGTCTTGGGAACGAGCAGCTCGAAGGCCACCTCTTGGCCGGCGCCGCCCTCGAAGCGGTAGTAGTCGACCCCTTCAGGCTCGAGACGGCCGTAAAAGGCCCGAGCACGTCCGACGTCCTCGATCGGCTCGGCACGATCGGGGCTGTCGATGCCCTCCACGAACAGGGGGTAGTGGGCCGAGGCTGCCACCGCGAGGGCCGCGACGACCGCGCCCACCCACAGCAGCCGGCGAAGCCGAAAAGGGGAAGGCTCAGACAAAGCCGAGGGCGGACTTCGCCAGCGGCGTCATCTTCTCGGGAGTCCACGCCGGCGAGAACACCAGCTCGGCGGTGATCTCGCCGATGCCCTCGATCGGAGCAGCAACCGACTTCATCTGCTCCTCGATCATCGGTCCGATGGGGCAGCCCATGGTCGTCAACGAGAACTCGATGTGAACGTCGCCGGATTCGGCGACCTTGATCTCGTAGACGAGGCCGAGGTTGATGATGTCGATCCCCAGCTCGGGGTCGTCGACCGCCTTGAGGGCCTCGGTGACCTCTTCTTTGATGCGTTCCTGATCGCTCATACACCTACCTTAACGACCCATCCCACCTGCGAATTCCGCCGGCCTAGAGATCCAAGCCCAGCAGGCGGGCGGCGTTGCCGAGCAGCACGTTGTGGAGCTTCTCTCCCTCGAGGCCCATCTCGTCGAACTCGTCGAGGATGCGACCCGGGTCGAGCATCGGGTAATCGCTCCCCCACACGAAGCGTTCGTTCAGCCGGCCCCTGCAGTCCCGCTTGACCTCGGGCGGGATGTACTTCGGCCGCCAGCCGGAGAGGTCGACCCACACGTTGGTCTTGTGCATCGCGCTCGCCAGGACCTCGAGGTGCCACGGATAGCCGAAGTGCGCCATGACGACCGTGAGATCCGGATGGCGCGCCGCCACCATGTCCATGAGCATCGGACGTCCGTAGTCGTAGGCGATGCCCGAGCCTCCCGCAACGCCGGCCCCCAGCCCCGTCTGTCCGACGTGCACGACGATCGGGAGACGGTGGCGCTCGCACACGTTCCAGATCTCATCCCAGCGCTCCTCGTTGGGATAGAACGCCTGCACCTGCGGGTGGATCTTCAACCCTTTGAGGCCGAGCTCGGTGACGGCGCGATCGAGCTCCTCGGCCGCGTTCGGCTTGTGAAAGTCGACCGAGGCGAAGCCCACGAACTGCTCGGGAAACTCGGCGCAGATCTCGGCGACCCGGTCGTTGGTCAAGGCCGGCAGCCCGGTGGCCGTCTCGGCATCCCACGCCAGCAGGACACCGAGAAGGTCCCACTTCTCGTACTCCTCGGCCATCTCCTCGACCGTGCGCACGCGCACCTCGCTGCGGAAATACTTCGCCGTAACCTCGAGCATTGGCCCGATCGAGCCCTGCAGCCACTCGTGTGTCGATGCGTGAACGTGAAAGTCGATAGCGCGCGGCACTACGTCGTCCCCCCTGTTGACGGTTGTCGTGAGGTTGCGGAGGCAGACTAGCTTGCGCGCGGTCCTTCGTCTTCAGGCACGCGTCGCGATCCGGCAATGGGTTCGCCACGGACCCAAAGCCGGCGGCAATTGAGAAGACGGACACTGAGCCGGCTTACGTTCGGCCTCGGCGATGGCCGGATGCTAGGGAACCAGAATTCCTCGCCCCTGTAACCGGCCCTCATCGAGGTCCGCCATCGCGTCGTTGATCGCGTCCATCGGATAGGTGCTGGTGTGCAGCGTGACCCGTCCCTGAGCGGCGAGCGTCATCAGCTCGGCGAGCTCGTTGTAGGTGCCGACGAGATTCCCGATCACGTTTATCTCACGGAAGATGATCGTGTGCGTCAGCACGTCCAGCGAGCCACCGTAGCCGACGACGTAGTAGCTGCCCGCGTTGCGCACCATCTCCGGAGCGCGTTTCTCGACGCCCCTCTCCGCGACGAAGTCGATGACGGCCTCGGCTCCCGCACCGTCCGTCATGTCCTTCACGACGTCGACCTCGGCGCCGTCCGCGAGCACCCCGTGATCGGCTCCGATCCTCTCGGCAAGCTTCAGCGCCGGCTCGGAGGTATCCACGACGATGATCTCCGCGGGCGTGAGCGCCTTCAGGCACTGGATCGCGATGTGGCCGAGACCCCCGGCACCGATTACGACCGCCTTGGTCCCTGGATAGAGAAGGGCGGCCGCTTTCTTGACCGCGTGATAGGCGGTGAGCCCCGCGTCCGAGAGGGCCGCGACGTCCTTGGGCTCGAGGCCCGCATCGAGCTTGATGAGATTGCGCGCGCCGGTCCTCATGAAGTCCGCGAAGCCGCCATCGACCACCAGGCCGGGGAAGGCCCCGTCGGCGCAGTGCATGTCGTCGCCCGCCCGGCACGCGCGGCACAGCCCGCAGGTGACGAGGGGGTGAAGGATGACTGTGTCCCCCACCTCGAAGCTGTCCACGGCCGATCCGGTTTCATGGACCCACCCCGCGTTCTCGTGGCCGAGCGTGTAGGGAAGCCTCAGCCCCGCCCCCTGCTGTACTTCTTTCCAGTCACCGTCACGGATATGGATGTCGGTGCGGCACAAGCCGGCCGCCCCGATCTTCACGATGACTGTCGTGGGGGCCGGCGATGGCGGGTTCGTCGACCTGGTCGATGCGCAGGTCCGTGTCGTAGTCGTGCAGCCGTGCCGCTTTCATGCCGTTGCCTCCTTCAAGGAGCCGTAGCGGGTTGCGAGCAATCCCCTGCAGAACGACGCATTGGTCTCGAGGCTCAAACCGACGGCCCGAGCAAAGCGGAGGTGATCCTCGAGCGCTTCTTCGGGAGGAGGGCGTCCGGCCGCGTCGACCAGGAAACGCGCGCCGGCCGACGAGTCCAGGCCGAGATCAGAGCGGCGTTCGAGATAGGCGCGCGTGTCGGCGCACTCAGGCAGATCTGCCAGGCGCAGCGATGCCAGTTCCCGCGGAGTGAGGCCGCGGCGGGTGAGTCCGGCACACAGGCGGCCTTGACGCGCGAGAAAGGCCTTCGCCTGGAACAACCGTCTTAACCCGCCGAGCTCGCCGGTCGCCTCTCCAGGAAAGGTCTCGACGAAGCCGCGTCCGTCGCGCACTCCCGAGCTGATCACGTCGCTCGCGTGGTGGTCGATCAGCACCACCTCGGCGCGCCCGACGCCCGGGGTCGCCTCGAGCGCGGCGCGGGCGTCGGCCGTCATCATGTACGCGAAGTTCGGGGCGCAGAAATAGGTCGGCAGGCGGAGCCGCACCAGCACGGAGCTCTCCGCGATCTCGATCGAGGCAACGAAACCCAGCTCCGTGAGCGGTTCGTCGAGCTCCGGATCGCGCACCGTCGCGAGCGCCTCCAGCACCTGCTCGATCTGCGGTCCGGCCGAGCCCGCCCGTTCCACCTGCGGTCCGGCCGAGCCCGCCCGTTCCACCTGCGGTCCGGCCGAGCCCGCCCCGCGTCCGATCATGCGGGTGCGGGAGCCCGGTCGTCGGCGGTCTCTTCGACCGCCGGCTGCGGGATCTCGTCGGGCACGTCGATATCGTAGAGCTTCGCGAGGTTGAGCCCGAGAATCTTGCGTTTGATGTCCGGCGTAAGCTCGCCGTACTCGGGCACGAGATCCTCGGGCATCTGCATGTCGACGAACTGCTCGATGAGCCACTTGGGGGACCACAGGGCGTAGTCGCTGGCGAACGTGATCTTGTCCTCTCCGACCCAATAGAGCATCTCCCCGAGCCACTTGGCGAACTGGCGCGGGCGGGTGTGGATGAACGGGATGACCACCGCGAGACCGGCCCAAACATTGGTCTCCTGCGTTGCGATCCAGCAGAAGTCCTCGAGCCGCGGGAGCCCGCAGTGTTCCACCACGAAGGTCAGGTCCTGATAGGCCGTTGCCGCCGCGTCGACATCGGCGACGTCGAAGGAGTCCCGGTTCAGCGGCCAGATGGTGGGGCCCTTGTGCACATGAATCTTGTTCACGCCGAGCTCGCGGCACTTGTCAAGGTAGCGGAGGGAGGCGTCGTCGGTGAGCTTCCAGCCCTTGGAGTCGCCTCGCCACTCTGCGGTGTAGAGCTTCACTCCCTTGAGGTCGTACTTGCCCACCTTCGCCTCGAACTCTTCCAGTCCCCTGTCGCCCGCGCGCGGGTCCCACGAGCCGTTGAGGATGAACCTGTCGGGGTGCTTGTCCTTGAGGACCGCGTCCTGCTCGGTTGTGTTGAAGCCCTTGGCGTAAAAGTCCGTGAGATAGGTCGGCTGGAAGATGGCAACGTCGACGTAGCCCTCGTCGAAGAGATCGCGCATGAGGTCGTCCTCTGAGTACTTGCGGTACTTCTCCAGTGGCCAGACGTACTCCTCGGGACTGAGATTGGCGTGGTAGTCGTAGAAGCACTTGATGAAGCCCTCGCCGTACTCGTTACTCGTGTTTGCCGGGCTCGCGTCCCAGAAATGAACATGCCCATCGACGACGAAGTACTTCTCTCCGTCTTTCTCGTACATGGTGCCCCTCCGATCCCGCCGGCCCCCGGCGCTAGGAGATCAAGCTAGGCCGCCGATGGAAGGTTCTACAGGAAGATTTTGGTAGAGCGTCGCGCGATTGCGCGCATGCGCAAAAAAAGGCCCCGTGTCAAGCGCGGCGGCCCACGCTACCGAGCTCGCGTGACGCAGTCGCGGCCGCAGAGCGAAGCGCAGCGGTCAGGGGCCTTAGGTCACGTTTGAAGCGGCGAGCCGAGACCGAGATGCCGATGCTTGCGATGAGCTCGCCGTTCACATCGCGCAGGGGCGCAGCGATGCAGCACACGCCCTCGACGTACTCCTCGATGTCGAAGACCAGTTTCCTCCGCCGTACGGCCTCGAGGTTGTGGCGCAGGTGAGCGCAACTCGGCAACGTGTGACGCGTCCTGGCCGGAAGCAGGGGGGCGCGCGCGTATGAGGGCCACGAGCGCTCGGGGAGGTCGGCGAGGTAGATCTTCCCGAGCGCCAGCGCGTGCGCCGCCCCTCGAAAACCACGCGTGACATCCTTCAGCTCACGGCTGCCGCGTCGCCCGAGCGTCTCCGCGACCTCGTAGATCGCCGCCTCTCCAGATCGCGACGTAGGAGCGCGCCGAGGCCCGGTCTCTGAGGTCCTCGAGGAAGGGAGCGATCCGCTCCGGCTGGCGCAATGAGGCCGCGTAACGATCCAAGAGGTCGGGAACCTTGGGACCCAGCACGTAGAGCCCGCGTCCCGCGGGTGACTGCTCGACGAACTTGGCGGACTCGAGAGAGTGGACCACCGCGTAGGCCGACGAGAGACTGAGTCCGAGAGAGCGCGACCGCCCTGACCGACACACCTGAAGGATCGAGCGAGATCGCCTCGAGGGCCTCGAGTGTGTGCAACGCAGTGCTCAGAGTACGAGGATGATCGGACGTCTACTCCCCCTTGTCCACGTCCCTCATTCCGAGTCCCTCATTCCTACGCCCTTGCCGATTTTACCCTCGCGCTCGAGAACGAGCCTTTACAAGGCGTTGCTTGAGCCCGGCGGCCGCACCGGCCGGGTCTGCGGCCTCGGTGATGGCGCGGACCACGACGATGCGCGTCGCGCCCGCGCCGGTCACCTCGTCGAGGTTTGATTCGTTGATGCCTCCGATCGCAAACCAGGGCAGCGTCGTGTGCTGCTCCGCCACATAGCGGACCAGGTCGAGACCTGCGGCCGGGCGGCCCGGTTTGGTGGGGGTCTCGAAGCACGGTCCCACCACGAAGTAGTCGATGAGATCGGAGCGCGCCAGCGCGCGGTCGACCTCGCCCGCTGCGTGCGTCGACAACCCGACGATCCCGTCGCCGAAGAAGCGGCGGGCGAACTCGATCGGGAGATCGTTCTGACCGACGTGCACCCCGTCGGCCTGGAGCGCCAGCGCAACATCGGGCCGGTCGTTGACGACCAACGGCACCCCGGCCTCTTTGCACGCCTCGAGGACCGGCCCGCCGAGCCGCAGGACGTCGCCGGCCTCCATCCCCTTCTCGCGCAGCTGGATGAGGTCGACCCCGGCATCGGCGAGCTCCGGCACGAGGTCGGCGAGCTCGCCGGCTGCGAGTCGCGCCGGTGCCACGAGGTAGAGCTGAGCATCGTCCACGGGTCGCTTCCCGCCGTCGCCGTTCACGTCTAGAGCGCGATGGCCGACGGCCCGTCGCCATCCTGGTCCGCCAGCGGCACGTCCGGGTCCTCGCCGGCGCCACGTTCGTAGTCCTTCATGCGCTCGACGATACGCCTCACGATCGACGGCACCCGCAGCATGACGATGGTGATGAAGACGTAAGGAAGCACATCGGTGCCCACTTCAATCCACGACTTGTCGAGCAGACTCTTGCTTGCGATCCAGCCGAGCACCAGCCCCAGCAGCAAGATCGCAACCACCCGGGGAGCGCGGTTCCTGCCCACCGCCTCGAACCGCTCGCGCATCGCTCGGACCGCGCGACGACCGTGAAGGCTACGGAGCCGCAGCCAGGTCGTGCGCGCGGGATAGAAACGGCCGAGCGCCTCCGCGAAGGCGAGCGCGAGGGCCGCGATAAAGGATGCGACCACACCTGAGGTCATGACTGAAGGTTAGCGACGTCCGGGGGCCGCGCGGAACAGAATCGGCTAACGCTGCTGCTCGAGCTTCGGCAGCGCACCGGGGTCGGCCAGCGGAAGCGAGAGCGTCACGTCGGAGACGTCGATGGTTCCATCGGCGTTGGACTCGAGGAAGCTACGCGTGTCGTTTGCGGTCAGCTCGAGCTCGATGCGGTGACCCTCGGCGAAGGTGTAGGCGTTGCCGAAGAGCTTGAACAGCGCGCTCTGCTGGTTGGCGCTCTGCAGACGGAAAACGCCGCGGTCCACGAGCGTACGCTCGTCGCCGTCGACGTCCCACAGCCGGGCCGAGATGTACATGTCCTCGAACTCGGGGTCGGCCATCAGCGACACGGTTGGGAGGCCGAGCATCGTGAGCGGCTCGCTCAGGGTCTTCGTGGCGGATGCGAGGTTGCCGTCCGCCAGCGCTGCGTCGGTGACCCTGCAGCCCGCGTAGTTGACGCCATGAGTGACGGCGTCCGAGTCGATCGGCTTGATTATCCGGGCGCGCACATCATCGACATCGGTGTCGAGCTTGCCCTTCATGGCGAGGTCGACCGCCTGCTCGTCGTCCTGCTGCAGGTCCGTCCAGGTCTTGGCGCGGTACAGCGCCCCCGGCTGTGTCTCGTCGTCACAGCGGGTGGTCCGCGCCTCGACGATGCGCCGCGGCCTCTTGCCCTCAGCGCGCAGGTAGTAGTCGAGCCACTCCTCGATGAGGCCGTCGACGTACGCGGCTTCGGCCTTTTTGCCCTGAGCCACCGGATGGCCGTAGTCGCCGAAGTACATGTTCATCGGGTAGCTGCGCTGCCGGCCCCCGTTGAGGAGGTTGTACATGTTCAGGGCCTGGACCGCAGGAAAGACCGTGTCGGTGAATCCCTGTACCGAGAGGATGGCCGGTTCGCCTCTGCCCCTGCGCAGGTAGAGCGCGGAGCGCTCTCTCAGAAGCTCCCGCGCGACCTCGGCCATGACCGGGTTGCCGGCGTCGCTATAGGGCTCGCCGGCGAGCACCGCCTCGTGCCAGGAGTTGAGATACCCGGGGAGCTTGAACTGCGCCGCAGACGACATACCCAAATAGAAGGTGCTGAGGTAGCTCTCCTTCAGCACCCCGATCCGCTCCGCCAACCTCTCGTCGAGGTCGGCCTTCTTCTTGACGAAGGACCTGACGTCGCTCGCCCGGCCGTTGGGCATAAGAGCGTCGAGCAGGTCGGTCCAGCCGATCACGGGCACGGCCGCCGCGACCGCGACCTTCACGCCCCGCGGCGACCTCCAGACATTGTCCCTGGCGAGCATCCAGGTCTGGCCACCGCCGTACGAGGTGCCCATCACGCCGATCCTCGGGTTGGCAGAGGCGCCCTCTACCAGCGACCCGTCGACGAAGCGACCGACGAGATGCTGGGTGTCTCTGATCTCGTAGCGCCGGCTGGCGAGCTGTGTGCGACACGCGTGGCTCGGCTCCCGCTCGCCCTCGTAGAGGTTGCCGGCCCCCTTGACGCTGTGGGACGGCGTCCCGCTCTCGCAGGTGTTCTCCCAGTAGCCCCTGGCCGTGTAATCGAGCACCGCGTAACCGCGCGCGGCGTAGGTGGCCGCGGCCCTCCAGTTGCCGTCACGGGAGCCGCCGAGCCCGTGAAGCATCACCACGAGGGGCCAGGGGCCCTCCCCCTCGACCGGCAGGGTGACGTCGACGTCGAGTTTGGCGCTGCGGTCGAAGCTGGTCACCAGCCCGTTGGAGCTCCGCCCCACCTGGCCGCGCACCTGGCCCCCGCACCAGCGCACCTTGCCCTCGAAGTCTCCTACCTTGGCCAGCTTCTTCGCCCGGCTTGCCGGAGGATCGGTCGTGCACTCGAGGGGTGCACCGCGCTCGGAGCGGACCTCGGGGGTGGGGGCCGTGGAGCTCGGAGCGGGCAGCTCGACGGTGGCCTGGCGCGGCGCGGCGACCGCGGGAGTGAGCGCGAGCACCGAGCCCGTCAGGGCGAGTGCCAGCAATAGCGATAGTCGCCTGATCGTCAATCGTTCTCCCGGGACGCGACCCTCTCAACGGTAGACGTTGAAACCTACCGCCTGGTTGCTCCCATGCAACAACCAACTGCGGTATTTAGGCAAGTGAGATCTCCGAAATGCCCGATCATCGCCCCCGGCTGGGGCCCCTGGAGTTAGGGGGCGGCCCGGCCGCGCCACTCGTAGGCGTGGGCCTCGACCTCACCGTGGTCGGTGGCGACCATCACCTGGACCCGCTCGAAGAGATCGGGAGCGCCCTCGTAGTCGTCGATCAGCGCCATGATCACGTCGAAACGCTGGGGGTCGAGCCATACCAGCTCACCCTCGACCTCCTGATCGCCGGCGAAGCTGACCGCGGGATAGTCGAGATCCAGGGCGAGCCGGGCGCCGCGCGCTCGTGCAAGGGCCCGCGCTCTCACCGCACCGGCCAGGAGGTGCGCCGCCCGCTCACCACGGCGGAGCGTTCCGTAGACGAAGAGCGGCAGTTGGTCCCCGGTTTTATCTGCCCTGCGGCCCGGCACCTCGAGGTCTAGACGACGATGCGCGGGAGGGGCCCGGTGTCGCTCTCGTCGTCCGGGACCTGCTCCCACCAGGGGACCTCGGCTTGATGGTCGTAGTCGTCGTCGACCTCGACCATGTCCGGGAGCGGGCCCTCCATCAACACCTCCATGACGTCGCGATAGAAGCCGTTGGGATCGGGGATCCGCCCGAGCACCACGCAGGGCGAACCGGGAGTGGTCGCCTCGATCACCACCGAGCCGTATCCCAGCAGCCGCCCCGTAACCGAGCGGCGTAGCCCGAGGTCGTGGATGCGCACGTAGGGCCACGACCACACGCGCCGGGCCATGACGCCACCGATCTCGACGATGCGGCGGTCGGTGACCAGGATCTTGTGGTGCGACCACCTCCTTACACGCAGCGCGCCGCGGAGCAGGACGAGCAGGGCCAGAGCGCCGCAGACCTGATCCACGAGGTCCATCTCGCTGCGGGGACCGCTGAGATAGCCCACTCCACCGAGGAGCGCGACCGCCACCAGGGTCTGCAGAGCGGGCCGCACGAGGACCGAGAGGTGCCTGCGGGTGGTCCGGACCACCTCTTCACCGGGTGCCAGAAAAGAACGCGCCATGGCTTCAGGCTACAAAACCCTCATGAGTAACACCAGCAACTCGGAGGGCAGGAGCTGAGGTCGATTTTTGGGGCGAGATGTTCGCTCAGCGCGCATCCGTCCCCAGAAAAGGACCTCGCGTGCCGGGATGGCCACCGAGAGGATGTACAGGGGCTAACGGGACTCCGGTCTAGCCCTCGCCCCACCATTCGAGCCACAACCGGCGTGAGGTCCGGAGATACTCGCGCTCGCGCGCAAAGACCTCCAGCGTCACGGTGCCGTCGTAGCCCGCCTGCTTGAGCGCCCGGATCATTGCCCGCCAGTCGATCGCCCCGGCGCCGAGGGGCAGATGGAGGTCTGCCTCTCCCCCCCGGTTGTCGCTCACGTGGACGTGGGAGAGCCGGTCCGAGAACGCCTCCAGAAAGGCAGGCGTCTGGTTCGTCTGGCCCAGGCCGAGGCGCAGGTTGGCGTGCGCCACGTCGAGATGAAAGCCGACTTCCGGGGCGCGCTCGAAGATCGGGATGAAGTCGTCCACGCGGGCGAACCCTCGGTCGATGTTCTCGACCATCAGCTCGAGGCCGCGCGCCGCAGCGAGACCGGACAACTCTGAGATCGCGTCGGCATTGCGAGCGCGCATTCGCTCCGGTGGGTGGAGCGGAACCCGGTTATCGGGGTGGATGTTGACGAGCTCGACCCCCGCGTCCGCAAAGCAGTCGAGCGCCCGGACGTAGAGGTCGAACGCCTGCTGCTTGAGCTCCTTGAAAGGCGAGGCGATCGGGAGGTAGTAAGCCGTGTGCCCGACGGCGGCGAGACCTAGATCGCCGATGAGCCGGCCGACCTCCTTTCCGTCGGGCAGCCACGCGGCGGGTGGCTCGAGGGTGAGATCGATGAAATCGAAGCCATCCTCCGCGATCCGGTGAATCTCTTTGGTCACCGAGCGGCCGGGAAAGTTCATTGCTCCAAGTTGCACGCGAGCAGTGTGCCACACCGCCGCTCGCGTCCACGGGTGCGCCCGTTATCCTCGGCTCGATGGAGACCTACGAAGCGATCATCACCAGGCAATCGGTGCCGAAGGTGACCGACGAGGTGCCCGACGCCGCGACCATCCGGCGCCTGATCGAGGCGGGCGTCAGGGCACCGACCCATCACCTGACGCAGCCATGGCGCTTCATCGTGCTGACCGGCGTGGCGTTGAAGGAGCTCGGAGACGCGTGGGCCGCAGGGGCCGAGCGAGAGGGCAAGGACCCGCAGTCGGTCCGCCCCAAGGCGCGGCGGGCTCCCGTCATCATCACCGTCATCGAGACACCCAAGCACCATCTCCCCAAGGTTCAGGAGGTCGAGGAGCACCATGCCGTCGGCGCGGCGATGCAAAACATGCTGCTCGCGGCACACGATCTGGGGCTGGGCGCCATGTTGCGAACGGGTCCGGCCGCCCACATTCCCGAGGTGCACGACTACCTCGGCCTCGTCGTCGGCGAGCTGGTGGCCGGCTACATCTATGTCG
Organism: Actinomycetota bacterium; assembly: GCA_050694055.1. Classification (GTDB taxonomy): domain Bacteria; phylum Actinomycetota; class CADDZG01; order CADDZG01; family WHSQ01; genus WHSV01. The sequence continues at coordinate 51,231 of JBOGWX010000131.1, forward strand.
GCTATCCCGAACCGGGGGTGCAGCGCCCCCAGACGAGGCGCACGGATGCGTCGGAGATAACCGAGTGGAGGGGCTGGTGAGCGCCGCGGAACGGGCCGGCGCGCCGCGGGCCGCGTTCTTCGATCTCGATCGGACCCTCATCCCCGGATCGAGCCTCTTCCTCATGGCGCGCGGCGCATACGAGCAGGATCTCTTCCGAGTACGGGACATCCTCCGCTTCGGCTGGGGCCAGATGATTTTTCGTCTGCGCGGCGAGCACGCGGGAGGAATGGAGCTGTCGCGCGAGTCTACGCTTGAGTTCGTGACGGGAAAGAGTCAGGCGGAGCTCATCGAGATGGGTGAGGAGATCGCCCAGGAACGGATATTGCCGCGCGTCTATGCCGACATCGTGCGCGTGATCGAAGGACATCACGATCGGGGCGACGCGACCTTTCTCGTTACCGCCTCCCCCATCGAGCTCGCCAGCCGGATCGCGAAGTCCCTCGACATGACCGGGGCAATCGCCACGGTGTCCGAGGTCGATCGCCACGGTTACTACACCGGCCGGTTGGTCGGTCCGGTCATGCACGGTCCCGAGAAGGCCTCGGCCGTCGCGGCTAAAGCGGCGGAGCTCGGAATCGATCTCCAGCAGTGCCACGCCTACTCGGACTCCAGGAACGATCTGCCGCTGCTCGAGACCGTCGGCCATCCCCACGCGGTCAATCCCGAGCACAACCTGCGTCGCATCGCGCTTACGCGCGGATGGCCGATCCACGAATTGCGGACGCGCCGGCGCGCCTTGCTGATAGGTATCCCTGCAGGACTCGGCGGCGCCAGCCTGTTCGGGGTGGGAATCGGTCTGGGCGTGTGGGCGGAGCGCAGACGCCACACGGCTCGGAGACGCCGGGTTGCGAAGCTAGTGCGGCGGCTTCAGCTCGCCGAGCTACGCGCTCGCTTCAAGCCTCGACCTCTGGCTCGACGCTAGTTGGTTCCAAGACATCCAGTCCGCCGGCCCGCAGCAAGCTCGAGAGATCCGCTGCGTTGGTGGTGGCGTGGTCGCGATAACGGTTGTGCAGGTCCGGATAAGTTGACGAACAGGAGCAGATCGTGATCACTGTGTGGAGGGAGGGGCAGCCATGGCGCTTTACGCATACGACGAGCAGGCGGACGCCCTTTACGTGCTCCTTGCTGCGGAACCCGAAGCCGCTATCAAGGAGACGATCGAGCTGGATGACCGCCTCCACATCGACATCGGTCCTGAGGGGGAGATAGTCGGTGTCGAGATCCTCTATCCCACTCTCGGAGCGGTAGATCTCGCCGGACTGAAGGACCGTTTCGGACTGGACCTTCGGCTGCCTTTCAATTTCGCTGCCTGAAACGACAGTTCGAAGACCTCACCCCGGCGCACGCCGACTCACCATGAGGGCAACTAATACTGATCATCCTGTCCCGCCCCGCGGTGCCGGCCTTCCGCAGGTAGAGGCTGAGCGAATGGCGATATTTGTCGCGACTAGCGAGGACACTCGGATCAACCTGTTCGCACGTAGGTTCGAAGAGCCTCGCGGATCACCTCGGCGACACTGATCCCGTCCTTCGAGGCACGCAGGAGCAGTTCGCGCTTCAGCTCGGGGTCAAGTCGAACGGATTCGATGGACGCGCGCCCCGAGCCCATCGCCGGACGCCCGCCAGCTCGCCGACGCTCGATCTCATCGACGCCATAGCCGGCCTCGGCCTCATCGGCCATCCTCTCGGCCATCTCGTCGGTGATCGCCGTTCTCCTTCTCAACCTTGCGGTCGATCATCACTTGCAAGGGCAACCGAAGTCACCGTTCGGGACTGGGGCTGCCCGCCGGCTACTCCCCGGTGAGCCCGTCCACCGATTCCCGGAGGAGGTCGGCATGGCCGTTGTGCCGCGCGTACTCCTCGACCAGGTGGAGCAGGATCCATCGCAGGCTGGGTGCCTCACCATCGGAGCTGGTGCGCCGGGCCAGCCGCTCCAGGCCGCCGTCGGCCAGCGCCTCCGCACCCAGGGAGCGAGAGCGGGCCGCGGTGTCCTCCCAGAGCGTACGGAGTTGCTCGGGGGTGTCCTCGGCGGCCGAGTGCCAGTCCCAGTCGCGGTCGGCGTCCCAGTCCACCGTGTCCCACGGGGGCGCCGGGTCTCGCCCATGGAGCCACCGGGAGCACCACAGGTCCTCGACGTAGGCCAGGTGCTTGAGCATTCCGCCCGAGGGTCATCGACGAGGAGGCGACCGTCGCCCCGAACCGGTCGCGTCCAGTCCCGCGCACTTCCATGCCAGGGTCGCGCGCTGGTACTCCAGGAAGCCCAGGAGGGTGGCGGTCTCGTCGGCCGCGTGGGGAGGTTCCGGACGACCATGCTCGTCTAGGTGGGTCATGGGCTGTGAGTCTACCGGCGGGGCCACCCCTGCCCAGGGGGTTTCCCGGTGTGGTCGTCGGGAACGGGCGAAGCCACACTCGCGCCGTGTGCCTCGAGCAGGTCGGCCAACTCGCTCGCGTTCCGCTGCGCGTAATCCCGGTAGCAGCTGTCTAGATTGGGATAAGCGCTGTGCTAGATGCCGTTTAGGCAGGGCGCGCCTGAGCGAAGGGCCGAGGTTTATCAGTACTAGCCGGCAGCCGCTAACTGGCGGACTTTCTTCTTTGGACGGTTTCGCACGAGATCGTGATTTGCCTGGAGATTGATCCAGAACTCAGGCGTTGTTCCTAGCGCGCCGGCGAGCAGCCACGCCGTCTCTGGGGTGACGCCTCGCTTCCCGCGGACGAGCTCATTGATGCGCTGTACGGGGATGTCGAGGTGCTCGGCAAGGGCGACCTGACTCACGCCCAACGGCTTCAGGAAATCCTCGAGCAGGATCTCGCCGGGGTGGGTAGGGATTCGATTCTTGGGCAGCATCTCTACTCCTCAGTGGTAGTCGTCGATCTCGACCTCGTGGGCATCTCCGTCCTTCCAGCGAAAGACGATCCTCCACTGGTCGTTGATTCGGATGCTGTGCTTCCCACGCAAGTCTCCCTTCAGCGATTCGAGCCGGTTTTTTGTCACCTCAATAGCTCGGCCAGCTCCTTGGCATTCTGCTGTGCATAATCTCTGTAGCAGTTGTTCATCAGGATGTGCGTTCGGTCCGTCTCTTCACTCAGCTTGGTTATGCGCGGGACCCATTGCTCGAGCTCATCCTCACTGTAGTGATAGCGAAAGCGCTTCGACACCGATTTGCTCTCCCATTCGTCGACGTTATGGCCGTGAAATCGCACGAGCGCGAGATCCGAGGTCGCCGCAATCACCGGAGGCATCGACGACTTGAACCCCTGTGGCATGTCGACGCATACGTAAGGGAGCCCGTGACCCTCGAGAAACTCGAGGGTCTCACGTTCGTTCTCGCCGTCCATCCAGGACCGGTTGCGGAGCTCGACGCAGATCCGGTAGGGAGCCGAGCGCTTGGCGCACTCGAGGATGTAGTCCTTGTTGCGACGAGCAATCGTGAACCACGGAGGGAACTGGAACAGCAGCACGCCGAGCTTGCCGGCCTCGTCGAGCGGCGCGAGGGCCGAGAGAAACCGATCCCACACGACGTCGATGGTCTGCTGCTCGAGGTCCTTCGGGTAGATGTTCCGCTTGTCGCCGGCGACCTCCAGGTCCTTGTAGAGCGCGTCGGCGCGCGTGGGATGACCCGTGAGCAGCGAGAACGCCTTGATGTTGAAGGTGAAGTCATCCGGAGTGCGCTCGGCCCAACGCTCGGAATTGGCTTCGCTCGGCGGAAAGTAATAGGTCGAGTCGACCTCGACCAATGGGAATCGAGAAGCATAGAACTTGAGCCGCTTCTCGGCGGTAGAAGCGGCCTTCGGATACCAGCCGGACTGGATAAGCGTCTTGTCGGTCCACGAAGCCGTGCCGACGAGGATGTTGCCCATCGACCAGAGACTATTACCCTGGGCGAATCGGCCGGGCGGGTGCGCGCGTGGTGTCCATGCCGCGCCTGGCGGCCTCCTGCGCGAACCAGCGAGCGTCCCGGAGCGCGCAACCGCCGGGATCGTTGTTGAAATACACATAGGAGTCGACGTCGCCGAAAACTTCACGCAGTCTCTCGACCCACGACGCCAGTGCAGTTCGTCCGTAGCAGCCCGGAGGCGAGGCCGCCCCCGAATGGAAGCGCAGGTAGGTCCAGTCGGCCGTGCGCCACAACGGCGCTACGGGCTTCGAGTCCCGGTCGGCGAGGCAGAGAGCCGCACGGTGTGCTTCGAGCACGCGGCGCGTCTGATCGACCCACCACGACTCGTGGCGAAACTCGACCGCCACGCGAACCCGTCGCGGAAACTGTGCGAGTACCCCGTCGAGCAGGTCGTGGTCGCAACCCAGGGTGGGCGGAAGCTGCAGCAACACGGGGCCAAGCTTGCCGCCGAGGTGCCTCACCCGGTCGAGGAAGCGGCTCACGGGTTCCTCGGGATCTCGCAACCGCTTGATATGCGTCAGGTAACGGCTCATCTTGACCGCCATGACGAAGTCATCCGGCGTCGTCTGCCTCCAGACGTCGAAGCGCTCACCTTCCGGAAGGCGATAGAACGCATTGTTCGACTCGACCGTTGCGAAGCTCCGGGAGTAGAAGTCGAGCCACTCGCGCTGCGGCACTCCCTTGGGATAGAAGCGCCCTCGCCAGTCCTTGTAATGCCACCCGGACGTGCCCAGGAACATGGTCATAATCGCCATCTACCCTCTACTAAGAGCGCGACGCTGGCACACTGTTCATGTGTTCAGACGTCGCGTCAGACCCCGGGCAGGCCAGGAGTCGGTGTGGGATTACCCCCGGCCCCCGCGCGTCGAACCGGCATCGAACACGGTACGGGTCGTCCACTACCGCGTGGATCTCGCCCGCTCCGAGCGCGCTCTGCGCGTGCTCGAGACGGCCTCGCCGCCGACCTTCTACGTTCCCCGCGACGATGTCGCCATGGAGTACCTGCACGCGACCAGCGGGCACACCGTGTGCGAGTTCAAGGGCGTGGCGTCGTACTTCGATCTCGAGGTCAATGCGCGTGTCGCGTCGCGCGCGGCATGGACCTACGACGAGCCCAAGGAGGGCTACGAGGAGCTCGCCGGGCACATCTCTTTCTACGCGGGACGGGTCGACGCCGCCTACGTCGGCGAGGAGCAGGTCACTCCGCAGGCCGGCGACTTCTACGGCGGCTGGATCACGAGCGTCGTCGTCGGCCCCTTCAAGGGAGGGCCGGGCACGCTGGGCTGGTAGCCCCGAACCAATCGGTTCGCTAACCGCGCGCGTGTCGCTCCCTGTAAGCGCGTGCCCCCTCTTCATGATCGACGATGCGCTCCGGGTAGTCGAGCTTGTTGCGCTCCTCGTCGTCGAGCTTCCAAGGTTGGTGCACCGCCTTGCCCTCGACCGTCGATAGCTCCTTCACGTAGCGCCGCACGTAGGCCCCGCTCGGGTCGTAACGCTCGGCCTGGCGCACTGGGTTGAGCACTCTGTAGGGACGCGTGTCGTTGCCCGTACCCGCGGCCCATTGCCAGTTGCCCGCGTTGTTGGCCAGGTCTCCGTCAACCAACAAGTCGAAGAAGTGCCCGGCCCCCAAGGTCCAGTCGATGTAGCAGATCTTGGTCAGAAAGGAGGCGGTGATGAGCCGGGCCCGGTTGTGCATGTACCCCTCGCGCCGCAGCTGGCGCATCCCGGCATCGACGATGGGATAGCCGGTGCGGCCGCTCTTCCAAGCCTCGAACGTGTCCGAATCCTTTCTTCGCCGGTCTCCCACCGGTCGATAGTCGGCGCGCGCGTAATCGGGTGTCACCGCCAGCACCTGGTTGTAGAAGTCGCGCCAGCACAGCTGTCGCACGAACTCTTCCCCTCCCGGCTTTCCCTTCGCTCGTTCCTCGACGTAACGAGGTGACACGCAACCGAAGTGAAGATAGGGGCTGAGCCGGGAGGTGTGGTTCGCGGCCAGGTCGTCGTGGTCCTCGGCATAGGTCTCGAGCCGGCTGCGCAGCCACGCATCCAGTCGTGCGCGACCCGCGCTCTCACCGCCTCGTGGGAGCTCCGGTGAAGCAGTCCCCGTAACCAGCGAGCCGGGTGCCGGGATGCGCCCGACGTTGATCGCAGCGGGGAAGTCGATCGACCTCGGGGTCTCGTGCACGCGTCGCCGTCCGGCCCCCTTCCACTGGTTGAAGTAAGGAGTGAAGACCTTGAAGTGGTCTCCACCGGTCGGCGTGACGTCACCCGGACTGACGATCGAGATACCGTCGAAGGTGCGGAACTCGATCCCCCTCTCGGCGCATGCGGCGCTCAGTCGTTGTTCGCGCGCCTGCGCGTACTTGCTCCAATCCGCGCTCACGAACAGACCCCCGGCGCCCGCGCCGGCGACGATCGCCATGGTTTCCTTGACGATGTCGCCTCGCCTGACGACGAGGCGCGCCCCCCTGTCCTTCAGCGAGTAATCCAGGTCGCGCAGCGTCTCGACGAGAAAGGTGACCCGGTTGGGCCGCCCGTAACGACTGTCGAGGATCCCGTCGTCGAGCACGAACGCGGGCACGACTCGGTCGGCCCACCGCAGCGCCTCGTGCAGCGCCGGGTGATCGTGAAGCCGAAGATCGCGCGTGAACAACACCACGGCGGTGCGCATGAGCCCTTCCATCTCTCGTCGAGGTTTCCGTTCTTATGCCCCATTCGTCATCGACCTCACGAGGCGATTGCCGGCTTTTTGCCCGCCTCCGGGTTTGCTCGCTTCGCATGGGGGAACGACCAGAGCGAGCGATGCTTGCCCCGCACTAGCCCGAAGCTGCGGGGACGGACCCGTCCCGTCGCAAGGGGTCGCGGGCCCCTCGACCGGACAGGTCGACCATATGACTCGCCCGGCGTCACCAACGCTCTGCAGTGGCGCCGGGCCGGTCGCTTCACAGCTCCGGAGCACCCTCGAAGCTGGTCGACGGCTCGGCGTAGAGGCGGCGAGGGATGCGGCCGGCCCGTCGAGCCAATCGCCCCGCCTCCACCGCTCTTCGCATGGCGTCGGCCATCACGGCCGGATCCTGAGCGCGCGTGACCGAGCTCGCGAGCAGCACGCCGTCGCACCCCAGCTCCATCGCCAGAGCCGCATCGGACGCCGTCCCGATCCCCGCGTCCAGGATGACGGGCACCGCGGCCCGCTCGACGATGAGAGCAAGGTTGTACGGGTTGAGGATGCCCATGCCCGAACCGATGGGAGAGCCGAGCGGCATCACCGCCGCGCAGCCGGCGGACTCGAGGCGTGCGGCCAGCACCGGGTCGTCGGTCGTGTAGGCCAGCACCGTGAAGCCATCGTCGACGAGCTGCTCCGACGCGTCGATGAGCTCGGGCCCATCGGGCAACAGCGTCTTGTCGTCGCCTATGACCTCGAGCTTAATCCAATCGGTGGCAAAGGCCTCGCGCGCCAGCCGTGCCGTCATCACGGCGTCTCTGGCGGTAAAACATCCGGCGGTATTGGGGAGCACCCTGATGCTGTGACGTTCGAGCACATCCAGCACCGAGCCGCGCGCATCTGGCGTGATGCGACGCAGCGCGACCGTCGCCATCTCGGCCCCCGAGGCGACCAGTGCGCTCTCGATGGCCTCGACGCTGCTCGCGCCTCCGGTGCCGATCAGCAGGCGCGAGTTGAAGGTCTCGCCACCGATGACGAGCGGATCGTCCATCAGCCGGTCTCCCGTTGTCCGCCGCCGATCGCGCCCAGCACTTCCAGCCGGTCGCCCTCGGTCAGCTCGGTCTCGTTCCATTTCGAGCGGACCACGATTTCCCCGTTGAGCGCCACCGCCATCCCGCGGTCGTCGCGCCCGTAACGCTGGACGACCGCGCGCACGCTCGAACCGCCCTCGAGCTCGACATCGCTGCCGTTGACCCTGACCCTCATGCGCCGGCCCTCGCCGTCTCTCGTGGGTGACTCTCGAATCTTTGCGGCGAGAAGGGCCTGATGATCTCCGGCGCCTTCGAGGTGACGAGCAGCTCGGCGATGGTCCGGCCCGTCACCGGCGCCAGCAGGATGCCGTTGCGGAAGTGTCCGGTCGCGATGATCAACCCGTCGACGCTCGCGGCACCGAGCATCGGTGCGTTGTCGGGAGACCCGGGACGCAGGCCGACGCTCACCTCGACGAGCTCGAGCTCGGTGATGCCCGGCACGAGCTCGTAGCCCGCCCGCAGGAGCTCGTAGACGCCCCCGGCGGTGACCCGTTCGTCATAGCCGCGCTCCTCGACCGTCGCGCCGAGCACGACGCGGCCGTCGGGGCGGACCAGCAGGTAGGCCTCGAGCCCGCGGATGGTGTGGGTTGCCAGGCGCTCCCCGGGCGCGCCGCGCAGATGCAGGAGCTGGCCCTTGACGGGCCGCACGGGGGGCAGCGCGCCGGGGGGCAGGCCCTCCATCTCGCCGGAGCGCGCTCCCGCCGCCACGACGAGCGCTCCGCACGACAGATCCTCGTCGTCGTCGAGGCGAACGCCGGATACTCGCCCTCGGTTCAACTCGGCACGCACCACGCGCCGCCTCACGAATCGGACGCCGCTTCGTTCGCACGCCGCGCGCAGTGACCCGAGCAGCGCTCGGTTGTCCACCTGGTGATCGCCGCGCACCAAGATCCCTCCCCGCGTCGAGGGCGCGAGCGAGGGTTCCAACCGTCTGCAGTCGCGTCCCCTGAGGCGTTCGACGTCGAGGCCCAGGCGCTGCTGGAAGGCAAAGAGATCATCGAGCGCGGCATTGTCGTCGGCGTCGCGCGAAACCACCAGCGTGCCGGACTCCACGTATCCGCAATTCCGCCCCGAAGCCTCGTTCAGGCGCGCCGCGAAACCAGGATAGAGACGAATGGATTCGAGGTTCAGCTTCAGCAGCCGTTCCTCGCCGTAGTGAACCTCGGTGACGGGAGCCAGCATCCCGGCGGCGGCCCACGACGCGCCCTCGTCGTCCAGCGGATCGACCACGATCACCGAGAGACCCTCGAGGGACGACTCCCACGCGATGGAGAGTCCGATTACGCCGCCTCCAGCGACAACGACGTCTGCTGCGGTCATCGTGATGCCATGCCTCCCTACGCCGGCGTGAACCGGATCAGGTGATTGCGGGTCGCGGGCACCTCAGCCCGCCTCTCAGCCCGGTGTTCCGGACTCCCCGGCGCTAGGTCTCCAGTATACGAAGGGTGGCCGCATAGCGGCCGGCGGACCTCAGGCCCGCGACGCGCGCGCGGTCTCGAGGTGACTCAGCCACGACCCCTCGGTGAGGGTGATGGACTTGGTCAGGTGGACGATCGTGCCGGCCTCGGGCTCGCTCGTGAACTCGAGGTCGTCCACCAGGGCGCGCATCAGCATTATGCCGCGGCCGCTTTCTCTCGTGAGGTCGGGTGCGAGCTCGTGGACGCCGCGCTGCGCGTCTTCGAGCGATTCATGATCGAAGCCACGACCGGTGTCCTTGATCCTGATGGCCGCCGTCTCCCGGTTGAAGCTCACCTCGACCTCGTACTCGTCATCGTCCTCCCGAGCATGTTTGAGCACGTTGGTGCAAGCCTCGGTGACCGCCACTCCGACGTCGTTGATGCAGTCCTCGTCGATGCCCAACTCGAGCATCGTCGAACTTACGATGTGCCGGGCGACGGGGACGCTGGAGGCGTCGCGCGGAAGCTTGAGTGCGAATAGAAACCTCATGATTCGACCCTTCCCGTATCCCTGCAGGTAAAACGCCCCGGGGGGGCCCCCTGGGCGGTCTGCGGGCGGCCTAGGTGAGCACCTTTTGCAGAGCTCTTATCGCGGTTTCGACATCGGCGGACGAGACGTCGCGATGGGTCACGAAGCGCATGACGGGGGCCGCGCCTCCCAGGCTCAGAACCCCCTCGCGTCGAAGCGCGTCGCTCACCTGGGCCCCCGTGGTCCCGAACTTGCCGACGTCCACGTAGACCATGTTGGTTTCCACCGATTCCAACACGACGCAGTCCTCGTTCAGCTCGGCGAAGCTCTCGGCGAGACGGCGAGCGTTGGCGTGGTCCTCGTGCAGTCGGTCAGGGCCGGTTTCGAGTGCGACGCGCGCCGCGGCCGCAAGCACGCCGGCCTGGCGCATGCCGCCACCCAAGCGCTTGCGGAGCCGGTGCGACTCTGCAAGTAGGTTCGCCGGCCCCACGACCATGGAGCCGACCGGAGCCCCCAGGCCCTTCGAGAAACAGAACGTCACGGTGTCGGCGCACGCCGCCCACTCCACTGCGGCCGTACCGGTCGCGGCCTGCGCGTTGAACAGACGCGCCCCGTCAAGGTGCAACGCAACGCCCCGATCGCGCGTCACCTTCGCAACGGCGCGCGCCTCGTCGATCGGGAAGACCCGGCCCCCGGCTGCGTTGTGCGTGTTCTCCATGGCCACGACGGCTGTGCGCGGGTTGTGCTCGGTGCCCGGTCGGATGACGTCGGCGACCTGTTCGGCGGTGATGGTTCCGGCACGTCCCGGTAACGGACGCATCATGAGTCCGAGATGAGTCGCCACCGAACCACCCTCGTAGTGAAGAAAGTGGGCACCGGCATCGCACACGATCTCGTCACCCGGCCGGGCGAGAGCTCCGAGCGAGACCTGGTTGCCCATCGAGCCGGTGGGGACGAAGAGACCGGCCTCCTTGCCGAGCAGCCCGGCCGCGTACTCTTGCAGCGAGTTGATGGTCGGGTCGTCGCCGAACACGTCGTCGCCGACCTCCGCGCCGGCCATCGCCCGGCGCATCTCGGGGGTGGGGCGTGTGACCGTGTCCGAACGAAGATCGATGAGGTTGGTCATGGTTGGAATCTACTTCCCTCCCACTGCGGTCGAGACGGATCATCGGGGCGAGCCGTTACCCGAAGAAGACCTCGGCCGTCTCGTACAGCTCGGGGTCTACCGTCTTGAGCTCGCCCACCGCATCGCCGAGCGGGACGCGCGTGACGTCCGGCCCCCTCAACGCCACCATCTTTCCGTAGTCGCCGTCGCTCGCACAGTCGATGGCGGCGATACCGAAGCGCGTCGCCAGCACCCGGTCGAAGGCGGTGGGCGTTCCGCCTCGCTGAATGTGGCCCAGGATCGTCGCGCGCGTCTCGTAGCCGGTGCGCTTCTCGATCTCCTTCTCGAGCATCACCCCGATGCCCCCGAGACGAACGTGCCCGAACGAGTCGGTGGCCTCCTCGGAGGTGACGACATCCTCGCTCTCGAGCGGAACCGCGCCCTCCGCCACCACCACGATCGAGAAGGTGCGACCGGCTTGGTGGCGGTGGCGTATGTGCTCGCACACTCCCTCGATGTCGAAGGGTCGCTCCGGCACCAAGATCGAATCGCCACCTCCGGCGATCCCCGCGTAGGTCGCGATCCAGCCCGCGTGACGCCCCATGACCTCGACCACCATGACCCGGTTGTGCGCCTCGGCCGTCGAGTGCAGACGATCGATCGCGTCCGTGCAGATCTGAACCGCGGTGTTGAAGCCGAAGGTGAAGTCGGTTGCGCTGAGGTCGTTGTCTATCGTCTTGGGAACGCCGACTACGTGCACGCCCTCGGAGTGCAGCTTGTCGGCAACCCCGAGCGTGTCCTCGCCGCCCACCGCGATGAGGCAGTCGATGCGCTCCTCGGTCAGGCTGGCCTTGACTCGCTCGACGCCGCGCTCCTCTTTGAAGGGATTGGTGCGCGACGAGCCCAGGATGGTCCCGCCACGGTGGAGGATGCCCGAGGTGTTGTCGGGCGTCAGGTTGATGCGCTGGTTGTCGAGCACCCCTCGCCAGCCGTCCTTGTAGCCCACGATCGCGTGCCCGTAGCGGTTAACGCCCTTGCGAACGACCGCACGTATGACGGCGTTCAGACCGGGGCAGTCTCCCCCGCCCGTCAGGATGCCGATGCGCGCCACTCGTTCTCCTCGCTTTCTCTTTCGCTCTCTTGCGGTCCGGCCGAGCCCGCCCGCGCCCTCTTGCGGTCCGGCCGAGCCCGCCCCGCGCTTGCGGTCCGGTCGAAACAACCTAACCGTCGGCGGGCCACTCAATCGCAGGCTCCGTCGTACCGATGTAATGGCTATGAGCGGATCCGGCTCCCTGCTCGCGCGCGCGGTGACGGCGGCCCTGGTGGTCGCCGGACTGGTCGCGTCGGCGAGCGCCCAGAGCGCGGGCGCCGCGGACCTCGAGAGCGTGAGGGCCCACGCCCAGAGCGTCGCCGACGAGGCAACCGACCTCGAACGCCGGGCGCAGGCTCTCGACGAGCGCAGAAGCGCCCTGGACGAACGCATCGTCCGGCTCAGCGGAGAGATCGGCGCGCTGGAGTCCAAGATCAACTCCATCGGCCATGAGCTGGCCGCCGCCCGGGATCTCTACATCGAGCGCGCGGTCGAGGCCTACAAGAGCGGGACCCCCGGCACGCGGCTCGACATGCTCCTGGCCGCCGAGACCATGGCCGAGTTCTTCGCCGTGGCCGAGATCAACAGCGTCGCCGTGGCGCTCGACACGAAGCGGCTTCAGGAGCTCGAGGGCACCAGGGTGGACATCGAGATGGCGCAGGACAGCCTCGACGAGCGCAAGCAGGAACAGATCGAATCCCGCGCCGAGGTCGAGGCCCTCGACGATGAGATCGCGACGACCCTCGACGATCGCCGTGCTCGGCTACGAGCGCTGGCGGCCGAGGTCGAGGAGCTCGAGAGGCAGGTGCGCAGAGAGGCTCGTCTGGCCCGGCCGCCCGACGCGACCGCTCCGCCGTCGTCCACGGTGGCCACCGGAGACATCCCGGACGGCTACGTCTCCACCGGCGTGACCTTCGGCGGCGTGGCCTCCTGGTACGGCCCCGGTTTCGCCGGCAACCTGACCGCCAACGGCGAGATCTACGACCCGATGGGTCTGACCGCGGCCAGCAAGGAGCTGCCCTTCAACACGCTGCTCTTCGTGAGCTACCAGGGGCGGGGCGTGGTCGTGCGGATCAACGACCGGGGGCCCTACGTGGGCGACCGCATCATCGATCTGTCCCAGGGCGCGGCGCAGACCATCGGAATGAGCGGCATCGGCTGGGTCGACGCCACCATCGTGGTGAAGAGTTAAGCGCCGGTCCTCAGCTCGCCTCTGCCTCGGCCAGCTGTTTGACCAGGCAGACCGTGGTTCCGTCGGGACCCATCTGGATGTCGACCTCGTCCATCAGCCCCCGCATGAGGTCGAGGCCGAACCCGCCGATGCGCTCCTCGAGCTCGGCCTGGGCATCGCGTGACGGGTGAGAGGTCTTCGACCACTCCTGGGTGGAGTAGTCCTGGATGTAGAAGCGCGCGGAGCTCCCGTCGATCTCCCACAGAATCTCGGGGGCCGGGTCTTCGACTCTGTGCCCGTGCACCAGGGCGTTGGTGCAGGCTTCGGTCACGGCCACGAGGCAGTCGAAGCTGAGCGATGCGTCCGCGCCGACGTTCGTCAGGTCCGCGCGGATCTTCTTGCGTACGCCGGAGAGACTGGCTTTGCCGGCCAGCGGATGTTTTCTGACGGTCACTGTCGCTTCTGTCTCGCTCGGCACACCCCTGCGCTCAATGCCCGATCGACCTGCCCTGGTGGCTCGCCCTGTGGTCATGTTAAAGAGTTCACACCCCCGGTGGGAGTCAAACACCGCAATACGAACTTTATGCACTTTTATGGGGTTTTGGCAGGTTCCGGTCGTCGAGGAAAGGCCACGGTGGAGTCGGAGATCCTGACGGGAGCCGAGGAGTTCAGCTTCGAGGGCGGCCCGGTCGGCGCCCTGCTGGTGCACGGCTTCACCGGCAGCCCCCAGGGCATGAGAGGCCTGGGTCGCTACCTCGCCGAACGCGATATCGCCGTCGAGGGGATCAGGCTTCCGGGGCACGGGACGACCTGGCAGGACCTGGACGCCCGCCGCCCGCACGAGTGGGTCTCCGCCGTCGAGGAGGGCTACGCCAAGGTCGCCCACGGGAGGGACCAGGTGTTCGTCGTGTCGCTCTCGTTCGGCTCCGCGCTGGCCGTGGACTTCGCGGCACGTCATCCCGGCAAGGTGGCCGGGCTGGTGAGTTTGGCGGGGCTGGTGCTGGTCAAGGATCCCCGGCGCTTTTTCTCAGGCGCCATACGACGGATGGTCCCATCGATTCCGGGCGTAGCCAACGACATCGCCGATCCCGAGGCGCGCGAGATCGCCTACGACCGCTTCCCCACCACCGCCGGCCACCACATGCTGCAGTTCATCAAGCTCGCTCGGAGCGCGTTGCCCCATGTGACCTGCCCGTTGCTGGTCATGCACTCGCACAACGACCACACGGTCCACCCCGATAACGCGCTCGAGATCCACCGGGGCGCCTCGTCGCGCGACAAGCAGATCGTCTGGGTCGACAACAGCTATCACGTCATCACGCTCGACGTCGACAAACAGAGGGTCTACGAGTCCACCTACGAGTTCATCAAGCAGAGAAGCCGGCCTCGCTAGAGTCGACCACAAAGGAGCTTCTGCCAGCATGCCCTCGGAGACCGTCAGCCTCAGCGGCCACATCATCGACAACCTCACCCTTCCCAGGGTCCTGGACGAGATCATCAACGCCGGCTACCACTACCGCATCGAGAAGCTCGACATCGGAGTTCGTCACGACGACCCAAGCACTGCGAGCATCGAGGTGACGACTTCAACCGACCAGGAGATGACGCACCTTCTCGACCAGCTGCGCGTACATGGAGCCAATCCAGAAACGGTCGAGGATGCACGGCTGGCCGAAGCCGACATGGACGGCGCGCTTCCACCCGGCTTCTACTCCTCGACCAACCTCGAAACCGAGATTCGCATCGACGGCAGGTGGCTGCGCGTCACGCATCCCGAGATGGACTGCGGCATCGTGGTCGAGGGCGAAGGCGCTCGAACCGTGGCCATGGGCGAGATTCGCAGAGGCATGCGGGTCGTCATGTCGGGTCTCGGCATCCGGGCGCTGGCGCTCGAACGTCCGAGAGGTGAGGACCGGGGAGCCTTCGAGTTCATGAGCTCGGACATCTCGTCTGAGAAGCCCAAGGGTCTCCTGCTGGACCAGGTGGCCGATCAGATGCGCGCGGTCAAGGCGGCAGGCAAACGAATCATGTGGGTGGCGGGGCCGGCGGTCGTGCACACCGGCACCGCGCCGGACATCAGCGCACTCATCAGAGCCGGTTACGTCAATGCGTTCTTCGGCGGCAACGGTGTAGCCGCGCACGACGTCGAGTCGCACATCTTCGGGACCTCTCTCGGAGTCCATCTCGACCGCGGCACCCCCGCGGACCACGGTCACGAGCACCACATCCGCGCGCTCAACGAGGTTCGCCGGCACGGTTCGTTCCAAGCCGCGATCGATGCCGGTGTGTTCACCGACGGTGTCGTCTATCACCTGGTGACGCACGGATGTGACTACCTCTTCGGTGGGAGCGTGCGCGACGACGGCCCCATGCCCGAGACCGTGACCGACATGATGGAGGTGCAGCGCCGGCTGCGCGCGCTCATCTGGGGCGAGGGTGGCGACGACCTGGTCGGTTATTGCATCGTGGTGGGAACCATGCTGCACGGCATCGCCACCGGCAACTGCCTCCCCGCCTCGGTACCGTTGGTGTGCGTCGACATCAACCAGGCCACGGTGACCAAGCTCATGGACCGCGGCTCGTGGCAGTCGATCGGGATCATCACCGACCTGAGTCTCTTCGTGCGGGCGCTCGTCGATCGCCTCGCCCCGGAGCAACTCAGAGGCCGAGGCGCTCTGTGAGGATCGTGGCGATATCCGGCGAGGAGACCGGCTCGAGCTCGTAGGTCGCTCGTACGGCCGGCTTGTCGAGGTCGCAGATCTTGCGAAGATCGATGGGTGTTGCGATGAGCACGACTTCTGCATCCGACGCATTGATCGTGTCGCTGAGATCCTTGCGCTGCTGGTCCGAGTAGCCCATCGCCGGCAGCAACTCGTGCCCGATGTGTGGGTAGGCGGCATAGACGTCCCTGATCGATCCGGCCGCGAAGGGGCGCGCGTCGACGAGCGACGCCGCGCCTGCGCGCTTCGCCGCGACCACGCCTGCGCCAAAGCGCATCTCGCCGTGGGTGAGCGTCGGTCCGTCTTCGATCACGATGACGCGCCTGCCCCTCAAAGCTTCCTCGTCATCGACCGTGATCGGCGAATGTGCCTCGACCACCTGAACGTCGGGATTGACCGCGTCGATCGTCTTCTTGAGCGTGGCGAGGTCCTCTTCCTCCGCCGAATCGACCTTGTTGATGACGACCACGTCGGCCATGCGCAGGTTCGCCTCGCCGGGGTGATAGCTGGTCTCGTGACCGACGCGCAGAGGGTCCGCCACGGTGATGTGCACGTCGGGCCGGTAAAAGGGAAGGTCGTTGTTGCCACCGTCCCACACGACGACGTCGGCCTCCGTTTGCGCCCGCTCGAGGATGGCCCCGTAGTCGATGCCGGCATAGACGACCGACCCGTGAGAGAGATGAGGCTCGTACTCCTCACGCTCCTCGATGGTGCAGTTCGCGGCCAGGAGATCCGCGTAGGTCTCGAAGCGCTGCACGGCTTGCTCGCTGAGGTTTCCGTAGGGCATGGGATGGCGTACCACGGCGATCTTCTGACCGAGGTCCTCGAGGCACCGGGCCACGTGCCGGGTGGTCTGGGACTTACCGGAGCCGGTGCGCACCGCGCAGATCGCAACCACCGGTTTGGTGGACGCGATCATCGTCGAGCGAGGACCCAGCAGCCGGTAGTCCGCTCCCGCCGCCAGGGCGCGCGAGGCGAGGTGCATGACGTGGTTGTGGCTCGTGTCCGAATAAGCGAACACGACCTCGTCGACGTCGTATTCGGCGCAGATAGCCTCGAGGTCCTCCTCGGCGGCTATCGGGATTCCGGCGGGATAGAGGTCACCTGCGAGCTCCGGAGGGTAGACGCGGTCCTCGATCCCGGGAATCTGGGTGGCGGTGAACGCGACGACCTCGTGGCGACCGTCCCGGCGAAAAGTCGTGTTGAAGTTATGGAAGTCTCGCCCCGCAGCGCCGACTATGACCACTCGCCGTCTGTCGCTCATCAGCCGGGACTTTACCTCACGACCGGGGCGCTCCCGGGGGTGCCCTTTAGTTCGGAGTGAGCCGAGGCTGTAACCAGCCGAGAGCCCCTTTGGTCTCAACCGAAACCGTGGCGAATTTTCTGGCCCCCGGACACGAGGCGGCGTAGGGTACGTCGAATGGTTACTCGAAAGCTCACCAGAAGAGGCACGAAGCGCAGGGACCAGGTCATGGACGCGGCGCTCAGGTTGTTCGCCGAGCAGGGCTACCACGGCACGACCGTGGGTGACATCTGCGACACTCTCGGTGTCGGTAAGGGGGTCTTCTACTGGTATTTCGAGTCCAAGGAAGGACTCTTCACCGAGCTGCTGGAAGACTGCCTGCTGAAGCTCCGGCGAGCTCAGCAGCAGGAGATCGAGAAGGTCTCCCAACCGGTCGCCCGCATCGAACAGGGCATCAGAGCCTCGATCGACTTCTTTCGGGAGACGCCTGCGTTCCTCTCCTTGATTCGCGGCGCGGCGCGCTACGAAGAGTTCGCCTCCCAGGTCGCCCACGGGCAGGAGATAGTCGTGTCCGACGTCGCGCTGCACGTCAAGGAGGGCCAGGCCCAGGGCACGATTCGCCACGGCGACCCCGACCTCATGGCCCACGGGATCCTCGGATCGGTCTTTCACTTCGTCGAGGTCTACTTCGGAACCGACATCGAGCAGACCGCAGACCGGCCCCAACTCGCGGACGAGGCCGTCACCTTCTGCCTGCACGGGGTCCTGACCGGCTCGGCCCTGTGAGAACGGCCGGCTAGGTTCCGTAGAGCTCTCTTAGGGTGCGCTCCGCCGTCGCGCGTGAGATATCGCTCGCATACGGCCTCGCCCTCGGCACTCCGATCTTCAGAGTTGCGAGATCGAACGGTCGTTGCAGCGGTCCGCGGCTCAAGACGAGATGTTGAACGTTGGCGCGCGGCACGATCGTCGTGCGGCGATTGAAGACGCCGGACTGGACGGCCAGGTAGTCGGAGTCGAGACGAAAGCCCAGGGCCCTGTAGGAGAGCCACGCCATGCCGAGAAAGGGAAGCAACAGCGCCAGCGACCAGAGTCCGCGCGCTCCGGCCGTGCCGACCCCGATGACGGCCACGGGCAGGACGAGGACCACGGTCTCGACCAGTCTCCGCACCAGGGCCCGCCTGGGCGCCGGCTCGAGCCTGCGATCGGGTGGGGACGAAAAGCCCAGCGCCAGTCCCGCCAGCCACAGCGCCTGGTCGCGGGTTCCTATCGGGAGCAGCATCGAGATCTCCTCACGTTCCTCGTTCGAGGGTGAGTAGCCCGCGGTGACCGACGAGAGCGACGCCTTGTTGAGGATGCGTCGCAGGAGGTTCTCGTTGAGCTGCACTGCCTGTACCCGGTTGAGGGGCACCGTGGCGCGTCTTCGTTCCAGCAGACCGCGCTCGACGACGAGGCGCGCTCCCCGCCGCCTGACCGTGAAGTTCCAGTAGACGAGCATGGTCGCGATCACCGAGAGAAACAAGACGAGCGCGACGACACTGAGGATCGTCAGGATGGTCACCAGGAACGCAGACCGCAGGGCATCCTGGGCCCGGCCGGCCAGAGACTCGAGCAACTCCTCTCCTAGGACCTCCTGGGCGTAGCCGAGGATCACCGCGATGACCGCAACGCGGCCCCCGGTGAGCGCCGCGACGACGAGGTCGCCCGGGGTCAGTCTCACCAGTTCGGGGGGCGCGGGGCCGGGGTCCGCGGCGGGATCCTCGGCCAGCAGTAACGGTCGCAGCGCCTCGGCCTCGGACGGAGTCAGTGCCACGAGCGGGGCCTCGGTCGAGGCGCCGCCGGCCGTTTCGATCCGCAGTTCGACGACGCCCAGCGCCCGGTGTCTGAGCTTCTGCACGACGTCCACGCTCTGGATCCGGGCAAAGGGCAGCGAACGGCGGTAGCGATTCAGCAATCCGCCCTCGACGATGAGGGTGGTGGCCTCGACGCGGTAAGTGAAACGCAGGTAACGAAGCACCTCGTAGATCGCAAGTCCCAGCACCAGGAGCGACACGATGAGCACGGCGTTTCCGCGCGCGATGATCACCGCCAGAAGTCCCAGGATGAAACGGCGCGCGTCGTCGAGAAACCAGACCACGATCGCGGCGGGTTGGAGGCGTTTGGAGCGCGGGCTCCGGCGCTCGGCGCGCGGCGCTTCAGAGGGAGACCGCACCGGCAACCTTCGACAGCTCGTCGCGCAGCGCCTGAGCCTCAGTCTCCTCGAGCCCCGGAATGGTCCCGGCTCGTCCGGCCCCCGTGTAGACGATCAGCTGATGCAACCCAAAAGCTCGGTCGAGAGGGCCCTGACGCGACTCGACGTACTGGATGCGGTCGAACGGCACGACCGTCCGAACCAGCAGCAGAGCACCCCTGGAGAAGTAGAGGTCGTCCGAGCGGATCTCATAGCGCCAGTGCCGGTAGCGCAGCGGCGGCACCACGATTCCCGCCGCGACGATCGCCACCCCGGCCGCGGGCGGGAACCACAGAGGGAGTTCGAAGACGACCGTGAAGACCGCGAGCGCGCCGAGCACGACGATCGCCGCGAGCAGGGCCACGAACATCCACAAGCGCAGAACTCTGGGACTCAGGTGGTTGCTCGGCTCTTGCACGGGCTCCGGCGAGGTCAGCTCGGGGGGCCGAGCTCGAGCGCCCGCTTCATCCCTCGCACCGCCTGGCGGATGCGATGCTCGTTCTCGACGAGCGCAAAGCGCACATGCTCATCCCCCGCCGGGCCGAAGCCGATGCCGGGACTCAGCGCGACCTTTCCTTCGGCGAGCATGAACTTGGCGAACTCGAGACTGCCCAGGTGACGGAAGGACTCGGGAATGCGCGCCCACGCGAACATCGTGGCGGGAGGACGCACCATCGCCCATCCGATTCGATCCATACCGTCGCTCAAGCAGTCGCGCCGGCCCCGGTAGATCTCACGTATCTCCTTGGGCACGGTGTCGCACTCGTTGAGCGCAATGATGCCGGCAATCTGAATCGGTTGGAAGACGCCGTAGTCGAGGTAGCTCTTGATCTTCGTGAGCGCGCCGATCATCTCGGTGTTGCCGACGCAGAAAGCAAGTCGCCAGCCTGGCATCGAGTAGCTCTTGCTCATCGAGAAGAATTCGACACCGACCTCTCTGGCTCCCGGAACCTGCATCAGCGACGGCGCGCGCTCGGCATCGAAGACCATGTCCGCGTAGGCGAGGTCGTGGACCACCATGATGTTGCGCGCCTGGGCGAAGTTGACGAGCTGCTCGAAGAACTCGAGTCCGACCACCGCGGTCGTCGGGTTGTGCGGGAACGAGCACAGCACGACGCGCGGCTTGGGCGACGAGTGCTCATAGGCGCGCACCATGTCGGCGAAAAAATCGCTTTCGTGAGTCAACTCGACGGTGGTGACGTTGGCACCCGACAGAAGCATGGCGTAGGTGTGGATCGGGTAGGTCGGCTCGGGCACGAGCACGCTGTCGCCCGGTTCGCACAGCACCCAGGCCAGGTGGCTGAGTCCCTCCTTGGCGCCGATCGTCGCAATGGCCTCGGTTTCGGGATCGAGCATCACCCCCCAGGAGCGCTCGTAGTGGTCGCAGATCGCACGGCGCAGCTTGGGGATGCCCTTGGAGGCCGAATAGCGGTGGTTGCGGCCGTTGTCCACCGCCTCCTTCAGCTTCTCCACCACCGGTTCCGGCGTGGGGATGTCCGGGTTGCCCATGCCGAGGTCGATGATGTCCTCGCCGGCCCGGCGCGCGCTCAGCTTGAGATCGTTGACGATCGAGAACACGTAGGGCGGAAAGCGTTCGATGCGACGGAACTCCATGGGCTGAACCTAGCAGCCCGGCCGGCCGGCCGAACTCGACCCGCCGGCCGAAGAGGTGGACTCGGTAGTTTCGACGAAAACCGACGCTCAGAGTCGTTAACGGTCGAAACCAAGATTTCGATGGCAACGAGCCGGCTACGCGTTCGGGTCCTCGAGGTCGGTCGTCCGCCCGTCCAGGCGGGTGAGGTTGCCGAGCCTCAGCTCGCCCCCCTCCAGCCGCGCGTCCAGTGCGACGGCCCCTCCGTTGCTCAGCCCTCGAACCCGGCCCGATTCCTCGATGCTGTAGCCGAGCGCCTGTGCGGCGAGCCACCGAATCGTGCCTCCGTGGCTGACGATCACCACGGCGCCCGTGGGATGACGCTCGACCACGCGCGCCAGCGCCTCGAGCGCTCGCTTCTGCACCTGCTCCGGCGACTCACCGCCCGGCCGCTGCGTGTGATGGCGAGCCGGACCCCACAACTCGGGCCAGCGAGCGCGGATGACGTCGGTGGTCAGTCCCTCCCACTCGCCCTGGTCGATCTCGCTGAAGGCCGCGTCGATCTCCACCTCGAGATCGTGAGCCGCCGCGATCGGAGCCGCGGTGTCCACCGCTCGACTGAGGTCGCTCGAGTAGACGCCGACCAGGTTGACGCCGTCGAACTGTCCGACGGCTTGTTCCGCCTGACGGCGGCCCGCGTGGTTCAACGCCACGTCGGCCTGACCCTGAGCGCGCCGGGTCGCGTTCCATTCCGTTTCACCGTGCCTAACGAGAAAGATCCTCGTGATGTGCTCCTATCCCTCGCGCCGCAGCGCTACGTAGGCGAGTCACGCTCGACATTGTGCCCTTTATGGTGATCAGCCTCATGATCGACTCTGCCACCGCTTCGAGACGGGGGATCGGCAAACGCTTCTGGGTCACCTGGTCGATCTGCTACGGCGTGATGCTGACCCTCATCGGCATCGCCTGGCTGCTCGACCCCACGAACGAAGACGCAACCGCCGGCCTCGCCGACCCCAGCCTCAACCAGACGCTCCCTCCGAGGCTCGGTTTCGTGTTGCTGCCCACAATCATTCCGTTGGTTCTCGGCGCTGTCCGCATGACGCGCATCCAGGATCCGGGATCGGCCGCTCACCTCGTGATCCCGGGGTTGCTGTCGCTCATGTTGGTCGTGGCCACCTGGTTCGACTCGTTCCTTCCGGACGACGTCGGGTGTAATCAGGCCGGCCTGGAGCGCTTCGGTCCCCTCGATCCCGAATGCACGACCGCGCTCGCCACCAGAGTGCTGGCGCTGGGCGAGCTGACGCTGGCGTGGATCGCGTTCGCGCTCGTGGCCGTCGTAACCCATCGGATGCGACGCCGCAAAGCGACGACCGCGGTGGGTAGGGGTACTTAGCCGGCCTCCCGGAGACGGGGCACGACCGCCCCGGCAAACCGCTCGTAGCTACCGACCTCCCCGGCGTCGGGGAAGGCCGCGATCAGATGGGAGGCGCCTGCGACCACGAACCGCTGCAACCGAGATGCAACCGACGCCGGGCCTCCGACCAGGAATTGCGCCGGGTCTCTTCGTCCCAGCCGTGCCGTCGCCCGGTCGTCGTCCTCGGCCAGCATCACCTGCCCGGCCCAACTGAGCTCCACGTCCCGGCCCCCCGCGGCCGCGCGCACCACCTTGGCGGCGCCGGCGAAACGGGCCACGTCGGTGCCCCAACCGTTCCAGCCATCGGCGCCCTCGCCGGCGAGATGCAGGATGCGACGGTTCCACCCTCCGATCCAGATCTCGGGGGCGGGCTCCGGCCGGGGGCTGGTGGGCAGATGCGCGACGTTGACGAACCCGTCGGTGTGACCCACCATCCCTTCGCTCGAGTAAGTCGTGACGATCTTCATCGTCGAGGCGAGCTGGTTGATGCGATCGTCGCCGTCGAAATAGGGCAGGCCGTAGGCAAGGTTCTCGCCGGCACTCATCCGGTCCCCGCTCCCCAGGGCGCAAATCACTCGCCCCGGCGCGAGCTCCCCCACCGTCGCCACCATCTTCGCCAGGACCACGGGGTGACGAAGAGTGGAGCGGCTGACGAGCGTGCCGATCCTGACTCGCTCGGTGACCGAGGCGAGATAGGCAATCGTGGTCCACGACTCCGTCACGGGTCGGTCTCGTCCACCTCCCAGCGGCCAGAGGTGGTCGAACAGCCATACCGAGTCGTAGCCCAACCGCTCCGCCCTTTGCGCCCCGCCGATCAGACGCTCGGGGTCATCGGTGAACTGTGGAAGCGTGACCCCGATCTTGACGCTCATCGAGTCATCATGACGCGTTGACCATCAGGTAGCGCAGCACGAACTCGGCGACACCGGCGGTGAGAATCGCGACGTAATAGAGACCCGTGGCGCTTTGAATGGACTTGATCTGCACGCACCGGCGCGCCATCCACACCACTGCTCCGGTGAAGACCACCAGCGCAACCCAGATGCCATAGAAGAAGATCCCGAAGTCCTGACCGAAGCCGGGTATTCCCAGGGCGGCGCCCTCGGTCGATGCGCTCGCCAGGGGACCAATCGTGATGAGGCCGAGTGCGAGTGACGCGCCGCAGGCCACGAGCGACAGGGTCGTCAAGCGCGCCAGTGCCCATGGCTTGAGGCCGGGTTGGTTGAGATACCAGTGGCCGAGCATCATCCCGTTGGTCACGCCACCGAGCAGCAGCGCGCCGACACCGAGATGCAGCGACGCGAGCGCTCGCTGCCAGCCCTCCAGATAAGAGGCTGCATCGAACAGCACGGCCAGCCCGAGCAAGCCGATGAGCGAGCCCACCACGACGCCGGGCAGATCGGTGTTCGAGTACTGCACGGCGAGGTAGGCGACCAGCAGCACGCCCCCGGCAAGAACCAGCGCCTGTGTGGTCGAAACGCCTGTGAGCGACCGCAGTGCGGCGAAGGTAGCAAACCCCGACAGGACGCCGAGGATCAACGTGCCCCACGCCGTGATGCGAAAGTGCCCGCGCTTGATCACGTCCCAGGATTGAGACCAGGCTGCGCCGGCGACCCAGCCGACCGTCCACTCGAGCAGCACGAGTGCGGTCACGGCACCCGCTCCCGTCACTTACTTGACGAAGCGCTTGCGAATGCTCGCCGGCATGAAGCCCGTGGAGATATCCAGGATCTCCTTGATGATTCTTAGGACGTCCTCGTCGCCGTCCCAATGATCGATGACCACGTGCTCGGGCACGCGGTTCAGTATCTGGTCGAGCGCGAAGGCCGCAACGAGCAGGTCGTCGAAACGACCTACGCCAGGAATGAAATCCGGAATGACGTCGATGGGCGACACGATGTAGCCGGCAACGACGACGAGCATCGCCTTGGTCCTTGCCGGGACGCGCGGATCCTTCATCAGGCGATAGACGAGTCTTACCAGACGCGGTGCGAACAATGCGTACTCCCGAAGCCGCTCGCGCCGCTCCTCTTTGGTCACCGGATGCGGACGAGGGCCCGTCCGCTGTTGGTCGGTCACGATCTCTCCCTGCAAGACCTCGTCGTCGGTCATCTCGTTTCCTTCTACTCAGGTCGCTTCGTGGAAGGCCAGTGCGGCAGCACCGATGATTCCCGCGTCGCTGCCGAGTGCAGTCACGTCCAAGCGCATCGGTCGCCGCCGTTGGGCACTCGTCATGGACACCAGCGTGTCACGCGCCGCGCCCAAGAACGTCTCGCCCGCCTTTGCCACGCTGCCGCCCAAGACGATGGTCTGTGGGTCGAACAGGTTGGCGATGTTGGACAACGCTATTCCCAGCCAGTGCCCCGCGTCACGGATTACGGTCAGAGCGATCTCGTCGTACTCCCGGGCCGCCTTGGCGACGTGTTCCGCGGTGATGGCCTCGATCGAGCCGGCGAAGGCAACCATGGTGGAGGTCGGGTTGGCCTCCGCAGCCTGCCGGGCGGCTCGGCCGATGGCACCGCCCGACGAGTACTGCTCGATGCATCCTCGCAGCCCGCAGGGGCACTCCGGCCCCCTGGGATCCACGACGACGTGCCCGAATTCGGCGCCCGCACCCGTGGACCCTCGCAGCAATCTGCCATCCACGATGAACCCGCTGCCGATGCCCGTGCCCAGCGCCAGCAGCACGACGTGATCGAGCCCCTTGGCGGCGCCGAACGCCCGCTCGCCCCACGCCGCCGCATTGGCATCGTTGTCCACGATCACGGGAAGACCGGTTCGAGCCCTAACCGCCTCGGCGACGTGCGGGTCGTCGTAGTTGAGGTTGGGCGCGAAGGTCACCGATCCGGTGGTGTCGATGAAACCTGCGGCGCCCACCCCGACCGCGCTCGGACCGGCCGCCCCCTCGGGGGCGTGTTGAAGCAGGTCCTCCACGACCTCGATGATGCCCTTGGTCCCGGCGGACCTGTCGGTGGGCCGCTCGACGCGCTGGAGGATCTCTCCCGCATCGGAGACGACGGCCGCCTTGGTCCCGGTGCCTCCGACGTCAACCCCAATTGCGGTGTGTGCCATCTCTCCATGGTAGTTACCCAACGTCGATACGGCGCACCTTCGAGGCGGGCTCCGCCTCCTCTTGTTCGCTGCCGGTCGAAGAACCGACGACGCTCTCGGCCTCTTCGAGCAGGATGCCCGCAGCGATGATCATCTCGCGCGCGGCCGCAGCGAGATGCTCGAGCACCTCGGGGCGCGTGTTTCGCACCACTGCGATCGTCGCGCAGATCGGACAGTAGGCGCAGTCCGAGGCGTGGTCGGTGTGCGATCGCTCGAACAGATCGCGGTAGCGCGCGGCCCTTTCCTCGCTCGTGCTCATCGTGGTTCGCGATCGCCGGGGCGATCGCTTCCTCCCGTCTTCCTCGGCTCGAAGACGACCTCGACTCGATCGCCCACCAGCTTGGCGGACGCAATCGATCTCGAGGCCAGGACTCTCGGCAGCATAATCGTCCGCCGGTAGGACCCGACCTTGACGAACAGCTCGTCCGACTTCGTCGAGAGGTCCAGGTCGTCGCGCGAGGCGAACGGAAGTTTCAGGGCCAGCACATAAGCGTCATCCCTGCGCGCGACGGTCATCGGATCATCTTCGTGCAACACGTCGGCGGCGACCCGCTCGCGGTAGACCTCGGCTCCGACGTCGGCCAGCAGATCCGCACCGATCAGCTCCGCGGCGCGCAGCCTGCAGCGGAGAATCGGCACCGGCGAGAAGGCTTCGGTGATGGTGCGAAGATGCTCGTCCTGCACCTTCTTCCAGGTCTCGAAGTACGGATCACTCACCTCCGCCGGAAGCAACCGGTTGGCGACGAGCGCATCGACCCTGTACCCGAAGAGGTTGAGATAGGTGAAGGTGCGCTTCGCCTCGGCGATGACCATCTTCTCGGGATTGACCACCAGACGAACGGATGTGGTCTCTGCGTCGGTCAGGATGTGGCGCACCCCCTCCAGCCGTTCGTAGAAACGGCGCACCGCGACATAGACCTCCTCGCCGGGAAGGGGGAAGTTAGTGACCCGCTTGGCAACGGGGCGCACTACTCCCATGACGCGCCGCTCGACCGGGAACACTCGCTCCATGTACCAGGAGATGACGTCCGGCAGGCTGAGGAGCCTGAGAGTCTCGCCCGTCGGCGCGCAGTCGACGACGAGCACGTCGTAGGCGCCTTCGTCATGGTGTTGCTTGACCTCGGTCAGCGAGAAGACCTCGTCGAGCCCCGGGATCACGGACAGCTCCTCGGAGGAGATCTCGTCGAGGCCGGTCCAGCTCAGCACGTTCATCGCATGGCGCTGGATATCGCGCCAGTTGTCCTCGAGCCGGCGCTGTGGGTCGATCTGCTCGGCCCACAGGTTCGGGGCCACCTCGAGCGGCTCCGATCCGAGCTCCACGTCGAACGCGTCGGACAGCGAGTGCGCCGGATCAGTCGACATCACGAGCGTCTTGACCCCGGTGGACGCGATGCGAAGCGCGGTTGCGGAGGCGATGGTGGTCTTACCGACCCCGCCTTTGCCGGTGAACAGGATGATCCGCATGTTCGGCCGGTGCTCAGCCGGACTCGACGCGTAGCTTGAGGCCCTTCAAGGCCGTCGCCACGATCTGCTTCTCGCCCCTGCGTTTCAGCACCGCGGGAAGCTTGAAGCCGGGGTCGACCGAGATCTCGTAGCCGACCTCGGTCACGTCGTCGAACTCCTCGAAGGTGTACTTACCTCGAAGCGACTTGACGTCCCCGTCGCGCAGCTTCCACGTGAAGTACTTCGGCCATCCCTGGTAGTCGTACTCGAGGGTATAGCTGAGTTTCTTCACGACGGCATCGACCTCGTAGTAAACGGCAGTGCCGTAACCGTCGTCGTCGGTCTCTAGGATCTCGACCTTCTTCACCTGGTCCTGCCATTTCGGATAGTTCTCATAGTCCGCGGCAACCTCGAAGATCTCCTCGGCCGTTGCCTCGATGTCGATGGAGTCCTTCACGTTGTCTGTCATCACAAGCTCCCTGTCTGGTGCGGAAAGGCTCGCCGTGTTGCACGGAAGTATCCGACGTTCACACACAACGTGCGTCCGATGCGCAGGGACGACACCAGGGGCTGGTGCACGTGCCCGAAGTAGGCGCGGCGGGGCTGGACGTCCTCGATGTAGCGAAGCAGGTCCGTGCTTCCCCGCTCACCCCTGCCGGCCAGGGTGTCGTAGCACAGCTCGTCTACCGCGGGGGGGATGTGCGAACAGACGACATCGACCTCGCCGATGGCGTCGATCTTGGTTCTCATCTCCTCTTCGCTGATCTCGCCCGCGACCCTCAGCGGAGTCGGGAGAGCGCCCCCGACGAATCCGAAGCTCTCACCCTCGAGCGCGATCGCCCGTGCATCGGCGTAGGTCGCGGCAACCGTCTCCGCCTCGAAGCGCCTCGCCAGCCCGGGGTGGTCTACGTTGCCGAGAATGAAGAACGTGGGATCGGGCAGAGCGGCGAACAAGGTTCGGTACTCCTCGTGCACCCGGTCCCTCAGCTCGGCCTGTATGGCCTGCTCGCGTCCCTCGGAGCGGCGGCGCATGACGTCTCTTGCCTCCAGAATCTTTCCCTCGGTGCGCAGCCGGGCGACCTCGGCGACCGCCTCGACCGAAAAGACGTCGGCCAGGATGCCGGTCATGGTCGTGTAGTCGAGAAAATTCAGCAGGTCACCGAGCAGGAGCAACGTCGCGCCCTCCGGAACGGCCTTGGCGAGAACGTCCGACGATCCGTGAAGGTCGGCGACCACGTAGATGGACATGGTCAGCCATCGTAACGACGATCCCAACTCCTCTAAGCTCGACCTCCATGAGTCAGTCTCGAACCCACGTCTATGTTCACGGCGGGGTTTCCGGCAAGGAAAAGCCGCAGCCCTCGCTGGCTCATGCGCTGGTGGACGCGCTCACGGCAGCCTCTGCTCTGGATGGTGTAGAAGACGCCGTGCGACGCCTCGAAGACGATGAAGCTCTCAACGCGGGATGGGGCTCGGTCCTCAATCGCAACGGCACGATCGAGCTGGACGCCGGCATCGCCGACGGGACCACCGGACGCACGGCCGGCGTGATCGGCGTTACGGTGCGTTATCCCGTCTCCCTGGCGCGCCGGGTCATGTCGTCCACGCCTCATGTGCTCATGGCCGGCGAGGGCGCGATGGCGCTCGGTCGGGACATGGAGACCCTGGACGGATCAACGACACGGCAACAAGACCGCTATAAGCACGCGCTCGATCATGGCCTGCTCGAACAGGAGCACTACGGGGCCGGCGACCACGTGGACACGGTGGGTGCGGTGGCGCTGGACTCCGGCGGCCGGCTGGCGGCGGCTTCCTCGACGGGTGGCGTGTTCGGCAAGATGCCCGGCCGGGTTGGCGACTCCTCGATCTTCGGCGCGGGAACCTACGCGTCGCGCGACGCGGCCGTGGTCGGGACGGGCGTCGGCGAACTCTTTCTCGAAACCCTGGCCTGCGCTCGGACGGCGCGCCTGATCGAGGAGGGAGCCCATCCGCAGCTGGCGTGCGAACGGATCATCGCCTTTCTCGGGACCCGGTCGAAGGTTCCCGCCGGACTGCTGGCGCTCGCGGCGAACGGGAAGGTGGGTGCCGCCTTCAGGGGCGGATCGTGGGCGGCCGAGGGTCCCAACGGGCCCTTGAGCCCCGTCCGGCTGGACTAGCGCGCCACCACGGGGGGGCGCGTCCTAGCGACGCACGTTGAGCTTGTGGAGCAGGCTCGGCCGTTCACCGGCCCCGGCACGCATCGCGATCCGGCCAAGGCTCGGGGCGGACCAAACGCCGGATCGAGTTCGGTCGGCTAGCCGGCTGCGGCGCCGACCTGAAGGCCCTGCACCAGGAAGAGCGCCATCATCAGCACGAGGATGCCGAGCACGACCCACAGGAAGTAGCCCTGCTTCAGGATGACGCGACCGCCGTCTCCGGAGGCCTCCCGGTAGGCATCGTGAGCAGCCACGACCCATAGCGCGAAGGCAATGGTCCCGAAGACGAGCGACATGGCACCGATGCCATCCTGTGCCGCCGCGGTGATGGTCACCAGCAGCACCCACAGGCTGACGACGCTCCGGGCGACGGCCTGTCCCCACTGCCCTAAGTAGCCGTGACCTGCCCCCGGCCAGAACAAAGAGATGAGGGCAACCTTGTTGGGGTCGCGCGTGGTCCGCTCGGGAGCGGGTGGGCGCAAGAGGTCGGCGAACGAAGTCCCGCAGACCGGACAGACCTCGGTGTCGAAGGAGTTGGGGCTCTCACACTGCTTGCAGGTCCAGGTGATCCCATCCACTCCGACCGAGAAGGCCCCGGAGGTGGCGGTGGCCCCGGCGAACGGCGGAGCGATGCGGGCAGGCTCGAGCACGGGCGGGGAGTTGGGCGGCGGCGGAGGTGGAGGAGGTCCACCTTCCGC
>JBOGWX010000132.1:0-31685 GCA_050694055.1 Actinomycetota bacterium
ATGCGGTCCATGCGGTCCATGCGGTCCATGCGGTCCATGCGGTCCATGCGGTCCATGCGGTCCATGCGGTCCATGCGGTCCATGCGGTCCATGCGGTCCATGCGGTCCATGCGGTCCATGCGGTACATGCGGTACATGCGGTCCATGCGGTACATCAGTGGACCGCATGTACCAGCTGATCTGGCGATTCTCGAGAGCACACCTATATGTGTGAGGCGTCCGCGCTCGATCGGGGGACGCTCAGCGCGGTGAAGAGCCGCCTTGGGGATGACCGGCGGAGGGACGGGGGAGCACGCGGAGGGCGTCCGGCGGGATGCGCACGCTAACGGTTACGCCGGACCGCAGGCTCTCCTCCTGACCTTGATTGGGGACCATGACCTGCAGCGAACGATCGAATGGGAGTCTCACCATCACCTGGCTGATGGCACCGACGTAGACGACTCGTTCCACCATGCCGGGAACGTGATTCGCGCCGGTGCTCGCCTCCGTCTCGAGGTGCACGCGCTCCGGGCGCACCACGACCACTACCTCACCACGCGCCTGCAGGTCGCCGGTGCCTGCGAGCAATTCGTAATCACCGAGTTTGACGCGGCAGCCGGCTGTGCCGTTCGCTCCGAGGGCCACGCCGGGCATGGTGTTGGACACTCCGAGGAAGTCGGCGACGTACAACGAACTCGGCTCGTCGTAGACCTGCTGAGGCGTGCCGATCTGCTCGATCTCGCCCTCCGACATCACCGCGAGGCGGTCCGACATCGTCAGCGCCTCTTCCTGATCGTGCGTTACGTAGACGAACGTAATACCGACCTGCTCCTGCAACGCCTTCAATTCGATCTGCAGCGATTTGCGGAGTTTCGCATCCAGTGCACCAAGAGGCTCGTCGAGAAGAAGCACCGACGGATTCAGAATCAACGCGCGCGCCAGGGCAACGCGCTGCTGCTGGCCACCCGACAGTTGGTGCGGCCGTCTGTCCCCGAACTTCTCGAGCTGAACGAGAACAAGTGCATCCCGCACCCTGCGTCTGACCTCGTCCTTGGAGGGCTTGGAGAAGCGCAGACCGAAGGCGACGTTCTGGGAGACGTTCAGGTGTGGGAAGAGCGCGTAGTTCTGGAACACCGTATTGACGTTGCGCTTGTGCGGAGGGACGTCGGCCATGTCATTCTCGTCCAGCAGAATGCGGCCGGCGGTGGGTCGTTCGAAACCCGCGACCATGCGCAGGGTGGTCGTCTTGCCGCAGCCGGACGGGCCGAGCAGTGAAAAGAACTCGCCGGCCGAAATGTCGACGTTGATGCCGCGCACCGCCTCGAAGTCGCCAAAGCGCTTGGTTAGGTCGACGAGCTGGACGTGACCCCCGGGCATCCTCCCTCCTTAGTTCCGAATGGCCTTGGCCATGGTTTCGAAGTTCGTGAGGAAACGATCGGTGTCCTCCTCGCCATGCTGCACCGAGATGAGCCACTGTTCGGCCTTGCCCCAGGGCGGCAGGAACACCCCTCCGGCGTGCTGGAACAGCCAGTGGGCATGACCGGTGCGGTCGTCGATGGTGAGAAAGTCCCGGTAATTGCGAACCTGGTCCGGCGAGAACGTGACCGCCCCCTTGGCACCGATGCTCACGACGTAGGCCGGCAACTCGAACTCGTCTACTATCCGCTCGGACTCCACGACCATCATCTTATTGAGCCGCTCTAGATTGTCGTACGCGGCGCGGTCGAGAGTTTCGAGCGTGGCGCGGGCCGCCGCCATCGTGAGTGGATTGCCGTTGAACGTGCCTACCTGCTCGTACCCTCCGTCCGAGATGAAGCCCATGACCTCGGCGGTGCCGCCTAGCGCGCCGCAGGCAATCCCACCTCCGAGAGCCTTGGCGAGGCACACGATGTCCGGCGTCACACCCGAAAGTCGGGTGACGCCACCCGGGCCGGTCGTGAGTCCGGTCTTGACCTCGTCGAAAACAAGCAGCGCTCCGTTCTTCTTCGTCACGGCGCGCAGGCCCTCGAGATAACCGGGTTCCGGCTTGATGATGCCGGCGTTCATCATGATCGGCTCGACGATCATGCCGGCGATACGGCCTTGGTGCTCGGCGAACACCCGCTCGAGCATGTCGAGGTCGTTGTAGGACACCGAGATCGTGAGGTCCGTGATGGCGCTCGGCAGCCCCGCGCCGGCTTGAGCACTCGCCGGCCGATGAGCGGGCCCGATCTCGTCGGCCCCGTTGGCTACCGACACCATGACCGAGTCGTGGTGGCCGTGGTAGCAACCCTCGACCTTGATGATGAGATCGCGCTCGGTGATGGCGCGCATGAGGTGCACGGCGTCCATGGTGGTCTCGGTGCCGGAGTTGCTGAAGCGCCACAGGGGCAGCCCCCATCGCTCGGCGAGCATCGAGGCGACGGCGATCGCGTCCTCGGTGGGTTGGGCGAAGTGGGTGCCGCGCGCCACCCGGCTCGAGACGGCATCAACCACCGCGGGATGAGCGTGGCCCATCAGGCCAACTCCGTAACCCCCGTTGAAATCCGAGTACTCGATCCCATCGGCGTCGTAGACCTTGGAGCCACGGCCGTGGCCGACCCAGATCATCTGGGGGCGCGCGATCTGCCAGCTCGAGGTCGCTCCCCCGGCCAGCACCGCCCCGGCCCTGGCGAGCAGCGCCGCCGACCGTTGCTGCCGGTCGAAGAAAGTCCTCTCCTGTGACTCGATCAGCTCGTCGAGCCGGGAGAGGTCGGCCTCGCTCCATCCTGTGGTCATGGCTTCAGGTCTCCTTTGAACCGCTGTTCAACATCATAGGGGCACGGCCCCCGGCGCGTCACGGACGGCTCAGCGACGAACGTCCGAGAAGTGGGGTACGGGCTCTCGCACTCCCCCATTGAGGTAGCCCTGAGCCACCATGAGGTCGAACTCGTACACCTGGACCTCCTGCTCAGAGAAGGGACCTTGCCGGTAGCCGGGGCCGGCGCTCCCACGCTGTACCGCTTCGCAGGCGTTCCAGTCCTGCCGGTTCGTAACGTCCCAAAAGTCGGATGCGAACGAAGGGTCGAAGTCGCCGTGTCCACGCGACTCCGGCGGAAAGAGCCACTGGCACTCGACGAAGGTTCGACCGGGTGACAACGGTTCGATGCGGTGCGTCATGAGGTAGTCGGGATGGGGACTAATCAGCACATTGGGCCACAGCATGTAGTAGCCGACGTCCTTGGCCGAGTCGTCGTCGAGCCCCCGGATGCGAACGCCCGCGCTGCGTCCGTCGAGCGACATGGTCTCGACTCCGTCGCGCAGCCGCATGGTCCCTCCGACCCACAATCCCGTCGGGGAAATACCCTCGCCCGAGGTCGGCGAGCTGACCGCGCAGAGCTCCGGGTGGATCTCGGTGCAGTGATAGCACTCGTGATAGTTCTCGACGATGATCTTCCAGTTGGCCGCTATCTCGTAGCTATGGCTGGCGCCTACGAACATCCGCCCCGGCTCGTAGGGGATCAAGAGGTCGTCGAGGTTGCCGACGTGGTCCCCGAAGGTGGGCGCGTCACCGGACACGTTGACGAAGACCCAGCCGTGCCACTCGCGCACGTCGGCGGTCCGCAGGGAGTGATCGGGATCGTTCTTGTCGAAGCCCGGCTGGACGGCCATGGTCGGCCCTCCCTTGAAGCTTCCATCGAGCGCGTAGGTCCACCGGTGGTAGGGGCACTGCACGGTCTTGCGCTGAGTCGTGGCCCCGCACACCAGCAGCTCGTGCCCCCGATGCCTGCAGGTGTTGTGAAAGGCGCGCAGCACGTGGTCTTCGCCCCGGATCAAGAGAATGCCGGACCCGCCGACCTCGACCGCGTGCTGGCTCCCCGGTGCGGCCAGCTCGTCGCTCCTGCCCACGCACACCCATGAGGTCGCGAAGAAACTCTGGCGCTCCCAATCGAGGATGTCCTCGGAGTGGTAGGCGACCCCCGGAAGCGTGCGAGCTTCGTAGAACGGCTGCGTGCAGAGCCGGACTCGGGCCGCGTCTATGGGCGCCGTTTGCGTCATTGCGAGCTCCTCGAAACGGATGTCGTGCTCGGAGAAGATACCCCTCGACGGGACCCCTCCCCCGCTGTCATCATAGCCGGATGTTGAATGGCCGTTCAGTAATCCCGTGAGCGAACTGCTCTTGACCGGGGGGCCGGTCTACCTCGGGGGTGGACGGACGACCGAGGCGGTGCTGGTGCGAGGAGACCGTATCGCGGCCGTCGGTCCGCGCGCGGAGGTCACGGGGAGAGCGGATCTTGCGGCGCGCGTGGTCGACGTGGGTGGCGGCATGGTCCTGCCCGCCTTTCAGGACGCTCACGCCCATCCACTGCTGGGGGGCCTTGGCCAGCTCCAATGCGACCTCCACGACCTCCCCTCTTCCGAGCGAGTGATCGAGACGGTCGAGCGCTACTCCATCGAGCATCCCGACGATGACTGGATCGTCGGCGGGGGCTGGGAGCTGCAGCAGTTCACGGACGGGCCGCATCGCTCCCAACTCGACGACATCGAGCCCCACCGGCCGATCTGCCTCGTCGACACCAACGTGCACACCGCATGGGTCAACTCGCGCGCGCTGCAGCTCGCGGGAATCGACCGCGACACCGCCGACCCGCCCGACGGACGCATCGAGCGCGACGCCCACGGTGAGCCGACGGGCGTGCTGCACGAGGGGGCCGAGGTGCTGGTGCGCGACCTCGTGCCGTCGCCGAGCGAAGACCGGTATCTGGAAGGACTTCGGCTTGCTCAGAGGCAACTGCACGCACTCGGAATCAGTGCGTGGCAGGACGCGTGGATCGAGGCGGACACTCTCGAGATCTACAGGAAGTTCGACGACGCCGGCGAGCTCACCGCGCGCGTCGTGTTATCGCTGCTGTGGGACCGCCATAAGGGTGAAGCGCAGCTCGACGATCTGCTCGAGATGCGAAAGCTCGGGACGACCGGCCGGCTCGATGCCAATACGGCCAAGCTCTTCCTCGACGGAGTCGTCGAGACCTTCACCGCCTCGGTGCTCGAGCCCTACCTCGACGCAGCGGGAGCCTTTACCGACAACCACGGGATCGACATGTTCGACCCGGTCGACCTGGTTCGCTATGCCACTCTGCTCGACCGCGAGGGCTTTCAGCTCCACTTCCATGCGATCGGTGACCGAGCCGTGAGGCTGGGTCTCGATGCTCTAGCGGCGGCTCGCTCGGCCAACGGCGCGAGGGATGCTCGCCATCACATCGCCCACGTTCAGCTCGTCCATCCAGACGACATCGGGCGGTTCGCAGACCTCGACGTCGTCGTCAACGCGCAGCCCTACTGGGCACAGTACGACTCGGCGATGGAGGACCTGACGCTCGCATATCAGACTCGGGAGCGGCAGAGGTGGATGTATCCCTTCGGCAACCTGTTGCGATCCGGCGCTCGCATTGCCATGGGCAGCGACTGGCCCGTGACGACTGCCAATCCGTTGCACGAGCTCGAGGTAGCGGTCCGGCGCACGCCCGTCGAGGATCCGGGGGCCGAGGTCTTTCTTCCGGAACAACGACTCGACCTGGCAACCGCGCTCGATGCCTTCACCACGAATTCGGCCTTCGTCAATCGCGACGACGACTCGGGAACCATTGCGGAGGGACTGCGCGCCGACCTGGTCGTCGTGGACAAGAACCTCTTCGAACTCGATGGACGGATCAGCGAAGCGAGGGTGCTCCTGACGCTCGCCGGCGGCCGGCCCGTCCACGACGAGGGCCTGTTGTGAGGGGGGGACGGCTCGGCGGGCCTCGAGAACGGACGCCGTCAGAGCCCTATGAGCCGGTCGAGCAACTCGACTCGGCGTTCGACGGGTTTGCCCTTGCGATGCTCGGCGTGGTCGGCACTTTCGTAGACGCGCGTTGCGAGGTTGATCCCAATCCACCGCAGGGGCTCCGGCGGCCACCTGCGCGAGCGATGGTTGACCCAGGGAAGGCGCACGATTTCTGTGTCTCTGCCGAGCAACAGATCGCTCAGTGTTCGGCCCGCGAGATTCGCGGTCGACACGCCGTCACCCACGTAGCCACCCGCCCACGCGAGCCCGGAGTCTCGGTCGAATCCCACCGAGCTGTACCAGTCACGCGGCACGCCGAGTGGACCGCCCCATTCGTGGGTGATGTCGTAGTCGCGCGTCGCCGGAAACAACGTGTGCACGACACTGCGGAGATCCGCGTACACGTCGGGGCGCCACTCGAATTCCGGCTTGACGGCGGAGCCGAAGTGATAAGGAGCGCCGCGACCACCAAGGGCGATCCGGCCGTCGGCGGTGCGCTGTGCATAGATGAGCAGGTGCCGTCCATCGGTGAGCGTCACCCGACGCTGCCAGCCGATCTCATCCCAGACCTCGCGGGGCAGTGGTTGTGTTGCCACCATCAGGGAATAGAGCGGCACCAAGACACGCCCCATACCGTTGAAGGCGGGCGTGTAGCCCTCCGTGGCGCGCACGATCAACGGCGCCTTGACGCTGCCTCGATCGGTGGTGACGCGACCGGAAGTCAAAGAGGTCGCGGTCGTTCTCTCGTAAAGCGCCACGCCGAGGCGCTCGACGACCTCCGCCAGACCGCGCGCCAGGAGCGCGGGTTGGAGCGCAGCGCAGTGGGGGGTGAACACGCCTCCGAGGCAGTTGGGCACACGCACGAGCTCACCGGCCTCGCGAGGCTCGAGCCATCTGGCGTCGTACGCGCCGAAGCCCCAGGATCGCTCCTCTTCGAGCGCGCCGCGCAGGCGCTCCAGCTGAGACGGCGCGGTCACCAACGTCACCGCTCCAGCCTTTTCGAAATGTATGTCGATGCCTTCGGCCTTAGCGACTCTGCCGACCTCGTCAACCGCGTCGTGCATCGCTCGCTGCAGGGCGACGACTCCCGCGCGACCGGCGATGCGAGCCGTCTTGTCGCGATCGCCGGCGAAGAAACCCGAGCACCAGCCCCCATTGCGCCCCGATGCTCCGAAGCCGGCGACCTCCTTTTCGATTACCGCGATGCGCAGAGAGGCATCCGATCTCTTCAGGTAGTAGGCAGTCCACAGACCGGTGTACCCGGCCCCTATCACGGCGACATCGACCTCGATGTCACCGTCGAGTGGGGGCCGGGGCACCAACTCTCCTGGAAGAATGTCCATCCACATGCTGATGCTGCGCAGATCTCGCATGACAGCACGATAGTGGCAAGGGCCTGCGGAGTACATTTGAGAGCGAGGAAACGGGAGGAACCAGTGACATGACAGCACCTGACGTCACTCCGGACAACGTCGAGCGTGTGCTGCAGCAAGAGCTTGCGCGCTACGGAACGCGGACTCCCAGGTCGGCGGCCCTCTTCGAGCGGGCCGAGGCATCCATGCCCTTTGGAGTTGCGTCGTCGTTCCAGGCCGGCGATCCCTATCCCATCTACATGGCCTCCGGCAAGGGAAGCAACATCACGGACGTAGACGGCAACACCTACGTCGACTATCACAACGGATTCGGGGCGATGGCCGTCGGCCACGCCCATCCCACAGTGCGCGAGGCGATCGAACGCGCGGCCGGGACCGGAACTCACTTCGCCGCGACGACCGAGGACGACATCCTCCTAGCCGAAGAGCTCAAGCGCCGTTTCGGCCTGGAGAAGGTGCGCTTCGTCAACTCGGGCAGCGAGGCGACGATGGACGCCGTTCGCCTGGCCCGCGCCGCCAGCGGCAAGGACGTGCTGCTCAAGATCGAGGGCAGCTACCACGGTCATCACGACGCGGTGATGTACTCGGTCGTGCCGACGATGGATTCCGGAGGCGCGACCGAGCGCGCTTGGTCGGTGCCATTCTCGCGCGGCATCCCGCAGGGCACCGAGAAGCACACGATGATCGTGCCCTTCAACGACGTCGAGGCGCTGGGCAAGATGCTCGCCGAGCACGGCGACGTCATCGGCGCCCTGATCATGGAGCCGGTGATGATGAACCTGGGCATCATCGTCCCGCAGCCCGGCTACCTCGAGGCGGTGCGCGCGCTCTGCTCGAAGCACGAGGTCGTGCTCATCTTCGACGAGGTCAAGACCGGCGTCACCATTGCGCGGGGTGGCGCTACCGAGTACTTCGGCGTGCAGCCGGACCTCGTCTGTCTGGCCAAGGCCATCGGCGGCGGGACTCCGATCGGGGCTTTCGGGGGCCGGGCAGACATCATGGACGAGATCGAAAACGGAGTGGCGGCGCTCGGCACCTTCAACGGCAACCCCCTGTCGGTTGCGGCATCCCTGGCGACCCTCACCGAGATCCTGACACCCGATGCTTACGAGCACCTTGCCAAGCTGGGCACGCGCCTCGCGCAGGGTTGTCAGG
Organism: Actinomycetota bacterium; assembly: GCA_050694055.1. Classification (GTDB taxonomy): domain Bacteria; phylum Actinomycetota; class CADDZG01; order CADDZG01; family WHSQ01; genus WHSV01. The sequence continues at coordinate 8,290 of JBOGWX010000132.1, forward strand.
AAGTTCTGGACCAAGCGGGGGTCAGCGCCCACACCACGGATCTCGGTTGCAAGGGCTCCATCACCTTCAGTGAGCGCAAGCTCGTTCACTACCGCGACTTCCAGACGATCGACGACTCTTTGTTCGATGCGTCGTGGTACTGGCTCATCAATCGCGGGATCTTTCAGACGCCGGGCAAAGAGGAGCAATGGACGATCTCCGTCCAGCACGACGAAGACGACATCGACACCTTCGTCAACGTCCTGGACGAGTACTGCCAGAAGGTCACATCCGCTTAGACGCATCACCGAGGGAGGAACGGACGACATGGCGACCAAGCTTCAGAACTTCATCGACGGCGAATACCGCGACGCGGCCGAGGGCAAGACCTACGAGCTGGTCAACCCCGTCACGGGCGAGGCATTCGCCGAGGCGCCACATTCGGGAGCCGCCGACGTCGACGCGGCCTGCGGGGCGGCCCGGCGTGCCTTCGACAAGTGGCGTGATGCGACCCCGAGCGAGCGCAGCCTCGCACTGATTCGCATCGCCGACGCGATCGAGTCCCATGCCGACGAGCTGGTGCGACTCGAGGTCGAGAACACCGGGAAACCCACCGAACTCACGACGAGCGAAGAGATCCCGCCGATGGTGGATCAGATCCGCTTCTTCGCCGGAGCGGCGCGCGTTCTCGAAGGCAAGTCCGCCGGTGAGTACATGGCGGGCCATACCTCGTTCATCCGCAGGGAACCGGTCGGAGTCTGCGCCCAAGTCACGCCCTGGAACTATCCGATGATGATGGCGGTGTGGAAGTGGGCCCCCGCGATCGCCGCCGGCAACACCGTGGTGCTCAAGCCGTCGGACACCACGCCCGTCACGACGGTGCGGATGGCCGAGATCATGGCCGAGTTCCTGCCGCCCGGCGTCTTCAACGTCATCTGCGGCGACCGCGACACAGGGGCGACGTTGGTCGGCCACGACATTCCCGCCATGGCCTCGATCACCGGAAGCGTAAGGGCGGGTAAGGAGGTCGCAGTCGCCGCCGCAAAGAGTCTGAAGCGCGTCCATCTCGAGCTGGGAGGAAAGGCGCCGGTCATCGTGTTCGACGATGCCGACCTCGAGGTCGCGGCGACCGGCATCTCCGAGGCCGGCTACTTCAATGCCGGCCAGGACTGCACCGCAGCGACGCGTGTCCTCGCCGGAGCGGGTGTGTACGACGACTTCGTCAGCGAGATCACCGCGCGCGCCAAGGAGATGAAGACCGGAGATCCCAACGACCCCGACACCTTCTTCGGTCCCCTCAACAACGCCGATCAGCTCGCGCGGGTCACCGGCTTCCTCGAGCGTGCTCCCGACAGCGTCCAGGTGGTGACCGGCGGGCACCAGGTCGACGGCCCCGGTTTCTTCGTCGAACCCACGGTGGTGAGTGGGCTGCAGCAGACGGACGAGATGAGCCGGAACGAGATCTTCGGCCCCGTAATCACGGTTCAGCAATTCGACGACGAGGACAAGGCCATCGCCTGGGCCAACGACGTCGAGTACGGACTGGCCTCGAGCGTGTGGACTAGAGACCACGGACGAGCCATGCGCATGTCAAAGGCGCTCGACTTCGGATGCGTGTGGATCAACACGCACATCCCGCTGGTCGCCGAAATGCCGCATGGTGGCTTCAAGCACTCGGGCCACGGCAAGGACCTCTCGATGTACGGGCTCGAGGACTACACCCGCATCAAGCACGTCATGACTAACATCGAAGCCTGACAAAACCGTCAGCGTGAGAGCGCTCTCATGCTCTTCTCACGCTGCCCCCACAAAGGTCTCGCAGGCTGGGAATCGACGAGCTTCCGACTTGAAGGGACACCGTGGGCATCAGCCTCGAAGCGGGGGCCCGGACGGAGAGGGCCGCGTCCGAGTCTGCTGGTTCGAACGCGCGCCTGGACGCCCTCTTTCGGCCCATCGACCCAGCCTCGCTCGCCTTCTTTCGCATTGGCTTCGGGTTGCTCATGTTCTGGGAGGTACTCCGCTATTTCCACTACGGATGGATCGACCGGTACTGGATCGATCCGGCCGTCAACTTCGGCTATCCGGGCTTCGAATGGGTGCGCCCTTGGCCCGGCATGGGCATGCGCATTCATTTCGTCGTGCTCGGCATACTCGCCTTGTGCATCGCGGCCGGGTGCTTCTACCGGATTGCGGCTCCCCTGTTCGCTCTGGGCTTCACCTACGCGTTCCTGCTCGAGCAAACCCGCTACCTGAACCACTTCTATCTCATCGCGTTGTTGAGCTTCCTGCTGTGCTTCGTGCCGGCTCACCGGGCCTGGTCGATCGACGCGCTCCGCGACCCGGCGCTGCGCGACGGCACGGTTGCCGTATGGGGACTGTGGCTTCTGCGCGCGCAGATCACGATCGTCTACCTCTTCGGGGGCATCGCGAAACTCAACGTGGATTGGCTGGGCGGGGAACCGATGCGCATGTGGCTGGCCGCCCGCACGGACACACCGCTGATCGGTGGATCGTTCACCGAGGAATGGGTCGTCTACCTCTTCTCTTACGGTGCGCTGTTCATCGACCTGGTGATTCCGTTCTTGCTCTTGATCCGTCCAACTCGTATCGCCGCGTTCGCCGTGGTGGTGGGCTTCCATCTGCTCAACGACCAGCTGTTCTTCATCGGGATCTTCCCCTGGATGATGATCGTGGCGACGTTGCTGTTCTTTCCTCCAGATTGGCCTCGCCGGCTGCTCAGACGCGCGCGGCCGGCGCACACCCGCTCTGGTCGCTCCGCTCCCCCCTACGCGGCGTGGGTCGCGGCAGCTCTGGCGCTGTATCTGGCGTTACAGGTTCTGATCCCCTTGCGCCACTTCCTGTATCCGGGCAACGAGAGCTGGACCGAGGAGGGACACCGTTTCGCATGGCACATGAAGCTCCGCGACAAATCCACCCAAGCACGCTTCTTCGCCACCGACCCCCGTACCGGCCAAACCTGGGAGCTCGATGCATCGGACTTCGCCGAGGAGTGGCAGTTCGACAAGATCATCGACCGGCCCCACCTGCTGCCTCCGTTCGCCCGTCACGTCCGCGATGTGCTTGGCAGGCAGGGTTACGGCAACCTCTTGATCCACGCAGAGATCATGAGCTCGCTAAACGGGCGCAAGTCACAGTTGCTGGTGAACCCGGACGTCAACCTGGCGGCGGTCAAGTCCGGACTGCCGCCGAATCCCTGGATCCTGCCGCTGAAGGACTAACCCCGACCTCCGGTCTCCCGTGAACTCTCGGACCCTCAGGTGCCGGCTCACGCGCCGCTATTGGTCCGAGAGCGGGCCACTAAGTCGCGTTCTCGGGAGCCGCCGAACCTCGCCCTCGGTGCACCGCCAGTCCGCTCAGGGCTTCGCATACGACCCTGTGCGCAGCCATCGCCGTGATGTTGGCGTGATCGTAAGGTGGCGACACCTCGACGACGTCCATCCCGACGAGTCCCCGCTCGACCGTCAGCCGGCGGACGGCCCGCAGCAGTTCACGGCTGGTCATTCCGCCCGGCTCGGGCGTCCCCGTGCCCGGCGCGTAAGCCGGGTCCAGCACGTCGATGTCGACCGACAAGAACAGATGCTCGGTGTCGGCGATTTCACTCAGCACCTCGTCCACCACCGCGTCGATGCCGCGCTCGATGATCTCGCCCATGCGGTGCCAGCGCACGCCCTTCGAGCGAGCCCACGCGAACTCTTCAGGAAACGGCCAGTAGCCGCGCAGCCCGACCTGGATCAGACGATCGCCGCTAATGATGTCGTCGATGACGAGGTGTCGAAAGGGAGTGCCGTGGCTCCATTTCAAGCCGTAGAGCTCGCTGGCAGTGTCGGCGTGCGTATCGAACTGCACGACGGCAACGCTGCCACTCTCATAGCGTTGCGCGACCGTCGCAATGTCGGGATAAGCGATCGAGTGGTCGCCTCCCAGAACGATCGGTATGGCGCCTGCATCGAGGATGTGACCGACGGACTCGCGGATCGCCTTGTGACTGGCGTGAGCATCGCCCGGCTTCACGACTGCGTCCCCATGATCGACGATGGTCATCTCGGCGAACGGGTCGACCCCGAGCTCCAGGTTCCATAGGCTGGGATTTCCGTCGTCGCTCGCAAGTCGAATCTCGCGTGGTCCGAAGCGCGCCCCGGGACGGTAGGTGACGAGGTCGTCCATTGGCGCGCCGACGATCGCGACGTCCGCGCCCATGAGTTCGGCAGCCTCAAGCGCAAGCGGCACCTTTTGAAAGGTCGGACCACCCGCGTACGACGGCTCGTCCGGACGGTTAATGCGCAATGACATCAGTCGCTCATGCCCCCATCGGCCCATTCGAGTGCCTCCACCAGGACGTCGAGTCCTCTGTGCAGGTCGTCTTCCGAGATGACCAGTGGTGCGAGCAGCCTCACGACGTTGTCGTAGGTACCGGCTTTCAAAATGAGCACGCCTCGCTCGTGACAGCGCTTGAGGATCGCTCCGGTCGCGAGTTTGGCGGGTTCCTTCGTCTTCTTGTCGGTCACCAGCTCGATGGCGACCATCGGTCCGAGACCACGCACCTCACCGACGATGCCGAGCGAGTCGGCGAGCGGATCGAGTCGTTGTCTGATCACGCGTCCTTGATTCTTGGCACGGTCGAGCAGGTCGGTTTCGGTCAGCTCTTCGAGCACCGCCAGCGCCGCCGCACAGGCGACCGGGTTGCCCCCATAGGTTCCACCCAGGCCCCCGACGTGCGGCGCGTCCATGACCTCGGCGGTGCCGGTCACGCCCGATATCGGGAGCCCCGCCCCGAGGGACTTCGCCGTCGTCACGAGATCGGGCACCACGCCGTACTGCTCGATCGCGAACAGTGTGCCCGTGCGTCCCATCCCGGACTGCACTTCGTCGTCGATGTAGAGGATGTCCCGCTCCTCACAAATAGACTTGAGCGCGGGGAGGTAGTCGTCGGGAGCGACGACGAAGCCACCCTCTCCCTGTACCGGCTCGACCAGCATGCAGGCGACGTTGGAAGCTCCGATCTGCGAGTCGATCAGGTCGGCCGTGTAGCCGGCGCAGGCGAGTCCACAAGTCTGGTGCTCGAGATCGAGAGGACACCGGTAGCAGTAAGCGAAGGGAGCTCGGTGCACCTCGGGTGCGAAGGGACCGAAGCCGTGCCGATAGGGCATTTCCTTGGCGGTGAGAGTCATCCCCAGCAGAGTGCGGCCGGAGAAGCCGTTCGAGAAGCCGAGCACTGCGGGTCGCTCCGTGGCGTAGCGCGAGATCTTGACCGCGTTCTCGACGGCCTCGGCCCCCGAGTTCGCCAGCATCGTCTTCTTGTCGTAGTCGCCGGGCGTCAGCTCGTTCAAGCGCTCGGCGAGCTCAACGTAGCCCTCGTACATCGAGACGTGGAAGCACTCGTGCAGGAAGCGCCGGGCCTGCTCGACCACGGCCTGGGTTACCCGCTCGTTTTGTCGTCCGACGTTTAGAACGCCCAGTCCGCCGGCAAGGTCGATGAACTCGTTGCCATCGACGTCGGTGACCGAGGCGCCGTCACCCTCGGCGACGAAGATGGGGGCCGTGTTGAACACGGCGCGCGGAACGGCCTTGTTGCGCCGCTCGAACAACTCTCCCGAAACCGGGCCCGGAATGTCGGTCACAACTCGCTCCCAAGTCGAACTTCGTCTAACAGCTCGCCCTGGCAAGAAGGTACCAGCCGCCCCGGGGCAAGGGGTTCTCAGGAATCTGGAATCAGTCGGTCGCGCGTCGCTCGGCGTCGATCGAGGCGGCCAGTGCGTCGGCATCTCCCACGACGGCTCGGATCTTCTTGAGCGCATTTCGCAGTGCGTCGGTGTCACCGAGACCAGACGCGCGCGCCGAGGTCAAGAGGTAGGAGGCCTCGTCCAGCAGAGCGTCGAGTTCAGTTGTGGGGTCTGAAGTGGGCATCGCTTCGCTTCTTGTCGTCGTGAGGCGGAGTCGTTCAGGCGTAGCCGTGGGGCGCGAATTCTAAGAGGTCTCGTCAATCGACGATCGCGTTGCGAGACGACTAGTCCATTCGGACTAGATAGCTCTGGGACGAGCGGTGCTGGAAAGACCGGCATGAGTCAGGGAGGTAGCGAGTGGCGAAAGCACCAAACGAGACGACGATTTTCAGCCTGGAAGCCTTCGTGGAGTCCCCTAGGAATCCACTTGAGGGGGGCCGAGCACCCGCCCGACGTAGTCGTTCGTGAAGCGGCCGCGCGGATCGAGCCGGGCGCGAACACGAGCGTAACGGTCCCAGTCCGGATAGCGGGACCGCAGCGAGTCCGCGTTCTGGAAATGGCGCTTGCCCCAGTGCGGTCGCCCATCCAGTCGGATCATGATCTTCTCCACCGCGCGAAAGTACGGTTGCCACGCCATCTGTTCGAACATGTGAACCGCGAGGTAGCAGGTTTCCCGGCCGTGGGCGGGGCTCAGGTACGCATCGTCGGGGGCCGCGAAACGGACCTCCATCGGAAAAGGCACCTTGAAGCCCCCGCGGGCGACCGCCGCACGCACCGCGAGCACCGCCTCGCAGGCATGAGCGCGCGGGAGCGCGTACTCCATCTCCGTGAACCTCACACGGCGCGGCGAGACGAAAATCCGGTGAGACCGGTCGAACCTCTCGCTGGTGCCGGCGAGACGCGAGGCCAGCCGGTTGAGCCTTGGAATCGTAGAGGGCCAACGGCGACCGGTGCGGCACACGAGCCCGAAAAGATGGTTGACGAGCAGTTCGTCGCCCACCCATGCCCGAGCGCGCGAACGAGGTCGGGGTTCCTCGTCGGTTCGGTTGTTCGAGCGCGTGAGCGCGATGTCACTGTGCGGGAAGTTGTAGAACTCGAAATGATCGTTCGAATCCACGAGCTCGTCCAGCTGATCCAGTACCCGTTGCAGCGGTCGAGGCTCGTCGACTGCGTGCAGAGTGAAGGCCGGAACCACGCGCAGCGTCATCGCAGTGACCACGCCGAGAGCTCCGACACTGACGCGCGCGGAGCGCCACGCGTCGGGGTCGTTCTCCCGGCTCACCTCCAGACGTGACCCGTCTGCGAGCACCAGCTCGGCGGCGTCGATGGCCGCGGACAGGTTCGGCAGACGAGCGCCCGTACCGTGCGTTCCCGTAGCCGTCGCTCCGGCGATGGACTGCACGTCGATGTCCCCGAGATTCGGCAGCGCGAGGCCCTCACGATCCAGCTCCTCGTTCAGCACCTTCAGCTTGATCCCCGCCTCGACGCGCGCGAGTCCGGTCTCACGATCGACGTCGAGCACCTTGTTCATGCGGTCGAGCGAGAGCAGCATCCCGTCGGTCAGAACGGCGCCGGTGAAGGAGTGACCCGTGCCGGCGACCCGAATGGTCCAGTCACGCTCGCGCGCATGTTCCACGGCGGTGACAACCTCGGCAACGTTCGCAGGCCGCGCCGTGCCGGCGGGGCTGCAGGTCTGGTCGCCGGTCCAGTTGCTCCACATTGGCTAGCAACGGCTCATAGGAAGCAGCGGCCCTCGCCCCGGTAGGTCGGAACCTCCTCGATTATCCCGGCGCCCTCGACGAGGTGGAGGCGGTCGAACCGCTCGCACAGCTCACCCGCTTTGGCGTGGCGGAAGTAGACCCGGTCGCCCACCCGCAGACCGCCGGCCGCCTCGCCGAGCACCGGCGTCTGGACCTCTCCCGCCCCCTCCCGGCGGTCGAGCTTCAGGCCATGCGGGAGATGCGGCACCGGGAGACGAGCCTCGTCCCCGGGACCCGATGCGAGATAGCCGCCTCCCAGGACGGTGGCGACTCCCGCGCTCGGCTTACGCACCACGGGAAGGGCGAACATCGCAGCGGGTTGCGGCGTGAATCCACGGTACGCATCGAACAACGCCGGACCGTAGAGACCTGAGCCCGCGGTCACCTCGGTCACGGACGCCTCGCTCGAAGTGCTCTCGAGGCTGCCGGTCCCGCCGCCGTTGACGAACTCCAGCGGCGCGATCTCCCGAACGGCTGCGACGATCTCGGCGCGCCGGGCCGCCAGTTCGCCGGCCGACAGGTGCTGAACGGTGCGCAGGGCAATCGAGCGAACCGGCCGGCCGGGTGGTGCGTCGCCCACGCCGGCTATCTGCGCCTCGTACGCCATGAGCCCGACCAGTTCGAAGCCGTCGCGGCGAGCGATCTCCGACGCCAGGACCTCCGCCTGGGCGCTCGTACGCACGGGTGACCTCTTGGCGCCGAGGCGCACGCGACCGCCGGCCGTCCACCAGCCGGCATCGATGTCGAGACACACCCTGATGGGTCTCGCCCGGCGCGTCACGACGGCGTCGATCAAATCGAGTTGGTCGACACTGTCGATCATGACCGTGATGGAGCCGCCGTCGAGTTGTGCGAGCGCGCGTAGCGCAGACCGATGCGTCGTCGGATAAGCAACGACAAGGTCGCCGAATCCGCTCGATTCGAGCCAGAGAGCCTCGGGCAAGGTGAATGCCAGAGTGCCACGCCACCCCGTCGTCCCGAGCACCCGTTCCTGAAGTGCCCGGCAACGGACGGACTTACTCGCCAGCCGGATCGGCTTTCCGGCGGCGCGGCGCACGAGATCTCGCTCGTTTGACCAGAAAGCGTCGAGGTCCACCACAGCAAAGGGTGGATCGAGCTCCTGGGTCGCCCGCTCGAGCCGCTCGAAGTCTCCTGTGGGCGGCGGGTTGCCGCCGTTTATGTCTGTTTCTAAAGCGATTAGATGCGCCTTCATCCTGACGGGTCGTCTGGAGCCTGCGCCTCGTCTGGCTGCCGGGAGAACTCCTCGAGGGCATCATCTTCGTTCTGGCCCTCCGCCTTTCCGATTGCAGTCCTTATCTCGTCAGGAGCTCTGGGGCTGATGATCTCCTCTTCGGGTCTCTCCTCCAGCCGCTTCAGTTTGGGAGGGGCCGCTTTCCATGCCCTTAGGTGCTGAAGAACATCTCCGTAGAAGTCTTTGGTGGCACTGACCACGCTTTCGATGAACGACCCCTTACTAGCGTCCCTCTTGAGGCCTAAATTGCGAGTCAGACTGAGCTCAAACTCCCGTATTTCTTTCTGACCGTCTGGATACAGGGACTCGGGGGACTCTCGCGCGGTCTGAAGAGTTGCTGCCAGGGACGACCGAGATCGCGCGATTCGCGACTCGATCCTTAAAGTCTCAGGAGCTTCTGCGAGTTGTCGCAACAACCATGAAACGCGCCCCTTGGATCTGCCCGTCCGGGGAGCCGCAACCCTTGTCGAAATCGTGATCTGTCGAGCGCGAAGATCGGCGACGATCCGCAAAGGTCCCACCGCATCCGGAATCTGAAGCTCTGCATACAAACTCCCGGAACTGGCGAGAGATTCCTGCAAACCGTTCAACCTAGCCGTAGGACTTCGCTCGGCTTTGCTCAGTAGTTGTTTGACATCCCGCCCTAGATCCTTCGTGAGCCCCAGTCCTATGTAGCGCACCAGCTCGTCCCATCGACCTGCTACCGCAGTGACGTGCTCGTCCCCCCTTCGCAAGGTGTGATTTCTGGCTCCGTCTCTAACTTTTGTCCAGGCTGGCCCCATCGAGTCAAGGGCGACGGCTCCAGATCGAGCATCACTCAGGTAACGGATCAGTTCATGCAGTATGTAAGCCTGATCGGGATCGCTAACGCCTCGGTGCTCGCGCTGAACGACGGCTTCAGTTAGCACATCGATCCATGACCAGTGGTGGAGGGCAACCTTGCGCAACTTCCGACGGTCTACCTCGACCGGATATTCATTGGACGAAGTAACCAAGTGATTGGAAATCGATAACACTGCATCGACTGAAAGGTCCCGAGCGAGATCGAGATAGAGATTCATCTGCTCGGACTGTAGTTGAGTGTTTCCAACCTTGGTCTCAACCAGAGCGGTCCATGACTTGGAACCTCGGGTGACGAGTATCAAGCCATCGGGTCGTAGTGGCTTACCGTTGACCTTGAACGGGACCTCTATGAAAGTTTCAGTTCGTCCAACTGGTGCGCCGAGAGGTCGAAGTAGCGCTCGCCCGAACTCGGGAACTGCGGCGATCACCGCCATGAGAGCAGAAGCAGCTCGGCGCTCCTGTGCCTCGATCCCTGAGGCCGACGAAATAGGTATCAACCTGGCCACCGGCCACTTTTCGTCTCTAATCACACCAATGCCTTCCTCCGCCTTAGTTCATGCCTAATGAACGATAGATGACCGAACATCAACGCGTGAAGAAGGCCTCTTCTCGAGCTGCAGGTGTTCGAAGCTATGCGTCTGTGCCGGCGAGGTTGAACCTAAATACGACGGGGATCGCGGCCGGAGCTAAGCGCTCTCGGGCCTCGGCTCTTGTTCGTCGCTCAGCGCGGCCAGCCACACCCAGTAGATGAAGAGCGCCTGGAATGGCAGCCGGGCGAGCAGTGTCAGTTGGCCGCCGGGGATGCCCGGATAGTCGTCGGCGTTCTGGGCCATGTAGAGGTTTCCTGGAAAGACCAAGACGAGAGTTGTGACGAGGAGCCACCCCGCCATCCGCCGGGTCCGGGGATGCATCGTGCCGAGGCCCCCCAGGAGCTCGGCGGCGCCGGAGGCGTAAACCAGAGCCATCGGTGCCGGCAGGCCGTCGGGAATGATCGTGGCGTAGGTCTGCGGCATGACGAAGTGGTTGATCCCCGCCAGCGCCATGACCGGTCCTGCGAACCACCGGGCGACGCGGCGCATCCAAGAGCTGTTTCTCCCGAACCCGCTCACCGCTCCATGGTGCACCATGCGGCGGGGACCGCTCATCCGCGCGCTGGTTTGACTACTCCCTACGGTGGGGTAACTTACGTCTACGTAACCGTATACAAACCGAGCAAGGAGCAGTCCATTGAGTCAGGTTGCACTGAAGGACAATCCGGACACCCAAGCCATTCCGGGCGTGAAGCTGCTGGAGGCGAAGCAGGCCCGCCTTCAGCGCCGTCTGGTGCTGGTGGTCACCGTGGTTCCGTTCATCGGATTTCTCGCCGCGGTGTGGACGCTGTGGGGCACCGGGCTCAGCGTTCTCGATGCCTCGATCTTCCTGGCGACCTACTGCTTCGCCGGGCTCGGCGTGACCGTCGGCTTTCATCGCCTCTTCACCCACAAGAGCTTCGAGGCGAAGCCTTGGTTTCGCAACCTGCTCGCGGTCGCCGGCTCGATGGCCATTCAGGGACCGGTGATTCGGTGGGTCGCCGACCACCGGCGTCACCATGCCTTTGCAGATCAGCCGGGTGACCCCCACTCCCCTCACCTCGACGAGGGTCCGGGCGTGAAGGGCGTCGTCAAGGGGCTGTGGCACGCGCACGTGGGTTGGTTCTTCGACGACGAACAGACATCGGCCAGGCGCTGGGCTCCCGACCTCGTGAAGGATCCCGCCATGCGCAGGATCGACAGCCTGTTCCCTCTGTGGGCAGTCATATCCTTCGGTGCTCCCCCGCTTGTCGGATTCGCGTTGACGGGCAGCTTGCGCGGAGCGCTCACCGCCTTTCTGTGGGGAAGCCTGGCTCGCATCTTCTTCCTGCATCACGTCACCTGGAGCGTCAACTCGATTTGCCACTTCTACGGCGAGCGGCCCTTCAAGACAACGGACTTCAGCACCAACAACTGGCTGCTGGCGATCGTCTCCTTCGGAGAGTCGTGGCACAACAACCACCACGCTTTCCCCACCTCTGCGGTGCACGGAATCGGCAAGGGCCAAGTCGACCTCAGCGCGGGATTCATCCGGATGCTGCAGAAGATGCGCATCGTGCAGGACGTGAAGGTGGCGTCCGGCAAACAACTCGCCAGCAAGCAGACTTGACCGACTTGAGCAACAAGGCGCGCTCGGCGCGCATGACGGGCCAAGAGCGTCGAGCGCAACTGCTCGACGTCGGACGCTCGGTGTTTGCGGAGCGCGGCTTCGAGGCAGCCTCGGTTGAGGACATCGCGGCGCGCGCCAAGATCACGAAGCCCGTCGTCTATGAGCACTTCGCGGGCAAAGAAGGCCTCTACGCGGTCGTGGTCGATCGTGAGGTGCAGGCGCTCCTGCAACGGATCTCGGAAGCGCTCGAGGGCGAGGACCCACGTGCGCTGTTGGAGCAGGCAGCGCTGGCCTTCCTGGCCTATATCGAGGACGAGCCGCAGGGTTTTCGGGTCCTGGTCCGCGACTCTCCCGTCACCGGCTCGACCGGAACGCTTCCGAGCGTGATCGGCGACATCGCGAAACAAGTGGAGTACATCCTGCGCGACGAGTTCAAGCAACGAGGTTTCGAACCGAAGTTGTCGCCGCTGTACTCGCAGGCGCTCGTTGGCATGGTTGCACTCGTCGGCCAGTGGTGGCTCGACGAGGGCGAGCCGAAGAGGGAGACCGTCGCAGCGCACTTGGTTAATGCGGCTTGGAACGGCCTCAGGGGGCTCGAGGTGGAGCCGGTGCTCCGAAGTTTGTCAGGCGGTACGCCGGCCGACGAGTGACGCACGAGCATGACGCGCGATCCTGTCACTCACCGATCCCAGAATCACTCGCTCGAGCGCTCCCCGTCCTCGCGATCCCACTGCGATCAGATCGAAACCGGCCGTCTCGGCCTGCTCGAGCAGTTGGCCGGCAGGATTACCCTCGATGACGCTGGCATCGGTTGCGAAACCGCCTCCGTAAGTAGTCCCTTTGCGCTCCCAACATGACTCTCGGCTTGATGGCGGAGGTGAGACATCAGCTCGTCACGCCCCGTGGAGAAATCGCGCGACCAATCCGCGTCCATCGCGGCAGCCTCTTCGAGCCTCACTACGGACGTCACGTGCATGCTTACCCTCTCGGGATCGGCCAGACCGATGGCAGCTCTAAGAGCGAACTCGGAACCCCGCGAACCATCCGTCCCTATGAGGATCTGTCCCCGTCCCTCCTCGACGGCCTGGCGAACGACCAGGACGGAGGTCGGCGAAGCGTGCAGCACCTTCGTGCTGACGCTGCCCAGCATCAGCTGTCCCATCCAGCTCGACTTGCCGGTCCCCAGCACGGTGACCTCATGCCGGCCGCGCTCTATCTCATGAAGGATCTCGAAAGGTGGATACCCCTCCGCCACGCGTCCCGTCACGCGAAACCCTTGGGCGAGGCACTCTTCCACCGTGCGATCCACGATCTCTGTCGCATGCATGCGGCCAGCCTCGCGCGAGTAGCGACCCTCGGTCCGCGCGCCTTCAAGCAAGGCCATGTCAAAGCCCTCGACCGCCATCACCGTCAGGTCGATCTTGTTGCGATCGCCGATCTTGATAAGCAGTCTGAGAGCCTCTTCGGAGGGCGGCTCTCCGTCGATTGCCACAAGGACCTTCATGGGATCTCCCTATGCGATAGCCGTCTGGCGAGGCCGCCAGTGTAGAGGGCCTGCGACTTCATCCTCTCTTTCCGCTGCACCCGCTCGGATCAAGTGAAGTGTGGAGAGCCGGCATCGAAGGGCATTAGCCATCCCCACGTTCTTGGCGTCGTTCCTCGCGCTGCTCGAGTCGTTCCTCCTGTCGTTCCTCCCTCTCCCGGAGCTCCGTGCTGTCGAGTCCGGGACCGATCTTGACAGTCACCAAGGCAACGGTAAGGACGACGATCAGGACGGCCGCCATGAGCGACCCGATCACTTGACGGGTGTGTGATGTGGACGAGGAGTCGTCGAACACGTCAGTCCCCCATGAGGTAGTTGCCGGCAGAGGTGAACCACGTAACGATGAACAGTCCGAAGACGGTGAGTCCCAGCAGCGGCAGATAACGGCCCATCCGGTGCCACCATCTGACCACGATCACCTTGAGGACGATGGTTGCGACGAGCAGCGAGCCTGCGCCAACGTGGATCGCGGCGCGGGTCGTTTCGCCATCGCGCGCGTACTCGATACCGTCTTCGATTTCAAAGTAGACCAGGCACATGAACGCCACGAGCAGAGTGATTACGACGATCATGTCTCCGGCCGCCCGGTGGGTGAAGGAGGCGGCCCTCGACTTCAGAAACGGAAGGCGCAGCTTTCCGTAGCCGACGGCCATCAGGAAGACCTGGTACGCGGCAAGCACGGCAACGACCGTCGCCAGCACGGACTTGACCTGACTGACGTTGCCGCGCGTCAAGCTATCGACGAACTCTTCCACCGCCACTCCAAGCTGGCTGTGAGATCACCCGGGCAACTACGCGTTGCCCGCCGGACGCCAACTGAAACGTTATAGGAACGATCGCTCGCGAGCGCTCGTGGTGGGACATCATCTGTGCATGGCCCAGCGAGATGGAGGCACCGAATCGTTGCGCGTGCGTCGGACGACGGCTCAGCTCCTGGCCGGCTCGAATGAAACTCATCCGGAGCCCGTGGTTCGGCGGCAGCTGGCGGTGCAGGCACAGGATCTGCGCGGCGCGCGCCTCGCCCTTCGGGCGCGCCGCCGGGGGTTGACCGCGGTGGAGGTTACCGGCCGAGCACGCGCGCCGGGTTCACCCGGAGGAGGAGTTCTGCGAGCGGTCGCCGTCGTCGATGGACTGGTGGTGGGAACCTGGCAACGCGTTCCAGAGGCGGCAAGTTGGCCTGCGATATCGAGCTCTTCATTCCGGTCGCCGTCGACGTCGAGGTCGCCCTGGAGAAGGAGGTCGCCGACGTGGCCCGCTTCGAGGGGTTGCAGACATGAGGTCGATTGGGCCAGACTCCGGACGTGACCGAGCGTGCCCTCTCCACCCGCGAGCTCAACCGCGCCCTGCTTGCCCGCCAGCTTCTTCTCAAGCGCGCGCGTCTTCCTCTCACCCACGCTCTCGAGCGTCTAGCCGGGCTGCAGACTCAGTACGCGCCCTCCGCGTATGTGGGCCTGTGGTCGCGACTTCAGGGCTTCCGTCGGGAGACGCTGACCAGGGCTCTGGAGCAGCGACGTGCGGTCCAGGCAAGCTTGATGCGCGTCACTATCCACATCGTGTCGGCTCGGGACTATCCGGTCTTCGCCGCGGGGATCCGTGAAGGAAACCGAAAGTGGTGGCTCAGTGCCCGGCGTCACCAGTTCGAGGGCCTCGATATGGAAGCGGTCGCCAAGCTCCTGCGCAAGCACTTAGCCGGCGGGCCCCGCCGTCAAGCCGAGTTGGTCAGGTTGATCCAGGACCAAGGATTCCCTCGGATGGCGTGGTCGGGCGCGGGCCAGTGGCTCGACATGGTTCGGGTTCCTCCGTCGGGGACCTGGGAACGCAGGCGCGCCGACCTCTACGGTTTGGCCGAGGACTGGGTTGGATCAATGGACCAGACGACCGAGGCCGAGGGCTTGGAGCACCTCGTCTCCCGATACCTCCGAGGCTTTGGTCCTGCGACGCTGAACGACGCCTCGAGCTGGACCGGGCTGCCGGTGACGACGCTGCGCCCCGCCGTCGAGCGACTGACACTCCGCCGGTTTCGAGACGAGCAGGACCGAGAGCTGCTCGACGTGCCGCGCGCCCCCCTTCCCGAGGCGGAAACACCGGCCCCGGTACGCTTCCTGCCCACTTGGGACGCGACCCTCCTGGTGCACGCGCGCCGGACGCAGATACTCCCGGAGCGCTTCCGCAGTCTCGTCTTCCACACCAAGACGCCGCATTCCGTGCCGACGTTCCTGGTGGACGGCGCGGTGGCGGGAACCTGGCGCTACGAGAAGGACCGCGTCAACCTCGAGCCCTTCGAGCCCCTGCCGCGCACCGTGCGGCGGGAACTCGAGGACGAGGCGGCCGGGTTGGCCGAGCTCCACGCCGATTAGCGACGATCGACCGGCCCGGCGCCAACCACTGTCGTCGTCGTTGGTCAACCGGCTTCAGTGCGCCCGCCCGACCGCATATACGACCTCGGCGCGATCGACGAAATCCTCGGCACTCAGATCTTCGAGGCGAGTGCTGACTCGCGCCAGGCATTGCCTGCGGCCGTCGGGAGCAAGCGACTCGAAGCGGTACCGGCTCATCCCATGCCCCAGCCTGTGTTGCATGAACTTCTCGGACGTCATCCGGTTCTCGTAGGTGCCCATCCAGGTGCGTATTGCCACGAAGCCCGCCTCGGCGAACATAGCTTCGAGCTTGGCCGGAGTATCGACCAGATCGTGACGGGAGATCGCCCCCAAGGCCGGTGCGGCCCCGAGTCGATCCAGCTCCTCCGACCAGACGTCGTAGGCGGGATAGCGAGGATCGTCGCCCCACGTGATCGTCGCCACCGTCCCGCCGCGCTTCAACGCTCGCGCCATATTCCTAAGCGCGGTGAGCGGACTGGGCAGGTGAAAGAGCACGAAGGCGAACAGACCTAAGTCGTAGGTGCGCTCCTTGAAGGCGAGCCGCGTCGCGTCCATGACTGCCAGGGGGAAGCTGCGAGGACCGAGCGCGAGCATTCCCTCGGCGACGTCGATGCCGACGACCGTCGCGGCCGGTGCGCGGCTCTTGACCTCGGGAAGAAGGGCACCCACGCCGGTTCCCACGTCGAGCACGAGGCGCGCCTCGCCCCAGGGCAGCTCATCGAGCAAAGGCCTCGACACTCCGAGCAGCTGGGGGCTCCACAGGCGCCGGTAGTCGTGGGCGCCCGAGGAGTAGAACGCCGCGAGCTGCCTGGCGTCCGGCGTCGTGGGGCGCTGTACCCCGGGCTGGGCCACTCTCCGCATCCGAGCAGTATCACCCTTGCCGGCTCAGCAGTCCCCTCAAGGAGAACAGGGCCCCCACGACGAAGATGAGGACCGCAAGATAGATCAACCCCAGGTGGCCGAGCGTGTCGAAACCGTTGGGATAGTGCGCGGGCAGGGCCACGACCAGCCCTAGGACGGGGGCCGCAACCGCTCCCACCAACGCCCACAGGTGACCCCTGCGGATCCCGAACCACACCAGGAACAGAACCGCGAGTCCCGTGGCGGCTATGAAGCCGGAAACCGCTATGTGCAGGTGGCCCACGTAGTGGTAGAGGGAGGGGCTGAAGTCGATGATCTGGTCCTTGCCTACGCTGACCTCGTTGGGTCCGATACCGAGCTCCAGGAAGCTATCGGTGAAGTTGCGGACGAAGAAGATGACCGCGTAACCGATAAAGCCTACGGCCGCGAGCGCCATCAAGCTCGTGCCGATTTTGACGTCGGATCCGACCGTGTCCGTGCTCCCGATTCCGGTCGCCGTCGCTGCCATGGTGAACTCCCTTCCTTCGCAGCGCACTACTTGCGCCGTCCCTAAGTGGAGACGTCGAAAGAACATTAGCTATTGCATCCGTGCCGAGATGCAATAACCATCGATTCCACACCGTCTCAATTGGTGAGGAGACACGCCGTGCGAGGACAAACATTGACGAAAAACGCAACTCGGGACAAAAGGGAACAATTCCAGTCCCTGGCAAAGCCGCAGCTGCCGCGGCTCTATGCGATCGCTCGGCGGCTGGTGGGAGATGATGCGGAGGATGTCGTGCAGGAGGCCTTGCTGAAGGCCTTCAGGAGCTTTCACCAGCTCGAGTCCGATACCTCCGGATCGGCCTGGCTTGCCGTCATCGTCGTGAACTGCTGCCGGGATCGCGGGCGTACTCGAGCGCGTCAGCCCGAGGAGATCAGCATCGACGACGTCGAGCAGTTCTCGCTCTATCGCAGGATCGCCGACGAGGATCCCTTTCCCTATTCCGACTCGTTGCACCTCGATTTTCTGCAGCAGTTCGGGACTCAGGATGTACATCGAGTGCTTCTCTCGCTACCGGAGATCTACCGAACTCCGTTGGTTCTCTTTCATATGGACGGGTTCGCGACCAAAGAGGTGGCCAAGGCCCTGGCGGTCCCGCTGGGCACCGTCTTGGCGCGGCTCCATCGGGGACGGAAGTTATTCGAGAAGCGCATGTGGGACTACGCGGTCGAGAACAAGCTCCTGAAAGAAGGTGTTCGATGATCTCTTGCACCGACGCGGTGCGGCAACTATGGGACTACCTGGATGGTTCCGTCGAGGAGCCGCACAAGGCCGCGATAGAGGAGCACCTCAGCGTCTGTCGGAGGTGCTGCGGCGAGGTTGAGTTCGCCGAAGAACTGCAGAGGTTCTTGCAAGGACACGCCTCGGACGAGCTTCCCGAGGACATACGGAAGCGGCTGGTCGGCTATCTGGAGGAGTTGTAGACGTGGCCAAGGACCTGATGCGCTCGAACGAGCTCAAAGACATGATCCGGTCCGCATACTCGGGCATCGATGCGGACACCAGCGCGGTCGCACGAAGGCTCTACACCGAAGAGCAGTTGCAGCACGTTCCGCGCAACATGATCGAGCATGCTCTGGGCGTCGGCAACCACCTGGTACATGCCGACATCGAGCCCGGTGACACGGTGCTCGACATCGGCTGCGGAGGAGGGATCGACAGCGTTCTCGCGGCTCACAAGGCCGGCCCGACGGGACGAGTGATCGCGCTCGACTTCCTTCCCGAGATGCTGGTCAAGACCGAACAGGCAGCGCGCGAGGCGGGGGTCGATAACATCGAGACGCTCGAGGGCGAGATGGAAGCGATCCCCCTCGACGCAAATTCCGTAGATCACGTCATCTCCAACGGGGTCATCAACCTGTCACCTCGAAAGACGAGGGTCCTCTCGGAGTGCGCGCGCGTGCTGAGGCACAACGGTAAATTTTGCGTTTCGGATCTGACGGTCAACGAGCGCGACCTGCCGCCGGAGATACTGACCCATCCGGCCGCCTGGGCCGGGTGAGTATCCGGCGCCCTGGCGGAGCGTGACTTCGTCGACAAACTCAACAGAGTCGGATTCGTTGACGTGTCGGTCGTCGAGCGGCAACCCTTCGGCATCGACAAGGCAGAGATGTATCCGCTCTTCACGGATGAACTAATCGAACTGATGAGAAAGCTCATACCAGTCGAGAAACAGGAGCGCATCAGCATCGCGGTGGTGTTGAAGGCTCGCCTCGGCGGCGGGAGCTCGCAGCAGTAACTTTTCGAGTTCCACAGTGTTCTGGGCAGCTTGCATCGAGGTGATCCGCTCCTACGCGGTCACGATGTTCAATAGGTTATGCGCCCGGCTCGGTGCGCACGTCATCGCGCGGAATCCACACCGAAACGTGGGCCGGACGCATCGCTTCCGTCACTACGCCGCTGAGATCCGCCGTCAACGCGCTGAGGTCGTGCTCTTGACGAAGCCGCTGGCCAAACTGGTCCACGAGCCGAGTCGCGTCGTACTTGCTGCGGTTGAAGCGCTGGTCAATGAGCTCTTGAATGCGTCCGCGCAGCGGTCGGAAGAGCGTCACCACCACGAGCGTCGAGAACGCAACCACGGGCGGTGAGTTCTCACTCACGGGGATGAGCGTTCCGATCAGGATGCTGAGACCGAAATACGCGCCGGCCAGGACCCGGTTAACGAGGCGTAGACAAGGGTTCGGTTGATCACGGCGTTGAAATCGAACAGGTTGTGGCGAATCATTGCCCCGGTGAATGCGATCGGGATCGGGAGCGCCAGAAGCCAGAAGCTGGGGATGCCGAACAGCTCATACATGATGCGGACGCGACCCTCGCTCGGGAGCAAAACGTCGGCCACGTAGATCGACCCGTAACCGACGATCGCACCGGCGATTACGACCAGGACCCATTTGGTCTGGCGCCGTTGCAGCGAATCGGCGGTACTGCGATAACGGATGTACTGGGCGAGCATTCCGGTCGTCCACCCGAACATCAAGCAGCACGAACATCCCAACGGATGCGGTGAATGGGTTGATGAGGCTGAACCACGAGTCCGAGAACAGGCCCCACGAGAGGGAGTGGATGATCCAGAACAGGGCGCCGAATCGGCTCCAGCGCGGAACGAAGCGGCCGTCGGGAAACAGCAAGAAGAACAAGAGGGCGAAAACCAATCCCAGTGCCTGGGTCAGGTTGGCCACGTAGCTCGCCGGCGGGGCTGCGGAGAAGAGCATCGCCGCCGGCTGGTCGCTCCCCCCACGCGATCCCCGCAGAGGTCACCCGAGTAGGCCCACCAACGCGATTTCCAGGGCCAGAACAATGAAGGGATAGACCGACGGCGAGCTGATGAGGTTGATCGGTCCGCCGTCGCCAAACAAACGAGCGACTTCCTCCTGGAAGCCTGTGGCCGCGACTCTGAGCTGGTCGTGGCGTGCGGGTACGGACGCGGCGAAGAGGCCCAAGGTAACGAGCAGGAAGGCGCGCCACGCAGCGCGCAATCGGAGAGCAGTTATACGACTGAGCCGGCGAAGAGGTTGGCCGTCCGCCACGACGTGGACACCTGCCATTCATCTCAACTCGGTCCACGGGCGCATTCGGAGCAACCGGCTTCGGCCCGCTATTTCAGTTGCTCCACGCAAGTGAGGTCGCGTAGGGCGGGCAGCTATTGAGCCGCGCGTTTGGCGAGCTCGGCCAGGTGCTCCTTCCAGAACGCTCGCATCTCTTCCACGGCCCCCTCATCAGACAAGCGTTCGTGCTGCACGTGGACGCTCGCTTTCGATCTGCCCTTGGACACGAAGTAGGCGTGAACGCGACTCTCCCCATCTCGGAAATCGAACCGGGCCGACTTGCCCGGCTGCGACGTGCGCGTACGCAGAGTTCTGGGCTCGAGCCACCGGTTCCGCTTCCTCGTGTCGGTGAACTCCTCGAACAGCTGCTTCACCCCGATCGGAACCGTCTTGGAGACGCCTACATAGAAGCCACTGGGTCGCTCGTGGGCGCGACGCATGCCGCGTCCGCGCTCGTAGCCGACGGTGACCGACTGGGCCCACCAGCCGGACACGTCGTGTTCCTCGCGCACGAAACGCGCGATCTCAGTGTGAGTGCGCGCCGTCGCTCCCCAAGAATCGAGAATCGCGAACCACTCATCCCACGATTTGCCGGAGCCACGCTTGAGCGTTTCGTCGGATTGGCCAAGATCCACGGATGGCCGCCGGCTCGACTCTTCCTTCGACTTGACGACGTGGCGACGCGCCGCCGTGTAGCTCTCGCCGGTCTTGGCCATGCGCGTACGGATCGAGCGCTTCCGGGCTTTGTCCTCGGTCATCTCTTCCTCCTCGCGACCGCGGTCCGAGACTCACGCTCCCTTGGACCTGCGGCTCACGATCCGGTCGACCGAAGCCTCCCGAGGCGGAGCCCCTTTGCCCCCAGCGAGTCCGGTGGCGTGAGCACCGGGACGGGGGTTCGGCGCGGGAATCGCCGTGCGAAAGAGGATAGTCCAATCCCTGAGTCCCCCGCAAGAGCTCGACGGTCTCGAACGGAAATGATCGCGAGCATCGGGCCGGCTCCGGCGCTCTGAGGACGAACCATCGATTCCGGCAGTGCTGCGGTGCGCCGGCGCGATGAGTTTTCCCGTGCGGCCACGTCTATACCAGGGAACGGCTCCGCCGCTCACACGCCTACAATGCGGGAGGGATCATGAAGCGACCCAGCCTGGACAGCATCTTGCTCGCCAGCACCGACCCAGAACGACTCCATGCCTGGTACGTCGCCGCGCTGGACCCCGAGGAAGACACCAAGGTCGATGGCTACCGGGTTTTGCGGTTCGGCGACTTCTATCTGTTGATCGACACTCGTTCCGACATCGGGGACAGCAACCCCGAGCCGGGCCGGGTGATCCTCAACTTCGACGTCGCCGACGCACGCGCGACCGCGGCTCGGCTAGACGACTTGGGCGTGAAGTGGCTGGCGGAGCTCGATGACCGCGACGGCAGCCTCTTCGGTACCGCGATCGACCCGGACGGTAACTACGTCCAGATCATCGAGCTCAGCGATAAGGACCGTGCAGCGATGGAGAGAGGCTAGGAGGCAATCATGTTTGGTACGACGAATGCATTCAGTGGCTTTGCGGTGAACGATGTGCCCGCGGCCAAGAAGTTCTACGCCGAGACGCTGGGGTTGAAGGTGTCCGAGGACCACGGCCTGCTTACCCTGCACATCGCCGGGGGCGGAGATATCCTGGTCTACCCAAAGCCCGATCACGCCCCTGCGACGTTCACCATCCTCAACTTCCCCGTGGACGACATCGACCAGGCCGTCGACGAGCTTGCGAGTCGAGGCGTGAGCTTCCAGCGGTACGACGGCTTCGAGCAGGACGAGAAGGGGATCGCCCGCCCCTCGGGCGACGATGGTCCGCCGATAGCCTGGTTCACCGACCCCGCCGGCAACATCCTCTCCGTGTTCCAGCAGTAGTTTTTCGGAGTAGACCGGAATCTGGCCGGACGTCGCTCCTGCGCCCGGCATCGCGCCCGAGTGCGTGCGGTAGGTTCCGACGGTGCACGACGACGGCTACTTCAACGAGCGCGTCGCCGGGCGGTACGACGAGTCCGCTGCGGACATGTTCGACCCGGCAGTGGTCGACCCGGTCGTTGATTTCCTCGTCGAGCTCGCCGGGAGCGGACGCGCGCTCGAGCTCGGGATCGGGACGGGCCGGATCGCGCTCCCACTCGCGCGGCGGGGAGTGCCGGTTCACGGGATCGAGTTGTCCAAGGCGATGGTCGCGCGGCTGCGCGCGAAGCAAGGCGGCGAAGACATCAGCGTGACAATCGGCGACTTCGCCACGACCACCGTGGACGGCACCTTCTCAGTCGCGTACCTGGTCTTCAACACGATCTTGAACCTGACGACGCAGGCGGCGCAGGTCGCTTGCTTCCGCAACGTCGCTGCGCACCTCGAGCCCGGCGGCTGCTTCGTCATCGAGGTCGGCGTCCCCGGGCTCCAGCGGCTCCCGCCCGGCGAAACCATCCGCGCCTTCCACGTGAGCGAGACGAGATGGGGGTTCGACGAGATCGACGTCGCGACGCAAGGCCTCACGTCGCATCACTTTGAAGTCATCGACGGAACACTTGAGCGCTTCTCGGTTCCTTTCCGTTACGCGTGGCCCTCGGAGCTCGACCTGATGGCACAGCTTGCCGGGATGAGATTGCGCGACCGTTGGAGCGGGTGGAAGCGGGAGCCGTTCACGAGCGACAGCGGCAAGCACGTCTCGGTCTGGGAGAAGCCGGCGGCTGGGCCTTGAACGGCTCCTGAGGCGCGTGCACCCGAGACCGCGGGCAACGTGTCCGAAACCCATCATCCAATCTCCTCAAAGGGAGACCATTCGGGCCAAAAGTGTCACAGGGCCCCGTCATGATCAAGGCATGGAATCCACCCATGTCGACGAGGCCGTCGCACTGCTGGAGCAGGCCAACGCCGACCTCGAGCCCGAGTTGCTGAGCGTCCCCGAGGCCCGGGAACGACTGCAGGCCTACGCACGTGCCGAGCGACTGGCCGCCTTCGGGGTCGCGGCGCTCGCCCGGACGATCGATGACGCCTCCAGTCTCGCCCGGGTGACGGGGACCTCGTTCTGCATAGCCCTAGAGACCATGGCGTCGAGCAAGGTGCTGGGTGATTCCGCGCCGCTGGAGAAGGCCCTCGAGCACGGAGAGATCTCCTGGGACCAGGCGACCGAGATCGCCAGAGCCGAGGCATCCGCCCCCGGTGCGGCCACCGAGCTCCTGGCGGTGGCCCGAGAAGAGTCCTTCCAGGTGCTAAAGGAGAAGGCCCGCAAGGCCAAGCTCGAG
>JBOGWX010000133.1:0-31084 GCA_050694055.1 Actinomycetota bacterium
ATGCGGTCCATGCGGTCCATGCGGTCCATGCGGTCCATGCGGTCCATGCGGTCCATGCGGTCCATGCGGTCCATGCGGTCCATGCGGTCCATGCGGTCCATGCGGTCCATGCGGTCCACTGGCGCACCGCATGTACCACATGATTTGGCGATTCCCGGAGAGAGACCCTCAGGCTCGGCCGTTCGTCAGGGCTGCACGCAGCCTGGCGCCCGTTCCGGTGAGCTCGTAGGCCCCGTTCCAACGTTTGGCGAGGCCGCGAATCTCGAGCTTCGAGAGCGTGAGCAGGACCTGCCCGTGTTCCAGGTCGGTCTCCGCCAGGATGAAGTCGGGAGTCACCGCCGTATCGTCCAACAGGTTCAGGACCGCCGCCTCGGCGTCGTCGATACTCGCCGGGCCTCCGAAGGACTCTTGGTCCACCCACACCATGCCGGGGGCCAGATCGTCGAACACGTGCTGCACCTGCGTAATCGCGGTCGCCTCCATGCACCTGATCAGCTCGTTCGGTCCGGCCGCCACGGCATTGCGAATGCTTCCGGGTACGGCGAAGACCGATCGGTTCGCGTCGAGCGCCAGGCGGCCCGTGATCAAGGCGCCACTCTTTACCGAGCCCTCGACGACGATGACCCCCTGGGAGAGGCCGACGATGATGCGATTTCTCAAAGGGAAGTGGTGCGCGAGGGGGGGCACCCCATTCTCGTGCTCCGAGACAACCGTCCCGACACCATCGATTCTTCGTCGGAGACCTTCATTTCTGCTCGGGTAGTTCAGGTCGCTGCCGCACCCGATCACGGCGATCGTGTGACCGCCCGCTTCGAGCGCAGCGCGGTGCGCCGCCGCATCGATGCCCAGAGCCAAGCCCGAAACGACGACGAAGTTGGCCTCCGCAAGACCACGGGCGAGCATCTCGGCCGCTTCGATGCCCGCAGCCGTCGGCCGTCGTGTGCCCACGACGGCAACCGTCTTGGCGTCCGGGTCGATCTCTCGACCCGAGACGTACAGCTTGCTAGGTGGTTTGTGGGGGCCGAGCTCGCTCAGGCGCTCAGGCCACTCGCCGGAACCTGGAGCGATGAGGCGCGGGTTGCTGGGTTGGTAGTTCTGCAGCTTCGGAGGGGCTTTCATGCGGCCATCACCAGGCCGCCCGCCTGCAAGCGAAAACTGAGCGCGTGAATCAAATGTTCGCTCGTGACCTCGGTCGCACCCTGAAGATCGGCCAGCGTGCGCGCAACGCGCAGGAGCCGGTCCACCCCTCGCCCGGTCAGTGCGAGCCCCTCGATGGCGTCGCCGAGCGTCGATCTGGCCTGCGGCCTCAGACCGACGCCCCTTCTGAAGCGCCCCGTCGGGACGGAGGCGTTCGTGAGGCTCGCTCCCCAGCGCCGGCTCTGGCGCAGACGTGCGGCCTCCACGCGCGTGCGAATCGCTTCGGACGAGTCTCCCTGCGGAGGACCCATCAGCTCAGCGCGGGTGAGTCTCGACAACATGACGCCGAGATCCATCCGGTCCACGAAGGGACCGGAGAGTTTCGACCTGTAGCTCTCTAGGCGTTGTTCCTTGCAGCTGCAGGCTCGCCTTGCGTCGCCGGTGAAACCGCACGGACACGGATTCATCGCGGCGATCAGCGAGAACCGCGCCGGGTAACTGACCGAACCGGCGCTCCGTGCGATACGAACGCGACCCGCCTCGAGTGGAACTCGAAGGCTCTCGAGAACCTCCCCCCTGTAGAGCGGCAACTCGTCGAGGAACAACACGCCATGGTGAGTGAGACTCACCTCACCGGGCCGGGGCAGTCCCGTGCCCCCTCCCATGAGTCCTGCCAAGGAGATGTGGTGATGAGGGGCACGGAACGGCCGGTCGGTGACGAGGCCAGAGCACTCGCCGAGGAGACCGGCGACGGAGTAGATCCGAGTGACCTCCAGGGATTCCTCGAGGGTCATGGCCGGGAGAATGCCGGGGAGCCGGCTGGCGAGCATGGTCTTGCCCGAGCCGGGAGGGCCGCACATCAAGAGGTTGTGACCTCCGGCCGCCGCGATCTCGAGCGCCTCCTTGGCCGTCGTCTGCCCGCGCACCTCGTTCATGTCGGGACAGGGGGGGCCCATCGCCCGCGCCGTCCGCCCGACCGGGGGCGGCCGCCAGCGACCCTTGGCCCATTCGATGCACTCGCCCAGCGAGGAGACGGGGATCACCTCGACCCCCTCGACGGCGCTCGCCTCGACCGCGTTTCCCGCCGGGCACACGATTCCCCTGCGACCGCTCTCCCGGCACGCGATGGCCGTCGCCAGAGCTCCCCTCACCGGGCGCACCGACCCGTCGAGCGCGAGCTCGCCCACGACGATCCATTCCTCGAGAGGCTCCCGCGGGATGCGCCCGCTCGCCGCGAGTACACCGAAGGCAAGTGGAAGGTCGAAGTGCGTGCCCTCCTTGCGCAGAGCCCCGGGGGCCAGGTTTGCCGTGATGCGCTGACCCGGCCAGTTCTCCGAGCTCGAGAGAATGGCCGAGCGCACCCGTTGTTCTGCTTCACGCACGGTCGAGGAAGGCAGTCCGACGATCGTGAACCGAGGGACGCCGGTACCCACATCGACTTCGACCTCGACGAGATGGGCTTCGGTTCCGATGAGGGCAACCGATTCGGTTTTCGCAAGCATGAGACCTTCCGCTTCCGGTCTCGTGGAGCGCGGCCGGTTCGAACGCTACCGGCGCGGTGCGACAAGAACTCAAAAAGCAGAGCTCAAAAAGCGTCGGGAAGATGCGTGACCTCGAGCTCGGACCGGCCGACGAGCACGGCCACGACGTCGAAGCGGACGCGCACGTCACCGGGGCGGCGGTCCGACATCCAGGCGGCGGCGAGACGCCTGAGGCGGGCCTGCTTCTGATAGCCGACGGCCTCAGCGGGGCCGCCGAAGTAGTCGGTGCGGCGCGTCTTCACTTCGCAGAACACGAGCAGATTCCCGGACGCGACCACGAGGTCCAGCTCGCCCGAGCGACCGCGCCAGTTGCGATCCAGGATCGTGAAGCCCAACTTACGGTACAGGTCTGCTGCGAGAGCTTCTCCGCTCTGACCAAGGGTTCTGCGCGCGTCCATGACGAACAGGCTAGCGACGCCCTATGACGAAAACGCGACGAAGAACGGGATGAAGAACGCGGCGACGAAAGAAGTGCTAGGTCTCGAGCGTCGGGGGTTCGGGCAGGAGGTCGCGCTCGACGAGCTGCGCCAGCTCTTCGACGTTGAGATCTCTGAAGGTGACGACCTTCACGTGCGACACGAAGCGCGCAGGCCGGTGCATGTCCCACACCCACGCGTCGTTGAGCTCGACCTCGAACCACACCTTGGCCCCCATGTGACGGGTGTCCACCTTGACCTCGTTGGCGAGATAGAAACGCCGCTCGGTTTCGACGACGAACTTGAACATCGGGAGGACGTCCCGATACTCCTTGTAGAGCTGGAGCTCCATCTCGGCCTCGTATTTCTCGAGGTCCTCGACGCTCATCTGGCGATCCCTTCCTCGGACTGCAGGTCGAACTCTTCTGGGTCCAAGTCTCGCGCCTGATGGGGACGGATAACACCATCCTCATCGGGAAAACCGACGACTCCGAAGAAGCTCCGGCGGTGGATCTCACAGGGCCCGTATTGCTGGAGCGCCCTCCAATGAGCGCGCGTCCCGTAGCCGACGTTGGTGCCGAACCCATAGCCGGGATAGCGCCTCCCGTAGCGGCGCATTGCGGCATCGCGCGTCACCTTCGCGATGATCGAGGCGGCGGCCACGGTGCGGGAGACGTAATCGCCCTTCTTGACTCCCAGGTTCGGATAGGGCAATCGCCGCAGCTTGAAGCAGTCGAGCAGAACGTAGTCCGGGGTGTGCTCGAGACCATTGAGCGCCCGCCTCAGCGCCTGCAGATTGCACCGCTGCAAACCATCGCGATCGATGCGGTCGTGGCGCACGCGTACTACCGACCAGGCCAGCGCCAGCTCTTTGATCTGCACCGCGAGTCGCTCACGCTGCAGCCGTGTGCACAGCTTCGAGTCCTTGAGCCCCTCGAGCGAAGTATCCGGAGGAAGGATCACGGCTGCCGCCACCAGCGGACCCGCGAGCGCTCCCCTGCCGACTTCGTCGGCTCCGGCAACGCTGGTGAAGCCGGCCTCGAACAGGCGCCGTTCCATGAGCCCGAGAGCCTCGCTCATTAGAGCGTGCCGAAGTCCTCGGGGGGCCAGATGATGAGCCAAGCTCGACCCACGATCTCGTCCTCTTCGACGGGGCCGAAGACGCGCGAGTCCATCGAGTTGCTGCGGTTGTCACCCATCACGAACACCGTACCGGCAGGCACCCTGCATCCGCTATCCCTGGGCTGGAGCTTCATGCCCTTGCAGTTGCTCGCGGAGATCTTCGTACTGCCCGTGTCCTTGCCGCCGCTGAGATAGGGCTCGTCGATTCGCTCTCCGTTGACGACCAACCTGCGCGTGTCCCCCTGATAGGAGATGACGTCGCCGCCGACGGCCACGACTCGCTTGATGAAATCGGTCTCCTCGCCGGTGGGAAGCCCGAGCAGCTCCCGGAAAAAGCTACGCACGTCCTCGCTCCACGGCAGATCGGGAGGCTTCCTCGCCGTCTCCTGCGCGAACACGATGACGTGGCCCCGGCGCGGCTCCCCCATGCGGTAGCCGACCTTCTCGACCAGCACTCGATCGCCGCGCACCAGCGTCGGGTTCATCGACGCGGAAGGGATGAAGAAGGCCTGGACCAAGAAGATCTTGATGACCACCGCGATGGCGAAGGCGAGCACGATGAGGAGGGGCAGCTCCGCAACCTGCTTCAGCAGGTTGTTGCTCTTCGAGCTCTTGGCGGGCCCGCTCTTTGTGGCGGGCTCGTCTTTGTCGGGCACCTCCTGCGTGGGCGCCTCACGCGTGGGCGCCTCCTGCGTGGGCGGCTCTTCGGTGGGCCGGCTTTCGCTCGGCAGCTCCTGTCTGCGAGTCTGCTCGACCGCGGGCGCGGGGGCCGCAACCTCAGCGGTCCGGGCGCCGTTGTCCTCAGGCGAGAGCGGTCTAGCCGCGTCACGCCTCAAGCGCTCGGCCGTGGAGTCCGCGACCGGCGTCAGGTGGCTGTCGGCCGGCTGGCCCATTGCCTTCAGCCGGGCGATGACCTCCTGTGAGGTCAGGCCGAGCTCTCTGGCTACCTGCTGAACGGTTGTCATGGAGGGACAGACTAGGGCTTTTAAACGGTTCCGAAGTCGTCTGCGGGCCAGATCGAGAGAAAGGCGCGCCCGACGACCTCGTCGGCGGGGACGGCTCCGAAGCTTCTGGAATCGTCGGAGTTCCCTCGGTTGTCGCCCATCACGAAGATCTGCCCGGCGGGAACCTGTTGCGGCGCGAAGTCGCTGGTGGCCACCCCGTCCGGCAGATAGGGCTCCTCGACCGGCTCGTCGTTGACGTACACGACCCCCTCGCGCCCCTCGATCGTGTCTCCGCCCACGGCCATGACCCGCTTCACGAAGTCCTGGTCCCCGCCGGTGGGGAATCCGAACAGACTGCGGAACGCGTTGACGACATCCCCGAGCACCGAATCACCTTCGCCCGGCGGAGACAGCGCGGGGTTGAGCGACCGCTCGAACACGACCACGTCGCCGCGGTCGGGCTCGCCGAAGCGGTAGCTGACCTTTTCGACGAGGATGCGTTCGCCGACCTCGAGCGTCGGCAGCATCGATCCCGAGGGAATGTAGAAGGCCTGGAGCAGGAAGGTCTTGATGAGCAGAGCCAGAGCGAACGCGGCGACCACGAGGACGGGGAACTCCCGCCAGAACGAGCGCCTATGACTCTCGTGTTCCGCAGCCCGCGCCTCGCCCCGCCGGGCGGACACTCGATCCTCGGATACCTCCACCGCCGCCGTCGTGGAGCGCCCGGAGGTCTCCGGGTTCGCCATTAAGACTGGCGCTTCTCTTTGACCTTCGCCTTCTTGCCGACGCGGTCGCGCAGGTAGTAGAGCTTCGCCCGGCGGACGTCACCCTCCGTCACGCGCTCGATCTTGGCGATCATCGGAGAATGGACCGGGAAGGTGCGCTCGACACCGACTCCGAAGGACATCTTGCGGACCGTGAAGGTCTCGGACAACCGGCTCCCGCGCCGCCGAATCACGATGCCCTCGAAGATCTGGACGCGCTGGCGCTCGCCCTCGACCACCCGCACGTGCACCTTGATGGTGTCGCCCGGGCCGAATTCCGGCCGGTCATCTCGCAGATAGGGACGCTCGACGACATCGGTGGGGTTCATGTGCGTGGCTCCTCGTAGTTTTCCTGGTTGCGCGTCGAACGGGTGTCGTTCGTAGCCCGGACGGGATTCGAACCCGTGCTCTCCGCCTTGAGAGGGCGGCGTCCTCGGCCAGACTAGACCACCGGGCCTTGCATTACGGCTGTAGCTGGGGTGCCTGGATTCGAACCAGGACTAACGGAACCAGAATCCGCCGGGCTGCCAGGTTACCCCACACCCCAAGGTCTGGGCGGCTTGCAAGGATACCAGGCGCAGCCTGGTCAGCCCACGCCGTCCCGGTGGTCGCGCCGCGCCGACGACGCCCCCGCTCTGATGCGTCGGAGCGACTCGTCGCGCCCGAAGATCTCGAGCGATTCGAACAGCGGAGGGCTGACGAGCGTGCCCGTCACCGCCGCCCGGATCGGCTGGAAGGCTCGCTTGGGCTTGAGCCCGCGCTCGCTCGCCAAGCCTCTCAGGGCCTCCTCGATGGCCGCCGTCGTCCATTTCTCCACTGCGTCGAGACGGTCGGCCACCGCGTTCAGGTACTCCTCCTGGCCCTCGATGGCCTTTGCCGCCTTGTCATCAGGGGTTACCTCAGCGAACAGGAAACGAACCATCGGGGGGGCCTCGGTGAGCCGCTTCATGCGCTCGACCAGCAACGGCGTCACCGCCTCCAGCGTCGCCCGCCCCTCGTCCGAGTCCGCCGGTATCCCCTCTGCGACGCAGTAGGGCACCAGCAGCTCGGCGAGCTCCGCCGGGCTCTTGCTGCGGATGTAGTGGCCGTTCAGCCACTCCAGCTTGTCGACGTCGAAGGCCGCTGGGTTCCTGCCGACCCGATCGAGCGAGAACTTCTCGATCAGGTCCTCCACGGAAAAGATGTTGGTGCGATCGTCGAAGCTCCAGCCGAGCAGTGCCAGGTAGTTGATCATCGCCTCGGGCAGAAAGCCCCGCTCCCGGTAGGAGCTCACCGACACGTCCCCCCAGCGCTTGGACAGCGGCTTGCCGTCCGGCGCCACGAGCAGCGGCAGGTGGGCGAATACCGGGACATCGGTGACCCCGAGCGCCTCTCGTATCAGCAGCTGGCGAGCCGTCGAGGCGACGAGGTCGTTGCCTCGGATGACGTGTGTGATGCCCATCTCGAGGTCGTCGACCGTGACGGCCAGCATGTAGGTGGGACTCCCGTCGGCCCGCTGGATGACGAAGTCGGGAGTCCGCCCGAGATCGGTCGACATCTCGCCCAGCACGGCGTCGCTGAAGGTGATGGTTCGCTCTGGGGGGACGATGAAGCGGATGGACGGAGCGTGACCCTCGTCGCGGCGCGCCCCGGCTATGGCTCTGTGATCGGGGCGCCTTCCCGCGGCCTGCGCCGCCTTCCGCTCGGCGTCGACGTCCTCGGGGGTCGCGTAGTCGGGGTAGGCGAACCCACCCTCGACCAGCTTGCCGGCGTACGAGCGGTAGAGCTCGAAGCGCTCGCTCTGACGGTAGGGAGCGTGGGGCCCTCCCACCTCGGGGCCCTCGTCCCACTCGAGGCCGAGCCAGCGCATGTCCGCCAGCACCGCCTCGTAGTTCTCCTGGGTCACCCGGCTGGCGTCGGTGTCGGCGATGCGGAGCACGAAGCTCCCGCCGTGATGGCGCGCGAAGAGCCAGTTGAACAGCGCCGTGCGGGCGTTTCCGACGTGGATGGAGCCCGACGGGGCGGGCTCGATGCGGGTGCGAGTGGTCATGGCCTCAATCGTAAGCGCCGGCAGGTCCCCGCCGTATGAGGTCTCGGCGCAGTCATTCAGCCGAGCAGCGCGGCGGATTCAGGAGTTCCGGGCGCCACGTGGGCGAGTCCCCTCACGCTCGAGAAGTCTGTGTCGGCGGAAACCAGAGCGCGTGCCGCGCGTGCCATCGCAGTTGCAGCCAGCACGGCATCGAACGCTCCGAGCGACTCGGTGCTCTCGAGCAGCCGGAGTCCGGCAAGAAGGTCATCTCGGTCCACGGTCATGAGCGGCGAGAGGAGAAAGGCGAACTCTGAGGCAAGGCTCGCGGCATCCGCCCGAGAGCGCCGGCGAGCGCGCACCTCAGCGAACTCCTGAATGACTTCCGACGTCGTCGTTGCCTGCGCGCGTCCCTCCGCCACCGACCGAACGATGGCCCTGCAAGGTTCTCGCAAGAAGTGGGCCTCACCGACCGCGTACACCAGGACCGTAGTATCGAGGACGATCATCCGCGCCCGGCGCGAACCTCATCGAGCTCTCGTTTGAGATCGGCGACGTCGCCTACGGCCATGGGCTCCGCCTCGAGGATGCGCTGCGCCGCGGCCGCCCGACGGTCCTCGTCCGGGGGCAGTGAACGGTCGATCGCCTCCCTGATGAGGTGGCCGATCGAAACGCCGCGCTTGGCGGCGGATGCCGCGAGCCGGTGATAGCGACCCTCGTCTAACAGCACCTGGAGTCGATGGGACAACATACACATACATTAGCATGTGCATGCAGCTCGCTACTCGACGAACTCCAGCCAGTCGTCGTACTTCTCGTCCTGGCCCTTCACGATCGAGAAGAACTTCTGCTGGATCGTCGTCGTGAGGGGGCCCGGATCGCCGAGAATGCGCCCGTCTATCTCTCGGATGGGCGTGACCTCGGCCGCCGTGCCGCTGCAGAACATCTCCTCGGCGAGATAGAGGTCGGCCCGGCTAAGCTGCGCCTCTTTTACGGTCATGCCGAGGTCGTTGGCTATCGTGATCACGGAATCGCGCGTGATGCCCTCGAGGGGGCCGGACGAGAGCGGCGGCGTGAAGATCTCACCCCCCTTGACGACGTAGATGTTCTCTCCCGTCGCCTCCGAGACGTAGCCCTGAGGGTTGAGCATGATCGCTTCGTCGAAGCCGTGCTGTACCGCCTCGATCTTCGCCGCGACCGAGTTGACGTAGGCACCGGTCACCTTGGCCGTCGGCGGAATGATGTTCGGGTCGTGACGGCGCCACGACGAGATGGTCATGCGGACACCCTTGCTCAGGGCCTCTTCCCCGAGGTAGGTGCCCCACGGCCACACCGCGATGCTGACGTCGATGGGGACGTCGACGCAGTAGATCCCCATCTCGCCGTAGCCCCTGTAGGCGATCGGACGGACGTAGCACGACTTCAGCTCGTTCGCCTTGATGAGCCGGGAGGTCGCTTCGATGAGTTCGTCGACCGAGTACGGGATCTCCATCTGGAAGATGCGTCCCGAGCGATGTAAGCGTTCGAGGTGTTCGCGCAGCCGGAAGACGGCGGGCCCTTTGGGCGTTTCGTAGCAACGTATTCCCTCGAAGACCCCGGTGCCGTAATGGAGCGCATGCGACAGCACATGGACCGTCGCGTCTTTCCAATCGACGAGCCGTCCGTTCATCCAGACTTTGTCGACCGGCTGCAACGGCATCGTTGCTCCTCTCCCCTAGACCCTCAGCTCGATGAGCCGAGCGTCGCGCGCTTGAACTCTCTCCGCTATGTTGCTCAGCACATCCTCCGGCACGGGCGAGTCGACCGCCAGGCACATCAAGGCCTCTCCGCCCTCGCTTTGCCGGGCCACCTGCATGTTGGCGATGTTGACGCCGGCCTCACCCATGAGACTGCCCACGATGCCTACTATGCCCGGGCGATCCTCGTAACGAAGGAGCGCGAAGTAGGGCGAGAACTGCATGTCGAGCTCGTAGCCGTAGACGCGCACGAGTTTCTCGTTGTCGCGCTTGCCGACCAGCACCCCTGCCACCGACACGGTCTCGTCCTTGCACTCTGCATGCACTTCGATCAGGTTCACGAAGTCGAGCGATTCGGAGGTCCGTGCTTCCTCGACCGAGATGCCGCGCTCCTTGGCGAGCAGCGGAGCGTTCACGAAGGTGACCGGTTCGTGCACCACTGCGCTGAAGGCCCCCTTGAGGCCCGACAGCGTCAACGCTTTGGTGTCGTAGTCGGCGATGCCTCCGTAGTACTCGAAGCGGAGCCTCTCGATGCCCTTTCCTGCCAGCGCCACCGCCATGCTGCCGAGTCTCTCGGCGAGGTGGAGGTACGAGCGAATCGTCTCGGGGATGTCCGACCCGACCTCGACGTTGACCGCGTACGGCACGAACTCTCCTCGCAGGGCGAGCAGAACCTGTTCTGCGATCGCGAGCCCGGCCTTGTCCTGAGCCTCGGCCGTCGATGCACCCAGGTGTGGGGTCACGACGACGTTGTCGAGCTCGAAGAAGGGGTGCTCGGTAACCGGTTCGGTGTTGAAGACGTCTACCGCAGCACCCGCCACCCGCCCGGTGTGCAACGCCTCGATGAGAGCGTCCTCTTCGATGATCCCCCCGCGCGCGGTGTTGATGACCCGCAGTCCCGGCCGTGCCAACGCCAGCTCCTTGCGGCCGATGATTCCGACCGTCTCGAATGTCTTCGGCAGATGGACGGTGAGGAAGTCGGCTCGAGCACAGATCTCCGCAACGTCTCCGACGAGCTCGACGCCCATCTGGGACGCGCGGCTCTCAGAAACGTAAGGGTCGTAGGCGATGACTCTCATGCCGAAAGCGCTCGCTCGCTGCGCAACCAGCGTGCCGACCCGCCCCAGTCCCACGACACCGAGAGTCTTGCCGTGCAGCTCGACTCCCTGGTAGCGCTCGCGCGTCCACTCGCCGTGGATCAACGACCAATGCGCCTGCGGCACGTTACGGGCCTGGGCGAGGAGCAGAGCCATGGTGTGCTCGGCGGCGGACAGCACATTGGACTGGGGCGCGTTCACCACGAGGACGCCGTTGCGCGTGGCGGCGTCGACGTCAACGTTGTCGAGTCCGATCCCGGCTCGGCCGATGACCTTGAGGTTGTCTGCGGCCTCGATGACCGGCGCGTCGAGGACGGTCGCCGAGCGAATCACGATCGCGTCGTAGTCGCCGATAGAGGTGAGAAGCTCGTCCGGGGTCACCTCGGGCCGGACGTCCACGTCCAGGTGCTCGCGCAGGCGCTCGATGCCCGCGGCGGACAGCCTTTCCGTTACCAGAACCCTCATGGACATGCAGGATACAGGGGAGCGAGCCGAGGCCCGCTCCCAATTGCTAGCCGTCTAGCTGTTGCCTCGCATCATCTCGAGCACGACCGCGCCGATCACGAACCCGAGAATCGTCGCCGCGATGCCCGCAACCAGTGCCCACTTTCCGAGCGGGTCGCCCTTGCTCATGGCGATGCCGCCGCAGATGGCGGCGGCCGGGCCGAGCAGAATCGGGGCGATCACCAAGGCCAGCCCCGCGAGCACGAAGCCGACGATGGTCAGCGTTCGCCCTTCGGGCCGCGCGGCCGAAGTGGAGTGACCCGGTCCGGTATGTTGCTGCAAGACGCACCCCCTGGTTCGAAAGCCCGAATCGACCCTGACGGCTAACGCTTACCCACGAACCGGGGCCGACATACCAGAATCTTTCAGGCCGCGGTCAGACCAGGCGCTCGAGCACGTAGTCCAGACAGCCCGTCAGGGCGACGACGTCTTCGGGATCGACCGCGGGGTACACCGCGACTCGTATCTGGTTACGCCCCAGCTTGCGATAGGGCTCGGTGTCGACGATCCCGTTGGCTCGCAGCACTCTGGTGATCACGGACGCGTCGATGGAGTCGTCGAAGTCGATGGTGACGACGACGCTGCTACGCTGCTCGATGCGGGCGACGAAGGGTTGGGCCGAAGCGCACGCCTCGGCCCACGAATACAGCGCCTCCGACGACTTGTCACAGCGCATCGCCGCCCACTCGAGGCCCCCGTTGTCGTTGATCCAGTCGACCTGTTCCGCCGCCAGCAGAATGGTGGCGAGCGCAGGCGTGTTGTAGGTCTGGTCCAAGCGAGAGTTGTCGAGCGCGCGCTTGAGGTCGAGCGATGCCGGAACACTCCGATCGGATGCCGCTATCGATTCGATGCGGTCGACGGCGCCGGGCGACGCAAGCGCGAGCCACAGACCCCCGTCGGAGGCGAGGCCCTTCTGCGGCGCGAAGTAGTAGAAGTCGAAGTCGGCCGGATCGACGCGCAGTCCGGCCGCGGCCGAGGTCGCATCCACGGCGATCAGGCCTCGAGGCCCCACTCGTTGCACCGGCATCGCCACACCCGTCGAGGTCTCGTTATGAGTCAGGGCGTAGAGGTCTGCCTGCTCCGAGGGCACGGGCACGGGATGAGTGCCCGGCTCGGACGAAACCACCTCGGGCTCGCTGAGGTGGGGCGCGTGGGCGATCACGGCGGCGAACCTGGCGGAGAACTCACCGAAGACGTAGTGCTGGCTCTTGCGCTCGACGAGTCCGAAGGCGATCGCGTCCCACAGCAGGGTGGCCCCCCCGTTGCCGAGTAGCACCTCGTAGCCCTCGGGCAGGGAGAAGAGTTGAGCCAGTCCCCGGCGCAACCGCGCGACCATCGACTTGACCGTCGCGCGCCGGTGGCTCGTGCCCATGTAGTCCGGCGCGCGCTCGTTCAGGGCGGTCATGGCCTCGGGGCGCACCTTCGAGGGACCGGCGCCGAAGCGACCGTCGGCCGGCTTCAGGTCGGCGGGGATCCTGATGTCGGAGGCTTCCATGGCCCCGAGAATGCCCCAAGAGGGCTCCTCCGGCGAACCACTCCCGCGTCACTTGCCTTGGATCACGTCCGCGAACTTGATGAGATCGTGCATCCCGAAGCGCCCGGCCTGGGGCGCGATCGGCTTAAGCGGTTTCCAGGGAGTCGGGTGGTTGACGTAGGACTCGTCGTCCTTGTCCAGCAGCCCCAGGAACACCTCGGCGACGATGCGCCCTCCCACCGGTCCGAGCCGCTTGCGGTTGGTGGGCGCTTTCTCCGACTCCTTGAGCACGTAGAACCACAACGGTGCCTCGTCGTTCCAGCCCGGATCGGTTAGCCCTAACTCGGCATTGGTCAGCGGCGACTCTCCCATCGCGACGGCGACCGCCTGGCCCGAGGGAACTCCCAGTCGCTTGCCCCGCAGCGTGTTGCGCACCGCGAGCGAGCGCCGCTCGGGGCCCTGTTCGAACTCTTTCTGGCCCACGACCTGCGCCGGCAGCTTCAGCAGCGCGGCGGCGAGCTTGGCGTCGATCTTTCGGGACGACTGGGGGGCCGCCCGGCCGGGGAACTTGAAGAACAGAGGCCACTTGATCTGCCAGCCCGCCGGCAGCGCGCGCCCGCCGCCGAGATGCGACAGCGGTTGGTTGGCCCTGCCGAAGATGGTGACGAAGATGATGTTGTTGAGCGCGTAGTCCTGGCGCACCATCGCGTGCCCGAACCGATATGCCGCCACGGCGAACTCGATGGGAATGAAGGGGTTGTTCGTCGGCTGGTAGAGGACGTTGGTGATGGTCGATCCCGTCGCGTCCTCGACGAGCAGCGAGTCGACCACGGCCTGGCCACAAACCTTGGGCAGGAAGTCGTGCACGACGATCCACTGGTAGTGCCAGCGCACCAGCCTCTGGGCGGTGTCGAACAGCTTCTCGCCGGGAAGCTTGTGCTTAGAGAGGTTGGCCGGCTTGTCTCTCAGGTGTTCCACGATCGCGTTGTGAAAATGCAGGAAAGCGACCTGCATCTGTGAGATCAAGATGTTCTCGTCGTTGCGAGGATCGCCGATCAGCGCGGTCTCCTGGCTGTTACGAGGGAGATCCAGCTCCTTGGTTGGCTTGGTCCTCACGGTGAGTAGCTTGTCGGGATCCTTCTTGTTGTAGAGATGCGGGCTCGCGTTCGGACCGAACCCGTAGACGGAATCGAGATCGAAGCGCGGCGACCGGAAGTTGTGCAGTGAATCGGGGTCCGTCTTCTTGGTGATGCTCGACACGGGATCGAAGGTGATGTCGTGGTCGATGAACTGACCGAGATAGGTGAAGCCCGCAGGGATGTCCTTGTTGTCGCCGGCGGGTTTGCCGTTGTCCTCCATCGCGGCGCGGGGCTTGCCCAGTTCGATCAACAGTGAGTCGGGCGGCAAGAACTCGCCCAGGGTCGGGAAGAGCCGTCCGAACTTCCCCTCGGGAAGGCTCGAGTGGAACGCAGCCGGAATGGGGCGATCGAGCTCCTCACCATGGCGCGGCATTTTTGCAGTCCTCTCTTTCTCCGACCCGGACACACAGAATAGGGAGGCATGTGGCGGCGTGACAATTCTTCTCTCCCCGCCTCCGGGCCCTCGGTTCTGGGACTCGGTGGAATCGGACACAATACGGAGGTGATGGCGAGCTCAGCAGAGGAGGAGCGCGATTCCCGCCGAGCGACTGGCTAAGAGGATGATGCGGATAACGGAGTCCCCGACCATGGCGATCGACGCCAAGGCCAAGGCCCTGAAGGCGGCCGGCGAGGACGTCATCGGCTTCGGCGCGGGCGAACCCGATTTCGCCACCCCGGAACACATCGTCGAGGCGGCCGCCCGAGCGACCGGCAACTCCGCCTACCACCGGTACACGCCCGCAGGCGGGCTCCCCGAGCTGCGCGCGGCGATCGCGTCGAAGACCAAGCGCGACTCCGCCTACGACGTCGCCTCGGAGCAGGTCGTGGTCAGCAACGGCGGCAAGCAGGCGCTCTACAACGCGTGCATGGCGATCGTCGATCCGGGGGACGAAGTCATCCTTCCGGCCCCCTACTGGGTGAGCTACCCCGAGATGATCCGGCTGGCCGGCGGAACCACGGTGGCACTGGACACCACGGAGGAAACGGGTTTTCGCGTCACCCTCGAACAGCTCGAGAGCGCGCACACCAACGAGACCAAGGCGTTGATGTTCACGTCGCCCTCTAACCCCACGGGCTCCGTCTATCCCCCCCATGAGGTGGAGGCCATCGGCCGCTGGTGTCTCGAGCACGACCTCTGGATCATCACCGATGAGATCTACGAGCACCTGGTGTACGGCGATCACTCGTTTTCCTCGGTACCGGTCCTGGTGCCCGAGATGGCGGACCGCTGCATCGTCGTCAACGGGGTCGCCAAGTCCTATGCGATGACCGGATGGCGGGTGGGCTGGTCGATCGCGCCGAGGGACATCAGCAAGAAGATGATCTCGTTGCAGAGCCACACCACGTCGAACGTTTCGAACGTCTCGCAGGTCGCCGGGCTCGCCGCGGTGTCGGGCGATCTCGAGGCGGCGAAGATGATGCGCGCTGCCTTCGACCGGCGCCGTCGCAAGATCTTCTCACTGCTGAACGACATCGACGGCGTCCACTGCTACGAGCCCGAGGGAGCCTTCTACGCGTTTCCGTCGGTCAAGGGTCTATTCGGCCGCACCTTTGCAGGGGTGACCATCCGATCCTCACTCGACCTGGCCGACGTCGTCCTCGGCGAAGCGAAGGTCGCCTTCGTTCCGGGTGAGGGCTTCGGCGCACCCGGTTACGCGCGCTTCTCCTACGCCCTGGGTGACGACGATCTCGAGGAGGGGATCGGCCGCATCGCACGGCTGCTTGCGGCCTCGTGAGCAGGCTGTCGTTCAGGACGCTTGCACCCGCGCTGGTCGTGGGCCTCGCCGCGGGCCTCCTGAGCGGACTGCTCGGGGTCGGGGGCGGAATCATCTTGGTTCCACTCCTGGTCGGAGTCGTTCATCTGAGCCAGCACCACGCCCACGCCACGTCGCTTGCCGCCATCGTTCCCATCGCCGCGGTGGGAGCGCTGACGTTCGCGCGGGACGATGCGGTCGACCTCGTGGTCGCGGGGCTGCTCGTCCTCGGAGCGCTGGTCGGCGCGCCGCTCGGCGCGCGCATCCTGGCAGGCCTCGAGGCGGGGCTCCTCAAGACGCTGTTCGGTCTGCTGATGATCGCCGTCGGCATTCAGTTGCTGGTGGCGTGACCCCATGGATGTCAGCGTTCCCGTGGCGATCGGGGTAGCCGGCTTCGGAGTTCTGACCGGCGTGCTCTCGGCGCTGTTCGGCGTCGGTGGAGGGCTCGTGATGGTCCCCTTCATGGTGCTCGCCCTGGGCCGCAGCCAGCACTTGGCCGAGGGCACGTCGCTCCTGGTCATCGTCCCGACGGCGGTCACCGGAATGGTCGCACACGCGCGTCGTGGTTTCGTCTCGTTCAAGCATGCCGCGATTCTCGCGGTGGGAGGCGTCGGTGGCTCCTACCTCGGCGCGCGGTTCGCGCTGACGCTCGAGGGTGATCTCCTGCAGACGATCTTCGGCGGCTTCCTGGCGATCATGGGGATACGCACCGTGATCCAGGCCCGCAAGGGCCGGGCCGGTAAGGCAGGTTAGCCGCACGGCAAGACCGAGCCCGCGACCAACCCGTCACCCGACGTGGGCGCGCGTTATCTCGGCGACGCTCGTGACCCCGAGAAGGGTCATGGCGTTGACGATCTCCGCTCGCATGAGCTCCAGGGCGCGCCGCACGCCCTCTTCCCCCGCGGCGGCCAGCGCGTACAGGAACGGGCGTCCGACGAACACCCCCTGCGCGCCGAGCGCGAGCGCAATGAGTACGTCGGTGCCCCGCCGTACTCCTCCATCGACAAAGACCTCACAGGTGCCGCCGGCCGCCTGAACCACCTCTTCGAGGGCGTCGATCGACGCCTGAGTGCGGTCGAGCTGGCGGCCTCCGTGATTCGAAACGACGATTCCCTCGACGCCGTGCTCGCTCGCCAGTTCGGCGTCCTCTTTCGTGAGGATGCCTTTTACCAACAACGGAACGTCGCCTGCCGCCTCTCGGATCCACGACAGATCGTCCCACGTCATTGTCTGATCGTGGAGACCGATCAGATAGTCGTTGAACTCTTCGTCGGTTGCAGTGTTCGGAAAGTTGGCGGGCCTGGCGTCATCCGGGATGGTCAGATCGTGAACGAACTCACGCTCGCGGTAGCCGGGTACCGGAAGGTCAGCCGTCACCACGATCGCGGAGTATCCCGAGGACACGGCACGCTGGACGAGTTCGGTTGCAATGGCCCGCTCCTTGTGAACGTAGAGCTGGAACCAGCGAGGACCGCTGCTCTGCTCGGCGACCTCCTCGATCGAGTATGACGACAAGGTAGACAGGCACAGTAGAGCTCCGGCCTCGCTCGATGCGCGCGCACTGGCGAGCTCGCCGTCGGGATGCGCAAGTTTGTGAAGCGCGGTCGGCGCGAAGCCTAAGGGCATCGACACTTCGGACCCAAGCATCGTGGTCGAGATGTCGACACCAGAGACGTCGGCGAGAACCCGGGGCCGCAATCGGTGACGAGTCCAGGCGTCGATGTTGTCACGCATGGTCACCTCGTCGGCCGCACCGCCGAAGTAATAGTCGAATGCGTAGGAGGTCATCCGCTCGCGCGCAAACGATTCGAACTCATTCAGGTTCAGGATGCGCTCAAGATCCATGACTCTCCTGTGCGCGCGCGATCAGCTCCTTCACAGCCGGCCGCTCACCGCGACGGAGCAACTCGAGCGGATCGGGCTCACCATTGACGATTTGCTCGAAGAAGGCTTTGCGGTCCTGGTAGGTGGGAAGCGTCGCCTTGGCCCATCCCCTGACCTCGTTGAGCATGAGGGCCAGGGTGGCGTACTCCTCACCGAAGAGCTCGGCAACCTGCTCCTTCATCCGCTTAGCGAGAGTCGGGCTCGCGCCCGCGGTCGAGATGGCGATCGCTATCGGGCCGCGGCGGACGATGGCGGGAAGGATGAAGTTGCACAACGGGGGGACGTCGACGACGTTGACCAGCATCGAGCGCGCCTCCGCGTCAGCGTAGACGGAGATGTTGACCTCCGTGTCGGAGGTCGCCGCGACGGCCAGGAAGCAATCGTCGAGGTCGCGGCTCTCGTAGCGGCGCGCTCTCCACTCGATCGATCCCGACTCGGCCAGCTCGACGACCTCCGGGTTCGCGCGCGGAGCCACCACCCTGACCTCGGCATCGCTTGCCAGGAGCCCCTCGATTTTCTCGAGTCCGACCGCCCCCGCACCCACTACGAGGCATCTACGTCCGCTCAGATCGATCGCCGCCATGTAGAAGTTCGTCTCCATCATGTGGGCGACGCAGGTCTGATCACAGCGCGGGCGACGGAACTGGCACACACAGGGCTGGCCCTCGAAGCTTTCCACGTTCATCACACGAGCCTAAATGGGGTTTGAATACGAGATCTAGACGCTCGACGAAAGGTGGCAGGGCTTGGGGCACACCGACTTCGATCCCGAGGAGTTCAAGGGGCGCGAGGGCTACTTCCTGTTGACCTCTCTGGTGGTACCTCGCCCTATCGCCTGGGTCTCGACGATGTCGCCGGAGGGGGTGCGCAACGTTGCGCCCCACAGCTACTTCAATGCGATCTCCAGCAATCCGCTGGTCGTCCACTTCACCTCGACGGGAGTCAAGGACACGTTGCGCAACGTGCGGGCGACGCAAGAGTTCGTGGTCAACATCGTGAGCGCGTCCGTCGCCGAGCAGATGAATCTCACGGCAGCAGACTTTCCTCCGGACGAGGACGAGTTCGCCTGGGCAAACCTTGGAGACGAACCCTCGAAGTCCGTGCGCCCGCCGCGCGTCGCGCGCGCTGCTGGTGCCTTCGAGTGCACGCTCAATCGCATCGTCAGCATCGGTAACGGCCACATGGTGTTCGGCGACGTGCGCAATGTTGTGGTGGACGAAGCCATCATGCGAGACGGTCGCGTGGTGCCCGAGCTTCTCGACCCCATCGGCCGCCTGGGTGGGTCCTGGTACACGCGCGCGGCGAACGGCCTCTTCAAGATGAAACGCCCGACGTGGGAGAGCGTGAGATCCGACGCGGGCGAGGACGCGGGTTGACCGCGTCCTCGGTGGCCTTCTCTAGGAGCCGGCACCGCCTGTGACCCGCGGCAGTCGCCGAAGCAACCACCGTCGACCTGGAGCTGTCGCCGACCCCCACTGTGGTGTCCGCTCGCAGTCTCTTAGCGTGATGGTTCGCCGCCGGAGCGCGCGTCCCTTCAAATCAGCGACGAAAGTTGGCGGGATCGGCAATGAGTTATGAAAGCATCCTCATGATGCGCGTAACCGAGGTCCTGAGGAAAGGGTGGCCGGTCGTGGTCGAGCTCGCCGAGACGATGCCCGGCCCCCCCGATACGGTGTGGCGGCTCATCACGGATTGGGAGAACCAGAGCGACTGGATGCTCGAGGCCACGGACTTCGTCGTCACGTCCCCGCACCGGGAGGGACCCGGCGTCACGGCCGAGGCGACCATCCGAATCGGCGGGATCACCACGCGCGACAGTGTCGAGGTCGTGGCATGGGAGCCCGAGAAGTTGCTCGGCATCGAGCACGGGGGTTGGGTGTCGGGCCGGGGCGAGATCCATTTGACCCCCCTCGGCTCCGACCGCACTCACGTCTTCTGGATCGAAACCCTGTATCCGCCCCTGGGTGTTGCGGGGGCGCTGGGCCTGGCCGCGTTCAAACCACTCATGGCACGCATCTTCAAGCGCGACCTGCGCGTCCTCCAGGGCCTGGTGCGAGCCGCGTCGAAAACACCCCGTCCTCGATAGCCGCTGCCTAGCCGCTCCTGCTCAGGACCCTCCACACTTTCTCCGGCGTCACCGGCAGGTCGATGCCTTCGTCACGACCTTCGAGCGCGTCGACGATCGCGTTGACTATCGCAGGCGGCGTGCCGATGCAGCCGGCCTCCCCGGCTCCCTTGGTCCCCAGAGGCACGTTGGGGTTGGGCGTCACCGTGCCGCCCAGGACGAGCTCCGGAAGCTCGGTGGCCGTGGGCAGCGAGTAGTCCATCAACGAGCTCATCAGCGGCTGGCCGTAGCCGTCGTAGACCACGTGCTCGTAGAGCGCCTGCCCGATCCCCTGCATGATCGAGCCCACGACCTGTCCCTCGACCAGCTTGGGGTTGACGACCTTCCCGCAGTCGTCGACCGCGACGAGCTCGAGGAGTGAGATGTCACCGGTCTCACGGTCGATCTCGACGACCGCGACGTAGGTTCCGAAGGGAAAGGCCTGCGGGGGGCCGAACTCCGCCTCGGCCGCCAGCGCGCGGTCGCCGGCGAGCTCGCCCAGTGCGACCGAGCGCTCCGTCCCCGCCACGGTGAAGCTCCCCGCACCGTAGCGGAGGTCCACTTCAGCCACCTCGAGGCGCTCGCAGGCGCGCCGGCGCGCTTCGTCCAGCACCTCCAACGAGGCCCGGTGCAGGGACGAGCCGCCGACCTGCATGCTGCGCGATCCGAAGGTGCCGACCCCGACGGGCACCTCATCGGTGTCGCCCTGGATCACGCGTACGCGCTCTAGCTCGAGGTCGAGCGCGCTCGCCACGACCTGTGCAAAGGCGGTCGCGTGTCCCTGTCCCTGCGAGGTGGCGCCGGAGCGCGCCACGACGGTTCCGTCCTGCTCGATCGTGACCGATCCGAACTCGGTGCTCCCGGGCTGTCCGCCCGAGCGTTCG
Source organism: Actinomycetota bacterium (assembly GCA_050694055.1). Classification (GTDB taxonomy): domain Bacteria; phylum Actinomycetota; class CADDZG01; order CADDZG01; family WHSQ01; genus WHSV01. The sequence goes on from JBOGWX010000133.1 coordinate 20,506, forward strand.
AGATAGCTCGCGATGCCGATGCCGAGCAAGGCGGAGTCCCCACGGACGCGACGTCGACGCTGCTCGGCTCGTAGCTCGTCGTAGCCGGCGAGCTTCAGCGCGAGCCGCAGCGCGGCGGCGTAATCGCCCGAATCGTAGAGCGCGCCGGTGGGCGATTCGTAGGGGAACTCGCCGGCGTCTATGAAGTTTCGCAGTCGCAGCTCGGCCGGGTCCTTCCCGAGCCTCCACGCCAGGCGATCGAGCGAGCGTTCGAGCGCGTAGGCGGCCTCGGGCCGACCCGCTCCCCGGTACGAGGCAGCAGGGGTCGTGTTGGTCACGATCGATCGCACCCGCACGTACAGCCGCGGGATTCGGTAGGGGCCCGAGAGCATCCATCCGGTCATGGACGCGATGAACTCTCCGGTGTGTGGATAGGCGCCGATATCGGCGTCGATGAGGGCCTCGAGGGCCAGCAGCCGGCCCTCTTGGTCCGCCGCCAGCCTCAGTCGTTGGGTCTGGCCGCGCCCGTGAGTCGCCCCCGCGAACGCCTCGCGCCGGTCCTCGATCCAGCGCACCGGACGGGCGAGCGCGCGGGCGAGGTGCGCCACCACGAGGTACTCGGGATAGGTCTGACTCTTGGCCCCGAAGGCACCGCCGACGTGGGGCACGATCACCCTGACTCGCTCGGCGTCCATGCCGAGCGCCCGGGCCAGCGAGCGACGAAGTCGCTGGGGGGCCTGGTGCGAGACGTGCACCGTGATGTCGTCGCCCTCCGGAACCACCAGGATGGCGCGCGCCTCGATCGAGGTGGGGCAGAGCCGCTCGTTGCGGAGGTCCGTCTGAACGACGACCGGGGCGGTTTTCATGACGTCGTCGACCGCCGCGCCGTACTCCCTGACCGCGACGACGTTCGACCTCGGTTCGAAGAGCATCACCGCGTCGCTCGCAGCAGAGCCCGGATCCACGATCGCCTCGAGGGCCTCGATCTCGGGCACGACGAGCTCCGCGCCATCCTCCGCGGCATAGCGATCGGCGGCCACAACTACGGCCACGGGCTGGCCCGCGTAGCGCACGCGCGCGCGGGCCAGCGAGGGCCAGGACATCTCGACGGGGACCTCGGAGCGAGGCGGGACGGGGGTGTCGGGGAGACCCGGGAGGTCGCCTGCGGAGTACGCACCCGCGACGCCCGGGACGCGCCTCGCGGCCGCGACATCGACGGAGGTCAGCACCCCGTGAGCCTCGAAGCTCCGCACGAACGAGGCCTCGAGACAGCCGGGCACCGTGAAGTCGGCGACGTAGGGGTGGAGGCCCGCGACGAGCCCGCGATCCTCGGCCCTCGGCGGGCTCTGGCCCACAAAGCTCCGCTCGCCCACTCGCTCCTCCCACTCTGTAGGACTTGCCCGGTCTGGCGCAATCGTTTGCAGCGACTATAGGATACCGGCGCGATGAAGCCGAGCCCCTTCGAATATCTGGCCCCCACCGACCTCGCCCAGGCCCTGGCCGCGCTCGCCGAGCACGGAGCCGAGGCCAAGGTCCTCGCCGGGGGTCAAAGCCTCGTGCCGGCGATGAACTTTCGGCTCGCCACCCCCTCCGTGCTGGTGGATCTCAACCGCGTGGGCGGCTTGGATGACATCCGGCGGGACGGCGACGAGCTGGTGATCGGGGCGCTCGTGCGCCACGGCGACCTCGAGGTGACGACGACCGAGGACGCCACGGCGACGCTGCTGGCGCGCATGTCTCGTCTCGTCGGTCACCTCCCGATTCGCCTGCGGGGCACCTTCGCGGGCAGTCTCGCCCATGCGGACCCGGCGGCGGAGTGGTGCATGCTCGCGCGGGCCCTCGACGCTACGGTCGTCGCCCGCAGCGTCGCCGGGGAGCGCAGCATCCCGGCGGCGGAGCTCTTCGAGGGGCTCTTCACCACCGCTCTGGCGGTCGACGAGATCATCACCGAGGTGCGCCTTCCCCTCCTCGGGAGAACCGGCACCGGCTTTCGCGAAAAGAGCCAGACCGCAGGCGATTTCGCCACGGTGGCGACCGTCGCCACGATCGCGCGGGACGACGGCGTGGTCGCCGACACGAGGATCGGTATCGCGGGCGCGGGCTCGACGCCGGTGCGAGCGACGCGCGCCGAGTCCCTGTTGACCGGGAACGAGCCGACTCCCGACGCGCTGGCGGCGGCCGCTCGGGCGGCGGCCGAGGACGTCGATCCCGTCTCCGACGCGCAGGCTTCGAGCGACTACCGGAGGCGGCTCGCCGAGGTCCTGACGAGGAGATCGCTCGAGGACGCGCTCGAGGCGGTCTCGTGACGGCGGTGACTCTGCTGGTCAACGGGCGCGAGCACCGGGTGGACGTCGAGCCCCGTCGCACCCTCGCCGACGCCCTCAGGGAGGAGCTCGGCCTGCACGGAACACATCTCGGATGTGAGCACGGCGTGTGCGGAGCCTGCACCGTGCTCGTCGACGGTGATCCGACGCGCGCCTGCCTGGTCTTCGCGGTGCAATGCGAGGGCGCTCGCATTACGACCATCGAGGGTCTGGCGAACCACGGCGCTTTGCATCCGGTGCAGCAAGCATTCATCGACAACTTCGGGCTGCAGTGTGGTTTCTGCACCCCGGGCTTCATCATGCTGGCGGCCGGAGCGCTCGCGTCGAAACCGGACATGGACGATGCCGACATCGTGGAGCTGCTCTCCTCCAACCTCTGCCGCTGCACGGGATACCGGAGCATCATCGCCGCAGTCAAACAGGCGGCCGCAGAGCTCCGAACCTCGAGTTCCTGAACTCTGGAGAAGTCCGTTCCCGGAGCACGACTACTGCTCTCTGACCACGGTGTCGACGATGCGTTGCACCGACGGGATGGTCGCGTCCTCGAGCGCCTCCGCGGCGGGCAGCGGCACATGCGGCGTGGTGACGCGCACGATCGGACCGTCGAGGTCGTAAAACGCCTCCTCGGCGATGATCGAGGAGATCTCGGCTCCCCATCCGCACAGGCGAGGATTCTCCTCGACCGTGAAGACCCGGCCCGTGGCGCGCACGGCATCGAGAACGGTGGTCACATCGAGCGGCACGAGCGAGCGCAAATCGACCACCCTGCAACCGATGTCGTGCTCGGCGCGCAGCCGTTCCGCCGCCTCGATGGCCTTCGGCACCATGGCCGCAAGCGCGATGAGGGCGACGTCGTCGCCGGCGCCGTGTACCACGGCTCGGCCCAGTGCATCGACGTGCTCACCGTCGGGAACTTCGCCCTTCGTGGCGTACAGCGACTTCGCCTCGAGGAAGACGACGGGGTCGTCGTCCCGAATCGACGCGGCGAGCAGCCCTTTGACGTCGGCCGGGCTCGACGGGGCCACGACCTTGAGGCCGGGGACGGCCATGGCCCAGTTCTCGATCGCCTGGCTGTGCTGAGCCCCGAATCGCAAGCCACCCCCGTTCGCGCTGCGAAGCACCAGCGGCAGGGTCACCTGTCCGTTCGTCATGTAACGCGTCTTGGCGATCTGGTTCGCGACGATGTCCCAGCAAGTCGCAAAGAAGTCGGAGAACATGATCTCCCCTACGGGACGCAGGCCGGCCATCGCCGCGCCCATCACCGCCCCGACGATCGCTTCCTCGCTGATCGGTGTATCGCGCACTCGCCGGGGGCCGAAGGTCTCGAGCAGACCGCCGGTCGTCTTGAACACGCCGCCCGCGGCGGCGACGTCCTCACCGATGAAGTAGACGCTTTCGTCGCGCTTCATCTCCTGCGCGAGGCCGGCCGCGACCGCGTCCCTGTAGGTCAGTTCCGCCACTGGGAACCTCCGTCGGCCCAGACCTCGGTGTGGATGAGCTCCTCTGAGGGATCCGGTGCGGCCTTGGCCTCCTCGGTGGCCCGATCGACCGCCTGCGATACCTCGGCGTCGATCTGGTCCAGCGCGCCGGCTTCAAGACCGAGTTCGAGCAACCGCGCGCGATACAACTCGAGTGGGTCGCGCGCGAGCCACGACTCGACTTCCTCCGGGGGACGGTACTTGGCGGGATCCGCACGGCTGTGCCCGCCCTTCCGGTAGGTCTTGGCCTCGATGAGCGCCGGCCCCTCACCCGCGCGCGCTCGCTCGATGTAGGTCGTGGCTATCCCGTAGACCTCGTCCACGTCGTTGCCGTCCACGATCAACGACTCCAGGCCGTAGGCGGCGGCTCGTTGCGCGGCGGGATGCTCGACTGCCGTCACCGCGGAGATGGGGGTGTACTCCATATAGAGGTTGTTCTCGCAGACGAACACCACCGGCAGCTTCCAGACGGCGGCGAGGTTGAGCGCCTCGTGGAAGGCTCCGATGTTCGTGGTTCCGTCACCGAAGAAGCAGACTGCGACCTGTCCCGTACCCCGTTCCTGCGCGGCCCACGCGGCCCCCGCAGCGATGGGCAGATGAGCTCCGACGATCGCATACGAGCCCATCGCGTAGTGGTCGACACTCGTCAGGTGCATCGAGCCGCCCTTGCCGGCGAGGATGCCGTTGGAACGGCCGAGCAGCTCGGCCATCAGCCCCGTCATCGGAGCACCTCGGACCAGGGTGTGCGCGTGGCCCCGATAGGTGCAGAAGCTGAAGTCGTCGTAACGCAGTGCGTGGCCGAAGCCCGCGGCTACCGCCTCCTGGCCGAGGGACAGGTGACTCGTCCCCTTCACCAGGTTCTGCAGGAAGAGATCGTAGGCGCGCTGTTCGAACTGACGGATGGCCGACAGCTTGCGATAGAGGTCCAGTCGGGTGGTTTCGTCGAGCTTCGCCGCGTCGGACCAGCCCTGTGGTCTCTCCGTCTTTTCCACTTCCCTCACGTTGCGCCACCCTTCCCGGGTGGCTCCACTCTCGCCGCCGCTCCAGCGGCGCCGTCGGGTAATGCCCGCGATCGTCTCGACGATCGCTCCATCACTCGTCGTCCAGCAGGCCGTCGGACACGTCCACGTCCTCGGGTTCGAGCTCCAATCCCGAGGCGGCAGCCTGTTGCTCGAGCAGCACCGCGAAGTCGGCGTCGAGGTAGCCGCGCCCGATGAGGCTTTGCACGAGCTCGTGAGTCAACGCGGCCAGGGGCATCGGAACCTCCAGTTGGCGCGCCGCCGCGAGTCCAAGATCGAAGTCCTTGCGCAGCAACACGGGCGTGAAGGTCGGATGGTAGTCGAGATTGACGAAGGCCGGCGTCTTGTAGCGCGTGAACACCGAGCCCATGACGCTCTTGTTGAGGAACTCGAGGAAGTCGGCTCGTTGCAGACCGCCCTTCTCCGCCAGGACCGTGATCTCGGCCATGCACTGCGTGACCACTCCGAGCATCAGGTTGTGGCAGAGCTTGGCCAAGCGCGCCGCATCGGCGTCTCCGACGTAGGTGCTGCCCGCCCCCAACAGCTCGAGATAGGGCCGTGCGACATCGAATGCATCCGGGGGCCCGGAGACGACGAGCGTCAGTTGCCCGGTCTTCACCACGTTCGGGTTGCCGCTTACCGGTGCGGCGAGCAGCTTGGTTCCCACTCTTTCGCCCGCGGCCCTTACCTCGGCCGAGACACCCGCCGAGATCGTGGTCGAGTCGATGAGGATCTGCGGCGCCGCGCCGCTCTGGGCGAGCACGCCGCCGGCACCGAGCGTCACCGCGCGAAAGTCCTCGTCGCCGGCAACGATCGAAAAAACGATGTCTCTGTCCGCCAGGTCGGCCGGGGCATCGACGATCTTGCCGCCCGCAGCCGCGAGGGGCTCGGCCTTGGACCTCGTCCGGTTGTAGACGGCGAGATCGCACCCTGCGGCCAGCAGGCGCTCTGCCAGGCGGAAGCCCATCCGCCCGGTCCCGATCCAGCCGAGTTTGTGCGTCCTCAGATTGTTGTCACCCATGCCATCGATCCTCTCGCGGAGCGATCAGGTCGGCCTGTGCAAACGATTGCAGGTTACCCTGGTGCAGCCGGCGGACGCAAACCGACCGGTGTGCGCGCGCGCCTCAAGCATCCTCCTTCGCGAACCAACGGCCGAGCGCGGCCCGAACGTTGGCGCTCAGGATGGCGTCCGTCGTCTCCTCGCCGAGCTGGGCCTTGCGCACCGTCACCACCGGCTGTGGATCGCCCATCGGGAACGGGTAGTCGCTTCCCAGGACCACGCGGTCTCCTCCGACGCGCTCGACCAAGAACCTGAGCGCCTCGGGCCCGTGCACCACGGTGTCGTAGTAGAAGCGGCGCAACAGGCTCGACGGGGGGACGGTCAGGTGCTTCCGGGTCAACCTCTGAACCCCCTCGAAGCCCCGGTCCTGCCGTCCGATCTGGTACGGGAGGAAGCCGCCGCCGTGGGTCAGGCAGACTCTCAGCCGAGGGTATCGCTCCAGCACGCCGCCGTAGATGAGGTGCGCGGCCGCCACGGTCTCCTCTGCCGGGTTGCCGACGAGATTGTTGAGGAAGTAGCGCGACAGGCGATCCGAGCCGATCGACGCGTAGGGGTGAACGAGCACCAGCACCTCGAGCTCCTCTGCGGCGGCCCAGAAGGGGTCCAGCGAGGGGTCGTCGAGCTCCCGGTTCACGACCGAGGTTGCGATCTCGACCGCGACCATTCCCAGCGCGCGCACCGCGTGCCGCAACTCGTCGACGGCGAGGTGAGGCGCCTGCAACGGCACGGCCGCCATGGCCCTGAAGCGATCGCGGTACGGCGCAATCGCCTCGACCGTGGTCTCGTTCAGCGCGCGGGCGAGCCAGGCTCCGTCGTCGGGGTCGAGCACGTAGGCCGAGAAGTCCATCCACGCGGACAGGATCTGGACGTCGATCTGCCGGCGGTCCATCCAGGTCAGTCGCTCTTCGAGGTCGAGCATCCCGCCGGGCCAGCCCTGCGTCGCGGCGCGGCCGGCGAACGACACCCTTCCGTCCCGCGTGAGGTGCACGGAGTGCGCGTCGCCCTCGTGCGCGATCTTGTCCACGAGGGTCTGCGGTATGTAGTGACAGTGCAGGTCGATGCACCGAGCCTTCACTGCCCTCCCCTCCAACCCCCTCGGTGACAATCGTTTGCAGTATTCTCAGCCCACCGCAGGGCTGTCAAGCGTGTGACCGGCAGAGCGAAATGCGCAGCCACGTTCGGCGCGGCCCTTACAGTCGCAAGGGACGTGACGCGCGGGTGCAATCGGGTCACGCCCGGTTCTCACCTGCGCCTATTAACGGTCGAGTGAAAGCGAGCCCTGGAGCAACCACGATGGCGACCGCAGCAGTCACGCTTCGAGACGTCGCCCGGCGGGCCGGAGTTCACGCCGGCACCGCCTCGCGGGCGCTCAACCCCCAGACGCGCTCCCTGGTCAATCCCGAAACGGCCAAGAAGGTCATGCGGGCAGCCAAGGACCTCGGCTACCGGCCGAACCCGATCGCGCGCGGCCTCAAGACCAACCGGTCTTTCACCATCGGGGTTCTGATCCCCGATCTCACCAACCCGCTCTTTCCGCCCATCGTGAGAGGGATCGAGGACACCCTGGCGGCCGTCGGTTACACCGCCCTGCTGGCCAACTCGGACAACGACCCCGAGAAGGAGAGGTTGCATTTCGAGACCATGAAGGGGCGTCAGGTCGAGGGTTTCATCATGGCCACCGCCGAGCGCGACCATCCCCTCATCGAGGACGCGATCGCGACCGACGTGCCGATCATCCTCGTCAACCGAACGGTCGACAGCAGCAGTGCGTTCGCCGTCATCCCCGACGACCGCAGGGGCATCGCGCTCGCCGTCGAGCACTTGGTGGAACTGGGCCATCGACGTATCGCTCACATCGTCGGTCCCGAGCGCTACTCGACCGGCAAGGCGCGGCGCGAGGGTTTCTTCGAGGCCATGAAGCGCGCTGGGCTGAAGCCCGATCCCGCCATCACCCGGTACACGAACATGTACACCGAGGACGAGGGCGCGCGGGTGTTCAAGGATCTGCTCGAGGACGGCGGAGATTTCACCGCGGTCGTCGCCGGCAACGACCTGCTGGCCCTGGGTTGCTACGACGTGATGGCCGACGTGGGACTGAACTGCCCCGACGACCTGTCCATCGTCGGCTTCAACGACATCCCGTTCCTCGACAAGCTGAGGCCGCCGCTCACGACCATTCGGATCCCGCAGTATCAGATCGGGGTGCGCGCGACCGAGCTCGTGCTCCAGCGCCTCCAGGATCCCGGCACGGAGCCGGTGACGCTTCTGCTGGACCCCGAGTTGGTGCTCCGAGGCTCGACCTCACCTCCGCGCAGGTAGCGCGCTGAATATTGCCAGCGAGTTCTGACTGACGACACTAGATCGTGGCACGAAACTCAGGGCGGCTCGAGTCGGGCGATAGACTCTAGGACCCTGAGGTATCGCCTCACGCGCCCCTCAGGGTCCAAAAGAGCCACCTGGGTCCGGTCTGGGTTCCCTCTGTCTAGTCCCGGGCCTGCAACTCCGGGTGCTGGCTCGTGTGGAGAACGCAGGCGGTCTCGTGACCGGGTCCTACAGCTTCCAGCCGCACCTCCTCGACCGGATCGAAGCGCACCGACACGGTCGCGTGGGCGCGCGTCAACTCCGCCAGGGAGTCGCGCATTACCTCGGGCACTGCCTTCGATTGCAGGCGAGAGGCCAGCTGGGCAGCGTGCTCCTCGGTGTCGAAGCTCAGATCCGCCGAGAAGCTGGAGTGCCGTTGCACGCGGCTCAGGCCCTCGAGCGACAGCCCGCTGCTCTCGAGTTGTCGCACGACGTCGTCGACGTCCCACCCACAGAACCTCGTCGCCACCGGGCAACGAGTATGGAAGCGGCACCCCTCGGGTGGCTGGGCCGGGTCCGGAATCGGGCCCAGCAGCCGGAAGCCGGCGCGCTCCTCCGAGTCCTCGGTCGGGTCCGCCGCGATGAGTGCCTCCGTATACGGGTGGCGCGGGTGCTCGAAGACCTCCTGCGAACCACCCATCTCGCACACCTGACCGAGATACATGACCACGATGCGATCGCTCATGTGACGCACGACGTTGAGATCGTGCGTGATGAACAGATAGGTAAGACCATGTTCCTTCTGCAGGCCGTGAAGCAGGTTGAGGATCTGCGCCTGTACGGAGACGTCGAGCGCGCTGGTCGGCTCATCGAGCACGATGAAGTCGGGCTCGAGAGCCAGCGCGCGTGCGATCGAGATGCGCTGGCGCTGCCCGCCCGAGAACTGGTGCGGATAGCGATAGAGGTGTTGCTCACCCAGCCCGACACTGTCGAGAAGCTCGATCACGCGCCCGTTCAGCTCGCTCCCCGACGCTTCCTTGTAGACCTTCAGGGGCCGCCCCACGATGTCCTTGACGAGTTGCCGTGGATTGAGCGACGAGAACGCGTCCTGAAAGACCACCTGGCAGTTGCGGCGATACGCAGCCCAACGCCTCTTGGGCATGGCATCGATTCGGTACTTCGCAGTGAGCTCGTCGAGCCGCCGCTCCTGCTCGGCGGTGCGCGACCCTGACGCCAGGAGCTCGTCGAGCTCGCGACGCGCCCGGTCGTCGAGCCCGAAGTAGACACCGCCCTCGGTCGGAGCCGTCAGCCCGCTGATGCAGCGACCCAGGGTGGTCTTGCCGCACCCGCTCTCGCCGACCAGCCCGACCGTCTCGCCCCGGCGAATGTCGAAGCTGACGCCGTCGACGGCCCTCACATGCCCTGCGACCCTCTGAAGCACACCCTCCTTGATGGGAAAGTGCTTGCGGAGGTTGCGGACCGAGACCACGTTATCGCTGGAGTTCTCCCGTGAACCCTCGGGCGGCCGCAGGGCGGTGATCGTCATGGCGCCTCACCGTCCCGCCGTTGAGGCATCAGGTCCGGGGGGCAACCGATGGCGGCGGGGTCGTCGTACAGAAAGCAGGCCGCGCGATGGTTCGCCTGCTCCCGCTCGCGTAGCTGCGGTTCCTTGGCCGCGCAGACCGGACCCGAGTGCGCACAGCGCGTGTGAAAGCGGCAGCAGGGCTCCGGATCCACGAGCTCGGGCACGGTGCCCTCGATGGCGGCGAGCTCGCCCCGCCTCTGGTCCGAGGTGGGGACCGCGGCGAGCAGTGCTCTCGTGTACGGGTGCAGGGGATCGTGAAAGAGCTCCGGCGTCGAGGCGGTCTCGACCAGCTTGCCCGCGTACATCACCGCCACACGATCGCTGATCCTTCGAACCAGCGAGAGGTCGTGACTGATGTAGAGGACCGCGGTGTGATGCTGTTCCTGCAGATCCTGGATCAAGTCGAGGATGCGCGCCTGGATGGTCACGTCGAGTGCGGTCGTGGGCTCGTCGGCGATCAACAGATCGGGGTCGCAGGCGAGTGCCTGAGCGATCATGACTCGCTGCTTCATCCCCCCCGAGAGCTCGTGAGGGTAGCTGTTCATGACCTTGGAGGGGTTGGGAATCCTGGTGGCCGCCAGGGCCGCGGCAATGCGCTCGTCGAGCACTCGTTGCAGTCTCCGGTCGTGGGACCGCAGCGGAGGCAGGTCCAACAGCCGGCGCTCGATAAAGGTCGAACGCCTATGGGCGGCCCGCCGCATGAGCGAACCGGCACCGGCATGCCCGAAACTGCCGAGACCCGAGTCCTCCAGCAACTCTGACGAGCGATGCTCCGCGAAGACCTCGGCGAGTTGCTGCCTGACCGACAGGGCCGGGTTCAGCGCCTTGGCCGG
>JBOGWX010000134.1:0-13195 GCA_050694055.1 Actinomycetota bacterium
GAACAATCCCCCTCCCGACCGCCTGGCAGAGCCTTCTCGAGTCACAAGCGACGACTGCCCCCAAGGTCATTGCCTACTCATACCTGAATCACCGTTCAACGTCATCTACCTTGATCGATTGTTTGGGAAAGGCCTTCGGAGCGGCGCGCGACAATGCTCCTTCTTATTCATATGTCCCAAAAGTCGGTTCCTGCGGTCGCCATTTTGCTCGCCGTCCTGCGGCCTAGCGGCCGACGACCTGTAGGAGTTGGCCACCCGCGAGATCGGTCAAGTACAGCTCTCCTTCTTCGTCGAGTCCGAACGAACTTATCTGTACGCCACTCTGCAGGAGTTCGATGGGCTCGGTGAAGTCACGGGCCCTCGCGTCGATGCCCCAGATCGTGCCGGAACAGAAGTCGCCGAAGATGTACCCACCGGTGAGCGCCGGCGACTCCTCTCCGCGGTAGACGTAGCCGCCCGTGACCGAGCAACCCAGATCGTGGGTGTAGCCGCTGATCGGCAGCACCTTTTGGCTTCGGTCACACCCTTCTCCGCCGAAGCACTCCCGACCCTCCATGATGTTCCAGCCGTAGTTGAGTCCCGGCTCATCCGCGTCGGTGCGGTTGATCTCCTCGAAGTCCCCCTGACCGACGTCGGCGATCCACAGCTCGTCGGTCTTCGAATCGAAGCTGAAGCGCCAGGGATTGCGCAGGCCATACGCCCAGACCTCGGGCGCGCCTCCCCCATCCGCAAAGGGATTGTCGTCGGGGATCCCGTACCGGTCGCCCGAATCGACGTCCACCCGGAGCAACTTGCCAAGCAGCGCGTTGGTGTCCTGGCCGTTGCCCTCGGGATCCCCTGCGCTGCCGCCATCGCCCGTTGCGATATAGAGGAAATTATCGGGCCCAAAGGCGAGCTGTCCCCCGTTGTGATTTGCGAAGGGCTGGTCGAACTGCAGCAGGGGGCGGGCCGATTCTCGGTCCGCCACATCCGGATCATCCGAGGTGCCAAGCTCCGAGATGACCGTGTCGCCGTTGACATCTGTGTAGTTGATGAAAAAACGACCGTTGCTCCGGTAGTTGGGGTGAAAAGCCAATCCCAACAGTCCCTGCTCTCCCCCCGAGACGATCGCTTCGCTGACATCGAGGAAGGGTTCCTCGAGGATCTCGCCGTCGCTCAAGATCCTGATGGCGCCGGTCTGTTCGACCACGAAAAGCCGTCCGCTGCCATCGCCCGCATGGGTGACGCCGAGGGGAGACTCGAAACCCTCGGATATCAGCTCCAGGTCCATGCGCGCCGACTCGGGGTCGAAGGATTCCGATCCAGGGGCCCGGCGTGGCTCCCGGTCCGGCGTTTCTGGTTGGGGGCTCGAACGCTCGGGGGGTCGAACCGCATCCGTGTCGCTCGTTCCATCCTCGTTGCATCCAACCAGCACAAGTGCCGCAATGAACACGGGCAGCGTGACAAGTCTGAGATGCGAGCTATGCGTGGTCATGGAGCCCATCTTCGCAATGGTTCGGCTTTAGTAGCGCTCTTTTCTGCTCGCCCCAGATGAGCTAGAACACGAGGGTGAACAACGACGTGGTGGTCTTCGACTACGCGGCAGTCCTGCGCGCCGTGACACCCGAGCGGGCCATCGAGCGCGTCCGCGACGGCTTCATCCGATACGCGAAGCACGAATGGACGATGCCCGCCAAGATCTATCTGGACAGCCCGCCGCACGGCGACTTCCGCGCCATGCCCGCAGCGGGTGACGGCCTTGCGATCCTCAAGTGGGTGACGTCGTTTCCGAGCAATGCAATTCGCGGCCTCCCGACGGTGACGGGAACGATCCTCGTAAGCGACGCGGACACGGGCCGCTGGCTTGCGCTCATGGATGGAAGGTCGGTCACCGCTCTGCGCACGGGGGCCGCGGCCGCGATCGCGGCCCAGGCGCTCGAGAGCGATGGCTCCGAGACGGTGGGAATCATCGGCTGTGGGTTGCACGGCCGCTGGGCGGCAATGTGCCTGAAGGCCGCCGGTTACGACGACGGCGTCTGCGCCGACCGCAATCCTGCGGCCGCGCGAGAGCTGGCCGCCGATCTGGGATGGCGTGCGGGAGACGCGGCCGACGCACTCGGATGCGACGTCGTCACGTTGGTGACCCCAGGTTACGAGCCGGTCGTGAGCGAGGACAAGCTAAGGCCCGGAATGCACATCAACGCACTCGGCGCAGACGGTCCCGGCAAGGCCGAGGTCGAGCCGGGCGCCGTGGTGCGCTGCGAGCTCTACTGCGACGAATGGCACCAGGCGAGTCACGGAGGCGAGCTCACAGGAGTGGTCGGTGCCGGCTTGGTTTCGAGGCAGCAGGTGACCGAACTGGGCGAAGTGCTCACCGGAGCGTCGACCGGGCGGACCTCGGACGAGGTCGTCACCCTGTTCGACTCGACGGGGCTCGCAATTCAGGATCTGGCAGTCGCGCGTGCGGTGCTCGAGGAGTTCGAAGAAGGCCGCCTCGAGGTACCGACGATCTCACTTTGAGACGACGCTCTCTGCCCGGGGTACTCGCTCTACGACGAGAGCATGTGGCCCGCTTGAGTTCGCTCGTGATAGTACCGATGGTAGGGGTAAGGGAATCCAGAAGGTTGTCCTGTGATTATCTCGCAGAGAGCCGCCATACCAACAATGACGTTGGGGGAACAACGTGAACAGTGACGGCAGCATCGCGGTAAACGACCACACCGCCCCACCTCCCGTGGCTCCCGTATGGGGAGCGGATCACTGCCTCGTCGACAGGGAGTGGTCGAGCTTTCGTGATTACCTGGCAGACCGGGCGGACGACACCGTCCGCGTCGTGTTGTCAATCGCAGAGGTCGAGCGCATCATCGAGCGGCGCCTTCCTGCCGAGGCGGCCCTCCCACAATGGTGGTCGAATTGCCCACAGCTCGGCGAGTGCGGTCGCGGAAAGGCATGGTACGTGAGCGGCATGCCGGGCCACTACCTAATCGAACTGGTGCGCTGCTGAGGCTTGCCACTTCCGGCTCGATTCATGTCACCCTGATCGGTGAGTGAGCGCTTCTTTCGGGATCAGACCCGTTCGTAAGGACGAGTACGCCATCGCGGGCGACATCGTAGCGCGCGCCTATGCGGCAGCGGCCCGCGATGCCGGCGTGGCTTTCGAGGAACAGGAGTACGACGGATTGCGAGACGTGGCAGCGCGCGTGTCGCACTCCCTCGTGCTCGTCTCCACCTCGGGTGCGCGCGTGGTCGGATCCGTGACCTACGTAGGTGACGAGTCTTCTCCCCTGGCTGAATTCGATGGTGGTGACACGGCCGGAATCCGGATGCTTGCAGTTGACCCCGAACTACAGAAGCAAGGGATCGCGCAGGCGCTCGTGACGGAGTGCGTGGCACGGGCGCTCTCAGAGGGCAAAAAGCGGATCGTCCTGCACACGCTCGAGTGGATGACCGGCGCCCGCCGCCTCTACGAGAGCTTTGGCTTCCTCCGCACGCCCGAGCTCGACCTCGAGTTTCCAGGCCTTCATCTGATGGCATTCGTGAAAAGGACCGGGAATGGGACTAAATAGCATATGGTTACAGGGAGAGGCGGCGTCACCATCAGCGGCGCCACCTGGAACTAGAACGTGAGTGTGGTTGTGCCATCGCCCTTCCTTACCTCGTTCCTGAGTATTAAGGGAGGTGTACATATGGCAACCGGAACAGTGAAGTGGTTCAACGACGCCAAGGGTTATGGATTCATTACTCCTGACGACGAGTCCAAGGATCTCTTCGTTCATCACACCAGCATCAGCGGCGACGGCTACAAGAGTCTCCCCGAGGGTGCGAAGGTCGAATTCGACGCACGTGCCGGGGCCAAGGGCCCGGAGGCGACGAACGTCGTGACGATCTCCTAGAGCTCAACCGTGTGGAGCCGTGGCGGACAGCGTGTCGCCACGGCTTCCGTATGCGCGGACCCTGGCATCTGAGGTTTCCTGGGTTGGGATCATGATCGACGCGGCCGCGAGGCCGCACATGTCTTAGGAGGGAGAGCACCGTGACGCACGAGCAAGTGAGCGAGTGGCTGGCGCGCTACAACAGAGCGTGGGAGACCTACGACGTCGCTGAGATCGGCTCGCTGTTCGCCGCCGATGCCGAGTACCGTTTCCACCCCTATGACGAACCGGTCCGCGGACGTGAAGCGATAGTGGCGGCGTGGCTGGCCCCCGAGGCGCGCGATGAGCCCGGTACCTACGAGGGTGAATATCGAGCGATCGCTGTCGATGGCGACAAGGCGGTTGCTACCGGCACTTCCACGTACCGCCGTCCGGATGGCTCCATCGATCGCATCTACGACAACTGCTTCGTAATTCAGTTCGACGACGAGGGTCGTTGCTCGAGCTTCACCGAGTGGTACATGCGGCGCCCACCTGCGTCAGAGATATGACCACGGGGACTCGAGGCTCTCCGAGCAAGTTGCTCCTACGAGATGTCAGGGAAGAAGACCTCCCGGTCTTCTTCGAACATCAGCGGGACCACGACGCTAACGAGATGGCGGCCTTCCCCGCTCGTGACAGAGACGCTCACATGGCGCATTGGGCCCGGATCCTCGCCGACGAAACCGTCGCTAAGAAGACCATCGTCAGCGACGACGAGGTGGCGGGCAACATCGTCGGCTGGATTCAGGACGGCAGGCGGGAAATCGGCTACTGGGTGGGCAAGGCGCACTGGGGCAGGGGGATCGCCACGGAGGCGGTAAGACAGTTCCTGGTCGACGTATCGGAGCGCCCTCTCTACGCCTCTGTCGCGAAGCACAACCTCGGCTCGATCCGGGTGTTGCAGAAATGCGGGTTCGCCATCCGGAGTGAGCCGGGGGCTGCGCCCACTCCCGCCGACGGAATCGAAGAAGTGCTCCTCGAGCTCAGGAGCTAGGCGAACCGTTGCCATCCTCCGTCTGCCGCCTCAGTCCAGGGGCTCCAACCTGTAGCTGCCGTCCTCCTCGCTCACCAGCACACCGGCCCCCTTGGAGAGCGGCTCGATTATCTCGCCGGTGAGGCCGTAGAGCGCAACCTCCAGCATCGGTGAGTGCCCGACGACGAGGGCGCTACCCCCCTCGGGAAGATTGGCGAAAGCGTCCTCGAGCGCGCCGCCCAAGATCTCGGATTCCTCGGCGACCAGGTCCGGAGCGACCCTTCGAAACGACTCGATGTCTCCGGCGCCCGCAGCCTGGTAGGCGGCCTTCCAGCGATCCTCGACGTCGCTCCTGAACCGAGCATCGACGACGACCCCTCCCGTCACCTTCGCATTCGAACCGGCGAGGAAGCATGCCAGCGTCTGAGTCGCTCGCTGCGCCCCCGAGGAGATCGCCGAGTCGTACTCGTCTCTCAGCCTGGATCCCACGCCGAGCGCGTCCCGGACGCCCTCAGGCGTCAAGACGTCGCCGTCGGCTGCGGTGTGCCTCCTCAACTCCACGCTCCTGGTCATGGCCCCCCCTCACTCGCTTGTCACCGTCGGCCTCGCTCCGGCGCCGGGCCGCTTTAACTCTTGGATGAGGCCATGACCTCGCTGCTCGAAGCCCCCCGACTGATAGTCAACCAGAAAGCCAAGTTGGTCGAGCTGACGAACCAGTAGCATCACGAAGTCAGACGCAGAACGTAGCTGATCCGCGACCCCGAAGGCACCGAGCTGGGCTTCGTGCAGCAAGAGGGTCAGTCGAAGCTGCGCAAGGTTCTGAGGTTCGTCACCAATGTGGACCAATACCTCACGCACAAGCTCGGTGTCTACGATAGCCGTGGGGCCAAAATCCTGGAGCTCACGCGACCCGGGCGTGCTGAAGAACAGCCGTCACACCCGCCGCCTATGAAGAATCCGGCACCCTCGTGCGCGCTGCTAGATGCCGGCTTCGTCTCTCTCGAGGTTCCCTCTGATCGCGCCTCCTGGAAAGCGCTCCGTGTGAATATTCACGTAGAACGCGCCGGGATGGTTGCCGATGTCGTCGATCAGCGCCGGAGCGACGTCCTCGGCGCACCCGCGGGCTCTGCCTGCCTCGTTCCGGTGACGGAAGTTGTCGGCGTTGCCCAGCAGGTCCACGACGATGGGCCCGTTGACGCCGACGACACCGGAGTGAATATGCGCGGCCACCGGTTCATCGATATCGGCCCACTCGAGCGTGAAGCAGACCCGTTCGTTGGGACGCCGGAGTCGGATCTCCGCGAGGCCGTCGCCGTTCAAGTCGCCCGCTCCGAACTGCCCGGTGGCCGGATCGACTTCAGCGAAGCCATTCAGGTCCGCCTCGAGTTCGTTGTCTCGCTGGCGGGGAGCGATCCTCAGCACCACGCCGGTATCGCCGAAGGGCGTGCCGGTGGTGTTGCCGAGAACGTACAGCTCGCCATGGGCGTCCTGGCCGAACCCATCGAGCTTCAAGTCGAGTGCATCCTGTCCGACCAGTCTGAACTCCCTAATCCGATGGGCGGGGTTAAGGAAGAACAGCCGCCCGAACTCTGTGAAGCTCCGAGCGAAGTCCCCGAAGACGTAACGGCCTCTGAGCTGCGGAATGGCGTCGCCCCGGTAGACGAACCCTCCGACCACCGCGATGCCCTCGTCATGGTCGTACTCCGCGATCGGATCGATGAGACCTTCCGGCTCGCCGGGACTCCGAGCCGTGACAAAGCCCGGATCGTCGCCGTTGGGGTCGAACAGGAACGAGCCTTCCTTGACTCTCCAGCCGAAGTTGCCGCCCTTGGTCACGACGTCGACTTCCTCGATGTCGTTCTGTCCGACGTCTCCGGCCAGGAGCTTGCCGGTGACGGAATCGAACGAGAATCGGAACGGGTTGCGGAAGCCGTACGCCCAGATCTCGGGCACGAAGCCCTCCTCGTCGACGAACGGATTGTCTTCCGGGATTCCGTAGCTGCCGTTGGCCGAGTTGGAGCCGGCGGGATCGATCCGCAGGATCGAACCCAGCACGTTGCTGGGATCCTGCCCATTTCCCTGCGGGCTGTGACCGACGCCTTGATCGTCGGCGGCACCGCCATCGCCCAGCGAGATGTATAAGAGGTCGTCCGGTCCGAAGTTGAGCGCTCCGGCGTTGTGGTTGAACTGTGGCTGATCGATGCGCAGGAGCTCACGCCTGGTGCTCGGATCCACGACCGACGCCGCATTGCGTGGATTCGGGACGCGCCACTCCGCGATTACGCTCTGGTGGTTGGCCGGGGTACCCGGCGGCATCGTGGAGAAGTCGGCGGGTCCATCAACCGGCTCCGAAGTGTAGGTGTAGAGGGCGCCGTTGTCCGTGTAGTCGGGATGGAAGGCGAGCCCGAGGAGGCCCCGTTCGTCGAAGGTGCCCGGCCCGAAGGCTCCGAGCGGGACGAGGCGATCGGAGACATCGAGAAAGGCGCTCTTCGCGCCCGACGACAAGTCGACGGCCCACGCGATGCCGGGCTGATCGACCACGAACAGTCGATCCGAGTCGCCCGGCGCAGAGATGCCCCAGTTGGGCGCGGTAAGGCCGGTGGCGACGGGCTCGAGCCTGATGTGAACGCCGCCCTTCCTAATGGGTTGCGGAATCGGATCGTCCAGTGGCTGCGCGGTGGCCTGTACGACCGGCGTCGCCAACGCCAGCGCGCACAGCACGATCGCAGACAGAAGTCTCTTCATTTTTTGCCTCCCCCTTTATGAGCTCTGGATCCACAGCGCCCACGCGCGAACACTCCCCCCTCCCATTTATTGCCTCTTCGCAGTGGGCGTCACTTGCTACTACCTGGCCCGAAGGTGACTCGGTTTTCAAAACCGGGGAGAATCCTCAGACGAATTCTGATGGTGGGGGTCGCGGGTTCTCCCCCTCGATCAGACGTGCGATAACTGTTACGAGTTGAACTAGAAAGCGCGTTGTTTAGGTCGCGCCGATACGGGTCATCCCATGCGCCCTTAGGGCAGGGGTTGCCAGTCTGGACCGACCTCGAACTTGTTCGGCGTATCGGTGAGCCGCTGCAGGCGGCGTCCGTTGATGCGCATCTTGAAGAGGTCGCTTCTTCCCTCGCCGCGCGCGCGGGTCAGCACGAAGGAGCGGCCGTTGGGCGAGAACTGGGCGCCGAACTCATCCGCCTTGGTGTCGGTGATCCTCTCTTTGCCGGACCCGTCCGGATCCATCGTGAAGAGGTCGCAGTTCGACTCGAAGCCGCAGCGGCTGTACACGATTCTGGTACCGTCCGGGGACCAAGATGCCGAAACATCCTGCTTCTGGTTGTCGGTCAGGCGCGTCTTGGTGGTCCCACTAGGATCAATGGTGAAGAGCTCGATGTCACCGCCGCGCCTGGGAGAGCGCTCGTAGACGATCAGGTCGTCAACGCTCCACTCGGGCGCGATCTCGTCTGCCCGGGTGTCGGTCAGCCTCGTCTCGGTGCCGGTCGTCAAGTCGATGGTGAAGAGGTCGCACTGGCGCCCACACTTCTGGTAAACGGCCTGGTTGCCGTCGGGACCGAAGGCCACCTGGAACTCGTCCTTGTTGGTATCGGTAACTCGCGTCGGGTTGCTGCCGTCGGCGTCGCGCAAGAAGAGGTCGATGCTGCCGTCGTTGTTGGCGCGCGAATAGATGAACCGGCTCCCGTCTGGAGCCCAGCTCGCGCCGAAGCTGTTTCTCGACCGTCCGGTGAGACGTGTCACGTCGGAACCATCCGGGTTCATCGAGACCAGGAAGGTCGGTGACTCGAGTGACCCTCGGTGGAAGATGATCCGGCCGTTCCCGCCGGGGAAAGTAGCGCCCGCCCCGACGGGCGTCAGCCCCACTGTGACAAGGGCCGCAATCGCTGCCGCGGCCATCTTGAGCTTGCTGTTCATCGGTCGGCCTCCCATGCCCGTCGAAGTTCTCAGTTTCGAACGTCCGAGGACTCTCAACAAGGCACTTCGGGGAGGTAATGATTCTAAGTTCTGCAAGGCGACCTCGCCGAGATGACGCAAGTCACCTTGTAGCGAAGCCCACTCACTCTGCGGTCACGCCGCTTCGGTATCGCTCAGGGAATCGACCAAGGGGGCGGAGACCGCCCGCGTCACGTCGGTCAGTCCGCGGATCTCCGCAAGGACCGCGTCGAGCGGTCGTTGTCCCGAGCCGATCATTGCGATGACGTCGTAGGGCCCTCGAAGATCTTCGGCGAATCTCACTCCGGAGATGGCCCGCAAGTCGCGGGCGACGAGATCCTTGTTGCCGGCGGTCTGAACCAAAACGTATGCCCTCATGGCCTCGATTCCCTCCCTGTGCCCGCTTGCTTGATCGGCCCAACCTCGGGCGCGGCGTCAACATTCCGCCTGCGCGTGGGCTCAGGGAGTCACGAACCCCTTTACCTGCTCGACATCCAAGGCTCGGTGAGATCGAGGAACTTGGGCTCCCCGTCGGAGATCGCCTGAAGCTCGCTCATGTACTCCTCGAAACCCTCGGATGACTCCATCTCCTTCTCCTTGGCACGCGCCTCGGCTTCGGAGGTGAAGTAGATGGAGTTGGTGAAGCGTCCGTTCTGGGGATGCCAGGCGACGATGCCTCCGATCACATCGGGTCGCAGCTCCCTGAGCTGGTCTTCCATCCTGGCGTCGAGCTCCCTCGCCTTGGCGACGTCGGTGACCTTGCCCTGGATCACCTGTACGAAGCCGGCCTCGTCGGAGCCTCCGTCTTTGACCAGATCGACCTCGGTGCAATCGTGAAACATCGGGTCTGCCAGATACTGCGAGGTCTCCTCCCACCATGCGCTCTGCTCGGTGCTGTCGCTGCTCGCGCGCGCGGCCTCTTCACTCTCGAAACGGGCGAGCGCGATGAACTCACCGTCGGCGGTAACGCCCGCGGTGCCGCCCAGGTAGCCCTCTACTGACGGTTTGATCTCCTGATCCCATCTGTCCCACTCCTTCTTGAGGCCGGCGGGGTCCGTTGCCCGGCCCTGGATCACCTGTACGAACATGACTCCTCCTTCCTAGAGTCCCTCCGTTCTACTCTCCTCAACGAGGGCGTCAAGTGGATGACCAGAGCACGTCCTTGCCGTGCGAGAGCTTCTGGACCCTGAAGGGTGCCCGAGACGACACCTCAGGGTCCAGGAGTGCTCCTACCCCGTGGGAATCCTATCGGCAACCACTGCATGAGCGTCCGATCAGGTGATCACGTCGAGCGACGTGGTGACCGGAAGCGGGTTCACGAGGATGTCCTTCACGGGCGAGGTGTCCTGTACGTACTGACACAACTCCTGGAGCTGCTCCTCCGAGGCGTTGCCCGCCTTGGCGCGGCCCTTCACTCGGATCTCGGTGAAGCCGGGCCGTGGGCCTGCGTCGATGCCGACGAAGTTGCGTAGATCGAGGTCGCCCTCGATCTCGTACTCGAGTTCCTCGATCTCGTAACCGAGAGCGGCCGCGTTGTAGACGAAGCCGACCGAGTAGCAGAAGCCCAAAGCCGCCAGTACGAGCTCGACCGCGTTCGGCCCATTGTCGCGACCCAGCAGCACCTCTGGCTCGCATCCAGTTAAGACGTGAGTCCTGGAGTGCTCCTGCGCCTGGCCTGCGTGGGTGAAAGATGAGATCTCGGTCGTGCTGGTGCTTCCTTCCTTCCACCGAGTGTTGGCTTTGAACGTGAAGTCGGCGATGCTCTCATCGCCCTTGATCGCGTCGATCGTCTGAACCAGTTGATCGACGTTTACCCCGTTGCGGATAGTTGCGACTGCCATCGAATCTCCTTTCCAAACCATGGGTTACCGGTGCGACGTCTCCTGTGTTCGCGAGCTGTCACCTCCTCCGGCGTCGACGGACTCGAACTCTGATGCGTCTGCTCACGGCGTCCTCCTTCCGTTACTGACTAGAGACGAAGACGCAGCCGAGGTCATTGCGCGCGAGCGCGGATGCAATAAGTTCGTTGCTCGAATCGTCATTGCCACAGGGACTAACGCGCTCGACAACGTAGATACATCTGCCTTTATGAGCGAGTCAGGCGAAGGAACCGGCGCAGAACATTGGCCTCAGCTTTCGCTCGCGCGGCAATCCACTTTGCTGCGGGACATGTCTCGGGCTCAACTGGAGGGGGCCACATGTGTCCACGAGAACACCGCTCGGCCTCCGTTGCCGCCGATCGCGGGCGGCGCCGGCATCGCCGGAACCGAGGACTTGGTCCTCCATGCGACCGACGGGAATCGGTTCCTCGCATTCAGCGCGGGGGCCGCGGATCCCAATGCGCCGGGCGTCGTAATCCTGCTGGACGTGCGTGGACTGAAGGCTTTCTACAAGGACCTCGCCGTCAGGTTCGCCGAGGTCGGCGTCTGCGCCACGACAATCCACTACTTTGGGCGGACGGCCGGCACCGGGGAGCGTGACGACGACTTCGACTTCATGGCCCACGTGCAACAGACCACTCCCGACGGGGTGAAGGCCGATGTTGAGGCCGGGCTCGCCTACCTCCGGTCACAGCCCGGTGGAGCGGACCGACGACTCTTTACCGTCGGGTTTTGCTTTGGGGGCAGGGTCTCGTTCAACCAGGCCGCCCATCAGCACCTCGCTGGC
The DNA here is from genome assembly GCA_050694055.1 of Actinomycetota bacterium. Taxonomy (GTDB): domain Bacteria; phylum Actinomycetota; class CADDZG01; order CADDZG01; family WHSQ01; genus WHSV01. The sequence goes on from JBOGWX010000134.1 coordinate 11,476, forward strand.
GTAATCGGCTTCTACGGACGGCCTCAGGGCCACCGTCCCGACGACCTGGCGCGCCGGTAAGGCTGGCGCCCCACTATCGGTGCCCGGTTCTCGGTCTGTTCGGTGGTGCCGACGAGCTCATCCCGGCAGAGGAGGTGGATCGGTTCCGTCGAGCCCTCGATGAGGCGGGTGTCCCGAGCGAGATCGTGGTATACGCCGGTGCCCCTCACTCGTTCTTCGACCGGGCCTTCGCGGAGCACCACGAAGCGTGCGACGACGCCTGGCGGCGGGTGCTTGGGTTCGTGGGCGCCTGACGGAGACGTCCCTTCGACCCAACCCACCGGCCTGCCTCACCCACAATTCCTTCAGAGCGGGCGACCAGATTCGAACTGGCGCCCCTCACCTCGACAAGGATGCTCCACGCGTCGAGCATGAGATCTTCCAACCTGCGAGCGGAGCCTCTTGTTGAGCTGCTTGATCACGTTCTCGGCGTGAACGTTGGAGGACTTCGATTGCTCCTGCCAGCCCTCGGCCCGCAGAGGGAGGGCAATTCCCAACCGGCGCAAGGGGTCAAGTCTCGGCCGTGGTTGACATCGGGATGGCTCCCTCGGTCTTGACGGAGACCGGGGGAAGGAGTAGGGCGAGATCAGAGGAGATAACGCTTCGGCCCTGGCGCGAAGGGGCACGCAAGCGTACAAGCAAAGGAGATTCCGATGCGGAGATTCCAGCCCAAGAGCTCGTTGATCGCCCTGCTCGTGATCAGTCTGATTGTGCTCTTCGCGAGCATTTCGTCAGGAGCCCCCGGCGACCCGCTCATCCTGGGCCAACCAAACAGTGCGGAAACCACCGACACGAGCCTCACAACCACTTCGGACGGCAATGCTTTCAGCGTCGTCCAATCCGGAATCGGCACCGGGATCTACGGCGAAGGAGACGCCTATGGGATCTATGGCTACACCGCCGGCTCGGGAGGGTACGGCGGCCACAGCGGCAGCGGAGTTTATGGGGAGGGAGGGCGCTACGGCGTCTACGGTTACTCCACAACCTCCGACGGTTGGGGTGTCTACGGAGGCAGCGCGTCCTCGGGCCGCGGCGTCAGCGGGACGAGCAAGTCGGGGACCGGCGTCCATGCAGAGAGCGGCGTCAACGGGAATGCGCTTCGGGTGGTGGGCAAGGCCGTGTTCAGCAAGAGCGGCATCCTGACCATTCCTTCCGGGGCCTCATCGGTGACCAAGAGCGGCGTTAACGCTCTTACCTCCAGCAGTTTCGTCCTGGCACAACTTCAGCAAAACGCTTCTGGTCGCTGGGTGCGGTCGGTGGTCCCAAACGTGGCGAACGGCTCCTTCACGATTTACCTCAACCGCTCCGTCACCAGCGATACCAGCGTCGCATGGTTCGTAGTGAACTGAGCTAGCACGCCGGGGAGGTAGGGCTCCCGGTTGCGCGCTGAGTTCGTCACGCCCACTCCTGTGAGCGTAAAGTTGTTCCATGCCACAGGCGGTCTGGGTGGGTGATCTCGGCTTCGGCCTGGTGAACATACCGGTGAAGCTGTACGCCGCGACCTCTCCGAAGCGCGTGCGCTTCCACCAGTACGACGCCGAAACCGGCCGACGCATCCGCTACCGGCGCGTGGCCGAGGGGCCTACTCCCGATGACGTCCCGTCGCCCGCTTTCGAGTCCGCACCGGAGTTCCTGGATCGGGCACCCGTTGCGGAACCTCCTCCAGCCGACGAGCCGCCGC
>JBOGWX010000135.1:0-3255 GCA_050694055.1 Actinomycetota bacterium
CATGGACCGCATGGACCGCATGGACCGCATGGACCGCATGGACCGCATGGACCGCATGGACCGCATGGACCGCATGGACCGCATGGACCGCATGTACCGCATGTACCGCATGTACCGCATGTACCGCATGTACCGCATGTACCGCATGTACCGCATGTACCGCATGTTTTGCCTTTTTCCGGGCAGAAGGGTTCTCCGCCGCTCCTAATGGGCGACGATCACACGAGCAGACTCACCGGTAGCGCTCCAGCGTGGCTTGGGCGTTCCGCACCAACTCGTCACGGACCTCGTTCGGGCCGATCACCTCGACGTGCTCGGCCAGAGCGGCCAGCATCCACCACGCGTGAGCAGCCGAGCGGAAGGTGAGGGTGAGGATCTCGTGATCTGCCTCCTCGGGGTGCAGCCGTCGCTCCGGCCGGTCGATGAGCTCGGCGCTGCAGACGCCCAGCACCAGGCCCGCTCGATTCTTGGGAACCGCCGCATCCACCCGCACGCCGCCACCCGGCTGCTCGAAGCGCGCCCGCATCCGGTCCCATAGCTCGGCCAGCGGTGGGACGTCGGCGGGCAACGACGCGGGACCGATCGGCTCGGCTTTCCGAATGCGACCGACCCGGAACATGCGAGGCTCGTCCCCCCTGTAGGCGACCAGGTACCAGACACCGGCCTTCACGACGAGGCCGACCGGGTCGACCTCGTAGTCACCCGGTTCGCTGCGACCCGCGGCGTGATAGCGAAGCTGCAGCCGTTCGCCGCGCAACACGGCCTCCTGCACGACGGGCAGCATCGGCACCTTTTGATCCCCGCGGCGCATCCACGGCCGGGGCTCCACCAGGATCCGCTGCTCGGCTCGCTCGGCCTCCCCTCTCCGGCTCTCGGGCAGGGCCGCCAGCAGTTTGCGGAACGCCGAGCGGAGGTGTCGGTCGGCGGCGTCGTCGGGGAGCACGCCGCGCCCAGAGAAGGTGAACAGGGCGCCGGCCTCGGCCTGCGTGAGGCCGGTCGCGTCGGTGCGATAGCCCTCGAGCAACCTGATGCCCCCGCCTCGACCCTGCTCGGTATAGACGGGAACTCCCGCAGAGGACAGAGCCTCCACATCGCGATACACGGTGCGAACCGAGACCTCGAGCCGCTCGGCCAGTTCGGGTGCCGTCGCGCGACCGCGGGCCTGCAGGGTGAGAAGGATGGCCAGAAGCCGGTCGGAACGCACGATCACAGCATCTTCTCAAAAACCTGCCACAAGATGTCCAGTTAAAGCGGTCAAGATCGAATTGCACGCGTGTAACGCAGGTTCAGGAAGGATTTCGCCCGAGCACGGGTTTCGTCCGAGAGAGTTTCTTCTAGGGGGGAGAGGCATGTCAGTTGCAGCAATCGAGGCCGAGGGTCTCGTCAAGTCATTCGGGGAGGTCAGAGCCCTCGACGGGATCGACCTCGTCGTCCGTCCCGGGACGGTGTTCGGCCTGCTCGGCCCCAACGGCGCCGGCAAGACGACCGCCATCCGAGTGCTCTCGACGCTGTTGCGGCCCGACGGGGGCCGCGCCTCGGTCGGGGGCTTCGACGTCGTTCGTCAACCGGGCGAGGTGCGCCGCCTCATCGGTCTCACCGGTCAGTACGCCGCGGTCGACGAATTGTTGTCCGGCCACGAGAACTTCTACATGATCGGCCGTCTGGTGGGACTGGGAAGGACCGATGCGCACGACCGGGCCGCTGAACTGCTCGGCTCCTTCGATCTAACCGAAGCCGCGTCGAAAACCGTGAAGACCTATTCGGGTGGCATGCGCCGGAGGCTCGACTTGGCGGCGAGTCTCGTCGGCAGGCCACGTTTCCTTTACCTGGACGAGCCGACCACCGGGCTCGACCCCGTCAGCCGCCAGCAGTTGTGGGACCTGATCCGCGGACTCGTGGCCGACGGCACGACCGTGTTGCTCACCACGCAGTATCTCGAGGAGGCTGATCGTCTCGCCGATGAGATCGTGGTCATAGACCGCGGACGGGTCATAGCCGCAGGAACCCCGAGGCAGCTCAAGGAGCGCGTTGGGGGCCAGGTACTCGAGATCCACACGATCGAGCCCGAAGATGCCCCCCGTGCCGCCGAGGTCCTGCGCGAGTTTGCGGAGCGCGGCTCCCGCGTCCACCACGAGAAGGGGCGCGCGCTCGCGACCATCGAGGACAAGTCGTGCCTCAGCGCAGTCGTACAACGCCTCGAGGAGGAACGGATCGCGCTCGACGATCTCGCACTTCGTCGTTCCACCCTCGACGAGGTGTTCATCGCCCTCACCGGCCACGTTGCGGAGCCGCATGCCGAGGCCGAGGAGCTCACAGAAAGGAGCACGGTATGAGCGCCCAAGCGATCCCCGCCGGGCGAATGGGCCTCGGTCAGGCCCTGCGCCATACGCTGACGATCACCCGTCGCGATCTCCTCCACATCAAGACCGATCCCGAGCAGCTCGTCGGCATGACGGTCCAGCCGTTGATGTTCCTGTTGTTGTTCGTTTACGTCTTCGGCGGCGCGATCGCGGGATCCAGTGGCGAGTACCTCCAGTTCGCGCTCCCGGGCCTCATCGTTCAAGGCGTAACGTTCACCGGCTTTACGACCGCGCTCGGACTCAACATCGACTTCAAGAGCGGTCTCATCGATCGATTTCGTTCCCTTCCGATCGCTCGCTCGGCGGTCATCGGAGGGCGGATCCTCTCGGACTCGGTGCGCGTCGTGTGGGGCGTGCTGATCATGGCCGTCTTCGGCTTGCTCCTGGGTTTCGAGTTCACGGGCGGGGCCGGCGGAGCCATCGGTGGGTTGCTGGTGGCCACCGCCTTCGGGATCACCGCGTGCTGGCCGATGGCCTACATCGGAATCGTCGCAAAGGCACCGGAGTCGGTGAACACGTACGGGTTCCTGCTGATTCTGCCCCTGACCTTTGCGAGCTCCGTCTTCGCCGACCCCGACACGATGCCGGGATGGCTAAAGGCGTTCGTCGAGATAAACCCGATCACCTTCGTGGTCGACGCCAGCCGGGCGCTGATGCTCGGCGATCCCGTGGGCAACTCGCTTATCGGCGCGATCCTGTGGATGGTGGGCATCACTGCGGTGTTCGCGCCTCTGGCGATCGCCCGCTACCGCAAGCGCGTCTAGCTAGCTAGTGTAGTGATACATAAATAGACGCGCGGATCATGATAGATTCTGTCCATGTCCTTTCCGCCTGCAGCTCGGCTGACGTTGTCCCCGGGCCAACGCAGCATCCTGGAGTCGCTGGCCAAGTCTCG
>JBOGWX010000136.1:0-1729 GCA_050694055.1 Actinomycetota bacterium
AGAGCAATCGTCTTCGATCTTGACGACACCCTTTACCTCGAGCGCGACTACGCCTTGTCGGGGTTCAAGGCGGTGGCGACGTGGGCCGAGAGTCACCTGGGTCTGCCCATCGAGGCGTCATACGCCGACCTCGCTAGGCTCTTTGAGGTCGGAATTCGTAACAAGACCTTCGATGCATGGCTCGCGGCCCGGGGCCAGCCTATGGATACGCTCCCGGCCTTGGTGCGCGTTTTCCGGGAACACAAACCCCTGATCGAGCCGCTGCCGGCAGCTAAGCAGCTTCTGCAACGGCTTCGCTCCCACTATTCGTTGGGACTCGTGACCGACGGCTACAGCTCCGTGCAAAAAAAGAAGCTCACCGCACTCGATCTCGAGGACTGCTTCGACGCGGTCGTGTTCAGCGATGTTGAGGGAAGGAAGGCATGGAAGCCCAGCCCCCGGCCTTTCGTCGTCGCGCTCGAGGCACTCGGGGTGAGCGGCCGGGAGGCGGTGTACGTCGCGGACAATCCGGCCAAAGACTTCCTCGGCGCCCGCAGAGCGGGGATGTGGAGCATTCGAGTGCGCACCCCTCGAGGTGTTTACCGGGACCTCGAGCCCGAATCGCCCGATCACGACTCAGATGTCGAAATCGACCAGCTCGAGAACCTCATCGATGCGATCGCGGCCGTCGACGGTCTCATTCTGGCGGGCGTGCCCTCGTAAGCGCTCGTCGCACTCGCTCCATCCATCAACCCGGAGTACGGAAGGAAGGCATTATGACCCGTTTGGAGAAACATGGTTGATCGCGAGTTCTTGAGTCGCCACGCGAGCTTCGTTGACGCAGAGATCGAGGAGCGTGCGCTTCACATCGAGGTGGGTGACGGACTCTGTTTCGCACTGCTCTACCGGCCGGCGGAGCCCAAGGAGACCGGGTTCGTCGTATGCCACTCCTACGGTCTCGAGTTTCTCACGCTGCGGCGGACGGAAAGGGCTTTGGCGCGCGCGCTTTCGGTTCAAGGTCACCCCGTCATAGCCGTTCATTGCCGGGGCTTCGGCGACTCCTCCGGATCCCTTGCACAGACGACCTTGGAATCGGTCCACGAGGATGTGCGTGCGGCCGCCGAGCGGCTTTCGACGCTCACAGGCACCCGGAGACTCGGTTTGATCGGGGCAAGGTTCGGAGGTCTCATCGCGGGAACCGTTGCGCAGGCCGGCGATGTCGACCGCCTGGTACTTATCAACGCTGCGCTGGATGGAAAGAGTTACTTCCGACAAATGATTCGCGAGATGCGCCTCGTGAAGCTCACTCAGAACGACCATAGTTCTGTCGACGACCATCTCCGTCAACTCCGAGAGGAGGGCATGCTCGACGTTCTTGGAAACGACGTCTACGCGCACTTCTTCGATGCCGTCGCCGATGTCGACCTGGCAAAGGACATGGGCACATTCACGGGCGACGTCCTCGCGTTCCAGGTCTCCAAGCGGCCTGCGGTCCAGCGCGCCCTCAGCACCCTGCGCTCAAGGCTCCAGGAGCAGGGGGGAACTTGTGAGGTGGAGTTCGTGAAAGAGCCTCCGGGCGCCACCTTCGGTGGTCCCGCCTTCGTCAACACCGGCGATTCAAACACCCGCGTCGACGTCCAGACGCCGATCGTCGATCACATCACCCGTCGCACGAAGGAGTGGATGTCGAGTTGAGCTACGAAGAGTTCCCCGTGTTCATACCGTTCGGAGAGGAACAGCTGTGCGCCGT
>JBOGWX010000137.1:0-42499 GCA_050694055.1 Actinomycetota bacterium
GTGGCCCAGCGAGTTAGTTCGTGACGGCTCGACAGTTGCAGCTTGCGCAACACGGCCGAGACGTGGCTCTCGACCGTCTTGGTCGAGATGTGCAGCTCCTTGGCGACCTCTTTGTAGGCGTAGCCGCGGGCGATGTAGCGCATGACCTCGCGTTCGCGCTGGGTCAGTTGATCGAGTTCGGGATCGATGGAGGTTTGCACCGAACCGGCGAAAGCATCAAGGACGAACCCCGCCAGGCGCGGCGAGAAGACCGCATCGCCGTCGTGGACGCGCCTGATCGCGTTGGCGAGCTCGGCAGGCGAGATCGACTTGGTGACGTAGCCACGGGCGCCGGCCCGGATGATGGCGATGACGTCTTCGGCCGCGTCGGACACCGACAGAGCGAGGAAGCACGCGTCGGCGTTGACCTTGCGGACCTGCTCTATGACCGCAAGCCCTCCGCCGCCGGGCATGTGCACGTCGAGCAGGATGACGTCGGGTTGCTTCTCGACGATCCCCTTCACCGCGCCGGCGACATCGCCCGCATCGCCGACGATGGAGAACTCGTCCCCGAGCTCGGACCGCACGCCGGACAGAAAGAACTGGTGATCGTCCACGAGGAAGACGGTGATGCTTGCGTTCTTCATTCTGACCTCGACAGGCTCAGTCTGACCTCGGTCCCCTCCCCGGGGGCGCTGATGATCTCGGCGTGTCCGCCGTTGCGCTCCATGCGCGCTCTGATCGATTCCGCTATGCCGCCGCGGTCCGCAGGAACCTCGGCGGGGTTGAAGCCCTTTCCCGAGTCGCGCACGAAGGCCGTGATGACATGCTCTTCGACTTCGACGTAGACCGAGACCGCGGTTGCGCCCGAGTGCTTGGCCGCGTTGACCGTCGCCTCGACGCACGCGTGAACCATCGCCATAAGGCGCTCGTCCATCGACCGGTCGCCAACGACTACGGCTTCGACGGGCACGTGGTGAAGGCTCTCGACCCTGCCGGCCAGCGCGTCGATCGCGGTGCTAAGGAGATCTGCCGCCGCATCGCCACTCTGACCGAACAACCACGAGCGCAGCTCGCGTTCCTGCACGCGCGCCAGACTCGACATCCTCTGAGGATCATCGGTTCGCTGGATCAGCGCGAGGGTTTGCAGTACCGAATCGTGCAGGTGCGCCGCCATCTCGGAACGTTCCTCGGAGCGGATGCGCTCCCGCCGTTCGTCGGACAGCTGCTGGGCGAGCCGCCACAGCCAGGGCCCGAAGATGAGGCTGACCCCCACGATCGTGACGAGGATCGGCACCAGCACGAACCCGGCGCGCGAGAGCGGCACGTTCGCCGAAACTAGAGCCCCCGTTCCCGCAAGGATGAACAATCCACCGGCAGCCGTTCGACGCAGCGATGCCTTGCCGGCGAAAACTGCTTCGAGGGGATTGGTCGGGGCGCGGCCGGACAGGGGGCTGTCGGTGGCGTCGTTACGCACCCAGATCAAGGTGGCGCCGAACGCCGCAAGGGCGAGGGGCCACACCAGCGAATCGCCGGGCCAAAAACCGGTGCCGCGCACGACGAGCAGCAACCCGAAGCTGATGGCCCCGACCGCGGTCGCCTGTCGCAACGGGCTCGTCGTGAGAGCGAGGCGCGCGGGCTGAGGCTCGGCCCCCGCCTCGTCCGACCGGGCCCAGGCCAAGAGGTAGAGGGCGAGGCCGAGCCCAGAGCCGAGGGACAGCACGATGAAGGCCATGCGGATCACGGTGGGATCGATGCCGGTTACCTCGGCGATGCCGCCCGCGGTGCCGGTCACTATGCGGTTGTCGGCGCTGCGCCTGAATCCCAGCGACGAAACTCGTTCTCTTAGTGGTGGCTGGGTGTCCGGGTGCGGTGGCGCCGTCTCCGGGCCGTCGGTGGTTGCTCGGGCGATAGTGCACTTCCTTGGTAGTAGCTGCGGTGAGAATGACCGGCTTCGTAACGATGTTCGCACAGGGTCCCCGGTGCGCCTACCCGGGACCTCCCCGAACTTTCCCGGGGCGTCTCAGGGTTTCCATAGGGGGATTCCTGATGTTCGGGGGCCGAGCAAAGACGATGATGCGGTCATGCCAGAGAACGAGGAAACGCAGCCGAGCCCGGCCGAGAATGCCGGGCACACATCCGGTAGCCCACCCGCCTCCGGAGGCCGGCCGGCCGCCGAAGGACCCGCGACCGACGGCGGTTCTCAGGCTGGCCCACCCTCTGCGCCCCCAGGGCAGCCGCACGGCGGTTACCGCCAGGCGCCACGCTTGACCCGTCGCACGCACGACAACGTCATCGGTGGTGTGGCAGGTGGAATCGCCGACTACTTCGGCGTCGATCCGCTGCTGGTGCGTCTCGCCTTCGTGGGACTAGCACTGCTCGGTGGCGGCGGAGTGCTGCTCTACGTGCTGGGATGGATCTTCATCCCGGCACGGGGGGCGGGGGAGCCCACCGGCGTGGGGCCGAAGGCCGACGTCGCCAAGTGGCTGGGCATCGCCCTGATCGTGATCGCCGCGCTCGTCCTCGTCGACGGCCTCGGGTGGGCCGCCCGAGGTCTGGGCCCCCTCGAACACCTCTTCTTCGCAACCATCCTCATAGGCCTCGGCGTCTTCCTACTCCGCAAAGAGCCTGCGCCCGCCCAGGGTGCGATCCCGACTCCGCCGCCTCCGGCCGGCGTTCCGGCGCAAGGAGACGCGCGGGACCAAGCGACCACTCCGATGACGGCCACCGAGTACACCCACGCGGTCCCCGGCGCGTCGTATCCGGCGCCGCCCCCCGGCTACCAGGCCGCGGGCGCCCACCGGCGACCTCGGGAGCGATCCCGCCTCGGGCTGTTCACCCTCGCGGCAGTCCTGCTCACGACCGGAGCCGCAGCGCTGCTGAACAACCTGAACGTCACGTCGTTCGATGGCGGGCAACTGGGAGCACTGGCGCTTGCGGTGCTGGGAGGGGGGCTCATCGTCGGAGCGTGGTGGGGCCGGGCTCGCTGGTTGATCGCGCTCGGAGCCCTGATGTTCCCGTTCGTGGCCTTCTTCAGTCTGATCGATCTGAGCAACGTGTCGTGGGAGGGACACGTCGGGAGCACCTACTGGAGTCCACGGTCCCAAGAAGAGGTCGGCGGCGGCTACGAGCTACTCGCCGGCGAGATGACCGTCGACCTGACCGACTTCGAGTTCGCCCCCGAGGAGCCGGCGCAAGTGGACGTCGACATGACCCTGGGGCAACTGACCGTCTTGGTCCCCAGGGCCACCTACATCGAGATGGACGGCAGCCTCGAAGCGGGAGAGATCAACTTCTTCAGAACGCGCCGCGCCGGCGAGGGAGTGAGTGTGGTCGAGAGCCACGGCAACCCGGACTCAAGGGCGCGGCTTGCGCTGAACGTCGAGGGGGCCTTCGGCCAGATCGAGATCCTGCGCGCCTCGAACCGGGCGCAGCTGCAAGGGCCCACCTCCGAGCAGCAGGAGGCGGACCCCCCACGATCACAGCAACCCAAGAAGGAGAGGCCCTAGGTGAGACGTCATGACATCGACCCACTATCGCTGGTGTTCGGACTGATGTTCACTGCCGCGGGAGCACTGTTCATGTCCGCCAACCTCGACTTCTCGGATCTCAAGGGCGAGTGGATCTGGCCGGTTCCCCTCGTGCTGCTCGGGATCGTGTTGCTGGTGAGCGCGCTCACCCGCAGGGACGACGAACCTCTGCGCGCGGATTCGGCTCCCGGGCTGCCGAACGAAGAGACCTCTCGTGACCCCTCAGAGACGAAGCGCGATGAAACGCTCTAGCTGTCGCAGCGTTCGGACCTCCGCCATGTCGTCGATGCAGGCGGCGTAGACGGTCGCCAGCGAGTCCCCGGTGTCCCAATAAGAGCGCGGTTCCGGGTTGAGCCAGTAGGTCTTGTGGGCCGAGGCGCGGATCTCCTTCAGTGCCTCGGCCCTCGACGCTCGGTAGTTGTTGCGAGCATCACCGAGGATGAGAACCGTCGAGCGCGGAGTGAGACTGTCATCGTAGCGTTCGAGGAAGTCCTCGAACGAGCCCCCGTAGTTGGAGTGCGAGTCGATCCGTACCACGTTCGCCTCCGAGTTGATCTTGCCGACGGCATCCACGAAATCTTCGTGCTCGAAGAGTCGTGTGACCTCGTCGATGGTTTCCAGGAACACAAACGACCTGACCTTGGTGAACTGCCATGCGAGCGCATGCACCAGCATCAGCGAGAAGCGGGCGAAGCGGGCTACCGAATCGGAGACATCGCACAGCACGACCAGCTCGGGCCGGTGCGGTGCTCGCTTGCGGTTCACGAGGTCGAAGGGCACTCCGCCGGTCGACAGTGAACCTCGGACCGTCCGGCGCATGTCCAGGCGTCCGTGACGCGCTCGGCGGTGCTTGACGGCAAGCCGGGTGGCGAGTTTTCGGGCGAGTGGCCGTACCGAGCGCCGTAACCGCTCGAGCTCGTCGGCCGTGGCGGTGGTGATGGCCACGTCCTCAGGCAGCGGCCGCACCGAGTAGCGCGCTACGGCCTCGGCCCCCCTGCGGCGAGCGACCCGCCGGCGGACCTCGGCAGCCGCGCCGGCCCGCCAGGCGGCCAGCCGGCGCTCGAACTCAGCGCGTGCCACTCTCGACTCGACCGAGTTGTCGTCCGGCGGACGTGCCAGCGCGCCGATATCGAGCGCGCGCCAGACGGGATACTCGAAGAAGAGGTTGCCCGACGGAGAGTCCTCGACTCGCCCGAACTCATCGACGGCGCGCCGGGCGAGTTCCTGCAGACCTCCTCCATCCCCACTTCCGAGCGCGTCTCGCAACTCGGTCATGAACTGCGCGGGATCGGCGGGCTGCGGGGGCGGCTCGTCGCTCGATGCGGGCCGGGTTCCGAAGTAGAGCTCGAAGAGCAGGTCGAAAGCGTCTCGATGAGTGTTGCTCTTCACCGTCGTCGCCGCCAGCGCACAACGAACCGCGGACTTGTCGAGAAAGTCGACGTGCTCGAGGCTGCGGAGGGCATCGAGGTTCTCGCCGACCGACAGCGGCACGCCGGCCTCTCGCAGAGCCTCGGAGAAAGCGAGCAGCCGGTCGAGCACGTCTACCTCGGGGCCGTCCCGATCAAGTGATCGGTTGCGCGCTCGATGTCGGAGCGGAACTTGAGGACGACGGACAACGTCCGGCGAATCATCTCCTCGTCGAGGATCTCGGCCCCGAGGTGCGCCAGGGTCTGGGCCCAGTCGAGCGTCTCGGCTATCGACGGCGACTTCTTCAATTCGAGGTCCCGGATGCTGTGCACCACGCGCACGAGCTGTGCGGCGAGCTTCTCGGATATCTCGGGAACGCGCTTGGTGACGATGGCCAGCTCGCGCGCGGTGGTGGGGTAGTCGAGAAAGAGGTAGAGACAGCGACGTTTGAGCGCCTCGGACAGTTCCCGAGAGTTGTTCGAGGTCAACACGACGTACGGGGGCCGGTCCGTCCGGACGGTGCCCATCTCGGGGATGGTGATCTGCCAGTCGGAGAGAACCTCGAGCAGCAGCGCCTCCGCCTCGTAGTCCAGCTTGTCGACCTCGTCGATCAGCAGGACCACCGCCTCGGCGGAACGAAGCGCGCGGAGCACAGGGCGTTCGAGTAGGAACGGCTCGCCGAAGATGTCGTCGGAGAGCTCGTCCCAAGAGTCCCCGCCGGCCTGGATGCGAAGCAACTGCTTCTTGTAGTTCCACTCGTACAGGGCCTTGGTCTCGTCCACGCCCTCGTAGCACTGGAGACGTACGAGCTCGACGCCCAGGAGGGACGCGAGCGACTTGGCCAGTTCGGTCTTGCCCACGCCGGCCGGGCCCTCGATGAGCAGAGGCTTGGACAGCCTGTCCGCCAGCAGGACGATGGTGGCGATGTCGTCGTCGGCCAGATAGCCGGTCTCGGCCAGCCGGGCGGCGACGTCGGCGGAGGTCGCAAAGTGCGGTGGATGAGCCGGTTGCAGGTTCACCGCGCGCATCCTAGTCCGGCCGCTCAAGTGCTTCGGATTCTTGACGATGTCCTGGGGGTGCCGCGGGACCGGCGGCAGCGATCTTTACGGGCATCCATCCGATCGAGCCGAGGGGGGCGCTACAGCATTGCGTTTCGATCTTTGGTCGCGACCCGGTGAGGGGAGCGGCGCCACCAAGACGCCGGGCGGCGGCCCCGGGGGAGGCCACTTCAGCCGCCTCGGCAGCGCGGCGCTGATCGCCACTGCGACCTTCCTGTTGACGGCGGGGCTTCCGCTCGCTCAGGCACAGGACCCGGAGCTCTCAGAGCCGCTCGCCCCTGCCATCCGAATCAATTTCCAGCCTGAGGGTTCGGAGCCGGTCTGCGGCTTCTCGCCGGACTACGGCGCGGTCTTCGGCGCCCGCGACGGTCTCGGCTACGGCTGGAACCAGGATCACACCGACGTCACCGTCGCGCGCGAGCCGAGCGAGGACCGGCGCCTGGACACACTCACTCAGGTGCGCGCCGGCGGAAGCTGGGAGATCGAGCTGGCTAACGGTGAGCACGACGTACGAGTGAGCATCGGTGACGCCGCGGAGGCTTCGACGCACACGCTCAACGTCGAGGGGACGCCCTTCTTCGACGCCACGCGGCTGGACGCCGGACAGTTCCAGGAGGTGGCCCGGACGGTCACCGTGACAGACGGGAAGCTGACACTCGATGGGGGCCCGGCCCCCGAAGGGGCGACGCGCATCAACTACCTCGAGATCGACGCCTCCGGCGCTCCGGAGCACTGCGATGAGCCCGGGGACACCGAGAACCCGAAGCCGCGGCCGGCGCGGCCCGCGGGCTCGGCTTCGATCACGGGCCCGGTGACGCAAGTGTCGTCGACTGCGCTCACGACACCCATCAACGTGAACTTCCAGCCCAAGGGCTCGCCCGAGGCATGCGGATACACACCCGATAGAGGGCGCGTGTTCGCCGACCGGCACGACCTGAGCTTCGGATGGTCGAGCGACCACCTCGATCGGGCTCGGGATCGCGGGGTCAGAAAGGACCAGCGCAAGGACTCTCTGATCCGTTTCGGCGCGGGCGACTCATGGGCCATCGCACTGCCTGCGGGCGAGCACCTGGTGAAGATCGGAGTGGGAGACGCGGTCTACGGCTCGGTCAACACCGTCGAAGTCGAAGGAGTGAGCTTCTTCGAGCGAGTGAGCTTGGAGGCGAACCACTTTGCGACCCTGACGCGCACCGTCCTGGTGGAGGACGGGTATCTCACGGTTTCCGGTGCAGCGAACAATCGGCGCACGAGGCTCAACTTCATCGACATCAACTCACCCGGACCGCGCCTCTGCAAGGATGGCCCGATCTCCGGCGAAGCCACCGTCCTGCCACCCCGCCCGTACGGGCGCGAGGGCCTCAAAGACGTCTTCGGCCGGCACTGCAACTCGCAGGCCAACGACGGTCGCGCTTACTTCCCGTCGGCCGGCGGTCGCGGCAGCTACGGCTACGTGTACTTCCACTCGCGACTCAGTCACGTAATCGGACGCAAGATCCTCCGCAAGATCAACACGAGGGCCAAGGCCAACGACTACGGGGTATGGGGCTACGCGTGCCGCATGAAGACCGGAGGGACGTCGTGGAGCGTGCACTCCTGGGGGGCCGCGATCGACACCAACACGCTGCGCAACCCTTATGGCCAGCGTCATTGGAATGGCCGGGGATCGAACGGTAAGCCCTTCGGCAAGTTCCTTCCCAACATCTGGATGGATCGGGGCTTCTACTGGGGCCTCAACTTCAACGATCCCATGCACTTCCAATACGTGAGCGGCTACTAATGAGGGACTTCGTGCGCAACCGACTCGCACTTCTTGCCGCGCTGTGCGGCGCGGTCGCGGGGATCGGAACCTGGCTCGCGGCTCCGGCCGAGCAGGCCGCCGGCATCGCCCCGTTGCCCTCGGCGGGCCGGCCCACCGACGCGGGGGTCGTGCGCCACGTGGTGGAGCGTCCCGGCGTCGGAACCGCCTTCGTCGAGGACCGTCCCGGCGCCGACCTCTTGAGGGTCACGATCGGCGGCGACTCCAAGACGGCCCCCACTTCGGGCGAGGTGACCAATCCGGCTATATCCGAGTCCGGATCGATCGCTTGGGCCGAGGACCACTCCACGATCAAGCTCTGGGATCCTCACACCGACGAGCTGACGAGCCTCGGCCGGCCTCAGGGAACGACGGCCGTGTTCTCCCCCGCATTCGTGACCGAGGACCAGATCGCCTCCGTTGCCCAGGAGCCGGTGCCGGGCGTGCCGGGGGAAGACGACGGTCTCAACAATCTCTTCGAGGTCGACGCCGTCACCGGGGACTGGACCGCGCTGACGGCTTTCGAGGGCCGGCCGGACGACTGGACGGCGTTGCGCACTCCGGTCGTCGCGCCCGCAGGCGACGTGCTTTTCGTGCGGGTTCGTGGGGATTCGCAGGCGACCGTCCCTCCCACGTTCGAGTTGTGGTCCGCCGGCGGCGAGGAAGCTCTGAAGATCGCACAGTTGCCGGGAGAGATGTACCTCGCGGGCTTCCAGGAGAACACCCGCCTGTGGAACGCCCCGAGCGAATTCTGCGACGACTGGGGCCTCTACGAGGAGACGGCGAACGGCCTCGATCGGATTGGTTGCGGGGCGGTGCTGGCCGACCCCCTCGATGCGGTGGATCCAGACCTGGAGCACGAGCAGCACTCCGACTTTGCGGCGCCGGTCGGGCACGCGCACGGCGAGCTCGGCGTGATGGTCGGGGACTTCGGCTCGCGCGCCGAGGCCGCGGCCGTCGCGGCGCGGATGGACCAGGTCGCGGGGCTGCGGGTCGCCACGCACGACTCCATGCCCCACGCGGTGGCGCCGGGAGCGTGGGTGGTGGTGCGTCCCGTGGCCCCCGGGATCTCTCCGGAAGCGGCGCTCGAGACCGTTCGCCGGGAGCTTCCGGACCTCGCCGGGACGGTTTTCATCGGCCCTCTCGGCGAGTAGTCGCCGAGCCCGGTGCAATTTCACTAAGGCGTTAATGAGGCCCGGTGTGGCTGCCGATAGGTTCTAGGGTGAGCTGGCAAATCGAGCACAACGCTGCGATGATGCCCCTGACCGACGGGCCGCCCTCGCTGGCGCGCGCCGTCGCGGTGACGCGCAGGCGGTTCTTCGGCCGTGGGTCTGTGTCGCGAGCCCTCAAGCAATCTCAGGACGCGCTGCGCGAGCAAGAGAAGAACCTCCAGTTCCTCGTGCACCACGTGCCCGTGGTCGTCTACAAGGCCGAAACCGGGCAACTCGGACGCTGGTGGTACGTGAGCCCTCAGATCGAGCAACTATTGGGCTACACGCCCGAGGAATGGCTCGCCAACCCCGCTCTGTGGTGGAAGCAGATCCACCCGGACGACCGGGATCAGGTGCTGGCCGACGAAGAGGCCATGACGGTGAGCACGAACTCCCACACGGAGGCCGTCCAGTACCGCATGCTCACCAGGGAGGGACGCGTCATCTGGGTCAACGACGATGCCGCGGTAATCAGAGACGAGGACGGCTCGCCCCTTTACTGGAGCGGCGTGCTCTCCGACATCACCGACCGCAAGGTCCTCGAGGACCAGTTGAAACATCAGGCCTTTCACGATCCGCTCACCGGGCTCGCCAATCGCGCATTGTTCGTCGATCGCGTCGAGCACGCACTCGCCCGTGCCGATCGGGACATCAAGCGGGTTGCGGTGTTGTTCTTCGACCTCGACGACTTCAAGACCATCAACGACAGCCTCGGCCACAACTCAGGCGATGAGCTCCTCGTGATGGTGGCGGCTCGTCTCGGCGGGTGCCTTCGTCCGGGAGACACCTTCGCCAGGTTCGGTGGAGACGAGTTCGCGATCTTCCTCGAAGACACCTCCCTTTCGAGCGCCACCAGCGTCGCGTATCGCCTCATCCAAGCGCTGGGCGAGCCCTTCTTGATCGGGGGCCGCGAAGTGATGGTTCACGCGAGCGTAGGCATCGAGTTCGCCGACGCTTCGAAGACGAGGGCGGACGAGCTGCTGCGGAATGCCGACGTGGCGATGTACGTAGCCAAGGGCAAAGGTAAAGCTCGCTACGAGCTGTTCGACCCGAGCATGCACACGGCTGCACTGCGGCGGCTGGAGACCAAGAGCGAGCTCAAGCACGCGATCGAACGCAACGAGTTCGTGCTGCACTACCAGCCGATCGTCAGTCTCAACGAAGGCTCGCTTCTCGGCATGGAGGCGCTTATCCGTTGGGATCATCCGCAGCGTGGTCTCGTTGCGCCCGTCGAGTTCATTCCGATTGCCGAAGAGAGTGGCCTCGTGGTCTCGCTCGGTCGCTGGGTCTTGCAAGAGGCGTGTCGCCAAGCGCGTGACTGGCCGATCAACGATCCCGAGATAAGCCTGAACGTGAACGTCTCTCCCAAGCAGTTCCAGCATCCGGGCATGGTCGAGGACGTCGCCAACGCGCTGTGGGATTCCGGTATCGACCCCAGCATCCTGACGATCGAGATCACCGAGTCGGTCCTCATTCACGACGCCGAGGCGGCCATCGAAAAGCTGAGCCGGATCAAGGACTTCGGGGTGCGCGTCGCCGTCGATGACTTCGGGACCGGCTACTCCTCGTTGGGATACCTCAGCAAGTTCCCAATCGACATCCTCAAGATCGACAAGACCTTCATCGAGGGCGTCGGCAGGGGCTCCGAGGAGGACGCAATCGCCCAAGCCATCATCAAGCTCGGGGGCTCGTTGGGGCTCGAGGTGGTCGCCGAGGGCATCGAGCAACCGGAGCAGATCGACGCGCTTCAGTTGTTGCGTTGCGACCGGGGCCAGGGCTTCTACTTCTCACGGCCCGTCGACGCCGACGCCATGGGCGAGATCCTCGCAACCGGTCAGGTCCCGCCTCCACCCACGGACTAGGTCGTCCTGTTTCCGACGGGATGCCCCAGGCGCAGCCGCCGAGCTCGACCGTGGCCGAACTCGATACAGGTGGCCGCCTAGGTCCCGCCGCATCACCGGCGATCTTCGAGAAGGCCAAGCCGCGCTGCTGCTGCCGTCGCCTCACCGCGCGACTTAGCTTCGAGCTTTCGGAGGATGGCAGACATGTGGTGGTCGACCGTGCGCCGCGAGAGGACGAGCTGCTCGGCCACCTCGGCGTTGCGCAGGCCGTGCGAGACGAGACGCAGGACCTCGAGCTCCCGGGCGGTCAAGGCACCTGGATTGGCGCGCGTCGACGGGCGCGGTCCGCGCGGCACGGACGCGCCGATGGCACGCAACCGCTCTTGCACGTGCCTTACGGCAGGTTCGGCGCCGAGCCCGACGAACTCGGCGAGCGCCTCGCGGAGCGAGGCCTCATCATCCGCCTCTGCGAGAGCGCGCGCCGCCTCGTAGGGGCAGCTCCGGCTGCGCCACGCCTCTGCCGCCGCCTTGGGCTCGCCGATGAGCTGGAGCCGGTAAGGCTGCGCGATCCACTCGGGGGCTTCGTGCAGCACCCCCGCCTTCCACTGCCAGTAGGCGAGCTCACCTGCGAACCAGAGGTGGCGCTTGGAGAGCGCCAGCTCATACGCGGCCTGCGCCTCGGCGACGGTGCGCTCGCGGTCGCCGGCAAGCCACGCCTCCTCCGCACGGGCGGCGTGAACGTGGCCCAGTCGCTGGAGATGGCCCCCCGGGCGCGCGAGCTCGAGCGCCCGGTCGAGTGCGTCCCGCGCCTCCTGGTCACCACGGCGGGCGCGCACGCGGGCGAGCGCGACCAGCGCGGTGGTGGGGCTGATGGCGCCACTCCCGCGCCGCAACACGTCCAGTGCAAGCGCGGTGCCTTCGTCCCACGAGCCTCGGTATACGCGCACGGCCGCCAGCCACGAGTGCGTGTACACCGAGTCGAGGTCGTGCTCCTCGGCGAACGCGAGGTGCTCGCGTAGATAACGTTCGGATCGCTCGAGCTCGTACATCTCGCCGAGACCCGACCCGAGCATCGAGTACACCGACGCGATCCGGATTTCGAGTTTGTGCTGCTGTGCTACGACCAGGCTTCGGTGCAGGAACTCGATCCCGCGCTCGATCTCGCCCGCCATCATGTAGGACGTCCCGATGAGATTGAGCCCCAGCGCGAGTGTGTCCGCGTCGTCGAATCGTTCGGCCAGCGCGACCGCCCGTTCCCCCCACTCGACCGCCTCGTAGTTGTCTCTTCCTAGCATGCGCATGTACGCTTGGTAGCCGTATGCGCTCGCGAGCTCGACGCTGGGCTCGATGGTCTCGAGCACTGCGATCGCGGCACGGCTCGCATCCTCAGCATCAGAGTTGCGCCCGAGATTGATATACGGCGGTGTCAAGCGCGACAGATGATCGCCCTCGCCGAGCACGTCGCCGAGCTGCCGTCGGAGTCCTATAGCATCCGTCAGCGTTTCAATCGTGACCTCGTAGCGTCCGATGGCCTGCGTCTCCAAGGCATAGGCCGAGAGCATGTCGGCATGCTCGGCGGCCGAGAGCCCGCCGGCGTGTCGCAGAGCGCGCGCGTACTGCGCGGCGGCCTCACGGTGGGCACCCGTTGCGATCGCCCGGGACGCGGCGGCCGGAGCGTACTTCAGCACCGCGGTGGCATCCCCCGCTTCCTCAGCATGGTGCGCCAGCCGCGACGGGTCTTGCGGCCCGACGGGCGGAGATTCCAGCGCTGAGAGAATCGCCGCGTGCAACTTTCGTCTCCGCTGCGGCGAAACAGTGCTTTCGAGCGCGAGGCGCGCGAGCTCGTGCCGGAACTCAACGGCGGCGCCCGCGGCGCGAAGGACGCCCCCCTCGACGCAGACGTCCAGGTACTCAACGATCTCTCCGGCGACTCTTTCGAGAAGCCACAGCTCGGCTCGAGCCGGAACGAGCGCAGCGACGTCCAGCAGTCGGCGCGCGCCTACCGGCAACCCCGCGGCGCGCGCCAGCACCGCATCTCGTACCGTCGCAGGAAGCGAGTCGTCGGCCGAGGCCAGGATCTCCGTAACGTAGAAGGCGTTGCCGCTCGTGAGCCGGTAGATGGATTCGGCGTCCCGTCCATGCGGTTTCGCGAGCTCCGCCACTCCCGCGAGCGACAGCCGCGGGACGGACGCGCGAGCGACCGAGGGGGCCGACGCGAGCTCGCCAAGTACGACCCGCAATGGGTGGTCGGCCTCGATCTCGTCGTCACGGTAGGTCGCGACCACGAACGAGGGCGTCGTGTCGATCCGTCGACCGAGCAGGCGCAGCACGTCCAGCGTTGCCTGGTCGGCCCAATGCAGATCCTCGAGAACGAGGGTGGAGGGTCGCTGCAGCTCCTCGAGGAGAGCGACCATCACGCGTCGGGGCTCTCTGCCTTCGGAGATGCGCTCGGCCAGCCCACTACCAGTGTCGGCGGCAACATCGAGGAACGGTCCCAGCGGAGTGGGCGTCGTCAAATTTTCGCAGGACCCACGCAACACGCGCTCGGAGATGCGCTCCGCAAACGTCCGTACCAGTGATGTCTTCCCCACACCGGCTTCCCCACCGACGAAGACGAGCCGGCCGCCCTCGGCGCGAGCCGTCTCGAGGTGAGCGAGCAGGCCGTCGCGCTCGAGAAGCTCGGGCATCCCCTAATCCTGATCCACTGCCCGGCGCGATTCAACCCAACACAGGTCGTGCGGATATGGGTGATGCGCGCGCTCAGTATAGGTAGAACCACCGATGCGCCTGCGACCTCTGTCTGGCTGACTCATGGAGTCAGGTTCGCTCCCGAAAAAGGAGGTTGTTCATGCCGCTGTTCATGGACGTGCATCAGATCAAAGGTGGGGTCGCTGCCGATGATGTCGCCAAGGCTCACCTGGAGGACGTCAAGACGCAGGACGAGTTCGGCGTCAACTACCTGCGGTACTGGGTCAACGAACGCTCAGGCAGGATCTTTTGCCTGGTCGAGGCGCCGGATGCAGAGGCCGCCAACACCGTGCACCGTAACGCGCACGGCCTCGTCGCCGACGCGATCTACGAGGTGCAAGAGGGTTTGTAGCACCCCGACCTAGCAGCACAAGACCGGCAATCCAGTACATGAGGTGATGAACCATGCTCAAGAAGCTCCCCCGTACGACACTGGTGCTCGCAATGGCTTCCGCTCTGCTGCTGGGCGCGAGCGGCGCAAGCACACTGCAAGGCAAGAGCCAGGACGGCGATGGAACTCGAGGTTCCAACGCAGACAACCATGGCCACGAGTTGGCGCTTTCGACCAAGAAGAAGGGACAGAGGGCACTGGCGCGAAAGGTGGCTCGAGCTCGAGTGGCAACGGCCGAGTACGCCACCGACCTCGATGCTGCTAAGGCCGACGGCTACCGAATAATCACTCCGATGATCCCCGACATGGGTTTCCACTTCCTCAACCCCGACATCACCGAGTTCGACGTCGAGAAACCGCCGATACTCGTCTACGTGAAGAAGGGCGACCACTGGCAACTCGTGGCGTTCGAGTGGGTATTCACGGAGAAGCCCGCCAAGAAGCCGCTGCCGGGCGCCCGCTACGGAAGCTTCGGCGCGGCGTGCCACTACGACGACGGCTCGTTCTACTTCGAGAGCTCCCAGGACGAGTGCGATGCCAGCAGCCCCGACAGCGGCGCCCCGTTCTTCTTCTGGCACCCAGATCTCGTCACCTTGCACCTGTGGGCGTGGTACCCCAACCCCAGGGGCATCTTCAACGGGACTAATCCCCTGGTGCGCCCGTTCAACAGGGGTTAAGGGAACGAGGATGCGCCCGGCCAGACCTCTTGGCGCCGGCCGTCGATCTCGGGGAGGGCGCCCGCTCAGCCCCCGGCGATCAGGGCCACTCCCACGGCGGAGCACGCCAGACCGGCGAGTTGGATCCGGTGCAGACGCTCGTGCAAGACGACTCGAGCGAGAACCACCGTGGCCCCCGGATACATCGAGGTCAGCACCGCCACCAGCGAGAGCAGTCCCACCCGGCTCGCCCCCAGGTACAGCAGGTTGGCGGCCACGTCCAGGATCCCGGCCGCGGCGATGAGGTGGAGCGACCCCGGCGCGGGACGGAGGTTGCGGCGCCCGGCAAGCGCGATCAACACGACGATGCCGAGCGACGCGACGCGCGCTCCAACCAGCGGCCACAGGCCGGAGTCGTCGCCGGCGAGGCTCAAGAGGATGAAGAAGGCACCGAAGCCCACGCCGGCGCCCACCCCCTCGCGGAGGCCGGAGTAGCTACCCCGGGCGCCGGCATGGTCCGGTGACGCCGAAACCAGTCCCACGGCGATCAGCGCAACGACGACGCCGATGAGCGGTACGGCCCCCGGGCGCTCACCCAGCAGAAGGCCCGCCAGCACCGGGACGCTCGCCGCGATGACCCCCGTGGTGGGGGCGACCACGCTCATGCGCCCCAGCGCCAGCCCGCGATAGAGGAGCAGGACCCCGAGGCCGCCACCCAGCCCCGAACCAAGTCCCCACCCGAACGCCTCGGCGGTGAAGGGCGCGTTCAAGAAGAAGGGGAGAGCGGCGAGGAGCAGAGCCGATCCGATCACCTGCGAGCAGGCGACCACGGAGAACTCGTTCGACCGTTTGGTCGAGAGGCCGCCGAGGAAGTCGGCGGCGCCGTAGGTGAGGGCCGCACCGAGCCCCAGCAGGATCGCCATGGGCTGCATCGTGCCATCTCCGTCCGGACCCCCCTCCCACACGAGTAGTAGCGCCTGCTCGGGAATAGCGGCGGGGGATCTCCTGGTTAGACCCTTTGTAATGGTGTAACTGAGGCTCACAGAGAGAAGGAGCCCCTCAAATTGGCACACAGCGCGAGCAGTAGCGAACGGGGTGGGCACGTCGCGGAGCGCGAGATCCTGCCGCTCCTGCCGTTGAATTCCGGAGTCATCCTGCCCGGGATGGTGGTGACCGTGGCGCTCGAGAGCGACGAGGCCCGTGCCGCCGTCGAGGCGGCGGGCAAGACCAACGATCACATTCTCCTGGTCCCGAAGGTCGACGGGCGCTACGCGCGCGTCGGCACCATCGCGGCCGTCGAGAACGCGGGCCAGCTGGTCAGCGGCGTCGAGGCGCTCGTCGTGCGCGGCCTGAGCCGCGGCGTCATCGGGACGGGCGTATCCGGTACCGGCGACGCCGTCTGGGTGCAGGTGGACGTGGCAGACGACGAACAGGGCGTCACGCCGCGTGCCGTCGAGCTCGCGCGCGAGTACCGGGCGGTCATCGAGAACATCCTGGAGCTGCGCAACGCGCGTCAGGTCCAGGAGCTGCTCCGGGGCATCGACGACCCCAGCCAGATGGCCGACACCGCCGGTTACTCGCCCGACCTGTCCTTCGAGCAGAAGATCGAGGTGCTCGAGACCATCGACGTCGAGCAGCGTCTCGAGAAAGTGCTCGGGTGGGCGAAGGAGACGCTCGGCGAGCTGACGCTGCGCGACAAGATCCGCACCGACGTCGCCGAGGGCATGGAGCGCAACCAGCGCGAGTTCATCCTGCGCCAGCAGATGGCCGCGATCCGTAAGGAGCTCGGCGAGGGCGAGGACGGCGACATCGTCGCCGAGTACCACACGAAGATCGACGAGTCGAACATGCCCGAGGGCGCGCGCAAAGAGGCCGAGCGGGAATTAGGCAGGCTCGAGCGGGCCAGCGAGCAGAGCCCCGAGTACGGCTGGATTCGCACCTATCTCGATTGGATGAGCGAGCTTCCGTGGGACGTCCGCAGTGAGGACAATCTGGATATCGGCGACGCGCGCAAAGTGCTGGACGCCGACCACACGGGCCTCGCCGACGTGAAAGACCGGATCGTCGAGTACCTGGCCGTGCGCAAGCTACGCGCCGAGCGCGGACTGGGCGAGGCGGGCGGTCGCGGAAGCGGCGCGATTCTGACACTCGTCGGCCCGCCCGGGGTCGGCAAGACCTCGCTTGGAGAGTCGGTGGCGCGCGCTCTCGGTCGGAAGTTCGTGCGCGTGTCGCTGGGCGGGGTACGCGACGAGGCCGAGATTCGAGGACACCGCCGCACCTACGTCGGTGCGTTGCCGGGTCGCATCGTGCGCGCACTGAAGGATGCCGGCACCAAGAACCCGGTGTTCATGTTGGACGAGATCGACAAGGTCGGCGCCGACTGGCGGGGCGATCCGGCCTCGGCGTTGCTCGAGGTGCTCGACCCCGCGCAGAACCACACCTTCCGGGATCACTACCTCGACGTCGATCTCGATCTTTCCGAGGTGCTGTTCATCACTACGGCCAACGTGGTCGAGACCATTCCCGGCCCCCTGCTCGACCGCATGGAGGTCATCCGGCTCGACGGTTACACCGAGGCCGAAAAGATCGCCATCGCTCGTGACCACCTGCTCGCGCGCCAGCTCGAGCACAACGGGCTACGTCCGGCCGAGGTGACGGTGAGCGACGATGCCATGGGCCGAGTGGTGAGCGACTACACGCGCGAGGCCGGCGTTCGAAACCTCGAGCGCGAGCTCGGAAAGATGCTGCGCAAGGCCGCGACCAAACTGGCGGCGGGCGAGCTCGAACCGCCGGTGGAACTCGACGAGGCGGAGGTGCGTGAGTACCTCGGTCGTCAGAAGTTCTTCTTCGAGGCCGCCGATCGCACCAGCGTGGCGGGGGTGGCGACAGGGCTGGCGGTGACCGGCACCGGCGGTGACGTGCTGTTCATCGAGGCAACCAGGATGGACGGTGAGCCGGGCTTGACCCTGACCGGTCAACTCGGTGACGTCATGAAGGAGTCGGCGCAAATCGCGCTCAGCTTCGTGCGCAGCCACGCGGGCGATCTCGGGATCGCCGAGAACTTCGACAAGGAGCGCGTGCACATCCACGTGCCCGCCGGAGCGGTGCCCAAGGACGGCCCCTCGGCGGGGGTCACGATGACGACCGCGCTGGTGAGCTTGCTCACGACTCGTACCGTCAAGCCTCTGCTCGGCATGACCGGCGAGGTCACGCTGCAGGGCAAGGTGCTGCCGATCGGAGGCGTGAAGCAGAAGGTGCTGGCCGCCCACAGGGCCGGCCTGACCGAGGTCGTCCTTCCGGAGCGAAACGGCGGCGACCTCGACGACGTGCCCGAGTCGGTGCGCGATGAAATGACCTTCCACCTGGTGTCCGACGTGGGTGAGCTCATGTCGGTGGCGCTGGGCATCACCCTCCCTGGAGCGATGAAGGCCGCTTAAGTGGCCCGCCCCACAAAACATCACTTTACTTATGGGGCGGACCACTAGGAGACAATCGAGGGGTCCGCCGTCGACCAAGGGAGTGTTCATGCGCTTCGATGCCGTCGTTGTCGGGATGGGCCCCGGTGGTGAGGTTGCTGCGATCAGGTTGCTGGCTGCGGGCCGCAGCGTGGCGGTCGTCGAGCGCGAGTTGATCGGAGGGGAGTGCGCCTACTGGGCGTGCATGCCCTCCAAGACTTTGCTCCGGCCGCCCGAGGCGCGC
Organism: Actinomycetota bacterium; assembly: GCA_050694055.1. GTDB lineage: Bacteria > Actinomycetota > CADDZG01 > CADDZG01 > WHSQ01 > WHSV01. Next base: position 18,316 of record JBOGWX010000137.1, read on the forward strand.
AGCGAGGCGCGCCGAGCAGCGGGCGTCGGCGACCCCTCTTTGTCGTGGCCCGAGGCCGCGGCCTACCGAGACTTCATGGTGCGCGACTACGACGATGCCAAGCAGATCAAGAGCTACGAACAACAGGGTGCGACGGTGTTCAAGGGGGCCGGGCGGGTCGCCGGTGCGGGAGTCGTCGAGGTGGGTGACGAGCGCATCGAGGCCACCGACATCTTGCTCGCCACGGGCTCGGATCCGGTAATCCCGCCGATCGAGGGCCTGGACGGCGTCGAGCTGTGGACCAACCGCGAGGCGACCGAGCTCAAGGACATTCCGGAGCGCGCGGTCGTCATCGGCGGCGGCCCGGTCGGGCTCGAGCTGTCGCAGTTGCTCGCTCGCTTCGGCTCGCGCGTCGCGCTGGTCCAGCGCTCCGACCGGTTGCTGAATCGCGAGACGGCCGAGATCTCGAAGCTGTTAGCCGACTACGTGGCGGAGGACGACATCGAGGTGCACGCCGGAGCGCAGGTCGAGCGCGTCCGCAAGGATGGCGCCGGCAGCGTCGTCGTGCTGGGCGACGGGACGGAGTTACGGGGCGAGGTCGTCGTAGCGGCCACCGGCCGGCGGCCGCGCGTGGACGCTCTAGGGCTCGAGAATATCGGGCTCGACGCCGGCGACGGGGTCCCCGTCGATGGGAGATGCCGGGTGACCGACGGAGTGTGGGCCCTCGGCGACGTCACGGGGATCTCATTGTTCACTCATGTGGCCAAGTACCAGGCCCGCATCGTGTGCGACAACATCCTCGGGAAGAGGCGCGTCGCGGACTACCGGGCCATCCCGCGCGTGGTCTTCTGCGACCCGGAGGTTGCGACGGTGGGGCTGACCGAAGAGCAGGCACGCGCCGGGGGCGTGGACGTCGCCACCGCAACCATCGACCTCGCGGCATCCATCGCTCGTCCGATCACCTACGAGCAGAACCCGCGCGGGCACCTGGGCGTCGTAGCCGATCGCAAGACGAGAACGCTCGTCGGTGCGTGGGCCGTGGCGCCGATGGCGTCGGAGTGGATTCACGAAGCGGTGCTCGCCGTCCGGGCGCAAGTGACCGTCGACGTGCTCCTGGACACCGTTGCGCAGTTCCCGAGCTACGCCGAGGGCTATCTGCTCGCTCTCGAGAAACTGGAGGTGTGACCTCTAGGTTCCTGCGGACTGAAGCTCTCGGACCCTTAGGGGTGCACGAGACGACACCTCAGGGTCCGAGAGTGCCCCAAGCTGGCGGCGTCGCTATTCGGTCGTGACGACCAGCCTGTGGTTCGCCGAGGTCGTGGTGTCCACGTGGACTTCCCGGCCGCGCGACGTCACGACCTCTTCGTAGACCACCGGCGCTCCGTCGAGTGTCACCGATTCGATCGTCGCGTCTTCGGGAATCGTGTGCCCGATCGTGAGTGACCACGGCTCACCGGTCGCCTCGACCTCGGTCACGTACTGGTGGTCTTCTCGAGCCGCAGAGGCTGCAACCGATGCGGATCCCACCGCAAGGTCGGTTACCGACAGACCGGGCCACGAATCCGGCACCTGGGGAACGACGTAGAGGTGTCCGTCCGGCACGTCGGGCCTTATGCCCAGGAAGTGGTGGATCACCGGCCATTGCACTCCGTAGGACGACCACGCCTGCATGAACATGGCCCGTTCCCGGAAATCGACGAAGGGGTCGTACTCGGGGCTGGGGGCGATCTCCGGCAGCGCGCCGGGCATCTCGAGATCGAGCTGGTCCGAGATCGTGTGCATATAGAAGGGGGCCTGGTCGTCGGCCACACGTCCGTAGTTGGCCTCGGCCACGGCCATGACCGACGAGGGGAGCGTCCAGCACCTGAGTTCGCCGGCGCCGACCGGTCCACCGCCAACGCCGGTGTGGAAGAGACCACAGTCGCCCGTGAAGGTGTCGGACTCGAGCCTGTCCAGCGCGGTGTGCGCGTGTTCCCTCGTCGCCAGCTCGAGATCGCCGGTGGTGGGGTCCAGTCCCACTTGGTCGAGCACGACCTCCATCGGCGTCGCGTTGATCCAGTGGTATTGCTGGAGCTTCTGGTCGGGTGCGGTGCAGACGTTGCTGCCCTCCTCACCCTCGTCGCCCGAGTTGCAGCGCGAGTCGGCGTACAGATTCTCGTCGTCCATCCACCAGGCATCCTCGAATCCGCTTTCCATCGCGTCTGCCTCCGAGCCGGCCCACTCGGCCGTGCCCGCGTCGCCCTTGCTGAGCGCCATGTCCTGCAGCGCTCGCAGCGCCTGCCACTGATAGGCGGTGACGTCGAGCTTCTCCGAGCCCATACCCGTGCGCTCGACCATGCCGTTTCCCTCCGGCCAGTTGTCTTGGTCCTTGTCGCAGGTGACCACACAATCCCTCGACATGACGTAGCGCAGGCCATCGACCACGAAGTCGTACATCTCGTCGCGGAACCCATCGTCGCCCGTCCAGCGCCACACGAGGTGCACGGCAGTGGCGAATTGCGAGGTCTCGTTCGTGTTGCCGGCGTGCTCGTTGTTACCCCAGTAGACGGACCCGTCGGTTACGACTTCGTGCACCACCTTGCCGGTGTCACCGTTGAGCATGCGCGACACGACCTTGATCGAACGGAGATGCTCGGCAGCCGTATCCCACTGCCCCGACACCACCAGCGGATGGGCGGTGTAGGCGCCGTCGGTGCCGAAGTACCAGGGATAGTCCGGATAACCGGCTCCGATGCCGGTTAACTCCGGGACCGTGCCGACCGGCGCCGGATAGGCCCGGCCCTCGTCGACGTCGCGGATGTGCACGTCGGTCACGGTTCGCCGCAGCTCCTGCATGTTGAGCTTGCCCCAGTCGAAGGCGGCCTCGAGTCCCTCGTCGGGGAGATCGACCTTCGTTCGTCCGAGCAGCTCCTGGCGGTGTCTGATCTTCTCGTCGAGCAACGCCTCCGGCGCAGCGAGCGCCGTGTCGAGCGCAGCTTCGGCCTCACCTTTCGAGGTGTGCGAACCGGCCACCGCGAGCCACAGCGTCTCTTGCTGCCTGCCGTCGAGTCTGAGGTTCCACTGCATGCGACCGCCGGTGCCGTTGCCCTCCTCTGAGTAGCCGGCGCGCTCGCTCCTGGGGACCGGCCCCCAGATGTCGTCTCCGGCTCGGCCCGACTTCGGTCGCTGCGAGGTCCTCACCAGTGCGTGCCAGGGTTTGCCGGGCTCCTCGAACTCGAGCGTGCCCGTCGACCGCTCGTAGCGGCCCTCGTCCTTGCGGTTGAATTCCCCCGCGCTCGGCTCCGTCCAGCTCCAGGGATAGGCCGAGAGAATGTCGCTGCGAGCGTCCATGCGCAGCGAGAACGCCTTGGCTTGTCTGCCGGTGTTGCGGAGCTCGACGCCCACCAGCACCACCGGCGAACCGTCCGGCGAGAACGCGGTCTGAGTCATCCTGATGCCGGTCCGCGCCGGGAAGTCGAGGCGTGCGTAGCCGACTCCGGTCGTGTAGTTGCGCGCGGTCGGATAGCGGCCGTTGACGGCGAACCAGTAGCCGTCGAGCAGCTTGATCGGGTGCGCCCACACACCACCCATCTCTCCGCGGATGTGCCAGCCCATCGGAGGGAAGGTGCCGTCTTCGGCGCCGATGACGTAGGCGCGATCCCCGGCGGCCACCCAGCGTTTGTCGGCGAGATCGGCGCGCGTAGAGCGCTCGGGATCGGCCGTGGGCACGGCGCTTGCCCGCGTTGCGGAGAGCGGGGGACTGACCAGAAGGAGCGCGACGGCGATGAATGCAGATGCTCGCAGCTGGCCGGCGATGGTCATGGTTCCCCCCGTTTGCCCGGTTATCGGCTTCCGTATCCGAATAGTCCAAGATAACTGCTTGGCCCGGGGGCTGGGTTCGTCCTCGGCCTTCGGGGCGCCAACCTACGGATTCTTGGTGGCCGGGCGGCTTATCCGGGCGCGGTGCACGTGGGTGTCGTGCCCTCGGGAGAGCACGCGATGAACGATGCCGTCCCGGCCGAGGGTGACCAGGCCGAGGTTGTTCTCACCGATCAGAACCGAGCGGGCTCGGCCCTCGGGCCGAACGTAGACACGGCACTCGCGAAAGTCGGGTGGCGCCTCGATGCCGAGGAGCTCGACGTGACGAGGAGCCAGAAAGACGGGCGAGTCATCGGCCCATTCGTCTACGTTGACGGGGCGGAACAAGATCTTCTTGCTCAGCGCGTCGGGGGCCTCGTGATCCGGCGGCTTGTCCCACCCCAGGCGTTCGTGCTTGGTGCGCAGGAAGTGGCCCATGCCGTTGAGCCCCGCCTTCGCGACGAGGTTGGCGTGCTTGAAGCCGCTGCTCACGAGTTGGACGACGTCGAGCTCCCGGTCGTGGATCGAGAAACGCGCCTCGGCGTTGACGCCGTAGTGAACGTCGCCCGACAGGATGACGCAGGGATCCGGCCGGAGCTCCTCGATGAGCAGGCGCATGAAGTCGACGAGCCCGCGCAGATTCGAATGCCAGGCCTCGAAGTCGATCTCGTAGGGTCCGAGCTTACCGACGAGGTACTTCTGACGCCGTTCCTGGAACTCGAAGCCGAATACGGGAACGGGGGAGATGAGGATCAACGGCGTGCCCGGCTCGTGCCCCGCGTCCGCGGCCAGCTTCGACACTCTTCGTAGTTCGCCGTCGCGAATGAGTCGCGCCCCGCCCTCGGGGCTGTCGTAGTGACGCTGAGTGCGCGTGTCGAGCACGACGGCCGGCGGTTCGAGCGGCGCGGCGTAGCTCCAGCGATCGAACGACCACATCGTCTCGTCGAAGGCGTCACCGTCGCCCGACGAACCGGACACGAACGAGCCGATGCACTCGGCGAGCTCGCCGTCGGCCTCTCCCGGGCTGTTCCCCCAACCCTGGAAGGCCCAGTAGGCGGCCAGCGCATTGGCCACGACCCGGCGTCCCGTAGGGTTCCTTGCGGCATTCTCCCTCCATGCGCCCGTCAGGTTCCAGTCGTCGGTCACGTCGTGGTCGTCGAAGATCATGTAGGTCGGGATGTTGGCCAGTACTCGCCGGACGGCGGGGAGCGCGGCGCGCGCCCGCTCCAATGACTTCCGCTGGCTCTCGGCCTTGCGGCGTGCCTTGAACCCTGCGGCCTTGTTACCCTCGTTCTCACCGATCAGCTCGCCGGCTGGGGGCAGCGACTCGGGCCACAGCTCGGGATTCCATGCAAGTGTGTACATGGCGGCCCATTCGCCGAAGCTCAAGAGGTGGTTGCCGGCCTTGTCCGAGGTGAAGCCGGCGCGCTCGGTCATGAGCTCGGAGCGACCGTTGACCGGAAGCTCGTCGAGTGAGTCGATGCCCGGGATCGAGCTTGCGTCGTTCTCACCTGCCAGCGCCGTCGCCAGGGAGCGAAGGTGTCCGATGAGCGGAGCGGCGACGTCGTCCGCGTAGATCTGGTCGCCGGTCAAGAACAACGCGCTGGGCCGCTCACCGACGTCGCCGGCCGTCTCGACGAGCGTCCCTTCGGCCGCCAGAAAGGCATCCTCGCCACCACCATGCAGCTGGCGGCAGGAGCCGTGCAGGAGGTGCAACGAAATCTCGTCGCCCCGGATGAAGAAGGTCGGCAGCTCCGCCCCGCCGAGGGCGATGCGCTGCTCGCCGTCGAGCAGACCCAGATCGCCCAGGGTGTGGGTGTCGCCGCCGCTCTCGAGTGTGAGGTCGTAGGCGAGGAGGGTATTGGTCGGGAACTCGCCGTCGCGGGGCGCGGCCTCTAGGAGGTGCACGAAGAGGCGGGGGCCGAGTCGAACCATCTCGCCCGTACCCCCACCCACCCTCTCCTCGCGGTTCCGCGCGAGGCCGACGGTTATATGGGCGGAGCAGTGGTCGCTGGTGGCGAGCCAGATGTAGGCGCGTTCGGCGGTCGTGCGGCGCAGGATGGGCCCGGCGAGCAACAACGGCAGGCGGATGAGTCCTCCTCGACGACACCAGGGTGGTCAGGAACGGCTGAGCCTACCGGCCCCGCAGCCGGCAAGGTCCTCTACCGCAGGCGGAATCGCAGAAATGCGGTCACCGGTTGCGCCCGGCTCGTATGCTCGAACACATGTTCGAAACAGCCACAGAAGCGACGCCGTCCTATCTCGCCGACCTGAACGACCGGCAACGCGCCGCCGTCCAGCACGGCGACGGACCCTTGCTCGTGATCGCGGGGGCCGGAACCGGCAAGACCAAGACGCTCGCAGCCCGAGTCGCCCACCTGATTGAGCGGGGCGCGGCCCCCGAGCGGATTCTGCTGCTCACGTTCACCCGTCGGGCTGCTCAGGAGATGCTCCGGCGGGCGGGCCGCCTGACCGGCGCCGGGCGGGCCGGGCGAGTGTGGGGGGGAACCTTTCACTCGGTCGGCAACCGCCTGCTGCGAACCTTCGGGCACGCGCTGGGACTGCCTCCCAACTTCACGGTCATGGATCAGCCGGACGCTGCCGACCTGATGAACTTGCTGCGGAACGAACTCGAGTTGGGTCACGGTCGGAAGCGGTTTCCGAGAAAGGAGACCCTCGCGGCGATCTACTCGCGCACCGTGAACTCGCGCATCAGGCTGTCCGAGGTCCTCGAGGAGGAGTACCCCTGGTGCAAGGACGAGGCCGAGGGAGTCGCCGCGATCTTCACCTCCTATACCACCCGCAAGCGCGAGCAGGCGGTGCTCGACTTCGACGACCTCTTGCTCTACTGGCACGCACTGCTGGTCCACACCGACGCGCACGATCAGGTCGCGGCACTCTTCGACCACGTTCTCGTGGACGAATACCAGGACACCAACGGCGTCCAGGCGGACATCCTTCGGGCGATGCGGTCGAACAACACCAACATCATGGCGGTCGGGGACGACGCGCAGTCGATCTATTCGTTCCGCTCCGCCACCGTGCGCAACATTCTTGACTTTCCGAAGCACTTCAGCGGCACGACCGTCGTGAAGCTGGAAGAGAACTACCGCTCGACGCAACCGATTCTCGACGTCTCCAACGCGGTGATTGCCAGCGCCCGGCGTCGTTACGAGAAGGAGCTTTGGTCGCGGCGCAACGGCGGTACGACTCCGCGGCTCGTGACCTGTCTGGATGAGGCCCAACAGACGGATGAGGTCTGCAAACAGGTACTAGAGGCACGCGAGCGTGGGGTGACCCTCAAGGAGCAGGCCGTGCTGTTCCGTACCGGCCACCACAGCGCCCACCTCGAGATCGAGCTCACCCGTCGCAACATCCCCTTCGTGAAGTTCGGTGGCCTCAAGTTCGTGGAGGCCGCTCACGTCAAGGACGTCGTCGCTCTGTTGCGCATCCTGGAGAATCCGCACGACGAGCTGGCCTGGTTCCGAGTGCTTCAGCTGATCGAGGGTGTGGGGCCCGCAACGGCGAGCCGGATCATGGAGCACGTCGAGGTGCGCAGGAGCTCAGGGTCGACCCCCGAGCGTTCACCGCTGGCGCGCTTCATGGAGGAGCCCCCGTCCATCCCCAAGCCGGGAGCTGACGAGGTGACCGCTCTGGCCGAGGCCTTCGCCGCTTGCACTCAGGAGGAGATGGCGCCGGCGCTGCAGGTCGAACGGCTTCGTCGCTGGTGCGAACCGGTGTTCGTCCGGGTCTACGACAATTCCGCGGCGCGCGTCGCAGATCTCGTTCAGCTCGAGCGGATCGCCGCCGGCTACCACGCGCGCGGTCGCTTCATCGGCGATCTCGCGCTCGATCCGCCGAGCTCCACCGGGGATCTCGCAGGAGCCCCCTTGCTCGACGAGGACTATCTCAACCTCTCGACCATTCACTCGGCCAAGGGTTGCGAGTGGGACATCGTGTACGTCATCCACGCGGCCGACGGAATGATGCCGAGCGACATGGCCACCGGAGACGACGAGGAGATCGAGGAGGAGCGGCGACTTTTCTACGTAGCTCTGACTCGCGCCAAGAACGACCTGAGCGTCTACTTTCCCCTGCGCTACTACCATTTGCGGATGGGGACGGCCGACCCGCATAGCTACGCCCAACTGACTCGCTTCATCAGCGACGACGTCCGGGGTTTGTTCGACGAGCGCGCGCTCGAGACGGCGGAGGAGCGCACCCTGCCGGCCACCGAGCACGCCGGCGTCCAGGGCATCACCGACTTCCTGGCGGACCTCTTCGAGGTCTAGCGCGCTCCCGGCAGAGACCAGAGTCCCAGGACGGTGGATCACGTTTCGCCCCCCGCTAGGTTTGCTCGCCCAGCATGCGTGAGTCTGCGCTGAGATGTTCTCGCGCACCCGTTGGCTAGGCCTCGGGAGGGGAATGGGACCTACCCGCTCGATCGCAGGCGGTCGCGAGGGGCTCTTTGATCCTCTCGAACACCCGGGCGAGGGTCCTGGCCTCGGCCGCGCTCAGATGACCGGTGAAGTGCCTGGCGATGCCGTCGAGGTGCACGGGGGCGGCCTCGGTGAAGACCTGCGCGCCTCGGGGGGTGAGGACCGCGAAACAGCCTCGGCGGTCGTTCGGGGAGGAGGCGCGCTCGACCAGTCCCGCAGCAGCCATGCGATCGATGAGGCGCGTCAGTCCGCTCTTCGAGAGCAGGATCCGCCCGGCCAGGTGGTTCATCCTCAGCCGCTGCTCGGGGGCGCGGGAAAGCTGAACGAGCACGTCGAACCACGCGAGCGAAAGCCCGCGCTCGGTTTTCAGCTCCTCGTCGAGGGTATCCAGCACGCGGCGGTAGGTCTCGAGGAACAGCGCCCACGCCGCCAGCCGCGGTGCGTCCTGTGACGGGGCGGGCTTCGCGAGCTTCGGCATCCCCCCAGAATAAGGCCTCGGCCAATTGATTGCAGGAGCAACCTTCTGGGGGAATATCGCTGCGACCAGAATAGTTGTTAAAGCAAGTAAGTCACACTGCCGAACGGGAGGATCGCAATGAGCACCGACACAGCCGTACGTGAGGTCCGGGGCGTCACGCTGCCGCAGGCCGGAACCTGGGTCATCGACCCCGCGCACTCCAGCATCGAGGCCGTCGCCCGGCACATGATGATCACCAAGGTGCGCGGGCGCTTCGAGGAGTTCTCGGGCACGATCCATGTGGACGAGGACCCGACGAAGTCGTGGGCGGAGGCCTCGATCAAGGCCGCGAGCATCAACACGAACTCGCCGGACCGCGACGCCCACCTGCGCTCCCCCGACTTCTTGAATGCCGATGAGTTCCCCGAGCTCACCTTCAAGGCGACCAAGCTGTCGCACAGCCGCGGCGACCGCTTCGAGGCGGCCGGCGACCTCACCGTGCGGGGTGAGTCCCACCCGGTGACGCTCGCCGTCGAGTTCCACGGGATCGCAACCGACCCCTTCGGAAACACCAAGGCGCTGTTCACCGCTTCGACCAAGATCGAGCGCGAGCAGTGGGGAATGAACTGGAACCAGGCACTCGAGGCCGGAGGCGTGCTCGTGAGCAAGTCCCTCGACGTCGATATCGAGATCCAGGCCACGCTGCAGAGCTAAAGCCGGCACCGAAAATTGAGGCCTGTTTGCCCACCCCCCGGCGACAGGCCTCTTTCAATGGTGATGCCGATTCCATGGGCGGGCCACGTAGGATGCCCGCCCATGGAACCCGTGTACTCGCCGGTCATCGGGCTCGCGCTGTCGCTCATGAAGGTCATGAGGTGGAAGGTGAGCGCCGGCGGGCACGCACACCTTCCTCGCAAGGGTCCGGCGGTCATTGCCACCAACCACGTCGGCTACCTCGACTTCGTGTTCGTGGGAGCCGCAGCTCGGTACCAGAAGCGCCTGGTCCGCTTCATGGCCAAGAAGGAAGTGTTCGACCATCCGATCTCCGGGCCACTGATGCGAGGGATGAAACACGTTCCGGTCGACCGCTTCGGACAAGCCCGCGACGCGATCGATGCGGCCGTGGCGGCGATGTGGCGTGGCGAGGTCATCGGCATGTTCCCGGAGGCGACGATCAGCCGGTCGTTCATCCCGCGCGAGGGAAAGTCGGGGGCCGCGCGCATGGCGATGGAGGCCGGGGCGCCTCTCGTTCCCGGCGCGGTGTGGGGAAGCCAGAGGATCCTTACCAAGGACCGGCCCAAGAACTTCGAGCGCGGTATCCCGATAACCGTGGACTTCGGAGCACCCATTGCCTACGAGCCGGACGAGGATCCGGCCGCCGTGACCAAACGGCTGATGGCGTCGATCACCGAACTGGTCGACCACGCCCAGCGCGCCTACCCGGTACAACCAGAAGGAGACGGCGATTGGTGGCTTCCGGCCCATCTCGGAGGCAGCGCTCCGACGATCGAGGAGGCCGACGCCCGTGCGGAGCGGGACCGGATCGCGCGCGCCGAGAGTCGCAGACGCGAGCTCGAGGAGCGCGGCGGCTGACGGCTCTTGCTACCACTTCGGTTAGTTCTCTACCACGCGGCGCAGAACGGGGTAGATCGCGTCGGCCCACAGCTCGTATCCCGCGGCGCTCGGATGGAAGTCGTCGGGCGAGTGAAAGCGCTCGGGGTCTGCGCCGAACTGCGGTCCCGTCTGCTTCGCCAGCTCGACCACCACCGCATCCTCCTGCCGGCCCACCTCCTCGATTGCGCCTGCGACCTGTCGTCCGCGCCACCCCGACAGTGAGCGCAGCGGCTCGAGAAACGCCGGCGCCCGCATGTCCGGAGCCCCGGCGACGACGATCTCGGCGTCGGTGCGGTGTCTCAGTTCTCGGATTACCGCAGTCATATCGGAGCGCAGGTCCGACAAGGTCGTCACGTGAGTAACGTCGTTGGCACCGATGCCGATGAACAAGTAGTCGGGAGCGGCTTCGATCGCCTTCGGTAACTGTTCGTCGAGGATATCCGACACCCGAGCCCCAGAGCTCCCGAAGACGCGCAAGTCGACCCGGTAACCATCGGACGCGAGACGGCGCGCAAGTAGTTGCGGGTAGGCGTTCGCCGGAGCGCCCGCGCCCACTCCCGCGGCCGTCGAGTCGCCCATCACTACGAGCGTGACCTCCTCGTCGGTGGGATCCCCGAACGTGTCGTCGAGCTTCAACGCCGGCTCGGTCGGCAGGTAATCGCGGCGCAGGGCAACGACGATCTCGATCCCAATGAGCCCGGTGCCACCGACCAGGAGCGCGATGAGACCGAGCACGACTCGCTTCAGCATCGGCTTACGGTAAGCCCACCGGCAGTTTCAGATGTCGTCCGAGGTCGCGAGGGTGGCCACGGCATAGGCGATCGCATCCGTCAGTTGGTTTAGGGATTGCCGGCTGAGGTTAGCGAGGTCATCACACGCCAGGTGGTAGCAAGGATCGGCCGGCGCATCCGCCTCGCCGCCGAACAATCCCTCGGCCTCGTCGCTCTTGATCATCTCGGCCCCCGTGAACAGACCTCCGACCGGGATTCCGGCGCGCTCAAAGGGACCGTGATCCGATCGTCCGGAAAGATCGATCACGTCCGTGGCTAGATCGCGTCGTTCGAAGTAATCGAGAAACAGGTTCTTGATGGCCGCCGGGTTGTCGATGTTGCCGAGGTTGTCTCCGTAGACGAGCCGCAGGTAGTTGGGCGACGCCACCATGTCGAAATTGAGGTAAGCGGTGATGCGAACGCGCTGGGAGTCGTTCAACTCATCGACGTAGTGCTCCGATCCAAGGAGCCCCAGCTCCTCGGCCGTCCAGAACGCGAACCGAACACCCTCCGAGGTCTCGACGTCGGCCATGGCTACGGCGAGCTCGAGGATCGCAGCCGAGCCCGAACCGTTGTCGTTGATACCGGGGCCGTCTTGCACCGAGTCGAGGTGAGCGCCGACCATCACGACGTCGGCTGGTCCGTTCGGCCGTTCCGCGATGACGTTGCGCGTCCGGCGTTCGACTACGGATCCGTCGACCTCCACACGGACCCGAGTCCCGGGCCGTGCCAAAGCTCTGCCCAGCTTGTTGCTCACGGCGAGTGCAGGGACCTTACCGTTGCTACTCGCCAGCGTGGGGCGGAGCACCCCCGACGAGGTGTCGGCCAGTTCGGGGGTGAACATGAGCAGCACCGCCGACGCACCCGCCTCCTGCGCGCTCAGCACCTGCTGGGTCAGCGGGCAAGGACCGGCCTGGACCAGTGCGACGTTGCCGGTGGGAAAGCCGGCGAAGGCGTCCTCCTCGCAGCCATCCGGTGCGCCCAAGCCGTTGCGCTCCACGCCGACCGGGGCGATCGCCCCCGTGACGTCGCCCGAAGGAGAGAAGTTGAAGGTCGTGAAGTCGGCACTGCGCTCAAAGGTGGTCCTCGAGGGGGCCGTCGTACGCAAAACAGAAGGGGTGTCCTGTTCGTAAACGGTGACGTCGAGCTCGTCGAAGCTCACCTCGTAGCCCGCCTCGGTGAGCACCTCAGAAACGTAATCGACCGAGGCCTCGTGTCCTTGCGTCGCGGTGAAGCGGTTGCCATCGTGATCGTCGGCGATGGCCTGAAAGGTCTGAAGGTGCTGCATGACCCCCTCGAGGGTGATCGACTCCTGAAGCCTCGCGACCAGGCCAACTCTTCGCTCCCTGTCGTCGGGTGTGGGGTCCGCGTCGCGCGAGGAGCCCGGCGGGGTGGGGGAGTCGGGCGCCTCGGGCACGAGAACCGCCCCCGCAACTGCAGCGAGGGCGATTCCGGCGACTACCAGCGCGCGCTTGAGCGTGGTCGCTTGCTTCTTGGGGGTCCGGCTCAAGTCACCCAACCTACTCCGTGGCAATCGCCTCCAGCACGTTGAGTCGTGCGGCGCGGCGTGCCGGCGGTATTGCGGCGATGATTCCCGCCACGCCGGCCGCAAGAACGTACGCGATCAGCTGCCCCGTGGGTAGTGCGAACTCACTGATGCCGTCATCCGCCAGTGCGGTTACGAGTGCCCAGCCGAAGAAGCCGCCGACGACGAGGCCGAGTGCAGCCCCGATGACGGCGATGATCACGGACTCCCACCGAATCATGGAACGAGCCTGGCGACGAGACATACCCACGGCCCGGAGAAGCCCGAGCTCGCGTGTGCGTTCGAACACCGACAGCGCCAGCGTGTTGGTTATGCCGAGCAGAGCGATGATGAGCGCCAGTGCCAGCAGGGCGGTGATGAGACCGAGCAACTGATCGACCATGCCGGCTTGTGTCTCTTTGAACTCGGCCTGGTTCTCGACCGTGACGTTGGGGAAGTCACGAGTGACGTCGTTGATTGCGGCCCGGGCCGCCTCGGTCGAGCTTTCACCTGAAGCCGTCACGAGCACGACCGAGTCGAGGTTCGTCGTGTAGCGCGCCGCGTAGGTGTCGTGCGACACCAGGAAGTCCGAGCCGACGATACCCGTCGTCTCGAAGATCCCGGCGACCGGAACGTCGACGACGCCCTCCTTGGGAAACTCCATGGCCAGGTCGTCGCCCCTCGCCAAACCTTCATCGGCCGCTACCTTGGCGGAGAGAAACACCCCGCCGCCGCTCAGGCCGGCGAGGTCGCCCTCGATCACACCCAGGGCGGCGACTTCGTCGATCGTGTCGGGGTTCGTGGCGGACAGGTACCTACTCGCTCCGTCGAGACGGAACTCGCCGAAACGAAGGCTCGCAACTGCGCCGATCTCATCCCGTTCCGCCGCCCGCGCGGCTACCTCGGGACTGAATCCCGTGGGCCCTCCTCCCGAGGTCGCGGTCGAGAGTATGAAGTCGGCCTCGAGGCTCTCGTCGAGGATCGCGCTCGATGACTTCTTGATCGAGGCCCCGAGAATGCTCGTCATGCCCACCAGCGCGAGTCCGATCATCAGGGCCGCCGCGGTCGAGGCCGTGCGCTTGGGGTTACGCCCCGAGTTCTGTCGAGCGAGCTTGCCGGGGACCTTGAATGCGGTCTGCAGGGGCGCGCCGATGGCGCGAGCCAGGGGTCCGGCAAAGAGCGGGCTCAGTGCCGCGACTCCGAAGAAGATGATTGCGGCACCGAGCCCGACGTAGGAGATTGCATTGTCGATATCGGTGAACAGACCGGCGCCGAGGATTGCAGCGCCCACCAGTGTTATGCCGGCACCCACAACGAGCCGGCGGCGCGAGAAGCCGGTCTGCTGGGGACTCGCGTCACGCAGGGCCGCCATGGGGGAGATGCGAGCCGCGCGCCGGGCCGGGCCGACGGCGGCAACCAAAGTCACCACGAGGCCAACCGTCATGGCGACCACCGCGGTCCGCGTCTCGAACACCAACGACGTAGAGGGCAGGTCGAGACCGAAGCCCCGAAGCATCGCCTGGAGCCCCGCCGCGATGGCAAAGCCGGCCGCGAGGCCCACCAGCGAGGCCACGAAACCGACGATGACCGACTCTACGAGCACCGAGCCCACGATCTGACGCCCCGTCGCGCCCATCGCGCGCAGCAGTCCGTATTCCCTCGTGCGCTGCGCGACGACGATCGAGAACGTATTGAAGATGATGAACGCGCCGACGAACAGCGAGATGAACCCGAACACGAGCAGCGCGGTGTTGAAGAAGCCGAGCGCCTGCTGCAGGCTCTCCGACTGTTCGTCCGCAATGGAAGCGCCCGTCTGGGCTTCGATGTCTCCCGGCAGTGCGGCTGCAACTCGGTTGCGCAATTCGCGCGCGTTGACGCCGTCGTCGGCCACGACCTCGATCGAATCGAGAGTGCCCTCCTTGTCGAAGAGCTCCTGAGCGGTTTCGAGATCGAAGACCGCCAGCGTGGCGCCCGCGAGGTTGTCGGCTTCTCCGAATCCGACCATGCCGACGAGGTCGAAGGTGCGCGACGGGCCCTGGAACAAGACGTCGATGGAGTCTCCGACCGAGTAGTCGTAGCTGGTGGCGGTCGCCGCGTCGATGACGACCTCGTCGGACGCCGTGGGGGCCGGCCGTCCCGTAACCGTCCTGCCCCGCCTTCGTTATCGAGCCAGCTGAAGCCCAGCGTGGGGGGGCCGTTCGGCGAGATGGCCTCGCCGTCCTGGTCCACGAGTTGTGCATAGCCGCCCACGACGCCCCCGGCGGTCCGGACCCCATCGACCGCGAGGACATCGTCGAGCACCTCCTCGGGCATCGCCTCACGGTCGCCGGTGCCGGACCCGCTCTGCGATTCGAAAGCGGTCTCCGAGCGAACGACGACATCGATTCCCTGCGTGGTGTCGGCGAAGAGCTCGTCGAAGGTCCTGTTGATGGTGTCCGTCAGCACGTAGGTGCCGGCGATGAAGGCGACGCCGAGCACCACGGCCAGTGCGGTAAGGGCGAGACGTAGCTTGTGCGCCAGCAGCCCCTTGACCGTCGTCTTCCACATGGCTAGCCCTCCATCGTTTTCATGCGATCGAGTACCTTGTCGACCGTAGGACCCTCCATGAGATCGACGATCTTGCCGTCGGCCAGGAAGACCACTCGGTCGGAGTAGCCGGCGGCGACCGGGTCGTGCGACACCATGACGATGGTCTGTCCGAACTCCCTGACCGCCCGGCGCATGAACGCCAGCAGCTCGCCCCCGCGTTTCGAGTCGAGGTGTCAAGGAGGCAATGGTGCAGTCGATCAGCGAGGAAGCGGTTCCCCGCACCGTGCAACGTATCGCGTCGCGCGCGGTAGACGTGGTCAAGGTCTACGGCTCAAAGGGAACCTCGGTGCGAGCACTCGACGGCGTTCAGGTGGAGTTCGAGGCGGGCAAGTTCACGGCGATCATGGGACCGTCGGGCTCCGGCAAATCCACCCTGCTTCAGTGCCTGGCGGGTCTCGACGAAGTGACCTCGGGCAAGATCTACCTCGGAGGAGTAGACGTCACGTCCCTCGATGAGAAGCGCCGTACCAGGCTCCGCCGGGACAAGATCGGTTTCATCTTCCAATCCTTCAATCTCATTCCCAGCCTCACCGCCGAGGAGAACATCACGTTGCCGATGGATCTGGCGCGCCGTAAACCCGACCGCGCGTGGCTCGATGGGCTCATCGACATAGTGGGCCTGAAGGACCGGCTCCATCACCGTCCCACGGAGCTCTCGGGGGGTGAGGAACAGCGCGTGGCCGCGGCGCGTGCGCTGGCGAACAGGCCGGACATCGTGTTCGCCGACGAACCTACCTCCGGTTGGTAGGCGGCTAACGGTAACGACGGAGACCGCTCGAGTCGTCCTTCTCGGCTGCCATTTAGCGATCCTGCCCGGGGATGAAAGACGCGCGCGCTATGTCCGTATTGCCTCCCTCGAGAGGATGACGTCGCTAGCCGGCCCCCGGTTGAACCACACCCGACTCGTACGCGAGCACGACGGCTTGCACGCGATCGCGGAGCCCGAGCTTCATCAGCACACGACCGACGTGGGTCTTCACCGTGGTCTCGCTGACGAACAGGGACGTCGCGATCTCCTGGTTCGAGAGGCCGCGCGCCACGAGTTGCAAGACCTCGAGCTCGCGCTGGGTGAGCGAGTCGAGGGCCTCCGGAGAAGCACCTTGCTGAGCCGGGCGCTGCGAGATCTCCTCGATGAGGCGCTTGGTGATCGAGGGCGCTATCAACGCATCGCCGCGCGCCACGACCCGCACGGCGTGAACCAGCTCCTCGGGCGGGGCGTCCTTGAGCAGGAAGCCGCTGGCCCCGGCGCGCAGCGCGTCGTAGACGTATTCGTCGAGATCGAAGGTCGTCAAAATGAGGACGCGGATCGGATCGACGTCGTCCTTGTCGACGATCTGACGGGTGGCCTCGATGCCGTTCATGTTGGGCATGCGCACGTCCATCAGGATGACGTCGGGCCGCTCGGACTTGGCTCGAGCCACGGCCTCGACTCCATCCGATGCCTCGCCCGTGACCTCGAGCCCCTCCTCTGCATCGAGGATCATGCGAAAACCGGTGCGCACCAGAGCCTGGTCGTCGGCGATCAGGACTGAGACCATTGGCCTATGGTGTCCAAGGGGAGTGTGGCCGTGACCTCGTAGCCTCCGCCCGATCGCGGCCCCGTCTTCAGCTCGCCCCCGAACATGGCGACGCGCTCGCGCATGCCGACCAGACCATGACCCCCCACGTGGCCGTTCGATAGCCGCCCGGCGGCACCTCGGCCGTCATCCGTCACTCTCAGTTCGAGCCTTCCGGGGCAGTATCTGATGCAGACGGCCGCGCTCGACGGACCGGCGTGCTTGAGCGAGTTGGTCAACGCCTCCTGCAGGATCCGAAAGGCCGATAGATCCGCGCCCTGCGGAAGCTCGTAAGGCCGGCCCTCAACCGTTAGCTCGACCGGCAACCCCGCCTCGCGAGTCTGCTCGACCAGTTTCTCGAGGTAGCCAAGCCCCGGCTGCGGGGTCGGGTCGGTTTCGTCGTCGCGTCGAAGGACTCCGGTGAGTCGCCGCATCTCGGTCAGCGCCTGCCGGCCCGTCGTCTCGATCGACGACAGGGCATCGCGCGCCTGCTCGGGACGTGCATCCATCACCCGGCGGGCCGCACCCGCCTGCACGACCATGACACTGACGTTGTGAGCGACGACATCGTGCATCTCCCTGGCGATTCGGCGGCGTTCCTCGATCACGGCCTCTTGTGACCGGGTTTCGCGCTCG
Source organism: Actinomycetota bacterium (assembly GCA_050694055.1). GTDB lineage: Bacteria > Actinomycetota > CADDZG01 > CADDZG01 > WHSQ01 > WHSV01. The sequence goes on from JBOGWX010000137.1 coordinate 35,718, forward strand.
CTCTCCAGGCGCGCGGCGCGCTCTTCGAGCTCGTGCGTATAGGCGCGCCTCGTGCGCACGTTGTCGCCGATGACCCAAGCGGTGCCGTAGATGATGTAGTTCGAGATGAGAATCTGCAGCGTGAGATCCCCGGGATCGGACACGAGGATGCTGAACGACATTCCGATCGCGGTCCCGATCAGAGCCTGGATCGCGATCTTGCGGTTGCCGTGGGCCGCGACCGAGTAGAGCGCGACCAGGGTGCCGAGAGCGGCGGGGGTATCGGGGTAACCGAGCCCGTAGTAGAGCACGGTGGCGATACCCGTCGTCGCCATGACCACGTCCGGCGCGACGCGGCGGAAGGCGATGGGCATGCTCATCAGCAGGATCAAGATCAGCGACCAGCCGTCGGGGTCGCGCCGGCTCTCGTCCAGCGCCGGCATCAGCCCCGGCAGGGCGAGGAGGGCGATCACCACGCCGAGCAGTCCGTCCACGATGCGTGGATCGAGCCGCCGGAGGCGGGCCTGGACCCCGAGTAGTTGCCTCATGGACCAAACATAGCGACCGACGAGACCCTCCGGCATCGTGCCGCCCGATGATTGGCCCGTAGTGCTGGAGGATGATATTGACAGTTACCCAGAGTAATAGTTACGCTGAGTAACATGTCACTCGAGCGGCGAGCTCCCGAAGAGGCACGCGACGGTGCGCGGCGACGGATGAGGAGCGACGCCGGCGCGCGCCGCGCGGCTCGCCGCATGGAGCTTCTGGACGCCGCCGACAGCGTGATCCGGCGCGACGGGCCGGCTGCGTCGATGGACGTCATTGCCGCCGAGGCCGGCATCACCAAGCCGATCCTCTACCGGCATTTCGGGGACAAGGGCGGTCTCTACACGGCGCTCGCCCACCGCTACGCCAATGCCCTGATGAGCGAGATCAAGGACTCTCTCGAGCGCGCGACCGAGGCCAAGAAGCGTCTGGCGCTCACCATCGACACTTACTTCGCCTTTCTCGAGAGTGAACCGCAGGTCTATCGCTTTCTGGTGCACCGGGCTCAAGCGGAACGACGCGAGGTGCACGACGCGATCGGTGCCTTCGTGCGCGACGTCGCATTGGAAGTCGCCGCCGTGGCGCGCAGGAACCTCCTCGCCGACAACAAGGGTGCTGCGTTCGCGGAACCGTTGGCGTTCGCCGTCGTGGGGGCCGTGCAGATGGCCGGCGACTGGTGGCTCGAGCATCGCGAGGTGTCGCGCGCGCGCCTCGTAGAGGAACTGGTGACTTTGGTCTGGGACGGATTCGAACGGTATGCCACGGAGGGAGTAGCGGGGTGAGCGACCTGATCGACAAGCAAGAGTCCATCTCCTACGCCAAGCTCTACCGCCAGTGGGAGCGCACGAACTGGAGCGCAACCGCCATCGACTTCACACGGGATCGCCGGGATTGGCAGGAACAGCTCGATGACAACCAACGTGAGGCGCTGTTGTGGAACTACTCGTTGTTCCTCGTTGGCGAAGAGGCCGTCGCACGCGATCTGACTCCAGTACTCGACGCGGCCCAGGGCTTTTCCGAGAGCATCTTTCTCACCACGCAGATGGTCGACGAGGCTCGTCACCATGTGTTCTTCGATCGCTTCATCCGAGAGGTAGCGGGCCTCGGGACGGACACGGCGACCACGCTCCAGGCGGTCGACTCCTATCTGACCTGGGGCTTCAGGCAGGTGTTCGATGAACTGGACCGCGTCACCGCGGCCCTGCGTCGCAAGCCGAAGGACAAGGCGTTGCTCGCTCAGAGCCTGGCTCTCTATCACGTCGTCGTCGAGGGAATGCTTGCGATTGCGGGCCAACACTTCATCCAGCGCTATCTGGGCGAGCGGAAGATACTGCCCGGCTTCTTCGAGGGCATGAACAACGTCTCGCGCGATGAATCCCGTCACGTTGCCTTCGGGATTGCGTTCTTGGGCGAGCTGGTTGGAAGCTCCGACGAATGTCGCAGCGCGGCCATCGAGTTGTGGGACCGGGTGCTTCCGTGGGCGGTGGGCGTGTTCATCCCGCCCGGCTTCGATCGCAGTTACACGGAGGCGTTCGGCTTCATGCTCGAGGAGATTTATGCCTTTGGACTTCGCAGCTTCGAAACGAAGCTTGCTCGGATCGGGATCAACCCCGAGGAGATCTCGTTGCTCGCGCGTGAGGACCGGTCGCTGCCCTACGAGGAGCGCGCTCGCCGGCTGTGGGTGCTCATAGAGTCCCGCATCCTGGGCGATGACCGGCAAGAGCCGCGGCCCACCCCCGAGGCGCTCGAGATCCTGTTCGAGAGCATGACGAACTCGATGGATCTGCAGGTGGCGCGCTCACTGGCCGGACCTATCGAGTGGAGGTTCTCCGACGCGGGGCCGTGGCACATCGTCGTCACGAACGGTCACGCCGAGGCCAAGCCCGGTCGCGCGGGCGTCGCCGCCCTGACCTTCGAGACGAGCGCGTCGGAGTGGGCCAAGATCGCGGTCCAGCGCACGAGCCCGGTGCATGCGCTGGCGCACCGCAGGCTCAAGCTCCGAGGGTCGTGGTCCGCCAAGACCAAGGCGGCCAAGCTGTTCAAGCTCTAGCCTGATCTCCCCGCCCGGCGCGTGGGGCCCGATTCGTCCGGATAAACTAACTCGCTCGAAAGGGGAAGCTGGTTGGACGGAGAGGCCGGCGCCGAGACCCGCGCTACCGCCATGGGGGATAGATGAAACGTTCACTGGCCACATTCGCAGCGCTCACGTTGATCGGCGCACTGGTGCCCGTGGTGGCCTTCGCCTCCTGTGCGCGCGCCGATACCCAGATCACGCTCTCCGGCTTCGACGCGGACGTCGCGGGAGAGCAAATCTACGTGGCGGTCGAGGGCGACGACCCGAAGGAGTCCTTCACCGTCCAGCGCTTGGGTCTGTCCTGCCAAGACGAGCTCGACGTTCAGGTGGACTACGAGCTGGTCTCGGGCTCGACCGGCCCCCCCCGGGTGAGCGTTGACGGCGGGAACTCGGGAACCCTGACGCTGGAGGCTCCTCCCCGATCCGGAGGAGGGTCGGGGAACAAGGAGACGCGCACTTTCAGCGTCCAGTCGAACGCCGGCGCCACCGACGTGGAGCACGCGACCATCCGGCTTGGTGAGGTGGGGAAAGCCGGGCTGGACCAGGTGGGGCTCGGGTTCCCGCGCCAGGCGCCGGTATTCGTGGTGGACGACGACGCCACCGACGTGCCTTTTAGCTTCGGCATGAGCTCCTACGCCAGACAGGAAAGCTTCACCCTCGGCGTGCCCGTGTTCCGGTCCGGTCCTGCAACCGGGACCGAGTCGATCGACTTCGGTGTCTCGGGCAGCGGCGCCGCGCCGGCCGCCGCGGATGACTTCGAGGTCCTCACGCAGGGTCCGCTCGTCTATCAGGAAGGAGAGCGCGTCCAGGTCATCGAGATCGAGATGCTCGAGGACACGGAGAACGAGCCCGACGAAGAGCTCACCATCTCGCTAGAGGATCAGGACGGCACCGTCGGCCAGTCCATCGTGACCATCGAGAACCTGAGCGTCGGCGGGGGAGAGTTGAAGCCCACCGGCCGTCTCCACCACCCCAAGCACAACTACAAGTACCCCCAGAACTATCCGTGGCTACACGAGATCCACATCTTCACCAAGTCGGCGGACCCCGATGAGCTGGTCGTCGATCGGGCGAGGATGTCCCTCCTCAAGAAGATGAAGGGTGGAGGGTGTCGCTGGTGGGACGGGAGCGGCTTCGTGAAACAGGGGTGCAACGACAAGCGCTGGTTCAGCAAGCGCATCAAGAATCCGTCCGTGGACTACTTCAAGTACAAGATCAAAAAGACTCTGCCGCGCAGCACCGGGAAGAAGACGCACGTCAAGAACTACAAGATCTGGGCTCGATGGTACGACAATCGTGAACACGCATCCGAGTTCCGCAAGGGCAAGAACGCAAACGTGTTCGAGGTGATCAAGCCGACCCGGGCGTGCAAGAAGAATCCCTACAACTTCCGGAAGTGCAAGCCGGTTAAACCCTAGCGATGCGATGCATAAGCGAGGAGTGGCAATGGACGACAAGCGCGCCGACGATCTGAACGAGGATTCCTCGCTGCCACAGCCCGGCACCGAGGAGCCCGATGACCCCGAGAGCTCGGACTCGACACAGGGGCCCGGCAACGTCAGCGTGGACGAGCCGACCCAGCCCATCATGAATCCCACCGACGACCGGTTCGGCGAGGACGACGACTAACTGGTCCGCCCCATAAGGCCGCAGCGGAGGAGCGTACCGGTAAGGTACGTGACGGAGCGAGAACGTAGCCAGGCGCAGCTTTCTCGCCGCCAAAACGCATGTGTATTTGTGGGGCGGGCCACTAAGGCCGGGGGGCTCAGGGATGGAGGCCGGGATCCACAACGCCCGCCGCGTGTTCCTTCACGCCCCACAGTAGGAGCGCCGCCGCACCCACGCAGGCGGCCGATACGAAACCGGCCAGGGTGATCCCTCCTGCCGCGAACAGGGGTTGTGCGGCCAGAGCGCCGGCCGCTCGGCCCCCGGCCACCATCACCGCGAACAGAGAAAGCAGACGCTCGCGCGCGTCTGCGGCCATCTCGCTCGCAAAAGGGATGGCCGCCACGATGGTCACTTCAAAGGACGCGATCCAGACGATGACGACGAGCGCGCCGATGATCAACGTCGAGCCGGTCACCGAGAACCCGAGGTAGGCGACCCCGGAGAGCATCAGGCCCCCGAAGAACATGCGACGTAACCCCCACCGGTCGGCGTAGACGGTCACGAGCCCCTCACCCAGGAGCTCGGCCACCACCACGACGACGGTAAAGGCCCCGATGCCGGCGACCGAGAGGCCGAAGGAGTCCTCGAGCCACTGTCCGTACACGACGAAGGGAATCTCCGCCGCGGCGATGAACAGCAGCACCGCCATCAGCATGCGTACCCTCGGAGCGGTCAGCTCGAGCTTGCGCCGGACGTGCTCGTGCGGACGATCGGAATCGATGCCCCGGGCGATGGCGACGGCTCCCAGCGCCGAGGCGATGCCGACGATGATGAAGGGGGCCCTCCAGCTCGTGAGCTCGATGAGAACGCCGGAGAGGGGAACCGCCGCCAGCAATCCCACCGACCAGGTGAGCTCGGTGATTCCGAAGATGCGACCTCGTTCCGAGTAAGGCACTCGGTCGCCGAACCAGGCCTGCATGGGGATGGCGAACGCGGGATTGGCGAAGCCGACGAGGATGATTCCCGCCCCGGCGACGAGCAGCGTGCCGGCCGTCGACGTCAGGATGCACCCGAGCGTCACCGCGACCATTGCGACGAGCATCATCCACCTGCGCCCGCGCCTCTCGGAGAGGCGGGCGACCGCCGGTGTGGCGAGCCCGCCGAGGTTTCTGAGCGCAATCAGCGATGCCAGGGCGGCCGGACTTACCCCAAGCCCTCGGGCGATCGCCGGAAGGAAGGGGTACACGACTCGAACAGCCCCGTTGGCTGCACTGCGCGCGATGAAGGTGGCGACGAGCGCGCGCCTGACGTCCCGATCCATCGCGGCAGACTACGCGACGGTTCTAGGCGTGCTCGGTGAGGTAGTCGAGGTAGAGGGGACGCAGTTGCTCCGCCACCTCGGGCTCGTCCGAGTGCAAGACGTCGGTGATGAGTGATGAGAGGCTCACGACGTCGGCGTCTGCTTCGCGTTGATGTCCCGCGGCGGCCTCGGCGACCGGTACGGCCTTGACGAGATGCCACAGGAATCCGACGTCGAGATGCCGGCGTGCGTGCGACATGGCGCGGTCGTGGAGTTCCTTCGTGGACAGTCGTTCCAACTCTGTGCGATCAGTCATGGCGGTGACATTACATGGCTTGGGATCGGGCCCTCCGCAACCTCGCGTTGCTCCCTGCGTGCTTGATGAGCTCCGTCGCGATGCTACGGGTCTGGTTCGCTCGGTGAAAAATCCCCGCCCGGTCGCGCCCGGTGGCGACATGAGTCAGCGGAACTTCGACTTCGTGGACCGTGAGCCCGGCGCCGATCGCGGCCAGCGTCATGGCGACCTCGACGCCGAAACCCGGAGCGAAAGGGACCAGAGCCGGCAGCGCGAGCCATCGCAGGGCGCGCTGACCGGACAACGGCTCCTTCATGGCTCGCCCGGTCAGATGCCGTAAACCGGCCGCGGCCAGTCCTTTGGCAAGGCCGAATCCAAAGGCACCACTCTGAGGCGGCAGGTCGGCGATCGTCAGGTCGGCCGTGTGGTCTCCCAGGGCGTCGATCAGGAGCTGCAGTTCGCAGGCGCTGCCCTCGAGATCGCCGTCGGCCAGCAGGAGAACATCGGGAACGCCTACGAGTCCGTCGGTGATGTGCTGACGGATGAGCGCGACGCCGGCGTTCAAGGCGTCTCCTTTGCCGACGCGGCGGGGAAGCGAGAGGCAGCAAGCTCCCGAAGCGAGCGCCTCGGCGGCGGTCTGGTCCCCTGAGCCGTCGTCGACCACCACTACGCCGGTCACGGATGGGATGGCCAGCAGGCCACTCACCGTGAGTTCGATCCGGCCACCCTCGTTCCAAGCCGGGACGAGGGCAATGGTCCTCTCCATGTCCACTGGACGACCGGCTCATCGAGCCGGTTGCCCGGCGCAAGGTGCGCTCGTTTTGTCTCACCATCCGGAACAAGACGAGCGAGGCTAGGTCACGGCCTGCATCACATCGTTCCGGTTTTAGAGCCGGAGCTCTCAGCATCACATCGTTCCGGTCTTGGGCGCGATTTCCAGCATCACATCGTTCCAGAAGATCAGAACTTCAACGGGAACG
>JBOGWX010000138.1:0-5379 GCA_050694055.1 Actinomycetota bacterium
TCCTCGAAGCTTCCGGGCGGAGGGCCGCCTGCGTTGGCCACCAGCACGTCGACCTGCCCGAGTTCGGCGGCGACCTCGTCGTGCGCGCTTTCGATCGCATGAGCGTCGGTGACGTCGAGCGGCACCGCGAGGCACCGACGTTCGGTGGCGGACGCGATCTCGGAGGCGGTCTTGGCCAGCTCGTCTGCGTTGCGGGACGAGACCGCCACGAGCGCCCCTTCGCGCGCCAGCGAGGTCGCCGAGGCGCGGCCGAGCCCTGAGGAGCCTCCGATGACCCAGGCCACCTTGTCCTGAAGGTCGAGATTCACTCCGAGCACCTGATGATGGTCTTGCCGTAACCCTCGTTCGAGATCATGTGTTCGTACGCCCCCTTCGCGTCCTCCAGCGGAAAAACCTCGTCGACCACGACTTGAAGCTCGCGACGGCCGAGCAGCGGCACGATCTCTCGCTCGAACGCCCGCGTCGCGAGAGCCTTTTCGTACTCCGGTCGGCTGCGCAACACCGTCCCGCGAATCGTCAGCCGCTTGGACAGCAAAGCGCCGAGATCCAAGTTCGCCTTGGCACCCGCCAGCAGCCCCACGACCACGATACGACCGCGCGCACGGCACACGGTCACATCGGTGGCGAGGTAGGCGCCGCCTATGAGATCGATCACGACGTCCACGTCACCTATCTCTTCGGCCATCGCGTCGCTCGCAAGCACGCCCCGCTCGAGCCCGAGCTCTTTTGCCCGGATCAGCTTGTCGAAGGTGCGCGAGGTCCCCACCGTGGTGGCGCCGAGCGCGTGGGCGACCTGCACGGCGGCCGTCCCCACCCCGCTGCCCACCCCGTGGATGAGCACCCGTTCCCCGGGTCGCAACGCCGCCTGCGTGACGAGCGCGTCGTGTGCCGTGATGAAGGCCTCGGGTGCACCGCCGGCGACCAGGGTGTCGAGCTCGTCCGGGATCCGCGCGCAGAGGTCCTCGGTGGTGATCAGGTGGGTTGCGTGCGCACCACCGCCGACGATGCCGAACACTCGATCGCCTCGCTCGCACGCTCGCACGCCGCCGCCGGTGGCGGCGACGGTCCCTGCGAACTCGAGGCCGGGGACGTCGGCCGGCCACCCCGGCGGTGCGGGGTACACGCCACGCGCCTGGAGGACGTCGGCACGATTAAGCCCGGCCGAGACCACCTCGACGAGGATCTGGTCGGCCTCCGGAGCGGGGGTCGGACGCTCCTCGAGGCTCAGCCCTCCGTCGTCGATGACGAGCGCCTTCACGCGTTTTCTCCGACCCACGAGGAGCCGTCCGCGTAGTCCTCTCGCTTCCAGATCGGCACGGTCGACTTGATGGTGTCGATGATCCAGCGGCACGCCTCGAGGGCGTCGCCGCGGTGGGGAGCGCCGCAGGCCACGACCACCGTGGGTTCGCCGAGCTCGCACCTGCCCGTCCGGTGGATCGCTACGACTCGCCGGACGTCCCACTTCGTGGCCGCCTCACGCGCTATCTCGTGCAGGCGCCGCTCGGCCAACTCGGGGTGACTGTCGTAGTCGAGGGCGACCACGGGTTTGTCCGCGTTGGCCTCCACCGAGGCGCGGTCGCGCACGGTGCCGACGAATACACCGATCCCGCCGATCTCGGCGTCAGATACCGTCGCGATCGCTTGCGCGAGCTCCAAAGGGGCGTCGCTCACCGCGACCTCGATGACGGGCGCGCGGTCGTCAGCCACCGATCAGATCGAGTTCCCCGAGGCCATGGTGCCCATCATCCCACCGTCTGATCTGGTGCGGACCCTAGGGCGGGCTCTTCAGGAAGTCGTAGCAGCGCCCGAGCGGCTCGAAACCCATGCGGGCGTAGAGCTCCTTCGGCCAGTCCTCGTCGTCCGCCACCAGAAACACGAGATCGTGGCCCTCGGCGAGGGCGGTGCCGAGCGCCTCGGCCACGACGACCCGGCCGAAGCCGCGCTTTCGGTAGGGCTCCAGGGTCAACACCGCCTCGATCTGCGCCGTGACGCCGTCCGAGTAAAGGTCCGTGCAGCACACCGCTCGTCCCTCGAGCAACGCGCCGAAGAAACGAGCCCCGGCCGAAGCGGCGAGCACCGCGTCCTTGTCGATGAGCTGAGCCGTCGCCACGGGATCCTTGGCGGCCGGCCCGGCGGCCAGCGAACGGGCGCGGAAGTCCCTCAGCTCGGAGGCGGTGAGCTCCCCCACGCCGGCGCCGGTCTCGGGCAGATCCAGCTCACCCCGGTAGCCCATGACGAGTAGCGTCGCGACGTCCCATCCCAGCGTCCTAAACCGCGGAGCCAGCGCAGCGCCGAGTGCTTCGTCTTCGACCACGACGTGCCGGTGCTCGTGGCCCGCGCGCCCCTGCAGCTCATCGAGCTCATCCAGCAACTCGTCGAGGTCGAGCTCGAGTGGCGCCCCCTCGAGGCGGAGGAAGTTGAAGCCGTAGACCTTGGGGAAGGTGTCGTTGAAGAGCATCACCCCCCAACGAACAGGCTCGATCCGCTCGGCGCACGAGTTCTCGACCCGGGACATGAAGTCGAGCGCGCGGCGAAGATCCTCCACTCAAGAGCGCGCGTCGATTGCCTCGATCACCGCGTCGGTGATCGCAACCGTCGTCGACGGTTCCCTTTCGGGACGCAGGTCCGCCGGGACCACCCGGCGCTCCCTGAGCACGCGGGCGATCGCGCCCTCGAGGCTGTCCGCCTCGGAGGAGAAGTCGAGGTGCCGCAGCATGAGGGCCGCGGACAGCATCATGGCCAGCGGGTTGGCGATACCGCGACCCGCGATGTCGGGGGCCGAACCGTGGGTCGGCTCGAACACGGCGTAGTCCTTTCCGAGATTCATTCCCGGGGCCACGCCCAGGCCCCCCACGAGGCCGGCGCAGAGGTCGGAGATGATGTCGCCGTAGAGATTGGGCAGCACGATCACGTCGAGATCGTGCGGGATCCACGCCAGGTACATCGCCATCTCGTCGACCTGCATCTCGTCGAAGGTCACGTCCGGGTGGTCGGTCGAGATCTTCTGCCCGGTCTCCAGCCAGACGCCGTCGGAGAACTTCATGATGTTGGCCTTGTGGCCGAGCGTGACCTTGCTGCGCCCGTGCTTGCGCGCCAGCTCGAAGCTGAAGCCGACGATGTCGCGGGTGGCCGTGACCGAGATCGGCTTGACCGACACCCCCGCGTCCTTGGCGACGGGAAAGTTGTGCATGTACTCGAGATAGCCACGGAGCTTGTCGAGCTCGGAGGAGCCCATCTCGAACTCGATTCCCTCGTACAGGTCCTCGGTGTTCTCGCGCACGACGATGATGTCGACCTCGTCGTGAACCGAGGGCACGCCCTCGTAGAGCCTGCAGGGACGCACGCTCGCAAAGAGGTCCAGCTCTTGGCGAAGGGCGACGTTGATCGACCGGAAGCCGGTTCCGACGGGGGTGGTGACGGGCCCCTTGAGCGCGACCTTGTGGGTCTTGATCGAGTCCAGCACGTGCTGAGGCAGCGGAGTGCCGTGCGTCTCGATCGCCGGAACGCCCGCATCGTGGACGTCCCAGGTGATGCCGGTGCCGAGGGTGTCGATGACGCGGCGGGTGGCCCCGGACACCTCGGGACCGATTCCATCGCCGTTGATCAGGGTGACCGTTGTCATGGGCTTTGAGTCTATGGCTCCCTCGTTCGCCCGCCGGTCTCGCAACTCGCTCCGGCTAGGCAAACCGTGCAACTTTTTGCAATCGCGGGACGTCAAGGGCTGTGCAGGTATTGAATGCGACATACATAGGTGTCGGCGGGTACCGCCCGCCCACTAGCAGAGGGGAACGACGAATGAAAGTGGTGGGTCGTGTGGGGGCGCTAAGAATGTGCGCCGCGCTGGCAGCCGTGGTGCTGGCCATGACGGGGCTCGTATCCCGGCCCGTGGCCGCTCAGGTCGGGGGCCCCGAGGATTGCCCCGAGGTCAGACCAATCGCCGAGATCGAGCGCGGCCTTACCGGGACCGGCTACACGGTGAGCCAGGGGACCGAGCCAGAGCCCTTCGACGTCGAGGTGCTCGGTGTGCTCGAGAACGGGGTGGCGCCGGGACGAGACATGATCGTGGTCGATACCTCGGGTCCCGCCATCGACGCCGCCGGCGGCATCTGGTTCGGCATGTCGGGGTCACCCGTCTACGACGACGACGGCGCTCTGCTGGGGGCGGTCGCGTTCGGGCTCACCTGGGGACCCTCCAGCATCGGGGGCCTCACTCCGGCCGCCGACCTGGTCGAGCTCTTGGACTACCCCTTGGGCCAGGCCCCCGTCGCGGCCACCTCGGTGGCGCTGTCGGGCGGACTGGAGCGCAGGGTCAACGCTCGGGAGGGCGGCGGCAGCGACGATGTTTCGCTCCGGCGGCTGCGTGCGCCCTTGAGCGTTTCGGGTCTGACCGAGCGCGGCAGAGAGACGCTGGCGAAGGCCATCCGCAAGGAGGGCAACAACTACCTCGTGACTCAGGGGTCGTCGGCCACGGCCGCCGAGCCCGGTGCGGAGCTGGGCACCGTCGGTGCGGGCGATACTTTCGCCGCGGCGCTCTCCTACGGTGACATCACGATCGGTGGCATAGGAACCACGTCGCTCGTGTGCGACGGGCAGTCGGTCGCCTTCGGCCACCCCTTCGGCTGGGAGGGCAAGACCGAGCTCGGCGCCAACGCGGGGGATACGCACACGATTGTGGACGATCCCCTGTTCGGGCCCTACAAGCTCGCCAGCATCACCGAGCCCGTCGGGATCGTAGACCAGGACCGGCTGGCGGGCATCCGGGCCCTTCTGGGGACCGCTCCCGAGCTGCGGCCGGTCACCAGCACGGTGACCGCCACGGACATCGGCCGGACGCAGGACGGAGCCAGTCAGGCCGTCACCGACGACATCGTTCCGATCCTCGGCTTCTATCACCTCTTCGGCAACATCGATTCGACCTTCGACACGATCGGCGAGGGGAACTCCCGGGTCGCGTGGACGGTGACCGGAACGACCGAGGAGGGCGAGCCCTGGTCGTTGAGCCGTTCGAACCTCTACTCGAGCCGCTGGGACATCTCGATCGAGTCGTCAATCGAGGTGCTGAACCAGCTCGGGACGCTGGTCGACAACAAGTTCACCGAGATCGACTTCACCGGGGTCGACCTCGATGCCACGGTCGAGGAAGAGCGCAGCGGCTACCGCATAGGAAAGGTGCGGCACTCGAACAACAACCGCAACTTCAAGGGCGGACGCCACGTCAAGGTGCGGCGCGGCTCGACCCTGTTCCTGCGGATAGCCCTGAAGGACATCGAAGGCGACGATGACCTGAGCGTCGACATGAAGATGAAGATGCCTCGTGACTTCCGGCGCGGGTACCTGCTGGTCTCCGGCGGTAACAGGGGCGGAGGCTTCTTCTGCTTC
>JBOGWX010000139.1:0-3099 GCA_050694055.1 Actinomycetota bacterium
AACGCTTGTCCATCGACGTCAGCTTGAAGACCACCCGGAAGCGATCGCCGGCAACGAGCTCGTGCAGCTTTCGCTTGCCGGTCTCGCGCTTCGTGGTCTCGACCAGCGCGGTCCTCTCGCCGTCCTCTGTGAAGATCTTGAGCAACCTGACGACGTAACCCGTCTTCTGCACGTCGCTCGGGTCATCGTCACCGTCGTCCGGCGGGGTCGGTGCAATCGGCGGCGCCGGCGCGGTGGGCGTGGTCGTGTCACCCGTATCCGTGGTCGTCGTTCCGGTGTCGGTCGTAGAGGTGTCCGTCTCGGACGCCGCAGTGGATTCGCTCCCGGCGTCACTCGCCGTCAGGTCGACCACCGGCTCGAACGGGTCCTTTCCGCCGAAGACCTCGGAGGTCTCGACCGGGCCTTTGCTCTTCTTCTTGGGTGCCGGTGCTTGCTTCTCGTCCTCTTCCTCGGCCGGGTTCGTCTCCTCCGCCGGCGCGCGGTCGGGGGCGGCCGCACTCGTCGGTTCGCTGCCGTCGCCCTTCAAGAAGAGGAAGTACACCGCTCCCAAGAGCACGGCGAACAGCACACCGATGAGGATCAACTGGTTACGTGAAACCGCCTGTCCCGAAGATTCCTTTGCCATCGCTCTATCTCCTACGGTGCCGGTGTAGTGGTCGGGGACTCGCTCGGCGCAGGCGCGGTCTCGCCGCCTGCGGCCGGCGCCGGTGCTGTGGTCGCGGTGGTGTCGGAAGAGGTCGCAGCTCCCGCGCCCCCCGCCGGCTGCTCGAAGAAGATGCGAGCCGACGCCAGCAGGTCGATCAACGCTTCCTCGGAGTCTTCCTCCTGGACCGCGGACATCGAGAATCCGTCGAGTCGCACGGCACGGTCGAGCTCGGTCACCCTTCGAATGAAGTCCTGGATCGTGAAGTAGGTGCCCTGGGCGCCGATATCGATCTTTACCTCTCCCAGAGGAGCTCCCTCGGGAGGTGACTTCGGCAGCGTCGGGGTGATCGAGACGAACTCGAGTCCGGCCCTGTTGGCCTCCTGCTGCAGTTGGAAGACGAAGCTCGAGACCCGATTCTCATCCGGGACCAGGTCACGAATCTCGTCGAGCGCAGCCTGAAGCTGAGGCGCCCGAGCCTGCAGCCCCTCGAGCCGGGACAGCTCGCCTTCGAGCACGACGGTTTCCGCCTGCGCGGCATCCACGTTCTCGCGCGCTTCCGCAAGGTCGCCTTTGCGAGGGTTGATGAGGAAGAAGAACATCAACGTCATCACGAGCACAACGCCGACGCTCGACAGGATGATCTGCTTGTGCTCTTTCATTCTGTACCTCCTGCCAGGACGTTGCCTCCGGCGAGCTCCTCCAGCGAGCGCAGGAGCGCAGAAGACTTTGCGTTGAGTTCGATGGTGGAGTCGAAGTCGACGACCTCGACGTCCGACTCGGCGTCTGCCTTGGCCGCGTTGTTCAGCCAGACGGCCTGGAACTCCTTGACGCTGGCGAGACGCATCATCCATTTGCCTACGCCCGTCATGGTGGTCGACTTGCCGGTGAACTGGATCCGGCCGAAGGGTGCGTCCTTGCCCACGCGAATCTGCGCGGTCTCGGTGCCCACCGGAGCGGCACCCTCGGTGGCCCCCGCCGAGGTGGTCAGGTTCTCGAGCCACACCTCGCCCGGAGTCACCATGGCAACCTCGTTCAGCATCGAGGGCCAGGCGACGTCACCCTGGAACACCAGCAACAGGTTGCCCGCCTTGTCCTGAACCTCGAGGGCGAGTTCGTCGAACTTTCGCAGTTCGGCGATCTCCCGCTGAAGCTGCGCATTGCGAGTCTGCGCAACCTGCAGCTCCTGCTCTGCGTCGTTGATCTGGCTGCCGAGCATGAACCACCAGGTCAGCATCACCAGCGCCAGGCCGAGGCCGACGATGGCCACGATGCCGAGGTTCCGGCGCTGCGCTGCCTTGTGTGCATAGCTTGCGGGCAGCAGGTCAAAGCGGTGCATCATCGGCCGGCCCTCCCCATTGCTAGACCGAGGGCAGCTGCGGCCACCGGTTCAACCTGACTGATCTGGCTCTCGTTGAGCCCCGTCTTCTTGGCGTCGACTTGCTGCAGCGGCATGGCACCGAACACGTCCATGTCGAGGGAAGCTTCGAGCGCCCGCCCGAGACCCGGCGTCAGCGATCCGCCGCCGGTCAGCAGCACGGAGCGAATCGGTTGCGCCTCATCGAGTCCGAGGTAATAGTCGAGTGAGCCCTGGATCTCTTGAACGAGGATTCCGACCGAGCGGGCCACGATCTCGGCGGCCTGCTTGTCGCCCATGTCGGTGTGCAGGTCGAGTTTGAGCGCCTCGGCCTCCTCGGCCGAGACTTCCATCTCCTCGGCTATAGCCTGGGTTGAATCGTCGCCACCGATGAGCAGAATCCGCACGAACTGGGCCTCGCCGCTCTGATGCACGAGTACGTTCGTGACCCCCGCACCGACGTCTACGATCGCCTCGGCGCCGTCGAGTCCGACCTCTCCTCGAGCTACGTCGCTCACCGCGCGGGCCACCGCGAACGGGGTCAGGTCTACACCCTCGGGGCGCAGTCCCGCGGCCGAAACGGTGTCCACGAACTGTTCCACCATGTCGGTGGCGGCGGCCACGAGGAGGACCCGCATCATGCGGCCCGACTCGGCCGACTCGTAGTCGGCCAGGATCTGGTAGTCGATCTCCGCATCGTCTATCGGCATCGGGATGTGGTCGGCGACCTGAAACTTGAGGGAGGAGCGGAAGTCTTTTTCCTCGAGGTAGGGAAGGTCCACCTGGCGCACGACCACGCGCTGGTTGGCGACGCCGACCACGACCTTCTTGTTCGAGATCTTGTTGCGCTTGAACAGCGTGGAGATCGCGTGGGAGACGGAGCCGGCGTCACGGATCTCGCCGTCCACGACCGAGCCGGGAGGCAGCGCAACCTGCCCGAACTTGCTCAGGGTGAGCCCGTGCTTCCCACTCGAAACCTCTGCTGCGCGCACTGCGCTGGTGCCGATGTCCAGGCCTACGACCTGGGCCCCGCCCGCGATGGCCAAGGCTCTACTCCTCTGTGAGGACGGCCCTCTCAGACAGGTAGCGCTCGACATCG